>NZ_KI914858.1:0-10744 GCF_000520555.1 Arthrobacter sp. Br18 | reverse complement strand
CTGCCCGGTCAACCCGGATTCCGGCCCTCCACACCGCTCCGGTCAGCGGCATTCCCGGCCGGTAGGCCAGATGTGTGGGCGAGGGCGCGTCGAGGAGTTGGACATCAGCCCGGTGCCCGACGGCGATCGAACCGACCGCGCGTGCGCCGTCGGCATCGGGCCCGGACTCCCGTCGAAGGGCCAGCGCTCCCCCGTAGGTGGCTGCCCGTACCGCTTCATGGACGCTGAGCCCCATCTGCAGGACTGCGGTGGTGACGCAGAAGGCCATGGAACTGGTGTAGGACGTGCCGGGGTTGCAGTTGCTGGCGAGCGCCACCGGTACGCCGGCGTCGAGCAGTGCCCGCGCCGGGGCGAGCGGCTGGCGGGTCGAAAGATCGCACGCGGGCAGGCAGGTGGCGACGGTCCCCGGAAGCGTCCCGGATGCCGGCTCCCACCCGCTCCAGGAAGCGGCGAGCGCGTCGATGTCCGTGGGAACGAGGTGGTTGACGTGGTCCACGCTTGCCGCCCCGAACTCCACGGCGAGCGCCACGCCTTCGCCGGGTCCGAGCTGGTTGCCGTGCACCCGCAGTCCGAGCCCCGCGTCGCGGCAGGCGTTCAACACGGCACGGCTCTGCTCCGGGGTGAAGGCACCACGCTCACAGAACACATCGGCCCACCGGACGTAGGGCAGGACGGCGTCGAGCATGGGGCCGCAGACGAGTGCGGTGTAGGCCTCCGGTTCGATGCCGTCCGGGACGAGGTGCGCTCCGAGGAAGGTCACCTCGTCCACCACGCCTGCCGCGATCCGTGCACTGCGGGCTTCGTGCTCCACATCGAGGCCGTACCCGGTCTTTGTCTCCAGATAGGTGGTGCCCCCCGCGTGTGCCTCCGCTACCCGTCCGAGCAGCAGCCGGGTGAGCTCATAGTCGGCGGCCTCGCGTGTGGCCCGCGAGGTGACGGCGATCCCTCCGGCGGCATAGTCAGCTCCCGCCATCCGCGCCTCGAACTCGGCGGTCCGGTCTCCTGCGAAGACCAGGTGGGTGTGGCTGTCCACCCACCCCGGCAACGCGCCCCGACCGCCGGCATCGTGCACGGAGTCCGCAGCCGGAGCCTTCCCGGCCTGCCCCACCCAGCTGATGCGCTCGCCCTCGAGGACGACGGCGGCGCCCTGCAGGACCCGGTGTTCGGGGTCCTGGGTCATCAGCTCGCCGATGTTGGTGATGAGCAGTGACATCAGGAACGCTCCCAGGGATGGGTGAACCGGTGGCCGGGCTCGCCGGCGGGGTTCTGCGCTGTGGCCGCCGCGTCGAGACGGGCGATGGCTGAGGAAAGAAGGCCCGCCGGGTTCCCGAGGGTTTCGTGAACACCGTGGCGGGCCACCAGGTGTCCCCCGACGACGACGGCGGTGACGTCCTGCGCGGTCGCGGAGAAGACGAGTTGCCCCCAGTGGGAGCCGGCCGTGCGGGTACTGCGCTGGTCGACCGCCATGAGGTCGCAGGCTGATCCGGGGTGAATTCCGGGGCCCGGCCTGCCCTGGGACGACGCTCCGCCCTCCGATGCGATCGAGTGCAGGAACTCGGGAGTGAAGGAGCCGCGCCGGCCGCTTTTCAGGCGCTCGCCGTATTCGAGCGCCCGCATCTCGAGCCACGGGTCGATCACTGCGTGCTGGTCGGTGCCGAGGGCAAGCCGGCATCCGGCGGCCGCCAGCTCGTGGGCCGGGCCGATTCCGTCGGCGAGGTCGGCCTCCGTGGTGGGACAGAGGACAACGCTCACCCCGGCGTCGCCGAGCAGGCGGATGTCCTCGGCTGTCAGGTGCGTCGCGTGGACCACTGAGAGCCGGTCCGTCAGCAGCCCGTGGCGGGCCAGGAGGCCGGTGGGTGTGAGTCCCGTTGACCGCAGGCAGTCCTCGTTCTCCGCGGGCTGCTCGGAGAGGTGGATATGCAGCGGAAGATCGGCGGGTAGTTTGCGGGCGATCACGGCCAGCGCCTCCTCCGGCACTGCCCGCACTGAATGGATCGCAGCACCGACACTCACCTGGTCCGGGTGGAACGTGGTGGCGAACGTGCGCCGGAGATCGGCCAGGCGTGCCAGCCACGCGGAGGCGTCGGGGTCGGCGAAGCGCTGCTGCGAAGAGCCGGGCGGCTCACCGAAGCCCCCGGCAAGGTAGCAGGTGTCGAGCAGGGTGAGACGGATCCCCGCACGGACGGCCGCCCTGCCGAGCGCGAGCTCCACGGCGTGACGGTCGGCACCGTCGTAGGCCCTGCCGTCCGGCTGGTGGTGGACGTAGTGGAATTCGGCGACGCTTGACCAGCCCGCCACCACCATTTCGGCATAGACGGCGGTGGCAAACTCCTCGTAGTTGTCGGGCGTCAGGGCATCCGCCGCACGGTACATCTTCTCGCGCCAGGACCAGAAGCTGCCGAGTCCGTCGTGCGTGCGCCCCCGCAGTACCCGGTGGAAGGTATGCGAGTGGGCGTTGGCTGCCGCGGGGAAGACGACCCCGTCGAGCAGGAGGTCTCCGTATTGCGCCCGGACGCCGGGGAGAACCGAGGCGACGATCCCGGATGCATCCACCTCGATCCGCACCGAGTCACAGACCCCCTCGGCGCCGAGCCAGGCATACTCGCACCAGACGGCGACACCGGCTGGTGTCACAGGAGATCCTCGAGCACGTCGGCCAGCGCGGCGGCTCCGGCGTCGGCGTCGTCGCGCTCCACGAATTCCTCGGGTGAGTGGCTGACGCCGGTGGGGTTCCTGACGTAGAGCATCGCTGCCGGGACAAGGCCCGAGAGCACTGCGGCGTCGTGACCGGCGCCCGTAGGCAGGAGGGGCGCGCCCTTCAGCGAGTTCTGCAGGGTCCGCTGGAGGGCAGGGTCGAAGGAGACGGTCCCGCTGCGCGACTCCGCCGTGAGGTTCACCGAACAGCCCTCGAACGCCGCGGCCATCTGCGCCTTCCCGTGGATCCTCTCGACGAGGGCGGCGGTGACGGCGTCGTCCTCGTGCCGGATGTCGAGCCACAGGTCCACCCTCGAGGCGATCACATTCGTCCCTCCTGGGACAGGCTGGAGCCGGCCGACCGTGGCGCGCGCGCCGTCCTCGGCCCGCGCAACGCTCCTGACAGCGAGCACGATCTGCGCTGCGGCAATCATCGGGTCCGCGCGGTCGGCCATCAGCGTGGTGCCGGCGTGGTTGCCCTGCCCGGATACCGACAGGCGCCAGCGGCCGTGGCCGAGGACCGTCGACCCGACGGCGACGGCGGAGTCCAGGTCGATCAGTCCCCTGCCCTGCTCCACGTGGAGTTCGACGAAATCGCCGATGTTCGCCAGCGTTCCGTCATCCCGGCCCAGATGGGCCGGGTCGATACCGGCTGCCCGGGAAGCCTCCGCAAACGTGACGCCGTCGGCATCGGTCAGGTTGCGGGCGGCGTCAGCGTCGATGGCGCCGGTGAGGAGTCTCGACCCAAGGCAGGAGACGCCGAAGCGGGATCCCTCCTCCTCGGGGAAGACGGCGACGGCGAGCGAGCGGTTCGGCCGGACGCCGCGCGCACGGAGGAGATCCACGGCGGCAAGCGCCGAGGTGACCCCGAGCGGCCCGTCATAGGCGCCTCCCCCGGGAACCGAGTCGAGGTGGCTGCCCGTGACGAGGGCGCCGGCACGTCCACCCTCCCCCGCGTCCCACCAGCCCCACAGGATGCCGTTGCGGTCCGTCTCGACGGCCAGCCCCCGGCGTCGTGCTTCCTCTGCGAACCATTCCCGCAGGGTGAGTTCGGCGCCGGTGTAGACACCGCGGGAGTACCCTCCGCGGAAGGCATCCCGCCCGACGTCGGCGATGGAGTCGAGAAGGGCTGAGACGGAATCCATGGGAGCCTCCGGGATCGAAGTGAGGATGCGGGACGCGATACGGAATGGGTGCAGAACGGTGCGGGACGGGTGTGGCACGGGTGTGGCACGGGCATGCGGATCAAGGCTAGCGGACGGGCCAATGGGGTTTCGTCAACCCTGCAAAGGAATCCGGACGCCACGCTCCGCGGCAACCTCGACGGCCCGCGGATAACCGGCGTCGGCATGGCGGATGACGCCCATGCCGGGGTCGTTGGTCAGCAGCCTCTCCAGCTTCTGCGCCGCGAGGTCAGTGCCGTCCGCCACCGACACCTGGCCCGCATGGAGGGACCGACCGATCCCGACACCCCCGCCGGAATGGATGGACACCCAGGTGGCCCCGGAGGATGTGTTGAGCAGTGCGTTGAGCAGCGGCCAGTCGGCGACGGCGTCCGAGCCATCGGCCATGGCCTCGGTCTCGCGGTAGGGCGAGGCGACCGACCCCGAGTCCAGGTGGTCGCGGCCGATGACGATCGGCGCCGACACCCTGCCCTCGGCGACGAGCCGGTTGAACAGCAGTCCGGCCTTCGCCCGGTCGCCGTAGCCGAGCCAGCAGATCCGTGCCGGAAGCCCCTCGAATTCCACGTGCTCGGCAGCGGCGTCGAGCCAGCGGTGCAGGTGGGCGTTGTCGGGAAAGAGGTCCTTGAGCGCGGCATCGGTGACAGCGATATCGGCGGGATCCCCGGACAGCGCGACCCACCGGAACGGGCCCATCCCCTCGCAGAACAGCGGGCGGATGTAGGCGGGGACGAAGCCGGGAAAGTCGAACGCCCGCTCATACCCGCCCTGGCGGGCCTCGTCGCGGATGGAGTTCCCGTAGTCGAACACCTCCGCTCCCGCGTCCCGGAACCCGACCATGGCCTCGACGTGCAGTGCCATCGAGGCCTGCGCCTTTCGGGTGAAACCCTCCGGATCCGCCTTCGCGACGCGGTCCCACTCGTCCAGACCGATGCCGACGGGCAGGTAGCTCAGCGGGTCGTGGGCCGACGTCTGGTCGGTGACGATGTCGGCGTCGAGCCCCCGGCGGAGCAGGTCAGGCAGGACGACGGCGGCGTTGCCCACCACTCCCACGGACAACGGGCGCCTGGCGGCCCTCGCCGCGAGCACCTGCTCCACGGCGTCGTCCAGCGAGCCGGCGACGACGTCGAGGTACCGCTTGGCCACGCGGCGGCGCAGGCGGGCCTCGTCGACGTCGACGATCAGCACTGCTCCGCCGTTCAGGGTGACGGCCAGGGGCTGTGCTCCGCCCATGCCACCGCAGCCAGCGGTGAGGGTGAGCGTTCCGGCGAGGGTGCCCCCGAAGCGCTTGTCGGCGATCGCGGCGAAGGTCTCGAAGGTTCCCTGAAGGATCCCCTGAGTGCCGATGTAGATCCACGAGCCGGCCGTCATCTGGCCGTACATCATCAGCCCCTCGGCTTCCAGGCGGCGGAATTCGGGCCACGTGGCCCAGTCATCCACGAGGTTGGAGTTGGCGATCAGCACGCGCGGCGCCCAGGGGTTGGTGCGGAAGATTCCCACGGGCTTCCCGGACTGGACGAGGAGCGTCTCGTCGTCGTCCAGGGACTCCAGTGAGCGCACGATGGCGTCGTAGGCCTCCCAGCTCCGGGCCGCGCGACCCGTCCCGCTGTACACGACGAGGTCCTCGGGCCGCTCCGCGACCTCGGGATCCAGGTTGTTCATGAGCATGCGCAGCGGCGCCTCGGTCTGCCAGCTCCTGGCGCGCAGCCCGGTGCCGCGGGGAGCCCGGATGGAACGCGACGGATCGTGCTGGGTGAAGGTGGCCGGGGCGGCGGGCGCGCCGGGGTGCGGGACAGGAGCCGGAGCGGGGGCTGCAGGTGGAGCCGGGGATATGCGAGCGGTCATGCGAGTTCTCCTGGGGTTGGACCGGCCGGATCGCCGTGACTGAAGGGAAGGGAGATGGCATCGGGAATGGAGGGGGCACCGGGATCGGGTGCGGCCTGGAGCAGTCCGGATGCCTCACGGGCCACCAGCGCACCGACTGCCCGCGCTTCGGCCTCGCTGATACGGTAGCTCGGCACCACGACACTGAGGGCGGCGACGGCGCGGCCGCCGGGTGACACCGGAGCAGCGATGGCGGTGACGTCCGTCTCGACGCCGTTCCGCACCACCACGAAGTTCTCTGCAGGGACCGGGCGCGTCAGCACGGCCCCGACGGCTGTTCCCGACAGCGGGATGCTGCGGCCGACCCAACTGGCATGGCGCACCGAATGCGTTCCCTCACGCATGGCGAGGTAGACGCTTTCGCCGTCGTGGGACGGGACGCTCAGGTAGGCGGATTCCCCGGTGAGCTCGACGAGCCGGTCGAGGGACGTCTCGGCCAGGGAGACGAGGGATTCGGAGCTGAGGGCCAGTGCCCCGAGCTGGACCACTCGCAGCCCCGGACGGAAGCTGCCGACGGAATCCCGGCGCACAAAACCTGTTGATTCGAGTGTGCGCAGCAGCCTCAGGGCGGTTGAGGCGGAGAGGCCCGCCCTGCGGGAGGCGTCGGCCAGGGTCAGCGAACCGCCGTCGCACACCGCCCCCAGCAACACCAGGGCGCGTTCCACCGTGCGGGTGGATGATTCGGCCACGGCACGTCTCCTCTTGCGTTGTCGAGCACTTTGTATTTCACTTATTGAAACTGTATTTTCAGCTAATGGCAAGGGTAGACATTGAGGCATTCCACGACGTTCCCCCCGGTCCCCCTGGGCACCGGGCCCCTTCACCTGGAACAGGTGGTGTCGATCGCGCGGCACGGGCGCCGGGTAGAACTGACACCGGACGCGCTGGAGGCGATGACGGCGTCCCGGCTGGTCATCGATGCGCTGGTCGACGACGACACCCCGCACTACGGGGTGTCCACCGGGTTCGGGGCGCTGGCCACGAAACACATTCCCCTCGACCAGCGCACCCAGCTGCAGCGGAGCCTCATCCGCAGCCATGCGGCGTCCTCGGGCGCCGAAGTGGACCGCGAGGTGGTGCGCGGACTCATGCTGGGCCGGCTCTCGACCATGGCCACCGGGCGCACCGGTGTACGTTGCGTGGTCGCCGAGACCTATGCCGCGATGCTGAATGCTGACATCACGCCCGTCGTCGGCGAATACGGCTCCCTCGGCTGCTCCGGCGATCTCGCACCGCTCTCCCACGTGGCCCTCGCGCTGATGGGCGAGGGCTACGTCCGTACGGGTGACGGCGAACCCGTGCCCGCCGCCGAGGCCATGGAGACGGCGGGCATCGCTCCCGTCGAACTGCGCGAGAAGGAAGGGCTCGCCCTCATCAACGGCACCGACGGAATGCTCGGCATGCTGGTCCTCGCCTCGGCAGACCTGCATCTGCTGCTGAAGACGGCGGACCTCGCGGCCGCGATGAGCGTCGAGGGGCTCCTCGGCACCGACGCGGTGTTCGGCGCCGACCTCCACGCACTGCGCCCGCACCCGGGACAGCGGGACTCGGCGGCGAACATCCGGGCCCTCCTGCAGGACTCGCCCCTCATTCTTCAGGAGCTGACGTCGGAGACCGGCCGCCACCGCTTCACGCGCGTCCAGGACGCGTATTCGCTCCGCTGCGCACCGCAGGTGCATGGCGCCGCCCGGGCGACTCTCGCCCATGCGCGAAGCGTTGCGCAGATCGAACTCGGCTCGGCGATCGACAACCCCGTCATCACCCGGGACGGCCGCATCGAATCAAACGGCAATTTCCACGGCGCGCCCGTGGGCTACGTCCTGGACTTCCTCGCTATCGCCGTGGCCGACGTGGCATCCATGAGCGAACGCCGCACTGACCGCTTCCTCGACACGGCCCGCAGCCACGGCCTCAACGCCTTCCTCGCGCACGACCCCGGGGTGGACTCGGGCCACATGATCGCCCAGTACACGCAGGCCGGAATCGTCTCCGAACTCAAGCGCCTCGCCAACCCCGCCTCGGTGGACTCCATCCCGTCCTCGGCCATGCAGGAGGACCACGTCTCCATGGGGTGGGCCGCCGGCCTGAAGCTGCGTCGCGCCCTGGACGGACTCACGCGGGTCCTCGCGATCGAGATCCTCACCGCGGCGCGGGCGCTGGACATGCGCGACGGCGGACTGGCCACCTCCCGCAGTTCGGCCCCCATCCGGGCGGTGCGGGCCGTACTCCGCGGCGTCGTCCAGGGTCCGGGGACCGACCGCTACCTCGCACCGGAAATCGAAGCCGCGCGGGTCCTGGTCGACAACGGCTCCCTGGTCTCGGCCGCCGAGGAAGCGCTGGGCACGCCAATGGACTGAAGGATGCCGGATCATCCTGCCCGGACGGGGATCGTCACCCGGAGGACCGTCTCATCCGGCCGGGACTCGATCTCGATGGTGCCCGCATGGCGCTCGACCACGATGCGGCGGGCGATGTCGAGGCCCAGCCCGGTACCCTTGCCGACCTCCTTCGTGGTGTAGAACGCTTCGAACGCGCGTCGGGCCACCTCCGGAGGAATACCCGGACCGGTGTCGCCGATCTCGACCATCACCGCCCCGCCGTCGGTCGAGGTGGCAATCCGGAGGGTGCCGGTACCGCCCATCGCATCGAGTGCGTTGTCCATGAGAATGGTCCACACCTGGTTGAGCTCGCCCGCGTAGGCGTCCACCCGGGGCACACCCACACCGTAATTCCGCACCACCTGCACACCGCCGTCCCGCAGTTTGTGCCCCAGCATGACCAGGGTGCTCTCCAGACCCTCGGTCACGTCGATGTTCTGCAGCGACCCGCGGTCCATCTGGGAGTACGACCGGACCGCGGCAACGAGCTCGGACACCCTCCGCGTCGACTCCTTGACCTCGCCGAGCAGCGCCGCCACGGACAACGTGCCGGCCATCCACTCGAGGCCCGGTTCCAGGTCGGCCTGCCCGAGCAGCGCCTCGGCCCGCTCGCACCACGCGATATCCACACCGGCCGCGGCGAACGTCGGACCGAGCAGCCAGCCCCGTTCCACTCCATGACCGGAAAGCCACTCCGAGAGGGCTTCCTCCCGGTCCGCGAGCGCAAGCGGGTCCGGCGCGGGGCCCGGCGGCCCCACCTCGGCCAGGAGGGCCTCCAGGGCGACGAACCGGGCTGCGGAGACCCCGTTGTGCGCCAGCCTTCCGAGGGAGGAGAGCAACAGCCGGGAGGCCTCCTCCAGAGCATCGACCGCGCGGGTCGCCGCGGCTGCCGGGTTGTTGATCTCGTGGGCGAGACCCGCGGCGAGCGTCCCCAGCGTCACGAGCGCCTCCCGCTGGCGCACCGTCGACTCGATACTGCGCGCCGTACCGTACAGGCCTTCGATGAGGTGCACACCGAAGGGGAACCAGGCGTGAAAGCTCGCCCGCAGCCGCTCCGCCGGGACGCTGAGCACCCGCCCCTCCACTGCTCCCCTGCCGGTCGCCAGATAGACGCCGTGCTCGTCCCAGGCGCGGAACCCGCCGGCCCACCGCCCGGGCACGTTCATCCGGCCGACCACGTTGTCTTCCCGGCCCACGTGGCGGATGAGGTCGAGGGCGCCGTCGATCAATACCCACCAGTGGTCCGCGTGCTGTCCCTGCTGGAAAAGGTCCACCCCCTTCTCGATGCGCACCTCCGTTCCGGCCGTCACGAGTTCGGCGAGCTGATCATCGCTCAGTCCGTCGAAGAGGACGATGCCGCGCAGGTCGTCGACGCGCATCAGATGGTGGCCAGGTAGCGGTGCACAAGGTAGACCGACATCGCGCCTTCGCCGACAGCCGACGCGACGCGTTTCATCGAGTCGAGCCGCACGTCGCCCGCAGCGAAGACTCCGGGCACGCTGGTCTCAAGGGCCAGGGGAGCACGGGCCAGCGGCCAGCACCCGGCGTGGGCCGGGGCCAGCAGGTCTGGTCCCGTGACGACGAACCCCAACCTGTCGCGGACGACACCGGGCCCCAGCCACCCGGTGCGCGGCGACGCACCGATGAAGACGAAGAGCCAACTTGTTGACACCTCTTCGGTACCGCTGGAGTCCCGGTCGGCAATCGTCAGGCTTTCCAGGTGCCCGTCGCCGCGGGCCTCCACGATCTCGCTCCGGTACCGCACCTCGATGACGGGAGAGGAGGTGATCCGCTGCACGAGGTACTGCGACATGGTTGCGTCCAGCGCCCCGGCCCGGACCACGAGGACCACGCGCCGGGCGAAGCGCGAGAGGTTGAGGGCGGCCTGGCCGGCCGAGTTCGCGGCACCGACGATGTAGACGTCGTCGCCCTCGCACTGGCTGGCTTCGCTGGCGTCCACGCCGTAGTAGACGCCGCGACCGTTGAGCTCGTCGAGGCCCGTGGCCTCCAGCCGGCGGTAGGCCACCCCCGTCGCGACGATCAGTGATCGTGCCTCGATCTCCCCGGAACCGTCGAACAGCACCGCGTGCACCGGCCCCCGGGCCTCGAAGCCGGCTACGTTCTGCGCGAGCACCAGTTCGGCGCCGAAGCGGGTGACCTGGGCCATGGCGCGCTGGGTGAGGTCGGAGCCGCTCAGGCCTTTCGGGAATCCCAGGTAGTTCTCGATGGCCGCGCTCTGGCCGGCCTGGCCACCGGGCGCCTCCCGCTCCACGATGACGGTACTGAGTCCCTCCGATGCTGCGTAAACGGGCTCATCGTAATTGAGGGTGTAGGTGGGGTCTGAAGCCGCCTGATTCGAGCAGGCTGCGGGCGATGTAATTGGTGAGGTTACGGAAGCCGAGGGCCGAGCCGCGGAGGTGCTCGAGGCGGCCATTGATCGCCTCCGTGGGCCCGTTGGAGGTGCCGGGGCGGTCGAAGAACGCGAGCACATCGACGGCGCGTTGCTTCAGGGTCCGGCCAAGCCGGCGGATCTCGACCAGGGCGGCGGGCACGCCGTTGGTGACCGCGCCGATCACGGCCTGCATCAGCTCCTTACCCTTCGTCTTA
>NZ_KI914857.1:102431-146341 GCF_000520555.1 Arthrobacter sp. Br18 | reverse complement strand
GAGCCGGTGGATCCGGCGGCATACGGCAGGTTCCTGCCCGCCTGGCAGCACGTGGGTTCCGGGCTGCGCGGGCTCGACGGCGTGGCGACGGTGGTCGACCAGCTGTCAGGGGTGCCCATCCCCGCCTCGGCGTGGGAGCCACTGGTCCTCGGCCAGCGGGTGGCGAACTATTCGCCCGCGATGCTCGATGAACTCACCGCGACGGGTGAAGTGGTGTGGTCCGGCGCGGGATCGCTGGCGGGAAACGACGGCTGGATCGCGCTGCACCTCGCCGAGAACGCTCCACTGACGCTCCGGCCCGACACGGCCTTCGAGCCCACCGCCCTGCACACCTCACTGCTCGAGCTCCTGGGAGGCGGTGGCGGTTTCTTCCTGCGCCAGCTGGCAAACCTCCTGCCCGTCCAGGATGGGCCGTCGGACCCCGAGGTGGTGACCGCCCTCTGGGACCTGGTCTGGGCAGGGCGGATCAGCAACGACACGTTCACGCCCGTGCGCGCGCTGCTGGCCAATGGAAAGACTGCGCACAAACAGCGTCCGGCCCCGCCACGTGCCCGGTCATCGCGCGCAGGGCGCCTCGGCCGCGCTCCCGGCAAGTCCCTCACCGGTGCATCGATGCGCCTGCAGTCCGGGTCCGACGGCGGCGGCGGGTTCCAGCGCAGCACGCCCCCGCTGGCCGCGGGCAGGTGGAACCTCCTGCCGCCCCTTGAGGAGGAGACGACGCTGCACGCCCATGCAACGGCTGAGCTGCTGCTCGACCGGTACGGGGTGGTCACGCGTGGCGCGGTAGGCAATGAGGGCATCCCGGGCGGCTTCGGCCTCATGTACAAGGTGCTGGCCCGCCTCGAGGAGATGGGACGCTGCCGCCGGGGCTACTTCATCGAGCACCTCGGCGCCGCACAGTTCGCTGTTCCTTCCACTGTGGACCGGCTGCGCTCCTTCAGCGCCGACAACCAGCCGGCAACGTCGTCGGACATCCTCGGCGCAACCCGTGCCCCGTTGCAGGCCACTGCCCTGGCCGCCACCGATCCGGCCAACCCCTACGGCGCCGCACTCCCCTGGCCCTCCGCGGACGGCGGGCACCGTGCAGGGCGCAAGGCCGGCGCCCTGGTGGTTCTGGTGGACGGGGCGCTGGCGCTGTATGTTGAACGCGGCGGCAAGACCCTCCTGGCGTTCACGGAGGATACCGCGACGCTTGAGGCAGCAGCCTCCGCCCTGGTCTCGATCATCCGGCGGGGTGCTGCCGAGAAGATGGCGCTGGAGAAGGTGAACGGCGGGGAGATCCTTGGAACCACTGCCGGTACGGCGTTGGGTGCGGCCGGTTTCTATACGACTCCGAGGGGATTGAGGATCCGTGCCTGAGGGTGACACAGTATGGCGCGCGGCCCGCGAGCTCAACAAGGCCCTCGCCGGCAGAAAGCTCACCCGGTGCGATATCCGGGTACCCCGGTTCGCGACGGTCGATTTCACCGGGGATACCGTCGAGGACGCCGTGGCACGCGGCAAGCATCTTCTCATCCGCGGCGGCGGCAGCGATGGGTGGGACATCCATTCCCACCTGAAGATGGAGGGCCTCTGGCATGTCTATGCCCGCGGGGAGAAGTGGCGGCGGCCGGCCTTCAAGGCCCGCTGCATCCTCGAGACCAGCGACTCCGTGGTCGTCGGCTTCGAACTCGGTTTCCTGCGCGTGATCGCCCGCGCCGACGAGGAGGAAGCCCTCGGCTACCTGGGTCCGGACCTGCTGGGACCTGGCTGGGACCCCGGGGAAGCGCTGCGCCGCCTGTCCAGCCAGCCCGACCGGCCGATCGGGCTCGCACTGCTCGACCAGCGGAACCTCGCCGGCATCGGCAACGTGTACCGCTGCGAGCTCTGCTTCCTGGCAGGGGTTCATCCGCTGACTCCCGTATCCCGGGTCCCCAATCTTCCGCGAATGGTGGAGCTTGCCAAGAAGCTGCTCGAGGCGAACAAACTGCGCAGCACCCGGGCGACCACGGGACAGCTGAGGGGCAACAACCTGTGGGTCTATGGACGCTCCCATCGCGGTTGCCTGCGCTGCGGCACGCCCGTCACCCTGGAACAGCTCGGCGACAATGACACGGAACTGCGCGACCTCTATTACTGCCCCCATTGCCAGCCCGCCCCCCTGCAGCCCGGCGGCCCATAGGCCCGTGGGCCCGTAGGCTTGACGGGTGATGAAATCTCCGCTGCCCGTGCGAAACGGCGTCAACGCCACGCGTCTTCGCCTCCCTGCCGAGGGGCCCTGGGGCACGGCGCTCGAGTACATCCTCGACCGCTTCGATCATGTGAATCCGCAGGGAATCGGTGAGCGCTTCGACCGCGGCGAGGTGGTCGCACTCGGCGGGACCGTCCTGACGCGGGAGACTCCGCTGACGGATCACACCTTTGTCTGGTACTACCGGGAACTTCCCGTCGAGCAACGGCTCCCTGTCGACGTCACCATCCTTCACCAGGACGACAACCTGCTCGTCGTGGACAAACCACATTTCCTGCCGACCACCCCGGGCGGCATGTACGTTGCGGAGTCCGCGCTCGTGCGCCTGCGCGTCCAACTGCAGCTTCCCGACCTCATCCCGATGCACCGGCTGGATCGGATGACCGCCGGCATTCTCCTGTTCTCGGTCAACCCGGCAACCCGCGGCAACTACCAGCTGCTCTTCGAGAACCGCCGGATCAGCAAGGAATACGAGGCGATTGCCCCCGTCCGGCCGGAGCTGGACCTCGGAATCGAGCCGCTGACCGTGCGCAGCAGGATCATCAAGTCACGCACCTACCTGCTGGCCCAGGAGGTGGAGGGCGAACCGAACACGGAAACGACGATTCGCCTGACCGAGCAGCGCATCACCCCGCAAGGGGTGCTGGGGCGCTACCGCCTGCAGCCCCGCACCGGCAAGACCCACCAGTTGCGGCTGCATATGGCCGGCCTCGGCCTCGGCCTGATGAACGACCCGTTCTACCCGGTACTCCAACCCCAGCAGCCGGACGACTACGACAAGCCGCTCCAGCTTCTCGCGAAAAGCATTGCCTTCACCGATCCCCTGAGCGGCGCCGAGTCCTTCTTCGAGTCTTCCCTGGAGCTTTCCGGATTCGCCTGAAGTACCCTGGCGGTACATTGGAGCTGTGGAACTGCCCGGTGCCGACATTCCAGTCCTGCTCTACTTCCTCACCATGTTCGCCGTCATCTTCGTGGATGTAGTGTTCCCGATCGTGCCCTCGGAACTCATGGTGATCGCGGCAGGCACCATGGCTTCCCACGGTGCACTGTTCCTCCCCTGGGCCGTTCTGACAGCGGTGACGGCAAGTTGGCTGGGCGACCTCGCCCTGTTCCTGATCTTCCGCCGCCGCCTCACCCACTGGCTGGACCGCTTCCGCTGGGGGCGCTCGGTGCACCGCGGTTTGCGGAGCGCCGTGGAGAAGGCGGGGAAGTCACCCACCTACGCCGGGCTGGTTGCCGTCCGGTTCCTTCCCGGCGGCCGCACGGCGAGTGTCGCCGCCGCAGGCATTGCCGAGGTTTCACTGAAACCCTTCCTCGTCGCCACGGCCATCGGGGCAGTGCTGTGGACCGCCTGGCTGCTGGGTCTGGGGTACGTCACCGGAGCCACGACGGGCCTGCCGCTGTGGGTGAGCGCCCTCCTCGGGATGCTGGTCGGTACGCTGGTGGGGGGAATGACCGCTGCTGTCCTCGCGGTCAAACAACATCGGAAGGTCAGAAGAACCAATGAACACCCCGCAGAACCAGGGACTTAGGCTGCCGCACGCGCCGTCCTCGCCGCCCTCGGACGCAGCGGCTGCTACCGCTGCACAGGCTGCGGCCGACGTGCGGAGTACCGAAGCGGAAAAGCCGGTCGCCGGCGGCGCGCACAGCGGCAAGCCGGGAGTGCTGGAGCGGCTCAAGGCAGCCAGGCCCGGCATGGCGGCTCTTGACACGTCGTCGGTCGCCCCTCCTGCTGGGCTGGACGACGGCGGGAAAGCGGGCAACGGGGAACCGGAGCACCGCGCCGCCACCGACAGTGCCGACAGTGCCGTTCGCCTACAGGAGCCATCGACGCCTGCCGCTACCCGCGCCGCCACCGACAGTGCCGACAGTGCCGTTCGCCCACAGGAGCCAGCGACGCCTGCCGCTACCCGCGCCGCTGCCCGGGCTGCGGCAGCAGGGGCCGCAACCGCCCGGACGGCGGCACGAGGGGCCGCAACCGCCTCGCGGGCGGTCCGGGACGCGGGAAACACGTCGGGAAAATTTGTTCGACGGGGTGCATCCGCCACAACGGCGAATGTCCGCTCGTGGGACCCCGACAGAGTCCGCCAGGTTGCGGTGAGCCTGGCGGCCATCGCCTGCATCGGAGGATCGGCCGCCGGAGTCGGAGCGTTCGGTGGCGCGTCGATCAGCGATGCCGCCGGCGGCATCCTGGCGCCGGACGCAACCCTGCTGGCGCCTGCATCCAGGGCGTTCACCATCTGGAGCGTCATCTACGCCGGGCTGATTCTCTTCACCCTTTATCAGTGGCTTCCCTCCCAGCGCGCCGGCAAGCGGCAGCGTCGGCTCGGCTGGGTGGTTGCGTCGTCGATGCTGCTCAATGTCGCCTGGATCCTGAGTGTGCAGGCTTCGATGCTTTCCCTCAGCCTCGGCGTGATCCTGCTCCTGCTCGGCGTGCTCCTGTACGCGCTGCGGATCCTGAACCGCACGCGCCCGCGCTCGCGCTGGGAAGGCCTGCTCGTGGACGTACCCCTCGGCCTGTACCTGGGATGGGTCATCGTGGCGGCAGCGGCGAACATCGCCTCGGTTGCCACCGCCGGGCGGGCCGACCTCTTCGGCTGGGGCGGGCTGGTCTGGGCGCTGGTGGGCCTTGCTGCAGTGACCCTCGGCACCATGATGGTGTGCATGACGGATCGTGGACGGCTCTCCGTCGCCTTCGCTGCCTGCTGGGGACTGACGTGGATCGCCGTCGAACGGTTCTTCGGCGAACCTACGGCACCGGTGGTGGCGTTTGCCGCAGCCTTTGCCGTCTTCCTGGTCCTCGTCTCAGCAGGATCGCGCCGGCATCAGGTGGACCACAACTACCGGCGGTGGACCCGCGCTCAGCAGGACGCCACGCGCGAACCCCTCGACCTCCTCGCCACGCGCGAGCCCGACGACGCCGACCGCTAGTGGCTGATCCTTCGCCCGTACGCCTGCGGTCCCCGCGGGCGCGCCAGCGGGCTGCACACGTCAGGCGAAGGCTGAGATCCCGGTGATTGCACGGCCCACGATCAACGAGTTGATCTCGTAGGAACCCTCATAGGTATAGACGGCCTCCGCATCGGCAAAGACCTTGGCCATACCGTAGTCGGTCACAATGCCGTTGCCGCCGAGGATATTGCGGCCCAGTGCCACCGTCTCACGCATGCGCGCGGTGGTGTACGCCTTGGCGAGCGCGGCCTGCGGCATACCCGCTCCGGGGTGTTCCGCCTGGGCCTTTTCGACCCCACTTACCCTCGACTGCTGCTCGTCCTGCATCTGCGCCACCCGCACCATCATGGCCAGGCTTGCCGTGGCGTTGCCGAGCATCGTGACCAACTGGTCCTGCACCAGCTGGAAACTCCCGATCGGGCGCCCGAACTGGTGACGTTCCAGCGCATACTGACGGGCGATGTCGAACGCGGCGAGCTGCTGGCCCACCGCCTGCCAGCCCACGAGGATGCGTGAGCCGCGCAGCAGTTCCCGCGTATCGGAGAAGCTCGAGATCCCGGCGAACCTGTCGGCCTCGGAAACCCGAACGGCGTCGAGCGTGATATCAGCGTTCTGGACTGTACGCAGCGCCGTCTTGTTGTCGATGCGGGTGCGTGTCACCCCGGGAAGGGTCGCGTCGAGGATGAACCCCCGGATACCCTGCGTCTGCGCGTCCCGCGCCCACAGCAGCATGTAATCGCAGAAGGTGCCGTTGCCGATCCAGCGCTTCGCCCCGTTGATGACCCACTCGTTCCCCACCCGCGTAGCGGTGGTGGCCATGCCTCCGGCGACGTCGGACCCGTGCTGCGGCTCGGTGAGCGCGAAGGCCCCCGTGATGCGCAGGTCCATCGCGTCCTGCAGGAGACGCGTTTTCTGGTCCTCGGACCCGAACGCATGCAGGGCTTCGACGAACAGGTCATGGTGAACCATGAAGAAGGTGGCAAGCGAGGTGTCGGCCCGTGTCATTTCCGCGATCACCATTCCGCCGAAAAGGTGGCTGTAGCCCTGGTGAACCGGGGTACTGAGCTGCAGTGCAGCGAGTTTGGGAAGGATCTCGTGCGGGAACTCGGCGCGGTTCCACCATTCGACGGCCTGCGGGGCAACCTCTTTGGCAAGGAAGTCGCGAACGTCCTGCAGCTTGTCGCGCTCCGGCTTGGTGAGGAGGGATTCAAAGCCGAGGAAATCCGCGGAGGGAAGATCGTCCATCATTTCGGCGCCATCCGGATGGCGCCGTCGAGCCGGATGGTCTCGCCGTTGAGCATCTGGTTCTGGACGATGTGCGCGACGAGCGCCGCATACTCTCCGGGTTTCCCGAGCCTCGAGGGGTGCGGCACCTGGCGGCCGAGGGAGTCCTGCGCCTCCTGTGGCAGTCCCGCCATCATGGGGGTTTCGAAAATGCCCGGCGCAATGGTGACCACACGGATCAGGTACCTCGCGAGCTCCCGGGCGATCGGTAGCGTCATCGCAGCGACGGCACCCTTCGACGCCGAGTAGGCGGGCTGGCCGACCTGCCCGTCGAATGCTGCCACGGAGGCGGTGTTGATGATGACGCCGCGCTCGTCGGAGCCGCCTGCGGGACGCACGGGCTCGATGGCGGCCATCGCCTCGCTCGCGAGCCGGATGACGTTGAAGGTTCCGATGAGGTTGACGTTGATGACGCGGGCGAAGTCGGCGAGGGGCAGGACGCCGTCCCGGCCAAGAACCTTTCCCGGAGTGGCGATGCCGGCACAGTTCACGAGCACCCGCAGCGGTCCCAGTTCGCCGGCGGCCCGGATCGCCGCCTGCACCTGGGCTTCGTCGGTCACATCGGCCCCGATGAAGCGGGCACGCGCGCCCAGCCCTGCCGCCAGGTCAGCACCCGCCGAGTGCGGCAGGTCCACCAGAACCACGGAAGCACCGTCGTCGAGCAATCTTTCCGCGGTCGCCCGTCCGAGACCCGACGCACCCCCTGTCACCAGTGCCACTGAGCCTGCGATGTCCATGGAAGGCCGTCCTTTATGCGAATGATGCTGCGCTCCGGGAATTCCGGATGCCAACGCCAGAGTACTGTGACGTACGGCATAGCGCATCCAGCGGCCATGGGATTGAGCAATCTGCTCAAGACCGGCCGCACCACCCTTCGCTAGGGTGGTTTTATGCTCACTGTGCCTCCCGCCCGGCCCGATCCCGCATCGAGGGCGCGCTTTGCCGCCGCAAGCGTGGAGGCGATTTTCGGCGGGCGTTCCCTCGGGCTACCGGGAACGCGGCTCGCAGCGGTTGCCTTCCCGCACCCCGTCGGCCTGCGCGGCCATTGGCATTACTGGTGGCAGGCACACTATATGGACTGCCTGATCGACCAGTACGAACGCCTGGCGGAAAGTGACCCGGGAGAGGCCGCCGTGGCCCTGCGGCGGGCATCCCGGCTCGCGCGCGGAATCTGGGTGCGGAACGGCCTGCACTGGACGAACTCCTACTACGACGACATGGCCTGGCTCGCGCTCGCTCTCCAGCGCCTCGAGGCAGCATCCACAGCAGCCGGACGACGATGGCGCGGCACCGGTATCACACCCCTCGAAAACGCGCTTCGCTCGGCGCACACCGCCGAGCTCGGCGGTGGGGTTTTCTGGAATACGACACGGGACTACAAGAACACGGCGACGACGGCGCCCGCCGCGCTGTACTTCGCGCGTTCCGGCGAACAGGAGCGGGCTACCGACCTGATGACCTGGTTGAGGGAGAACCTCCGGGACGGCGCGACCGGACTGTATTTCGACGGCGTTCGGGCCGACCCTGATACGCCGGCTTCCGGCACGATTGTCCACGCTATCCACACCTACAACCAGGGGACGGTCCTCGGCGCGCTCGTGACCCTGGGAGGCCGGGAGCACCTGGCCGAAGCCGCCGGCCTGATCCACGCGGTCAAGGCTCACCTGGCCGACAGTGCTGGCGTACTGCGCATGACCGCCGGGGGCGACGCCGGGCTCTTCACCGGCATCCTGGCTCGGTACCTCGCGCTGGCGGCGCACACCCCGGGCCTGGCCGGTGACGCCGTCCGGGCGGCCGTCGAACTCCTCGACGCAACCTCCGATGCACTCTGGAGGCGCCGCTCCCCCGGCAGCGCGCGGAATTCCTCGGTGTTCCCGCCAGGGAGCAACGGGCAGGGCTCCAAGCCCGTCAGCCTGTCGACCCAGCTCCAGGCCTGGATGATCTTCGAGGCCGCCGCACGGGTCCAAGCGGCAGGCCCCGCGCATAATAACGACACAGGAATGTGACTAATTTCCGGAGACGTGCGACACTTTCGGTATTGCCGAGAACTTCTTAGGCAAGGCTTACCTGGCGCACCGTTCCCCGGGCACCAGCACCCGTTCCGCCGTCAGGCCCCACCCTGCCCGGTAATGTCCTTTGAAAGGCTCCAATGAAGCTCCGTTCCACGTCGGCCCGCTCAGCAGTGCTGGCAACTGCCCTCCTCCTCACCACCACCGCATGCGGTGGTGGCACCGAGCCGGCCGCCGAAACCGCTCCGTCAACCGGCCCCGCGTCAGCGGAGCCGGCCGGGATCAGCGGCGAGATCACCGTGTACAACGCACAGCATGAGTCGATGACCCAGGCGTGGGTCGATGAATTCACGGAGCAGACCGGCGTCGAGGTCACACTCCGCCAGGGCAGCGATACGGAAATGAGCAACCAGATCCTCCAGGAAGGCGAGCGCTCGCCCGCGGACGTGTTCATCACCGAGAACTCACCAGCCATGACGCAGGTGGAGAACGCGGGCCTCTTTTCCGACCTCACGGAGGAAACGGAGCAGAACGTTCCCGAGGAATACCGCCCGTCCACCAACAAGTGGGCCGGCGTTGCGGCACGGTCCACCCTCTTCGTGTACAACCCGGAGAAGGTTCCCGAGGCCGACCTTCCGGAGTCGCTGCTGGACCTGGCGGACCCGGAGTGGTCGGGCCGATGGGGCGCTGCGGCAGGGGGCGCCGACTTCCAGGCGATCGTCTCGGCGATGCTCGACGTCGAGGGCGAGGAAGCCACCGCCGACTGGCTCGGCGCCATGAAGGACAGCGCGAAGATCTACCCCAAGAACGGTGCCGCGATGAAGGCAGTGAACTCCGGTGAGGTCGATGCGGCAGTGATCTACCACTACTACTACACCGCGGACCAGGCAGGCACCGGCGAGAACAGCAGCAATGTGGCTCCCTACTACTTCAAGGGTGAGGACGCAGGAGCCTTCGTCTCGGTTTCCGGTGCGGGAGTGCTGGAGTCCTCCGACAACCCGGCTGCCGCGAACGCGTTCCTTGAATTCATCACCAGCAAGGAGGGCCAGGAAACCCTGAGCACGGGCAGCGACTACGAATACCCCATCAGTGCTGACGTGGCGCCGCGCGAAGGGCTTGTACCGCTCGAGGAACTTGAGGCACCGGCCATCGATCCAGCCGACCTCAACGGTGAGAAAGTCGTGGAGCTCATGACCTCGGCCGGACTGCTCTGAGGCAGACTGCAGCGTCGGAACTGCAGCGTCGCCCATGACCTGGGCCGGGAAGATCCGCACGACGGCGGGCAGGAACACCGGTTCCCGCCCGCCGGCCGGCGTGGTGGCGGCGGTGGTGTTGGTGACCCTTGCAACCTTGGTGCCCCTCGGCTTCGTCGTCTCGATGACACTTGCGACGGGATGGGAAGCCGCGGCAGAACTCGTGTTCCGCCCGCGGGTCGGCGAACTGCTCTTCAACACGATCGCCCTGCTGATCCTCACCATCCCCGTCTGCCTCCTCCTTGGTGTGGGTGCTGCGTGGCTGGTGGAGCGCACCGACCTTCCGTGGGCGCGGCCCCTCTCCTTCCTTCTCGCAGCCCCGCTCGCCGTGCCCGCATTCGTCAACAGCTACGCGTGGGCCGGCACCATCCCGTCCCTGTCCGGCATCAGCGGCGGAGTCCTCATTTCAGTGCTGAGCTACTACCCGCTGGTCTACATTCCCGCAGCAGCGACGCTCCGGCGCCTCGACCCCGGCCTGGAACAATCGGCTGCATCGCTGGGGCTCGGGCCCTGGCAGGCCTTCTTCCGGGTCGTGCTTCCGCAACTCCGCCTGGCCATGGGGGGAGGCTCGCTCCTGGTGGGCCTCCACCTGCTCGCCGAATTCGGCGCGTTCTCCATGATCCGCTTCGACACGTTCACGACGGCGATCCTGCAGCAGTTCCAGTCCACGTTCAACAGCGCGGCGGCGAACATGCTCGCGAGCGTTCTCGTCCTTCTCTGCCTGGTGCTCCTGCTGGCCGAAACCTCGACGCGCGGCCGCGCCCGCTACGCCCGGCTCGGCTCCGGTGTGGCGTCCTCGCCTGGGATTTACGTCCTGGGAGGCTGGAGGCCGCTGGGGGTGGCCGCCACCCTGGCGCTGGTCGGCCTCGCACTGGGGGTGCCGCTCTGGAACGTCGCCCGCTGGCTCATCGCCGGCGGGCTGGAGGTCTGGGAAGCAGCCGAACTCTCCACGGCCCTCCTCCAGACGCTGAGCTACGGCCTCATCGGCGCAGTCGTCACTGTGGTGGCCGCCTTCCCGATCGCCTGGCTTGCAGTGCGCCACAACGGGAAGTTCAGCCGGCTGCTGGAGAGCAGCAACTACATCACGAGCTCGATGCCCGGAATCGTGGTGGCGCTCGCCTTCGTGACCGTGACCATCAACATCGCGTACCCGTTCTATCAGACGGCACCCGTGGTCATCACGGCCTACGCCCTGCTCTTTCTGCCCCGCGCGCTCGTCAGCCTCCGCGCGGGGATCGCCCAGGCTCCCCGCGAACTCGAAGAGGCCTCGCGCGCGCTGGGCAAGCCGCCCCTTGCCTCCTTCCTGAGGGTGACGCTCCGCCTGTGCGCCCCGGCGGCCGCTGGTGGTGCAGCCCTGGTTTTCCTCGGCATCTCCAACGAGCTCACCGCCACCCTCGTGCTGGCGCCGTCGGGCGTGTCCACCCTCGCCACGCGCTTCTGGTCGCTGAGTTCTGAAATAGACTATGCCGGGGCCGCACCCTATGCGCTGCTGCTGATTCTGTTGTCCCTGCCCATGACATACCTCCTGTACCGGCAATCGCGAAAAGCCGTCGGCCAGTAGCTCCCGGAGGATTTTCCATGACAACCCACCCGGCAACCCCGGACGGAAATCACCTCGACCTGGTCGACGTGGCACGGTCCTTCAACGGCGTCGAAGTCCTCAAGGGGCTCACGCTTTCGGTGCAGGGCGGAATCACCACAGCCATCGTCGGACCGTCAGGGTCGGGGAAGACGACGCTGTTGCGGATCATTGCCGGATTCGATTCCCCGGACTCGGGAACCGTCTCGCTGCAGGGGAACCTCGTTGCCGGTCCTGGGGTGCTGGTTCCCGCACATCGGCGCAACATCGGCTACGTGGCCCAGGACGGCGCCCTGTTCCCCCACCTGTCCGTCGGGGAGAATGTCGCTTTCGGCCTCGACCGCCGGGCCTACCCGCGCCGATCTGCCCGGGCACGGGTCGTCAGGCTTCTGGGGATGGTGTCCCTGGACTCCAGCTACGCCGACCGCCGGCCGGATGAACTGTCCGGCGGCCAGCAGCAGCGGGTGGCCCTGGCCAGGGCGCTCGCCCGCGGTCCGTCACTCATGCTGCTTGATGAGCCCTTCTCTGCGCTGGACGCCGGTCTTCGCGTCGCAACACGCAAGGCTGTCGCGGCAACGCTCGCCGAAACGGGAGTCACCACCATCCTGGTGACCCACGACCAGTCGGAGGCACTGTCCTTCTCCGACCAGGTCGCGGTGCTGCGGGAAGGAGTCCTCGCACAGGTCGGCAATCCCTTCGTCGTCTACACGCGGCCGGTCGACCGGCAGACCGCCGAATTCCTGGGTGACGCGGTCATTCTTGAGGCCGATCTCCAGGGTTCACTGGCGTACTGCGCGCTCGGCGCGATTCCTGTCCGCCGGCCCAGCTGCCAGGGCGCCGTGCAGTTGATGCTTCGGCCGGAGCAGATCCGCATCACCGAGCATGGCACGATTGCCGGAACCGTTTTGGAGACGGACTTCTTCGGCCCCGAGGTGACGGTCACCATCCGGTTGGAGGGTCCCGGCCCGGCTGGAGCGGGCGGGGAGGTCATCACGATCCGGCACTGGAATGCGGCGATGGCCCGGATCGGCACCCGCTTGAGGCTCAGTGTCGTGGGGGAAGGGGTTGCCTTTCCCGGCGCCCCTGCCGCTACACGTTCGGTGTAGGCGGATGTGCCCGCTGCGGATACGGGGTTTCGCCGCGCCCGAGCATGCTGGTGAACGCGGCGATGTTCCGCTGCCGCGCCGCCTCGGTCTTCAGCTGGCTCAGCCGGAAGATGAGCGCATACCTGTTCTGCGCCGACAGTACGTCGAACATAGCCTGCGCCGCCGGGTTCCCGGCGATGGCGGCGAGCAGGTCCGCGGGCACCTCAGCAGTTGCGGAACCGGCGTAGGCGCGTTCCCAGCGGCCATCGTCCACTGCCGCCTGCACCGCGACGCGGCCGGCAGGCTGCATGCGGCCCGCCCCCTCCAACCGCTCCACATGCCCGCGGTTCCGGACGGACCAGATACTTCGCGCCGCGCGCCGCGTGAAGCGCTGCCCGAAGCTCATTGCGTCCCGGGGGCGGATCTGCCCGTCGATCCATCCGAAGCACAGGGCCTCGTCAAGCGCCTGCGCATACGTGAGGGTCGTCAGGGAGCCGCCTTTTTTCGAGAGGACGAGCCAGACGCCGGGCGATGCCGCGTGGTTCTCCTCGAGCCAGCGGCGCCACTCGGCGGCGTCCTGCAGCAGCAGTTCGGGAACCTCGGGCTTCATGAAGCCACGCTAGGCCACCGATGCTCGAAGGACCAGCCGGTTTCCCCCCCCGCCCGATTCAGCCGGCGGCCGAA
Source organism: Arthrobacter sp. Br18 (assembly GCF_000520555.1). Taxonomy (GTDB): domain Bacteria; phylum Actinomycetota; class Actinomycetes; order Actinomycetales; family Micrococcaceae; genus Arthrobacter_D. The sequence continues at coordinate 133,265 of NZ_KI914857.1, read as the reverse complement.
GAAGCGCGTGCCGCTCCCCCCGCTTGGCCAGTCTGCGCTAGAACTGAGGTATGAACGTTCGCACCCCCGACCCCAATCCGGGCTGGCTCTCCGAAGACGATCTTTACGAAGCCCGCCGCCGCCTGCCCATGGTCTATGTCGAAGCGATTCCCGTGCGCTGCGACTCCCTCGGGTATGTCAACGAGGTGGGTCTGCTCCTGCAGGCCAGTGAGCAGGGGGAGATGGTGCGCACCTTCGTGTCGGGCCGGGTGATGTACCGCGAGACCATCCGTGCAGCGCTGCTGCGCCACCTGGAGAAGGATCTCGGCCCCTTCGCGCTTCCGCAGCTGCCGCCGTCGCCCGTTCCCTTCACCATTGCCGAATACTTCCCTTCGCCATCGGAAACCGGGCTGACCGACGACCGCCAGCACGCCGTCGCGCTGGCTTACCTCATTCCGGTCTCGGGGGAATGCGATCCCCGGCAGGATGCACTCGAGCTGTCCTGGCTCACGCCGTCGGAAGCCCTGAGTCCATCGATCCAGGAGGAGTTCTCCGGCGGCCGGGCGGACCTCCTGCGGCAGGCCCTCGCCCACGCCGGCTGGGGCCGATGAACGGCTTACCCTATCGTGGAGATGTGCCGGCATCCGGCGGACACAGCAGTGCAGGGGGCGAAAACGGAGTCGACGTGGAAGAGAGCGAACGGAATCGGCAGGAGCTCCGGTCTGTGACCGCTGAGTCACTCAGGGCCGGCGACTCGTTGGTCCCGCCGGGCGGCGGCGCGGCAGTCGAGGTGAAGGACGTTTCAACCCGGAACGACGACTTCGGCGCCCCGGCGTTGATCGTTGCCGAGCTCGCCACCGGGACCACCGTCACGATGGCCAGCGGCTCCAGCGTGTCCATCGAGGCAACCGGCGCAGCAGAGGTCTCAGCCGTCGCGGCCGACCACGGTTCACCCGAAGCTGTGGTGGCACGGATTGCCGGCACGTACCCGGCGAGCACCGGAGTGCAGGAGCTCTCGAGCCGGCTGCTCCGTGGGATCAACCTGAAGTCGGGCAGCAACCTGCAGGACCTGCACCACCTCGCTGTCTCGCTTCTCGTCGACCACGCTGACCCCGCCAACGCCCTCACTGTCGCGGACCTCCTGACCGTACTGCCGTTCGACGGGAACTTCGGCCGCTGGAAGTGGATCGAAGGCGCGTTGGCCATGACCGCCTACCTTTCACGGCACGACGACACACGTTCAGCTGCGTACTCGGCAGCGCTGCGTTCCGCGGACGACGCCGAGACGGACCCCCTGCGCGCGAAGCTGGCGGCAACCGTCCGGCAGCGCCAGCTCAATGATCCGAACGTGTACGATCCGGAGATCGTCCGGGCCACCGTGTCCGGAAACAAGTCGGCCGAGAAGGACTGGCGGGTGCTGCGTCTGGGGGTTCTTCTTTACCTGCGGGCCCACGGGGGGTCGGAGACGCTGACCCGGGAGGTGCTGGAGCGGCGGATCGAATCCGAGATTGTTGCCCTTTCGGCCCTGAACCGGGCGCTCGACACCCTGGCCTGAGAGGCAGCAGGCGCCGCGCGCCGGCCGGCGGGTCGCCGAGGAGCCCGGTTCTGGCAAAATGGGTTGGTGCATCCCGAGTCCCAGCAGTCCTCCTTTTCCTTCACCGTCGATTCCCGGCTGGAGGAAAGCGCCGTCGCCCCCGGCCCCACCGGTCCCCGGCATGGGCGCACCGGCACCATCTCGACACCACACGGGGACATCCGGACGCCCGCGTTCATCGCCGTCGGAACCAAGGCAACGGTCAAGGCGGTGCTGCCCGAGGCGATGTCGGACCTAGGTGCGCAGGCGCTCCTGGCCAACGCCTATCACCTGTACCTCCAGCCCGGCCCGGACGTGCTGGATGAGGCGGGTGGTCTCGGCGCGTTCATGAACTGGCGGGGGCCCACCTTCACCGACTCGGGCGGATTCCAGGTGATGAGCCTCGGGTCAGGTTTCAAGAAGGTCATCACCATGGACGTCCCGGTCGATTCGGAGGCCGTCGGCGCCGATGACCGCGTGGCGGTCGGCAAGGAGCGCCTGGCACACATCGACGATGACGGCGTGTGGTTCAAGTCCCACCTCAACGGCGACCGCCACCGCTTCACACCGGAGATATCCATGCAGGTGCAGCACCAGTTGGGTGCAGACATCATGTTCGCGTTCGACGAACTCACCACGCTGATGAATTCACGCGCCTACCAGGAGGAATCCCTCGAGCGGACCCGACTGTGGGCACTTCGGTGTCTCAGTGAGCACGAACGGCTGTCGACGGAGCGCAGCGATAAACCGTATCAGGCATTGTTCGGCGTTATTCAGGGCGCCCAGTACGAAGACCTGCGGCGAAAGGCGTCGCGTGATCTGGGCGCCCTCGACTTCGACGGCTTCGGAATCGGCGGGGCACTTGAAAAGGAGAACCTCGGAACAATTCTCGGGTGGTGCAGCGACGAACTGCCGGAGAACAAGCCACGGCACCTTCTGGGCATTTCGGAACCTGACGATCTCTTCACGGCAATCGAGAATGGCGCCGACACCTTCGACTGCGTCTCGCCTACCCGGGTGGCGCGTAATTCCGCGTTCTACACACCCGACGGACGCTGGAATCTCTCCAATGCGCGCTTCAAAAGGGACTTCACTCCCCTCGTTGAAGGCTGTGACTGCTACACCTGCGGGAACTATACGCGTGCGTATATCCACCATCTGTTCAAGGCGAAGGAAATGGTGTCCGCTACCCTAATCTCGATCCACAACGAGAGATTCGTGATCCGCATGGTCGACGACGCCCGCGCGGCCATTGACGACGGTACGTTCTACGAGCTGAAAGCCGACGTGCTGGGTCGCTACTACCGATAAACCTAGTTCCTCAGAAGATGGGTGGAATTGTTATCGGATGATCGACCGGGGCGCGGGAATTCGCTGATAATCTCCGTCTGTACAATCTTCCCGGTCAAAAAGCCCCTGGTTCCCGAACGGTAAGTTCACAGCAAAAAAATAGGGGAACAATGCGGAGTCTCAGACCGCTCTTTTTGTGGGCGGCGGTGGGCGTCGCTGCCCTTTCCGGCTGCACTTCGCCACCTACCGATGCGCCGGACGCACCGGCAGTATCAGGACCGGCGACGGTCCCCGGCGCAGAAAGCACTGGAGAAAACACGATGCCGGCGTCCCCGGACACAGGATCAGCACCATCAGGGGCTGCAGCGACCGGGACTGACCTGCCGGCAACGGTCCCCCCCGATCCGGGACCGAGCGTCGAGGCGACACTGGAAACCAGCATGGAGTCCGTGCCCGCGAATCCCACCGCCATCGCCAACGAGGCGCTGGGCAATGTGGTGTGTACGGCGGACGCAGCGGGTGTCTGGTCCTTTTCCGGGACCCTGACCAACACTGCTGACACCACCGTGACCTTCTCCGTTGTCGTCGCTGTCGGCAGCACCAGCAGCGTGGCCGGCCGCGCAAACATCCAACAGGCAGTACCAGCCGGCGGCACGGCTGAAGTTCGCGCTGACGCCTTCGCCGATGGGGCCCCAGCATCATCTACATGTCAGGCGGTTGTCTTCCGGTGAACCATCCATCCACCTTCCTTCCGGGGCGCACGCTAGCTGTTATCTCGCTGGCCGCACTCCTTCTGTCCGGGCTCGCTCCGGGCGCCGTCGCGGCACCCGCCGCACCCTCAGCTCCGGCCACGGAGCAGGCCCCGGCAACAACGCCTTCCCCCGGGCAGGCCGCGACGTATCCGGATTCAGGCACGACGACGACTCCCCCGACTGCCGGGCTGCTGGATCCCGAGCCGGGAACTTCGGGATCAGCTCCGGACGCGACGACCCCCGAGGCGCTCCCGACGGAGCTTCCCGCCCTGCCGGAGCAGGGAACAACGGCTCCAACCGATCCTGGGACTGACGTTCCAGCGGAGGAAGCCGCACCTGAACCACCCTCCCCGGAGGTGCCCGCAGCGCAGGAGCCGACGGCCTCGGCGGAAGCACCGGGCCCCGAGGCCGGCGCTGCTGCCGCCGGTCCCTTCACTCCCATCGGAGGCATTGCGGCCAAGTGGAGGGAACTCGGAGGAGCCGCGGGCCCGCTGGGCGAACCGACCTCGAATGAATCCTGCAATGCAGCAGGACACTGCGTGGAGACCTTCGTCGGTGGGGAAATCCATTTCACCCCCTCCACCGGAGCGCACGCAGTGCTGTTCACCTCCGGCAACACCGGTCCCCGGTGGGCAGCCACAGGCGCCCTGGGCGCCTTCGGTTACCCGGTCACCGATGAGCAGTGCACGCCAGGCGGATGCTCCCAGCGGTTCTCGGATGGGATCGACCTCACCTGGAGCACGACGGCGGGGCACCAGCAGGTATGGACCCGTGGCGCTATCGGCGGGGCACTGTACAACCTGTACGGCGGCTACGCTGCTGTCGGCTACCCGTCGTCCGCCGAGGTCTGCGGCAAGCGTGACAACGGATGCGTCCAGGAATTCGGCGGCTTCCGGATCGTCTGGTCCGCGTCGTCGGGCGCCTACGGCGTCTGGGGCCCGGGTGCTATGGGCGGGGCCTACTCACGCACCGGAGCAGAAGCCGGATGGCTGGGGTATCCCATTACTCGGGAGAACTGCGGGCTGCGATCGTCCGGCTGCCAGCAGACCTACCAGCGCGGAGTAATTTCCTGGTCACCGGCAACAGGTGCCCAGATTGTCCGCGGCGGCATGCGGGACGCGTGGGCAGCACGCGGCGCCGAGAACGGCGTCCTGGGCTATCCCCTCGAGAACGAGGTGTGCGGCCAGTCGGGAGGCGGGTGTTTCCAGAAGTTCCAGGGAGGCACAACCTACTGGTCTCCCACAACAGGCGGACAGTCAGTGAATGGCGACATCAAGGGCCGCTACGAAAGCCTGGGCGCGCACAACGGTTACCTGGGATACCCGCTGACGGCTGAAATCTGTGGTCAACGCAACGGCGGCTGCTACCAGTGGTTCCAGGGCGGCCTGATTTTCTGGTCCCCTGCCACCGGCTCCCAACCCGTCCGCGGTGGAGTGAAGGCGAAGTACGAGTCGATGGCCATGCACCAGAGCTACCTCGGCTACCCCCAGACGCCGGAGCGCTGTGAGGGAGGCGAGTGTGTCCAGCCGTTCCAGGGCGGTTTCATCACCTGGAACGCGGCCGGCAACAGGGACCACCGGCACACCGAGTGCACCACGCTGAATGACGGCCGCTCCAAATACTCGACAGGCGGGGCGCAGCGGGTCCTCCTCACCATCGCCGGCGGGTATGGCCAGAGTTACGCCAGCGCGGTGTACTGCCAGAAGGTGGCGGGAACCTACGTCACCGACTGGAAGACCGACGCGACGGTGGGAGCCAGCGGCTTCAAGAGGCCGGGAGTCCCGTCCGGGCCGACACGCTTCAACTTCTCTCCCACCGGCTCCTACTCGGTGACCGAGGCCTTCGGCCTGGGTAACCCCGGCACCGCACTGCCCTACCGGACGCTCAACCCCCGTTCACGCTGGGGCGGCAACCCCTACACGGACACCTACAACAAGTACTTCGAGTCCTCCACCTGGGTGGGCTATGACGAGGACATGTGGTACTTCGCTACACGTGCTACCCACGATTACCGGCAGGGCGCTGTGATCAACTACAACCGCCCACCGGATTCGCCCATCGTGCAGGATGCGGGCTTCGCGATCTTCCTGCACCAGAACAAGGTTCCGACAGCCGGTTGCATTGCACTCGACGACTGGGCCGTGGAGGACTACCTGAGGAAGTCCACTCCCGGAGACCGCATCATCATGGGCGTGGCCGCTGACCTGTTCCACTAGCGGCTGTTCCATCTGCACTGAGCCCGAAGAACCCCCGGCGGGGAACCGCCGGGGGTTCTCCCGTCCCATCGGCGTTCCTGTTCCGGACAGGCGGGAGCACCACGCACTACGATGAGCGGACCACGTTCGAAGGAGCATCATGGGCGCAATTCCGTTGTGCGGCAGTGGATGAGCTGGACACGCGGGAGCCGGACGGGCCCGAACCCCGTGTGACGCTCGGCTTCGGCGCCCTGCTTGTCGGACTCGTGGTCGCCGTGGCAATCCTCGCTGCGGCGATGGGATTGAGCTGGGCCCTCTCCGGAAACGACTTCCTCGGAACGTTCACCCTGGCGCTGGTCTACGGGTTGCCCATCGGAATCGTCACCGGCTTTCCGCTCGGTGCAGGCCTCAGCCTCACCCTCCGCCGGGTACGGAACCAGTGGCTCCACGTTCTGGCCTTCTTCGTCGTGTTCACTGCAGCCGGGTTCGTCGGAATCGCCCTCGTCAGTGTTTCCGGAACAGCCCAGAACCTGCCCCTCGCCGTAGTCGTCGGAGGAGCCGCTGCCATCGCTCGGTGGAGCGTGTGGAGAATGGCGAGGATTCAGTAGCCGTTCCCTGCCCTAGTGGGAATGCGCAGCGAGGAACGAATACACCTCTGTCTCGTCCACCCCGGGAAACACGCCGGGCGGCATGGCCGCGAGAAGGTGCGAGTGCGCCCGGGCACTGGGCCACGCGTTGCCCGCCCATTCCGCTGCCAACGACGACGGCGGACGCCTGCAGCACGCTTCATCGGGGCAGAAGGACTTTTCCCGGATGTCGGTGTCCCTGCCGCGGAACCATTTCACCTGCGCGTAGGGTACGCCGACACTGAGGGAGAACTCGCCGTTCGGTCCGCGTTCGGTTCGCGCCGTGCACCAGTACGTCCCGCTGGGGGTGTCGGTGTACTGGTTGTAGGCGCGGAACTTGTCCTGGACGTCGAACACTACCCGCGAGGTCCACCGCCGGCACGAGGGCTGGCCCTCGATCGCCCCGGTGTGATCCTGGGGGAACGTCACGCCGTCGTTCTCATAGGCCTTGTAGATGATGCCGCTCTTGTGGGTCTTCTGGAAGTGCGTGAGGATGTCGAGGTGCTCGGTCGCAAGGTTGGTGAACCGGTGCGCCGCCGTCTCGTAGGACACGGCGAAGGTGTCGCGGATGTCCTCGACGGCTATCTCCTTCGCGGCCTTCGCCCGGCGCAGGTACTCGACCGCCGGCTTCTCGGGCAGCAGCAGGGCTGCCGCAAAGTAGTTGGTGGCCACGCGCTGGCGGAGGAACTCGCCGTAGTTCTCCGGTGGACGGTGCTCGAGCACGTAGTGCCCGAGTGCCTGGAGGAGCACCGACCGCGGATCGTGGTCCGAGTGCCGGGACTGCGTGAGGTAGATCCGGGAGTTCTTGAGGTCCGTCACGGACCGCGTCGAGTGCGGCAGGTCGCTGACATGGTGCAGGGTGAAGCCGAGGTGCACGGCGATGTCGGCGATCAGGTGCTCCGACATCGGGCCGCCCGAATACCCCACGGCATCGAGCACCTGCTGTGCCTCGGCCTCGATCTCCGGGAAGTAGTTGTTCTTCCGGCGCATGATGGCGCGCAATTCAGCATTGGCACGCCGCGCCTCCTCCGGCGTCGCCACCTGTTCGTTGAGGCGCCGTTCCAGCTCAGCCTGCAGGCCGACGAGGGATTCCAGCACCTCCATGGGCAGACGGGAGGAGATGCGGACCCGGGGAAGACCGAGGGACCCGTACAGGGGCCCGCGCTGCGCCCGCTCGAGTTCGATCTCAAGGGCGGCCCTGCGGGTCGGCGGCTCCGCACCGAGCAGTTCATCGATACTGACCCCCAGGGCGGCAGCGAGTCCCTGCAGCATCCCCAACTTCGGCTCGCGTTTGCCGTTCTCGATCAATGACAGCTGCGAGCCGACAGTGCCCACCTTTCGGCCGAGGTCATCGAGGGTCATCCCCCTGCCCTTGCGCAGGTGCCGGACGCGCCTGCCGAGGCTGATGAGGTCGAGGGTGTCCGCGGTGCCGGGGAGACCAGAGGTACCGGGCAGGGGAGGCATACTGTCGCGGGACCACGGGGAAGTCGTCATTTCTTGACGATACGCGAAGAAATGCATTTCTTGCCAGAGCTGAAGCCTAGGCGCAACGGGAAAAATACCGAATCGTTGGTCCTACAGCAATCGAGAAACCCTCGATCCATCCGAAGGAGATCACCATGACGCAGGATTCGACCCAGCCGGACAGCACCAGCCCCGCCGCTGGCCGCCAGCATGCCCTGGACGCCGCTGCGCACGAACTCGAGCACGAGTGGTCCGCTGATCCCCGCTGGGAAGGGGTCAGCCGCGATTACACAGCCGCCGACGTCGTGCGCCTCCGCGGCAGCGTGCAGGAGGAGCACACGCTGGCGCGCCGCGGGTCGGAGAAGCTGTGGGAGCAGCTGGCCACCGAGGCGAAAACCGGCGGCTACACCAACGCCCTCGGCGCCCTGACCGGCAATCAGGCCGTCCAGCAGGTCAAGGCGGGCCTGCGGGCCATCTACCTGTCGGGCTGGCAGGTCGCGGCCGACGCCAACAACTCGGGCCACACCTACCCTGACCAGTCGCTGTACCCGGCAAACTCGGTTCCCACCGTGGTGCGACGCATCAACAACGCCCTGCTGCGGGCGGACCAGATCGAATGGGCCGAGGGCATCTCCAGCGTCGAGGACTGGATGGTACCCATCATCGCCGACGCCGAGGCCGGCTTCGGCGGCCCGCTCAACGCCTATGAGCTGATGAAGTCCATGATCCAGGCGGGAGCCGCGGGCGTTCACTGGGAGGACCAGCTCGCATCGGAAAAGAAGTGCGGCCACCTCGGCGGCAAGGTCCTGATCCCCACGCAGCAGCACGTGCGCACCCTGAACGCCGCGCGCCTGGCAGCCGACGTGGCCGGCACCCCGTCCGTGGTGATCGCCCGCACCGACGCCGAGGCAGCAACGCTCATCACCTCCGACGTCGATCCCCGCGACCAGGAATTCGTCACCGGCGAGCGCACCCCGGAAGGTTTCTACAAGGTCCGCAACGGCATCGAACCCTGCATCGCCCGCGCCAAGGCCTACGCCCCGTACTCAGACCTCATCTGGATGGAGACCGGAACCCCCGACCTGGAGCTCGCCCGCACGTTCGCAGAAGCCGTCAAGTCCGAGTTCCCCGACCAGATGCTGTCCTACAACTGCTCGCCGTCGTTCAACTGGCGCAAACACCTCGACGACGCCACGATCGCGAAGTTCCAGCGTGAACTCGGCGCCATGGGCTTCACCTTCCAGTTCATCACCCTGGCCGGCTTCCATGCGCTGAACTACTCGATGTTCGACCTTGCCCACGGCTACGCCCGCGACGGTATGAGCGCCTACGTCGAACTTCAGGAGAAGGAATTTGCCTCTGAGGCCCGCGGCTACACCGCCACTCGGCACCAGCGCGAAGTGGGAACGGGCTACTTCGACCAGGTGGCCACCGCGCTGAATCCGACCGGGAGCACCCTCGCGCTGGCCGGCTCCACCGAGACCCAGCAGTTCCACTGAGGCATCCTTCCTTTTCCTCAGCCGCATCTTCGTTCCGCCGGACCCAGGAGCCACCATGAACCACACGTATACCCTCAACGGCATCACCCTGACCGCTCCGAGTGTGAAGCGCCAGGGCGAGATCCTCACGCGGGAGGCCCTGGACTTCGTCAAGGAACTCCACAAGGCCACCTCTGCGCGGCAGGCGGAGCTGATTCGGTTCCGCAGCCTGCAGCGCCAGCGCATTGCCGACGGGGCTGATCCCCGGTTCCTGCCGGAGACGCGCCACGTCCGTGAGGACGCCTCCTGGCAGGTGGCACCGGTGTCCCCGGGCCTTGAGGACCGCCGCGTGGAAATCACCGGACCGGCGGAGCGGAAGATGACCATCAACGCGCTGAATTCGGGGGCGAAGGTGTGGCTCGCCGATCTGGAGGATTCCTCGACGCCGTCGTGGGCCAACGTGATCAACGGACAACTGAACCTGAAGGATGCGCTCCGGAACCGGATCGACTTCACCTCGCCCGAGGGAAAGGAATACAGGCTCACGGACCCGCCGGGGAGTCGTCCCACGATCGTGGTGCGCCCTCGCGGCTGGCACCTGCCGGAAAAGCACGTGCTGATCCATAACGTGCCGGTAGCGGGAGGGCTCCTGGATTTCGGCCTGTACTTCTTCCACAATGCCCGGACACTCATCGAGCAGGGGCGCGGCCCCTACTTCTACCTGCCGAAGCTCGAGAACCACCTCGAAGCACGGCTGTGGAACGACATTTTCATCCAGGCCCAGCAGCTGCTCGGGATTCCGCAGGGCACCATCCGGGCGACGGTGCTGATCGAGACGATTACTGCGGCCTTCGAGATGGAGGAGATTCTTTACGAATTGCGGGACCACTCCTCCGGCCTCAACGCGGGCCGCTGGGACTACATCTTCTCCGTCATCAAGAACTTCCGGACCCGCGGCCCGCGCTTCGTCCTCCCGGACCGCAGTTCGGTGACCATGACGGCACCCTTCATGCGCTCCTACACCGAGCAGCTCGTCCGGGCCTGCCACCGCCGGGGCGCCCACGCGATCGGTGGGATGGCGGCCTTCATCCCCAACCGACGGGACGGGGAAGCCAATGCGGCGGCCTTCGACAGGGTCCGCGTCGACAAGACGCGGGAGGCCGAGGACTGCTTCGACGGATCGTGGGTGGCCCATCCGGACCTTGTGCCGGTGGCGATGGAGGTCTTCGATGCCCGGCTCGGCACGCGGCCGAACCAGCTGGACCGACTGCGGGACGACGTCGTGCCCGATGACAGGGCACTCCTGGATATCGCCGCCACTCCCGGCTCCATCACCGAGCAGGGAATCCGCGACAATCTCGAGGTAGGCGTCCGCTACATCGAGTCCTGGCTGCGGGGCAGCGGAGCGGCGGCCATCAACAACCTGATGGAGGATGCCGCTACTGCCGAGATTTCGCGATCCCAGATCTGGCAGTGGATCTACACGAACGCAGTGACGAACGACGGCGAGATCATCACCCGCGGATGGGTCGAAACCCTCCTCGACGAGGAGTTCTCGGCCCTGGAGCGCTTCGACGGCGACCGGTTCGACGACGCGCGGGAACTCTTCGAGGAGGTTGCACTCGGCGAGGAGTTCCCCGCGTTCCTGACCACTCCGGCCTACGACCGCTACCTCCAGGAAAGCCGCGAGTTCTCCGCGGCCTGACAGTCCCGGTCCGCTGACGAAGCACGTAGGCGCACTGGGGAATAGGAGCCGCAGCCGGACACGTTGCGCGAAGTATGGACATCGAAATTTTCTCCGACGTGAAATGCCCCTGGTGCTTTGTCGGCAAGCGACGCTTCGAGAAGGCCCTCGCCGCATTTCCTCACCGCGACCAGGTGAACGTGACCTGGCGGAGCTTCCAGCTCGATCCTTCCCTCCCCGACCACTACGAGGGCACCGAGCAGCAGTACCTCGCCGAGCGCAAGGGCATCCCCGCCGAGCAGGTCCGCAGGATGTGGGACAACCTCGTCGAGCAGGCCGCGGGCGAGGGACTCGACTTCCGCTTCGACGACGTCGTCGTGGGCAACTCGTTCACAGCTCACCGCTTCCTGCACCTCGCGAAGTCGCACGGGCTCGGCGCCGAGGCGAAGGAGGCGGTCCTGTCCGCTCATTTCGAGCAGGGGGAAGACACCAGCGACGTCGATTTCCTGGTGACGCTGGGCGCATCGATCGGTCTGGACGAGGACGAAATCCGCAGCACGATCGGCAGCGACCGGTTCGCAGAGGAGGTTCGCCGTGACATGGACGAGGCCGGCAGCCTCGGGGTCAGCGGCGTCCCGTTCTTCGTGATCGACCGGAAGTATGGAATCTCGGGAGCGCAACCGACCGCGGTTTTCGCCGATGCCCTGGCGAGCTACTGGCGGGAAAGCAATCCGCTCGTCATAGCGGCGCCGGTGGACGGCGCCGAGGTTTGCGGCCCTGACAGGTGCAGTTGAAGGCCGGCGTGGATCGTTGCGGTACCGTCACGGCCCTGCGGGAGCAGGTTCACCGGCTGCCTCCTCGAGACAGTTCAATCCGGCAGGGGTGATGTCCACCGCTTCAGGCGGCACGATCCCGCCGTACTCCGGGCCCAGCACGACGTCGACCGTGCGGTCCGTGCGCTCGTCGCTGAGATACAGCGATCCCGGGATGGTCCGCTGCACGGTGAAGGCGTTGGCGGCGCCGTCCGGACCTGACACGATGACGGCGGTCGTACCCGCCCCGCCTGCATCCCGGTTGCCGATAGCGGCTACCGCAAAGGCGCGTCCACGCAGTTGGGCTGCCGCAGTATCCGCAAGACCGTTGATGGTGGTGCTGTTGTAGACGTTGACCGTGATCGCACTGGGGTCCTGGTAGTCGAACGGACCGGCAGGGCACGACGGCGCCGTCGGTCCGGACGTCGGTTCAGAAGCCCCGACGTTGATCTCCCCGCGCTGGATGGCGAGCGCCAGGAAAACCGCAATGATCAGCAGGCCGATAAGCACCACGAGAACCAGTCCATGGAGAACCTTCTTCAGGTTCGGGCGCGGCGAGTGGACGGTCTCGACGTCGTCGTCGGCGAAGACGGCGCCGAGGTCCGCCTCGGTGACGATCCGGTGGCCGTGCCACTCCGTGGGGTCCCGCCTCGCCTCCGCCCGCTCATTGCGCGGTGGCAACTCAGGCATCGACGACCAAAACACGAGCGTGCAGGATGGTTCTCTGGTGGAGTGCCGTGCGGACAGCGCGGTGCAGGCCGTCCTCAAGGTACAGAATGCCCTTCCACTGCACGACGTGCGGGAAGAGATCGCCGAAAAAAGTCGAGTCTTCCGCGAGGAGCGCCCCGAGGTCGAGGGTAGTTTTCGTGGTCACCAATTCGTCGAGCCGGACCTGCCGGGGAGGCACTTCCGCCCAGTCCTTGGGAGTTACGTGTCCATGGTCCGGATACGGTCGGCCGTCACTCACTGCTTTGAAGATCACTGCTACAGCCTAGGGAAAACTCGCGCGCAATGGAAAGCGGATCCTTGCGGGGCCGGTCCCGGGTTGCTCCGGGCACCACCACCCTCGACCGCGCAGGACCGTCTCACCCACGGGGGAAGTACCCCACCGAGGTGCTTCGGGCATACTGCCGGCACCGGATGCAGACGGGCCCTGTGGTCCCCAACCGCGTCGCTGAGCGATGTCCGCCAGGCTCCGGAACATAATGGGGGATGCCTTCTTCGCGCACCGGCCTCCTTCTGGACGTGGATGGCCCCATCGCCAGTCCCACAACCCGCACGGTTCCACCGCAGATCATCAATGATCTCCTGACATTGGCGGCCGCTGGCTGGCCTGTCGTGTTCAACACCGGCCGGTCGGACCAGTTCATCCAGGAGCAGGTCCTCGCGCCCATGCTTGCCGCGGGCATACCCGAGGGTGTGCGCTTCTTCGCCATCTGCGAGAAGGGCGCGGCATGGTTCAGCTTCGATGGAACAGGAGCCGGCGAGGTGCTGGTGGATCTGGATCTGGCCCTTTCGCTGAGTTTCGGTGACGACATCCGGGATCTGGTGGAGGAGAAGTACGCCCACATGATGTTCTTCGACGAGACCAAGCGCGCGATGGTATCGGTCGAGCAGTCCCTCAGTGCTTCGAGCGCGGACTACCTCAGGGCGCAGAAGTTGTTCGACGCTGACGCGTTCGACATCCTGCACAGCCACGACATGGGAGCGTGCCGGCTTGCACGCGAGGAGCCGGACAGCAGCGGCAACATCGACTACCGGATTGATCCGACGATCATCTCGAGCGACATCGAGTCAGTGCGGGTCGGCAAGGATCTGGGGGCCGAGCGCGCCCTGAAGCTCCTCGCACCGTTCACCGAGATTCCCCTGCGGTGGAGGACCGTCGGAGATTCGCGCACCGACTATGCGATGGCCGACTACCTTCATGAGCATGGGTACGGTGTTGCGCACGTGGACGTCCGGCCCTCCGACGGTGTGCCGGCAACTCCCTACCCGGTCCTCACCGAAGGGAACCTCATCAACGAGGCCGCGGGCGCCGCTTTCCTTGCGCGCTGCGTGGCGTCGCTCGAGGGTCCGCCGGTCGAACGTCCAGCTCCATAGGCAATAATGACCGGGTGGCAGGCATGGTTTCACGATGGCGCACCCAGCTTCGCAAGACGTTCACCGCGAACAGCGACGAACCTCCGACATGGGCGGAGGAGCTCGACTCCGGCGACGACGTCGGCTACTTCCCGCCGGAATCGGCCGCATGGGTGGTCCACAGCTCGATGACACCGCTTGTCGCGGGAATCCGTGCGCTGTTGCTGCAGACTCTCCATCCCGGAGCGATGGCGGGAGTCCACGACCATTCCTCGTTCCGCGAGGACCCCCTGGGCCGGCTGGCCAATACCATTCGCTGGATCTTCACTGTCACCTACGGGTCCACAGCTGCTGCGAAGGAAGGATCGGCCTTCGTCCAGAAGCTCCATACCCGGGTGACCGGTACGTACCTCGACAGCAAGGGTGTCAGTCGGCCGTACACCGCCGCGGACCCTGATCTCGTCCGCTGGGTACACCTCGCCTTCACCGATGCATTCCTCTCGGCGCATAAAGCATACGGCGGGCCGATCCCCGGCGGGCCCGACCAGTATGTCGCCGAATGGGCACAGGCAGGCGAATTGATGGGAGCCGACAGTCCGCCGCGGTCCGAGACCGATCTCGCCGCGCAGCTGGCTTCCTTCGACGCCGAGCTGACCAACAGCGCCCAGGTCCAGGAGGCCCTCCGACACATCAGGAAGCCCCCGTTGCCGCTCTCGCAACGGGCCGGGTACCGTGTGCTGTTCGCCGCAGCAGTTGCCACGCTCGAGCCACGCCACCGGGACATGCTGGGACTCCGATCCCCGGCCGTCGGTCCGTTTCCGCTGCCGATCAGGAGCGCTACGCGGCTTGTGATGGGTCTGGTCCGGCTCGGCCTCGGGCCCGAGGGCCCGAGTGAGGCAGCGGCGAAGCGGCGGATTGCTCGGGTCACGAAAGTTTCCGGGACCGACGAGCCACCCGCGTAGCAATTCAGAATCAGGAAAGCCCCCGCCATAATGACGGGGGCTTTCCTGATATCCGGTTTCAACAATCGCGGAGGATGGGGGATTTGAACCCCCGAGGGCGTGAACCCAACACGCGTTCCAGGCGTGCGCCATAGGCCGCTAGGCGAATCCTCCTGATTCGGAGCAGATACCAGACTACCCGCACATGGTTGATGTGCCGAATCGGGGCGGCTCCTAGTTTTGTCAGTGGCGGATGATGGAATGTTTTTATGGTTCAAGGGTCAGCAGGCACGACGGCGCAGGATGCGCGCCGCGTCCCCGTCCGCCCCTTTCCCGGCGCCGTCGAGGACGGACCGTTCTTGCCGTATACCTTCGTCTTCGACGATGCCTCAATCATGGACCAGCCGTTCTTCAGGGATCAGGTTTTCGACGATCAGGTCTTCGACGATCAGGTCTTCGACGAGCAATCCTTTGATGAGCAGGCTTTCCACGGACAGGCTTTCGACGACGCGTTCTCTGAGGAGTCGCTCCATGACTTCCTCGAGAAGGATCCGCTAACCATTGCCCGGGCTCTCACGGAGCTGAACCCGACCGCTATCGGTGCACTCTCACCGGAAGGGGCAGTCAGGACACTCGGGGCCGCTGCCCGTCTGGAGAGCTGGCTGGCTGCGCTCAAGGCACGCATCATCCACCGCGTCGATGAATCGCTGGTAACAGGGGGCGGGACTGCGCGTCAACGAGAGCTTGCCGCCATGAACGCGGTAAGTGAAACCGCCTGCATACTGCGTGTGCCGGAAGGAGTAGCCGGTCACCTCGTCAACGAGTCCATCGCTCTCGTCCGGGACTTTCCGGCTACCCTTCAGTCCCTGGAAAACGGCCACATCCATTATCAGCATGCACAGGCCATCATTCGTGAGGGAGGAAGCCTTCCGGCAGGAGCCCGGTCGGGGTTCGAGGACAAACTGCTCCAGGTGGCGCCGGATCTCACCAGGGTCCAACTGGCGGCTCGCGCCCGGCGGCTTCGCGAATGCGAGCACCCTGAGGCACAAGCGGATCGCCGGAGGAAGGCCGAACTGGAGCGACGCGTATATGTGGAACCGGCGGAGGACGGCATGGCGTACCTCGGGGCCTTCCTTCCGGCCGAAAGCGCCCTTGCACTGTTCAACCGCGTGAGCGAGATGGCACGGTCGCTTCAGGATGCCGATGAATCACGAACACTTGGACAGTTGAGGGCGGACGTCCTCACCGACCTCGTCGTCGGCGGTGGAGGGTCGGGGCGAAACGGGAACTCCCATGCCCGAGGCGTCAAGGCCCAGGTGCTCGTGACCATTCCGATGCTGTCCCTGCTCGGACGCAGCGACGCCCCTGCCGATCTTGAGGGCTACGGGCCCATTCCGGCGGATGTCGCCCGGCAACTTGCGGCAGGTGCACCCAGCCTGATCCGTTTGCTGACCGACCCTGTGGACGGCGTTGTGCTCAATGTCGGCCGACGCCGCTATCGGGTGCCCAAAGGGCTTCGAACCTACATCCGCGTACGTGATAGAACCTGCAGATTCCCCGGCTGCAATTCTTCTGCAGCCCGGGCCGACCTTGACCACACCGTCAGTTGGGAAGACGGCGGACCAACCAACCACGACAATCTCGCTTCCCTGTGCCGCAAGCACCACCGGATGAAGCACGAGGCAGGGTGGTCTGTCCGCCAGCACCCCGGGAGCACTCTGGAGTGGTTCTCGCCCACCGGCCGGCGCTACAGCACCACGCCGGAAGCTCCGCCGTCGAACCCGGCGGAGGCATCCGTGGGGATGGACGCAGGGATGGACGCGGAGGCATCCGTGAGGGTCGACCTACCACCGTTCTGAGGTCACCGCAGAACGGCCGGGGCGACGGCGGTCAGCGGTGACATCGCGCCCAACCTTCCTCCAAGCCAGAAATGGCGGCAGGCGTTTTTGTGTAGACTATTTCCCGGCCCCTCATGTGGTGTCACCCTGTGAACTCCCCCAGGACCGGAAGGTAGCAAGGGTAAGCGGGCTCTGGCAGGTGCATGAGGGGTCTTCACTTTAAGCTGGCACCTGAGACTGCAAGTCGGTACTTTGGATCGGCAATGACTGCAAACCTGGCCGAAGGACTCGATGTCGCGTCATTGGGGCGAGGATTCTGTCTTCGGAAAGGGCGAGGGTCGGGCGAGTGCGGGAAAGTACTGGAGCAGGGCGCTTTGCTCCAAGTCCGACGGGTGAGCTGCACGTTGGGAATCTCCGTACGGCCATTCTGGCCTGGCTCTTCGCGCGCAGTACTGATCGCCGGTTCCTGCTTCGGATCGAGGACCTCGACCGTGTCCGGGCGGGGGCTGAACAGGCCCAGCTCCGCGAACTCATGGCGTTGGGCCTGACCTGGGATTCACCCCTGACCCGGCAAAGCGACGACGGCCACCGCTACGTCAGGGCCCTGGAGAATCTGCGCCACGCCGGCATGCTCTACGAGTGCTTCTGCACCCGCCGTGACATCGCAGATGCCTCCTCCGCGCCGCACGCCGTTCCCGGGATCTACCCCGGCACCTGCCGCGACCTTGGAGAGGCAGAACGCGCGCGCCTGCGCCTCGCCAAACCGCCGGCACTCCGGCTGCGGTCCGGCGTCGACACCTGGACCATCATCGATGAGCTGAATGGGAATTACGCCGGTTCCGTGGATGACTTCGTGGTGCGGCGAAATGACGGCGTTCCCTCCTACAACCTCGCGGTGGTCGTCGACGACGCAGCGGCGGGCATCGACCAGGTAGTGCGGGGATATGATCTCTTGAGCTCCTCGCCACGTCAGGCCTATCTCGGCGAGCTGTTGGGCCTTCCCACTCCGCGCTATGTGCACGTACCACTGGCCCTCAACCCGGACGGCCGACGGCTCGCGAAACGCGACGGCGCAGTGACGCTCGAGGACCTTGCTTCCCAGGGCCTTGACGCCTCGCAGGTACGGGATGTCATCCTCGGTTCGCTCGGCCTGCCCACCGCGTCCCTCGCCGATGCGCTGGTGGCCTTCGATCCCTCGAACCTCCCCCGAGCGCCCTGGATAGTCTCTCCCAGTCGCCTTTCCTCCACCGGCATGCCTTCTGTCACCCCCAACCGATAAGGTTCATTCTGTGAGTACAGCCCTCTACCGCCGATACCGCCCGGAAAGCTTCGCGGATGTCATCGGTCAGGAGCACGTCACCGATCCGCTCATGGCCGCGATCGACAAGAACCGCGTCAACCACGCGTATCTTTTCTCCGGACCGCGCGGCTGCGGCAAGACGACGTCGGCGCGGATCCTCGCCCGGTGCCTCAACTGTGCAGATGGTCCTACCTCAACGCCCTGCGGGGTCTGTGACAGCTGTGTGGAACTGGCGCGCAACGGCTCGGGCAGCCTCGACGTCATCGAGATCGACGCAGCGAGCCACGGAGGCGTCGACGACGCGCGGGACCTTCGGGAACGCGCCACTTTTGCTCCGGTGCGGGACCGGTACAAGATCTTCATCATCGACGAAGCCCACATGGTCACCTCGGCGGGCTTCAACGCGTTGCTCAAAATCGTCGAAGAACCGCCCGAACACATTCTCTTCATTTTCGCGACCACCGAGCCCGACAAGGTCATCGGCACCATCCGTTCGCGCACCCATCATTACCCGTTCCGGCTGGTTCCGCCGGAACCGCTCATGGCCTATCTGGAACTTCTGTGCCGCCAGGAAAACGTCCCTATCGCACCGGGCGTTCTTTCACTCGTGGTGCGGGCCGGCGGCGGATCGGTTCGCGATTCGCTGTCCGTGCTCGATCAGCTCATGGCGGGCGCGAGTGAGACAGGACTGGACTACGAACTGGCGGTCTCACTGCTGGGATATACGCACGCGACGCTCCTGGACGACGTCGTCGACGCCGTCGCTGCGGGCGACGCCGGAACTGTTTTCAACGCAGTCGACCGTGTCATCCAGACGGGCCACGATCCACGGCGGTTCGTCGAGGACCTGCTGGAACGTTTCCGCGACCTCATCGTCATCAACGCTGTTCCGGAAGGTGCCGCATCGATCCTCCGCGGCATTCCGGACGACCAGCTGAACCGGATGCGGACCCAGGCGAACCAACTGGGAAGCGGCGAGCTGTCGCGGTCCGCGGATGTGACGAATACAGCGCTCACCGAGATGACGGGTGCCACGTCTCCCCGCCTGCACCTCGAGCTCCTGTGCGCGCGCCTGCTCCTTCCCGCAGCGGATCAGTCGATCCGGGGAACGCTTGCGCGGGTTGACCGCATTGAACGCCGGCTCGAGTACGCAAACGGCGGCGTGGCCGTGCAGGACACCGGCCAATCCGCTCCGGAGGGCCGACGGGAAGCCGTCCCTGACACCGCCGCTCCGCGGCGGAATGGCCCGCCCTCCGACGCGGGAACCGCTATGGGTGAACCTTCGACCCAGACAGAAGCACCCCCTGAAGACCGATCCTGGGACAACGAGCAGTCGGCCCAGGCGCCCGCCGTTTCAGGTGACGGCCCTGCCGGTGGCGGTTCCGATCCTGCCCAGGTACCCGCAGAGACGCTTCCTTCCACCCCGACTTCCGCCGCCATTCCCGCTCCAGCCGCCGCTCCAACTCCTGCTCCTGCTCCTGCTCCCGCTCCTGCTCCCGCTCCCGCTCCAGCCGCCGCTCCAACTTCTGCTCCGGCTGCCAGTTCGGCTCCAGCACCGGGTGCGGGTGCGGGCGGCTCCGGGCAGATCGAGATGGTTCGGCGTGCCTGGCCGGAAATCATGGACGAACTGGCCAAAATCAAGCGCATCACCTGGTTGAACGTCAATGTGGCCGCCAGGCCCCGTTCGCTTGAGGGGAATGTCCTGGTGCTTGCCTTCGCCACGCCGGGCAATGCCATCGCGTTCCAGCGGGGGCCCCACTCCGACAATGTGAAGCAGGCCATCAAAACGGTCCTCGGACTCGCCTGCGAAATCGAGGCACTGCACGACGGCGCGGCGGCAGGTGGGGCGAGCCCAAAAGTACCGGCCGTCCGGCCGGCTCCGAGTAGGGACGACGCGCGGGCCGCGCCCGAAGCCATCACCAGAACCGAGAACCCTATCGGCGCTGTCGCACCGGCAGGGACCCAATCCCACACCGGGAACAGAACCGAAGCTCCGCCCCACCCCGGGGACAAAACCGGGACCTTATCCGGTGCTGGTGCTGGTGCCAATGCCGACGCCGACGCCGACGCCGACGCCAGGAAAACATCCGGATCGAACGGGGACAGGCCTCTGCAATCCGTTTCCGGTTCCGGCAGCGGATCCGGCGGGGGAAGCGATCCGGCTTCGGATTCTGGCCCTGCTGTCACGTCGAACGCGACGGAGGCCACCACCGGTAGAAGCTCAACAACCGGCACCGGAGGTGCCCCGCACGAGGTCGCCGGCCGTCCGAGCCCCAGCGACTCGGACGATTCCTGGGCCATGGTGGAGCCCCCAGAAGATCCCTACGATCCTGAACCGGGGTGGAACAACAACGCCCCGGATGCGGGTTCCCCTCCGGGGGCAACCGAGCCAACAGGATCGACGCCGGTTCGTCCCGCGGCTCCGGCCGGGACCCCGGTCCAGCCGACGGCACAGGCTTCAGCTCCGCAGACTGCACCGGTGAAGGCGACGACACCGGTGAAGGCGCCGGCACCGACTCCAGTGGCGGCAGGTCCCCAGTCGACGAACAGCGCCGGTCGCACGAACGACACCCGTGCAGCTGATGCTGTTCCGGAGGAGAGGAACAGGACAGCCAGCCGGTACCAGCGGTTGCTGGATGAGGCTGAGCGCAAGCGGGTGGAGTCGGCTGCGGCAAACAACAGCGCCGTAGACTTCCGGTATGTCGAAGACGTTCCCAGCGCCGACGATGAAACGCTCGAGGAGTCCGGCCTCGTAGGCCGAACCGCAATTGAACGCATACTCAATGGGCGCCTGGTGGAAGAGCGAAGCGTCGAACCGCAGTAGGGTGCGTGCTGCGCCCTGTCGGAACGCCGGCTGGAACAGCGGCCCCTGATCATCAGCTAGACGAAGAAGGTTACGTGTACGAAGGTGCAGTCCAGGAGCTGATCGACGAGCTGGGACGCCTCCCGGGAGTGGGCCCGAAATCCGCGCAGCGACTCGCGTTCCACATCCTTGAAGCGGACAGTGACGACATGCAGCGGCTTGTCACCGCGATCACCACGGTGAAGGAACGCGTGAAGTTCTGCACGGTCTGCGGGAATATCACGGAACAGGAGACGTGCGGAATCTGCCGCGACCCACGTCGGGACCCCACCATGATCTGCGTCGTGGAAGAATCGAAGGACGTCATCGCTGTGGAGCGGACACGCTCATTCCGCGGCCGGTATCACGTGCTGGGTGGCGCCATCAATCCCATCGCAGGCATCGGGCCCGAACAGTTACGCATCCGCGAGCTTCTCAGCAGGCTGTCCGATGAAAAGATCCAGGAAATCATCATTGCCACCGACCCCAATCTGGAGGGCGAGGCGACTGCCACCTACCTTGTACGGATGCTCAAGACCATCGGCATTCCGGTCACCCGCCTGGCATCGGGGCTGCCGGTTGGCGGCGACCTCGAATACGCCGACGAAGTCACCCTCGGCCGGGCTTTCGAGGGGCGCCGCGCAATGTCATGAATACCTGAGTGGCAAGTACCAGGTCGTAGGAATCCGGTTGTAGCTGTCCAGCCCGTAGCCGCTACGCGATTCTGGTCCCCGGCGCCAGACGGGACGCCGGCGTCGTCAGCTTTTTTCGTCCCAGCAACAGAAGCCCACCCGCCAGGAGGCCCTGCAGGGCGATTCCCAGGGGCCAGATGGGCGGCTGTCCTTCAACGTCGCGGGCCGCGCCGATCTCGTCACAGGTCACGTTGTTGTCTGGACCCGCCTGCAGGCCCCTGACGCCCTGGCTGATCGCCTCCAGAACGCCGGGCTGTTCGAAACTCCCACCGACCGGCACATAGTCCGGCTGGTCACGCGCATAAGGGACAGCGTCAGCGACAACAACGAACGGATTCGCCGCGAGAAGCCACGCGGTCCGCTCGGTGCGGGGGACATCCTGGACGAACGTTTCGGTGACGCACTCGAAGTCAGCAGGATCGGGGAGCGTCGTCGAGTCCAGCAGTTCGCCACCGCTGTAGGACTGATAGGACGTGGTGACTCTGGTCCTTTCGGAAACCAGCGGCATGGTCAGGGCGAACACGATGAGCGTCCCGAAGGTCAGCATCGCAACGAGCATGTAGGTGATGACGATGGAGAAGAGGGGGCGGTTCGCGAGGGCGGACACACCCACTCCGATCGCGGCGATCAGGCCCAACTCCACCGCGAGCATACCGAGGGATACGAACGCTTCTCCGACCTGCACTCCCCCCAGCGCCAGGGCCCAGAAGATGAACGGGCAGCTCACCACGAGGAAGGCGAGTGAGCCTGCCCAGGATGCCAGCCATTTACCCACGAGCAGCTGGCCCGGCGTGAGCAGGGTGACCTGGAGTATTGCCAGCGTTCCCGCTGCACGATCGCCGTTCACGGCATTTGCCGAGAGCCCGGGCGCCACGAGCAGACCGAAGAACAGCACGAACCCGACGACCATGTCGAAGAGGATCGGTCCTACATTGTCGCTCGCACCCAGGAAGGCATGGGCCAGAACGAAGATCAGCCCGATGACGACGAACCAGATGGCCAGCATGATGTACCACCCCCGGGCCCGAAGTCGCTGGCGCATTTCGAGCCAGAACACCGTTCCGATGGCTGACCGTCTGGACACCTTGCCGGCCGCTGTTCTCCCGGGCAGGGGGCGGGGGTCGATTTCGGTGCTCATCGTCTGTCCGTCTCCAGGCTCATGTAGGTCTCTTCCAGTGCGCCGCCGGCCGGCGCGAAGGCTGTCACGACGACGTCGGCCAGCACGAGGGTGCGCAGCAGCCACGCTGCTTCCTTCGTACCTGTCAGTTCCACCTGATACTCGATGCGCCGTGAATCGCCGCGTTCCACGAAGCGGACGCCGTGGCGCGCGAATACTGCAGCAAGAGCTGACATCGGTTCCGCCTGGACACAGTAGCGGCGGGTCTGGGAGCCTGCTTCGTCGATGGTTTGGCTTCGAACGGATTTTCCGCCGCTGACGAAGACGGCGCGGTCGGCAATCTCGTCCAGTTCGGACAGGACGTGACTCGACACGACGACCGTCTTGCCCCCGGCAACGAGTTTCCGCAGCAGTGTCCGCAAGTCCACCCGCGAGCCCGGATCGAGGCCCGACGCCGGCTCGTCGAGCAACAGGATCTGCGGATCGTGGATGAGGGCCCGCGCCAGGGACAGCCTTTGCTGCTGCCCCCTGGACAGCACTCTCGCGGGTTGCGTCGAATAACTCGCAAGGCTTACCGTCTCCAGCAGTTCGTGTGCCCGCTCCGTGCGGTGCTCGCGCTGCATGCCATACAGTGCCCCGAGCGTCGTCAGGACCTCAAGAGCCGTCAGGGATTCCCAGAAACCAAGAGTGTCAGGCATCCAGCCGACTGCGCCACGCACGGCAGCAGTCTGCGTCACCGGGTCGAAACCACCCACCCGCACCGTTCCATGGTCAGGCGCGAGAAGCGACGCCAGAATGAGCATGAGCGTGGTCTTCCCCGAACCGTTGGGGCCGATCAGGGCCGTCACTTCACCGGGCGGGGCCACGAAGTCGATATGTCGGATGGCCTGCACCGAACCGAAGTTCCGTGCGACACCCTCGACAACGATTCCCCCATGTTCGTTGGTCATAGCTTGACCATAACGGAAAGGCACCTTCCCGTCCCTGCAATCCGACCCAGGATTTAGGGGCTTCCGGTCCCACCGTTAGACTTGCACGGTGTCCCGTCCGCATCCGGCATGACCCCCGGACGGCCGCATCGGTCGCCAGGGGAGCCGTGCTGGTCGGATCGCAGATTTGAAAACTATCCGGGTTGGGCACCGTCAACTCAATGTCAATGATCGGTGAGTGAGCGCATGGGCTTCATAGTTCAAAAGTTCGGCGGATCCTCGGTCGCGGATGCCGAGGGCATCAAGCGCGTGGCCCGCCGGGTCGTCGACACGCAGGCCCGAGGCAACCAGGTCGTCGTGGTCGTCTCCGCAATGGGTGACAGCACGGACGAACTCCTCGATCTGGCCGCCCAGGTGTCGAATGCCCCGCATGCCCGTGAAATGGACATGCTGCTCAGCGCCGGGGAGCGGATCTCCATGGCCCTCCTTGCGATGGCCATCAACGCCCTCGGAGCTTCAGCGCAGTCCTTCACCGGAAGCCAGGCCGGGATGATCACGGATGCCATCCACGGCAAGGCCCGAATCATCGATGTTTCACCCCACCGGATCCGCACAGCGATTGAGAAGGGCGACGTCGCCATCGTGGCCGGCTTCCAGGGAATGAGCCGTGACAGCAATGACATCACGACGCTCGGACGCGGAGGATCGGACACCACCGCCGTCGCCCTGGCTGCCGCCCTCAAAGCGGACGTCTGCGAAATCTATACCGACGTCGACGGCGTCTATACGGCCGACCCGCGCGTCGTGCCGTCCGCCCGGAAAATCGATACCATCTCCAGCCAGGAGATGCTTGAGATGGCAGCATCCGGCGCAAAGATCCTGCATCTGCGCTGCGTCGAATACGCCCGCCGGTTCGGGGTGCCTCTTCACGTGCGGTCCTCCTTCAGCCACCATGAGGGAACCTGGGTACTGCCCAGCCCCGACGACCAGACCACGATTCAAGAGGGAGAACCCTTGGAACAGCCAATCATTTCGGGAGTGGCGCACGATCGCTCGGAGGCCAAAGTCACAGTCGTCGGGGTGCCGGACATTCCCGGCAAGGCCGCCGAAATCTTCGGGATCGTGGCGGGCGCTCACACGAACATCGACATGATCGTCCAGAACGTCTCCACGCATGGATCGGGCCGCACCGACATTTCCTTCACCCTCCCCATCGTGGACGGAGCCGCCGCACTCGCGGCACTCGGAGAGGCGCAGGCCCGGGTGGGGTACGAAGCCGTCGACTACAACGAGAAGATCGGCAAGCTTTCCTTGATCGGAGCAGGAATGCGGTCCAATCCCGGGGTGTCGTACCGGTTCTTCCGGGCCCTGTCCGATGCGGGCGTCAATATCGACATGATCTCGACGTCGGAGATACGTATCTCAGTGGTGACGAGCGCCGATCTGCTGGACACTGCGGTTCGCGCAGTCCACGCGGCTTTCGAGCTCGACGGGGACGCTGCCGCCACGGTGTACGCAGGCTCGGGCCGCTAGCTTTCCGGCCGGGCGCACGGCGGGGCCTATCGGATTCGGCGCGGAACGATGTACGTGCTGCCGTCGGCACGCGTCACCGTTTCCCACTGCCCTGCCTCGGAATGCTGTTGTTTGAGCAACGCTTCGTTCTCCGCCGTCATGGGATGGTCCAGAGCGCTCGACTGCGCCGGTCCGAAAAATACCCGCGCCTTGCCGGTGACCTTCATGAAGCGCTCGACCATGCCCGGCTTTGCCTGATCGTCATTCCTGTTGACCGGATTCATGTCCATTCTGGCTGCGCCTTTCCACGGAGAGCACTTCCAGCTTAGTGCACCGGCGGCCACGGGAAGGCGGGAGGGACCGGCAGCCGTGGCTGCCGGTCCCTCCTTTGCCGGAAAATCCTGTTCGTCAGGTTCCCCTAGCGGAGCAGTGAACCTTCGACGGCGGGAGCTCCACCGTCCACCACGACCGTGGCTTCGGTGGAAGCGGCGGTTGCGCTTCCATCGGCACCAACGGTGAGGCTGACGGCGGTCGCGGACCCGGTACCGAATTCGATACGTCCCACGTAGTTGCCCGGTTCAAGGCCGCTCCAGGAGACGGTGACCTGGGACTCCTTGCCGTTCTTGACCTTCAGCGGGTTGGGGCTGACGGTCATGTTCCCCTCGTCCCCGGCCAGGACCGTGGACTCGACGGTGCCTGTTCCGGCACCGTTGTCGGTTGTGCTGTACAGGCTGGCGACGATCCGGTAAGTGCCCGGAATCGGGTTGTTCAGCACGAGCGCCTCGCTGGCGGAAGCTGTTGCTGCCGACAGGAGCTCGTTCCGTGGCGTGACGATGAACAGGTCGAAGTCGTCAGCGGTGTCGGCTGCGTTCACTGCGAACTTCGCGAGTGACGTTCCCGCGGGGACAACCACTTCACTGACGTTGTTGCTGGCATCCGTCTCGAAGTAGTTGGGGTCGCCCGGCACCAGTTCGATGTCGCTGCGGTTCGCCCCGGCGAGGCCCTTCACGGTCATGGGAACTGTGCCGTCGGTTCCCGACACCACGTTGAAGGTCCCGGATCCGGTGCCCTCGGCGGAGGTCAGTGCAACGGAGGCGGGGGCCACGGCAGTGACCGGACGCACCGTGACCGGCGAGGTGACCGTGGTCCCCTTGCTCTCGGTCCAGGTGAGGTGGCCCATGGCGAATGCGTCAAGTGCCGCCGTCCGATTCTCGAAAGTGACCTTGAATTCCTTCGATTCCCCTGCTGCCCGGAAGTTCAGCTTCGCGGGGGAAACGCGTGCGTCGATCCCGGGAACGTCAACACTGGCGGTGTAGCTGCCGGGTGCGGTGGCGGTGACGGTGCGGGTAACGGTGACCTTGCCGGTGAGGTTACCCACCGCGAAGGACGGCACGTTGACATCCCGTGCCTCCACAACCTGCTTCTTGTTCAGTCCGAGCTCCGCTCCGAGGCTTTGGAGGAAGCCGTTCCAGTGATCGGCATCCGCGTCGTACACGAGACCCGGGTTGAGCAGGCCTGCCGTGTTCACATGTCCTGCTCCGGTGGCGAAAAGGTCCTCGTTGGTGCTGCCGTCCTCATTGACGAGGTCGCCGGCGGTGGTCATGAGGGCGGATTTCACGGCCGCCGGTGACCAGGCCGGGTTCTTCGCCAGGACGAGGGCTCCGAGCCCGGCAACCTGGGGAGCGGCCATGGAGGTTCCGGAGAGGAATCCGTAGTTCTCGCCCGTGCCTACCGGGGAGATGCCAGCCAGCACATTGACGCCGGGTGCTGCCACATCGGGCTTCAGCAGGTCGGAGTTCACGGCGAGTGACGGCCCGCGCGAGGAGAACGCCGCGACCTGGGGATCAGGCGAAGTGGGAAGGCCGGTAGTGTCCTCATCGATCAGCGCAGCGGTGAGCGCGGGGTTCGCCGCGAGCTTTTCCTTGATGGCACCGCCGTCGATGTGGACGGTGGGCACTGAATGCAGGTCGAGATCGAGCGATCCCGGAGTCAGGTTCACCAGGACCATGCCCACGCCGTCGGCTTCCAGCACGGCGGCGCTCTTGAATGTACGGTCGATGACTCCGCGGTCACAGACCACGATCTTGCCGGAGACCTTCGCCGGATCGAGGGTGCCCGGCGTGCACAGGGCGACCTGCGAGGCAGACGCGCCCTCACGGCCCGCGTTGGCGGCGAGCACGACGGCGGTCTGGGGAACCTCACGGTTCATGACTGAAGCGCCCCGGTACTTGGTGCCGTCCGAGAGCTCGACCGTGCCCTGGAGCTCGTGGGAGAAGGTGCTGGCGGCCACCGTGGTCAGCCAGGGAGAACTGTGGTTCACCGTGCTCGCGGTCGGGCCGGAGTTACCGGCCGACGCTGACACGAAGATTCCCGCGGATGCCGCCGACAGGAATGCCATGGCCACGGGATCGGTGGTGGAATTGGTGTTTCCCGAGATGGAATAGTTCAGGACGTCCACGCCGTCGATGATCGACTGCTCGATCGCCGCCACCGAGGCGGAGGTGTAGCAACCGCCCGTTGCCGCTGCGTTTTCCCAGCAGACCTTGTAGACCGACACTGCCGCCGCGGGGGCGACGCCGGCGCCGTTGCCGAAGTCGCGTCCGTCGACGGACACCGGGACGTCAGCGTTGCCTGCGGCCGTCGAGGCGGTGTGTGTGCCGTGGGAATCAATATCCAGCGGCGAGATGACCTCGGCCGCCGAGGGGGTGGCGAAGTTGAGGAAATCGTCCGCGTAGTAGCGGGCACTGAGGACCTTCGAGTTACACGCGGTGCCGTCGAAGTCCTCGCCGACTTCGCACTCGCCCAGGAATGTGGTGCCGTCCGCCTTGAGCATGGCGATCCCGCCATCCGGAGTCCGATATGGTTCTCCGACCACCGGGGTGCCCTCAAGGGGCTGGACCGGTTCTCCCGTCAGGAATGCATTCTCCGGCCGGTAGCCGGTGTCGATGACACCGACAACAGTGCCCTTGCCCGCGTTTTCAGCACCGCCGAACTGGTTGGCCCACACGCCGTCCTCACCCGGAAGGCCAAGGAACTCGGTGCTTGAGTAGTCGGGGCTGTTCTGCACGTTGGGCGCCACGGCGTAGACGTCGGGGTTCTTGGCCAACTGCGCTGCCTGGCCCGCCGTCAGTTCTGCGGAAAAGCCATTCAGGGCGACGGTGTAGGAGGAGTTAGCCTCGATCCCGACGGCCGCCGCGACGTCCTGCTGCTTCTGCTTCAGCCGCGCTTCGTAGGCCCGCGCGTTCGGGGAAGCCAGGTTCAGCTTCTCGCCCTTGCCGGGCTTCGTAGCCGCGATTCCCTCGGTTCCCCCGTCGTAGGAAGCCAGCGGATGCTCCTGCAGCATCACAATGTAGGACCCGTCCTCAAAACTTTCGGCGCCCTGGAGCTCTGGCGCGGTCTGCAGGGGCGCCGGTGCCGCGATCGCGGCCGGGGCCAGCGAGGCCGATGCCATCAGTAACGGCAACCCCAAAGCAATGGCCGTGGCTGCGCGGAGCCTGGAGCTCCGCAGCACGGCTTGACCTTGTCGTGTCATAGGAAAAATGCCTTTCGTCAGTGCGGGCGCGGCATCGCCGATCCCCTCATGCTGGAACTCCTGGATAGGACACACCGTGTGACTACGGTCACAAGCGTCACAGCGGTCACAAACTTACCCTAGGCAACACCGTCCGCCTAGGGAAAAGCGGAAGTCTCGAGCAAATTGTTGCCGACCGGTGCGGAAATCCGGGAGGGTGATAATGGAGGAATGCCCCTGCACCACGCCACGCTCTCTTCCGAAACGGAGTGGGTCCCACTCCAGGAGGCCCATCAGGCACGTGTCCGCAGGTTCACCGAGCCGTATCTGCTCCGCCGCTCCACCGGCGCGAAGCATCCCGTCGAGGACTTCCTCTTCACCTACTACAACCTGAAACCGGGGCAGCTGCTGCGGTGGCACCCCGGGGCCGGCGTGAGGTTGGCGGGGAACGCGGCACTGGAGCGCGCGGGGTGGAAGTACTACACCCACGACGGCGGCGGAGCGGGCGTCGATGTCGCAGCCTTCCTTCGCGACCGCCAGTCGACGGTCGATTTCACCCGCACCATCCTGTCCGGGACAGCAGCGCGTCCGGCGCAGTACGGCTGCTTCGGCCTCCATGAGTGGGCAATGGCCTATCGTTCCGAACTCAACGGAGTGCGCCATGAGTACCTTGAGCTGAGGCTGGGCGCGAAAGGGACGGACGGCGTCGTCGAAGGTGAGAAAATCCGCTGCACCCACTTCGATGCCTTCCGCTTCTACGCACCCGAGGCGGCCCCGCTCAATGAGCTCACGCCGACACGTGAGAACCAGCGGCACCTCGAACAACCCGGGTGCCTGCACGCGAACATGGACCTTTACAAGTGGGCGTACAAGCTGACACCCCTGCTGTCGAGCGGGATCGTCCTGAACTGCTTCGAACTCTCCTGGCGCATCCGGGCCATGGACATGCGCGCATCTCCCTACGACCTCACCCGGTGGGGACTTGCGCCGATCCGGATCGAACTTCCGGAGGGCAAGGCCGAGTATGTCCGTGAGCAGCGCGCCTTCGCCATGGAGTCTCAGGAACTCCGGCGCCGGCTCCTCGCTGAACTCGAGCAGGCGGTTGACCTTGCAGGAGGTTGAGCTTGCAGGCCAGAAGCTAGGCTGAACGAAAGTGCAACGAGGAGGCCCATGGATCGCGTCCACACGCAGCCCGCACGGATTCTGCGGCGCGGGATTGCGCTCACCGTCCTCACTCTGACGCTCGGCCTCGCGGCCTGCGGCGCTCCCGCCGGTGCTCCCGCAGAGCCGGATGCACCCCGGAGTCCCACACACAGCCCAACCCCTCAGGAGTCGTCCGCCATGCCGTCTACGCCGTCGCCGGCAGATCCTTCCGCCCCTGGTGCCCAGGCAAGCACTCTCCTCACCGTCGAGATCCGGCAGTCCGACACCGCAGAGCCGGTTCGGTATGTCCTTGAATGCTCCAGTGCCACACCGGGTCCGAACACCACCCTGCCCAACGCCGAGGAGGCCTGCGCCACGGTGGCAAGCCTCGGGGCGTCCTTCTTCAACGCCCTGCCGGACAGGAACGTCGCCTGTACGCAGCAGTACGGAGGACCGCAGACCGCCTCGATTACCGGCACGGTCGACGGCACGCAGATCCTTGCGTCATTCGCACTGACGGACGGCTGCGAGATCTCGCGATGGAACGCCGTCCGGAGCATCCTCGGCACCGGCGGCGCAACATAGGCAGGTCCGGATAGGCAGGTTCAGGCTCCGTACGCGCGCTGCCGCCTGGAATCCTCACGTCGATGCCCGGGAACGATGTGCAATAGACTTGTATGGCAAGCTCGCGGAGCGCTGTCCACCAGCGTAAGACGGCACTTCCGGGCTACCGCATTTAATGCTGGTAATCCCAGCACTCGCCGCCCCACAGGAGTTGCCGGATGCCCCGGATTGTCGTCGACGTCATGCCCAAGCCCGAGATCCTTGACCCACAGGGCAAAGCCATTGCCGGGGCACTCCCGCGGCTCGGCCTCACCGGTTTCGCCGGTGTCCGCCAGGGAAAGCGCTTCGAGCTCACGGTCGAGGGCGAGGTGACCGCCGAGGTACTCGAGCAGGCACGCCAGGCTGCGACGACACTCCTGTCGAACCCGGTGATCGAAGACGTCACCCGCGTGGAGGTCATCGACGAGGACGCGCAGTGAGCGTTGAGAATCCGCTGATCGGCGGCTCCCGGCC
>NZ_KI914857.1:98793-102331 GCF_000520555.1 Arthrobacter sp. Br18 | reverse complement strand
CCGCTCGACGGCGTAAGGGTCGGCGTGGTCACCTTTCCCGGCTCGCTCGACGACCGCGACGCCGCACGGGCCGTGCGCCTTGCCGGTGGATCCGCGGTCCAGCTCTGGCATGGCGACTCCGACCTCCAGGATGTCGACGCCGTCATCATTCCCGGCGGATTCTCCTACGGCGACTACCTGCGCGCCGGCGCCATCTCCCGTTTCGCGCCGCTGATGGAGCAGATCACTGCGGCAGCGGGCGGAGGAGGCCGCGGACATACCGGCGCCCTGCCCGTGCTCGGCATCTGCAACGGCTTCCAGGTCCTCACCGAAGCCCATCTGCTGCCGGGCTCGATGATCAAGAACAATTCCCTGCACTTCCTCTGCCGGGACCAGCGGCTGCGGGTCGAGAATTCCCACACCTCCTGGACGTCGGATTACGCGCCGGGCGAGGAGCTCGTCATCCCGCTGAAGAACCAGGACGGCCAGTTCGTCGCCGACGACTACACACTCGACGTGCTCGAGGGGGAAGGCCGGGTGGTGTTCCGCTACGTCGACGGCAACCCCAACGGCTCACGCCGCAACATCGCCGGCATCTCCAATGAGGCGGGGAACGTCGTCGGACTGATGCCCCATCCCGAGCACGCCGTCGAGGCCGGATTCGGTCCCGACTCATCGGCGAAGGGCAAGGTCGACGTCCGCGGCGGCACCGACGGACTTGGCATTTTCACCTCGGTACTCAAGAAGTTGGTTGGCTGAATTGACTCACACGTCCAGGAAATTCAACATCGACTCTGTGGCCGACGCAGAAGCCACACCGAACCAGAACCTGCCGTGGGCTGAGCTCGGGCTGAAGGAGAACGAGTACAAGCGCGTCGAGGAGATCCTCGGGCGCCGCCCCACGGGCGCCGAACTCGCCATGTACTCGGTGATGTGGAGCGAGCATTGCTCCTACAAGTCCTCGAAGGTGCACCTGCGGCAGTTCGGCGAGAAGGTCACCGAGGCGATGAAGGAACACCTGCTCGTCGGAATCGGCGAGAACGCAGGCGTCGTCGACATCGGGGATGGCTGGGCTGTGACCTTCAAGGTCGAATCCCACAACCACCCCTCGTTCGTGGAGCCCTACCAGGGCGCCGCGACCGGCGTCGGCGGCATTGTCCGCGACATCATCTCCATGGGCGCCCGCCCCGTCGCCATTATGGATCCGCTGCGCTTCGGCGCCATCGACCACCCGGACACCGCCCGCCTGGTGCACGGCATCGTGTCCGGCATCGGCGGCTACGGCAACTCCCTCGGCCTGCCCAACATCGGTGGCGAAGTGGTGTTCGACGCCGTGTACCAGGGGAACCCACTCGTCAACGCGCTCGCCGTCGGCGTCCTCCGCCACGAGGACATCCGGCTCGCCAACGCATCCGGCGTCGGCAACCGCGTGGTCCTCTTCGGGGCGCGGACCGGCGGCGACGGCATCGGCGGCGCCTCGGTGCTCGCCTCGGAGTCGTTCGACGACACGAAACCGTCCAAGCGCCCCGCCGTCCAGGTGGGCGATCCGTTCGCCGAGAAGGTGCTCATCGAGTGCTGCCTCGAACTGTTCAAGGCCTCGGTGGTGGAGGGCATCCAGGACCTCGGCGCCGCCGGGATCTCCTGCGCCACCTCCGAACTGGCATCCAACGGCGACGGCGGCATGCACGTCGAACTGACCAGGGTCCTGCTCCGGGACCCGAGCCTCACGCCCGGCGAGATCCTCATGTCCGAATCGCAGGAACGCATGATGGCCGTCGTGACGCCGGAGAATGCCGGAGCGTTCGAGGCCGTCATGGCGAAGTGGGCCGTCGAGTATTCCTGGCTCGGCGAGGTCACCGACACCGGCAGGCTCATCATCGAGTGGGACGGCGAGAAGATCGTCGACGTCGATCCCCGCACCGTGGCGCACGACGGTCCGGTCTACGAGCGTCCCTACCATCGCCCCGCCTGGCTCGATGCCGTGCAGTCGGACTCCTTCGCCGGACAACAGCCCGAGGATCTGCGGGCCGCCGTGCTGGAGCTCATGGCCTCCCCGAACATGTGCTCGAAGGACTGGGTCACCAACCAGTTCGACCGCTACGTACAGGGCAACACGGCACTGGCCATGCCCGACGACGCCGGCGTGGTCCGCGTCGACGAGGAAACCGGCCTCGGCGTCGCCATCTCCACGGACGCGAACGGCCGCTACTCCTACCTCAACCCCTACGAGGGTGCGCGGCTGGCCCTTGCCGAGGCGTACCGCAACGTGGCGACCTCGGGCGCCCGGCCGCTCGCCGTCACCGATTGCCTGAACTTCGGCTCCCCGGAGGACCCCGAAGTCATGTGGCAGTTCGCCGAGACCGTGCGCGGGCTTGCCGACGCCTGCCAGGAACTCGGTATCCCCGTCACCGGAGGCAACGTCTCGCTCTACAACCAGACCGGCGGCGTAGCCATCCACCCCACACCGGTGGTCGGCGTACTGGGAGTGTTCGACGACGTCGCGCGCCGCACGCCGTCCGGCTGGCGTGAGGACGGGCAGGCCATCTATCTGGTCGGCACCACCAGGGATGAGCTCGACGGTTCCGAGTGGGCGAACCTCCGCGGGCACCTCGGCGGGCAGCCGCCCACCGTGGACCTCACCGCGGAAAGGACACTCGCGGCTATTCTCGTGAACTGCTCGCGGGACGGCATGGTCGACGGCGCGCACGACCTCTCGGAGGGCGGCCTCGCCGCCGTTCTGTGCGAGATGGCGCTGCGGTTCAACGTGGGCGCGCGCATCGGACTCGACGAATTGTGCGAGCGTGACGGAATCGACGCCTTCACCGCACTGTTCAGCGAAAGCCAGTCACGCGCCGTCGTCAGCGTCCCCCGCTCGGAGGAAGTCCGCTTCAACGACATGTGCACGGCGCGGAACTTCCCGGCGATGCGCATCGGTGTGGTGGATGCCGAGAACCAGGCGCTTGATGTGCAGGGCTTCTTCAACCTGCCGCTCGAGCAGCTTCGGGAAGCGCATGAGGGAACGCTGCAGCAGCACTTCGGCTAGCCCGGCCGCCGGCCACGGCAGCTCGCGCGCCGCGAGCTCCCTCGCCGCCTCGACGTAGCGGGACAGGACGTACTTCTGGGTGAGCCGGGTGACGGGCGCGCCGAGTGTGTAGAACAGGTTTGCCGGCACACTGTAGGCGCTGCAGGTGAAAACGAGCTGGCCCGCGGCGGTCAGTTCGGCATAGAAGCCCTCCTCGCCCCGCACGGGATGGCCCTTCAGGGTGCCATAGCCGAAGCCCGCCCGCTGGCCGGGAACGGCTCGTCCTGCGCCGTCGAGCACGGCCTCCCTCGCCCAGACCACCCGGCAGGGTGCACTCAGGCGGACCCAGCCGACGCCGAACCCCGAGGTCACTTCCCCGCCCGGTATAGCACGGGGCGCGTCGGGCCTCATGGTGAGACCCGCACCGCGGTGGAGCTCCCAGGACAGGATGCCGTCGGCCAGCGCGAGAAAGGCAGCGGCGGGATCCGCAGCCCCGATACCGTGCGACTCGGCCATTCCCCGGTAGCCGGCGGGCCA
>NZ_KI914857.1:59764-98693 GCF_000520555.1 Arthrobacter sp. Br18 | reverse complement strand
GGGCCAGTCCCCGTCGAGCGGCTCGGGATACTGCCGGTCCGTCGCACCCACCTCCGGATACGTGAACTGCCTCATACTGCCCTGTACCTTCCGGAATCGACGAAACGCCCCGGGAATCCCCGGGACAGTTCCAGCGTATCGCTGGGAATGAGCGCCCCATCACCTCCGGGGTGGCAGGATGAGGGAACACATCCGCAGGAGGATCCATGGGACAGGTTGAACGGCAAGTCACGAAGGCAGCTGACGACGCCACCGATTCGAAGGGCTTCATCCTTGCAGCCCGAGCAGGATACATCGCCGCCGGGCTGCTCCACATTCTGATCGGCGCCATCGCCCTCCGCATTGCCTCCGGCGGGTCGGGCAGTGCCGACCAGAGCGGCGCCGTCGGGCAATTGGCGGCAAGCCCCGGCGGCGGTATTCTCCTCTGGGCATGCTTCCTCGGTTGCAGCGCCCTTGCCCTGTTCATGCTCAGCGAGGCATTTTTCGCGACGAGGCGACTCGACGGCAAGGAGAAACTGGGGCGGCAACTGAAGTTCGTAGGCCAGGCCGCGGCCTACGGGGCCATCGGCGCTACCTTCGGAATCTATGCACTCGGCGGGTCCACGAGCAGCAGCGGTTCCACGCAATCGCTCAGTGCCTCGCTGATGTCCAATCCGGCAGGGTCTGCACTGCTCATCGCGGTAGGAGTAGGTGTCATCGCCACCGGGGGTTACTTCATCTACAGCGGCGCAACCAAACGGTTCCGCAGGGACCTGGCGGCACTTCCGGGCGGCAGTACGGGGCGGGCGATCACCGCCCTCGGGTCGACCGGGTATATAGCCAAGGGCCTGGCCCTCCTGGTGCTCGGCGTGCTGCTGGTCCTGGCAACGGTACGAAACAACCCCGAGGAGTCGACGGGGATCGATGGCGCGCTGAAGTCCCTCCAGGAGCAGCCGTTCGGCATCTGGATACTCGGCGCGGTAGCCGTAGGACTCATCTGCTACGGGGCCTTTCTGGTGGTGCGTTCCCGCTACCAGCGCATGTAACCGCCGGATTACAACCCCAGCTGCGGCGCCTCGATCACCGGGCAGGCGTCCATGACGACGTCCAGCCCCGCCGCCTTCGCGCGCTCCGCCGCAGCCTCGTCGACCACTCCCAGCTGCAGCCACACGGCCCGGGCTCCTTCAGCGATCGCCTGGTCCACCACCGCGCCGACCCGCATGGAATTCACGAAGCAGTCGACGACGTCGATTTCCCCGGGGATCTCCGCGAGCGTTCGATAGCCGGTCGCACCGTGGACGTCGTCGCCCTTCAGACTGACCGGAATGATCTCCATACCGAGGTCGCGGAGGAAACGTGACACCCCCACGGCGGCGCGTCCCGGATTACCGGACAGGCCGACAACCGCCCAGCGCCCGCGGGAGGTCAGCAACCGGCGGATGAGGGCGGGGTCGTTTCGATGCGTCATGGCTCACCTTTCGTCGAATCCCGTCCAGCCTAGGCGTTGTGGCTTCGAAACACCGCCGGTGCAGGGTGTCGCTTTGTTACGGCGTCGACTTGTGGTGAAGGGGTTTCCGGGCGTTTCATTGATATTGACCATCCCGAGCGGCCGAGAGACCTGGATCAGTGAAGCCGCAGCAACCCTGGTTGTCCGTATCCCCCTGATACCGGCAATAACAAGGAGCAAGCCACGGGCACCGTACGCCGAAGGGCGCCGGCAAGGCTTGTTCCGTAGGGTGCTACCGCCAGGACCGATGGAGTAACCATGACTGTTTTGGCATCCCGCACCAGCACGACCGAAACGCGCAGCAAGCAGGCGCTCGGCGTGACTTTCTCGCAGCTCGGCCGCAGCTTCGGCGCCGCCGGGGCCCGTCAGGTGGTGCTGCGCGACATCACCGTGGACGTGAAGGCCGGCGAGATCCTCGCCATCCTGGGTACCAGCGGCTGCGGCAAGTCCACGCTGCTCCGCGCCGCGGCCGGCCTCGACATTCCCGACACCGGCGCCGTCCTGATCGACGGAACACCGGTCAACGGAATCGACGAGCGCTGCGCCGTGGCCTTCCAGGAACCGCGCCTGCTCCCCTGGCACACGCTGCAGGCGAACGTCGCCATCGGCCTGCCGAAGACCTCCAGTGCCAGTGCCGGCAAGGCCAAAGTCCTCGAGCTCCTGGATCTGGTGGGCCTGGACCGCTTCGCCAAGCACCGGCCGCGCGAGGTGTCCGGCGGCATGGCCCAGCGCACGTCGCTGGCCAGGGCGCTGGCACGCAACCCCGGCGTCCTCCTGCTCGACGAACCGTTCGGCGCCCTCGATGCGCTCACCCGGATCAGGATGCAGGACCTCCTCCTGGAGATCCACCAGGCGCAGCCCACCACGGTACTCCTGGTGACCCACGACGTCGACGAAGCCCTCCAACTCGCCGACCGGATCCTCGTGCTGGGGCGCAGGGACGACGACGGCCCGGGCTACACCATCTCGGAGCTCGTTTCCGTTCCCGGAGAGCGTCCCCGCGACCGCAACTCCGCCGAGCTCGGCGCCCTGCGCAGCTCGCTCCTGCGAATGCTGGGCGTTACCGGGCACTGACCCGCGCTCAGCTCCCGTTCGACCCCGGCATTCCTCCGGGCATCCCTCCTTCCCGCATGCCACCTCCAAAGGATTCCCATGAAACGCCGTTCGCTCATCAGTACCGCAGCCCTCGCCACAGCCCTCTCCCTGAGTCTCACCGGATGCCTTGCAGGCGAGAACGCGTCAACATCGGCCGATACCGCGGCAGCGGAGGGAGTCACCGAAGGCGGCACGCTCAACATCGACTTCGCCACCTACAACCCCCTGAGCCTCATCATCAAGGAGCAGGGCTGGCTGGAGGATGAGCTGGCCGAGCAGGACATCACCGTGAACTGGGTGCAGTCGGCCGGCTCCAACAAGGCCAACGAGGCGCTGCGTGCCGGTGCCATCGACGTGGGATCCACCGCCGGATCGGCTGCCCTGCTCGCCCGGTCGAACGGGTCGCCGATCAAGACCATCGACATCTACTCGCAGCCGGAGTGGGCTGCCCTCGTGGCGCTGCCGGGTTCGGGTATCGAGAGCGTGGAGGACCTCCGCGGCAAGTCCGTTGCAGCCACCAAGGGCACCGACCCCTACTTCTTCCTCCTGCAGGCCCTCGAATCCGCGGGCGTGGACGTGTCCGAGGTCGAGGTGCAGAACCTCCAGCACGCCGACGGGCGTGCCGCTCTTGCGAGCGGTGCGGTGGACGCCTGGTCCGGCCTGGACCCCATTATGGCGTCGGCGGAGCAGGACGGCGCCGGGCTCTTCTTCCGAGACATCGACTTCAACACCTACGGCTTCCTCAACGCCACCGAGACCTTCCTGACCGAGAAACCCGACGTCGCCCAGACGGTGGTGAATGCCTACGAAAGGGCGCGGGAATGGGCTCAGGCCAATCCCGAGGAGACCGCTGCAATCCTCGCCGACGTCGCGGGCATCGATCCGGCGGTCGCGAGTGCAGTGATTCTCGACCGCACCAACCTCGACGTCGATCCGGCCCCCGGTGATGCCCAGCGCACGGTGCTCGAGAAGATCGGTCCCGTCTTCGTCGAAACCGGCGACGTCGCCAGCCAGGAACAGATCGACGACGCACTGGACACCCTCTTCGACGACTCGCTGGTGAAGAGCGCTGATCCGGTAGCCATCGCGGCCTCCTCATGAGTGGGTTGATCGGCACCGGCAGCACGCCGGTGAACCAACAGGGCCCTGACGGGTCGGAAGCGGGAAGGACCCCCGCTCCGTCCCGGCCGGCCGGTCGCGCCGTCAACCGGCTCTCGGCCGTCCTGATCGGCCTGATCGTCCCGGCGGCCCTCCTCGTGGCGTGGCACATCAGCACCGAGACCGGCTACTTCAGTCCTGCCGAACTGCAGTCGCCGCGCGCAGTGGGAACTGCCGCCGTCGAGCTTCTCAACCGTGGCGAACTTCTCAACCACATCCTCATCTCGACGCAGCGCGTCCTTATCGGATTCCTCGCGGGTGCAGCGCTGGGCGTCGTCTTCGGCGCCCTGCTCGGGCTCTCCCGCATCGCGGACCTGCTGTTGACTCCCACGGTCGGGGCGATCCGCGCAGTGCCCTCGCTCGCGTGGGTTCCGCTGCTCATCCTGTGGATCGGCATCAACGAGGATTCGAAGGTCACGCTCATCCTGATCGGAGCCTTCTTCCCCGTCTTCACCACGCTCTACCTCGGACTGCGCCATGTGGACCGGAACCTCGTGGAGGCGGGGCGGGCCTTCGGCCTGAAAGGCATCCGGCTGCTGACCACGGTGCAGTTGCCCGCCGTCGTTCCTGCCCTCTTCTCCGGACTGCGGCTCGCCCTGGCGCAGTCGTGGCTGTTCCTCGTCGCGGCTGAACTGATCGCCTCCTCGATGGGCCTCGGGTTCCTGCTCATCGACTCACAGAACAACGGCCGGGTGGACCGCATCCTCCTGGCGATCATCCTGCTCGCGGTCATCGGCAAGACCACCGATGCCCTGCTGGGCTTGGCGGAAAGGTGGGCCGTCCGCCGATGGGCCTGAACGTCACTGAGCAGGATCCCCTACTCACCGAAGCCGCGCGCATCGCGTTCTGGGAAGAGCAGGCCCGCCGGCTCGACTGGGCCGAGGAATGGCATACCGCCCACACCTTCGAGCCTGCGCGTCCGGCGCCGGACGGCGAGCTGTCGGTGCCCGTTCTCGAATGGTTCTCGGGCGGGAAGCTCAACGTCGCCGAGAACTGCGTGGACCGGCATGTCGCCGCGGGCAACGGCAGCACAACCGCCCTGTTCTTCGAAGGCGAGCCCGGCGACCGGCGCACCGTGACCTACTCCGATCTGCAGGAGGAGGTCGCCCGCGCCGCGAACGCCCTGCTGGCCCTCGGCGTCGGGAAGGGCGACCGCGTGGTCATCTACCTTCCGGTCCTGGTGGAGACGGTGGTGGTGACCCTTGCCTGCGCCCGGATCGGAGCCGTCCACTCACTCGTCTTCGGCGGCTTCTCGGCCGAGGCACTGCGGTTCCGGGTCGAGGACACCGGGGCGAAGCTGCTCGTCACCACCGACGGGCAGTACCGCCGGGGAAAGGCAGTACCCGTCAAGGCGAACGCCGATGCCGCCGTGGCCGGCGTGGAGTCCATCGAGCACGTGCTCGTGATCTGCCGCACGGGCTCGGACATCGACTGGACACCGGAGCGCGACGTCTGGTGGCATGACGCCGTGGCGGCCGCGTCGCCGCAGCACGAGGCGGAGGCGTTCGACGCCGAAACGCCGCTGTTCATCATGTACACCTCGGGCACCACCGGGAAGCCGAAGGGCCTGGTCCACACCTCCGGCGGGTACCTGACGCAGGCCTCGTGGAGCTTCGAGCACCTCTTCAGCAATCCCGACCCGGCGCTGCGCTCCGCCGATGTCCACTGGTGCACGGCCGACCTCGCCTGGGTCACGGCCCACACCTATGAGATCTACGGCCCGCTCTCGAACGGCGCCACGCAGGTGATCTTCGAGGGGACGCCGAATACGCCGCATCCCGGCCGCCACTTCGAGGTCATCGAGCGCTACGGCGTCACCAGCTACTACACGGCTCCCACGCTGGTGCGCTCGCTCATGGGCTGGTTCCCCGACGGCGTGCCCGGGAACTACGACTTGTCGAGCATCCGCGTGCTGGGGACCGTCGGCGAGGCGGTGAACCCCGAGGCCTGGCGTTGGTTCCGCGCCAACCTCGGCCGGGGAACGGTGCCCGTGGTGGACACCTGGTGGCAGTCCGAAACGGGAGCCACGGTGCTCTCGCCCAGCCAGCTGGACGGATCCTTCAAACCGGGCTGCGCCTCGCGCGCGCTCCCCGGGGTGAGCACGCGCATCGTCGATGACGCCGGAGACCCCGTGCCGTCCGGCGTGCAGGGCCTGATCGTGGTGGACCGGCACGGCCCCGCCATGGCCCGCACCGTCTGGGGCGACCCGCAGCGCTACCTGGACTCCTACTGGCGGAAGTTCGCGGCGCAGGGCTGGTTCCTGGCAGGGGACGGCGCGAAGTACGACGACGACGGGGACACCTGGATCCTCGGCCGCGTCGACGACGTCATCAACGTGTCGGGCCACCGGCTGTCGACGATCGAGATCGAGTCAGCGCTCGTGGCGCATCCCTTCGTCACCGAGGCGGGCGTATGTCCGGTCGCGGATCCGCTCACGGGGCATGCGATCGCGGCCTTCGTCGTCCTCGCGCCCGGCGCCGACCGCTCGCAGGACATCGCCGCCGACCTGCGGGCCCACGTCACGACGGTGATCGGGGCGGTCGCCCGGCCCTCCGCCGTCGTCGTGGTGGACGATGTTCCCAAGACGCGCTCGGGCAAGATTATGCGCCGCCTGCTGACGCAGCTGTACGAGGGCGGGACGCTCGGGGACACCACCTCGCTGCAGAACGAGGACTGCATTCCGGGGATCGCGGCGGTACTGGCGAAGCGGTAGCAGGCCTACCCTGCAGCCCGTCGTTGGGCGCCGCCCGGTTCCCAATGTGACGTTCCCGGCCCGACACATTGTTGGCCGGCTACCCCGCACCCTGTCAGACTTGGACACGACCATCCCGAGCGGCCGGGAGATCCGGCTCACCGACGCCGCAGCAAACCTGGGTCCCGCAGCGCACCAACTGGAACTTCGACGACAACAAGGCAGGCGTTTGATGGCAGAAAAGACCTTCGGTTTCCGTACCCGCGCACTCCATGCCGGCGGCACCCCCGACGCGACGCACGGCGCCCGCGCAGTGCCCATCTACCAGACGACGTCGTTCGTGTTCAAGGACACCAACGACGCCGCGAACCTCTTCGCACTGCAGAAGTACGGCAACATCTACTCCCGCATCGGGAACCCCACCGTGGCCGCGTTCGAGGAGCGCATCGCCTCCCTCGAGGGCGGCATCGGAGCGGTGGCCACCGCGTCGGGCATGAGCGCGGAATTTCTCACCTTCGCCGCTCTCTGCCAGGCCGGCGATCACATCGTCGCGGCGTCCCAGCTGTACGGCGGGACGGTGACGCAGCTCGATGTCACGCTGCGCCGGTTCGGCATCGAGACCACCTTCGTTCCCGGCACCGACCCGGCAGACTACGCGGCCGCCATCCAGGACAACACGAAAGCCGTCTACGCCGAGGTCATCGCCAACCCCTCCGGCGAGATCGCCGACCTCGAAGGGCTTGCGAAGGTCGCGCACGACGCCGGGGTGCCGCTCATCGTCGACTCCACGCTGAGCACGCCGTACCTCATCCGGCCGATCGAGCACGGTGCCGACATCGTCATCCACTCCGCCACGAAGTTCATCGGCGGGCACGGCACCACGCTCGGCGGGGTGATCGTGGAGAGCGGCCGCTTCGACTGGGGCAACGGCAAGTTCCCCATGATGACCGAGCCGGTGCCCTCCTACGGCAACATCCAGTGGTGGGCCAACTTCGGCGAGTACGGGTTCCTCACGAAGCTCCGCACCGAGCAGCTGCGCGACATCGGTCCCTCGCTGTCGCCGATGTCCGCGTTCCAGCTGCTGCAGGGCGTCGAGACCCTGGCGCAGCGCCTCGACGAGCACCTCAGGAACGCGCAGGCCGTCGCCGAGTGGCTGCAGGCGGATCCCCGGATCGAGTACGTGAACTATGCGGGACTGCCGACGCATCAGCACCACGCCCGGGCGCAGAAGTACTTCCCTCACGGCCCCGGTTCGGTCTTCAGCTTCGGTGTCAGGGGCGGACGCGCAGCGGGGCAGAAGTTCATCGAGTCACTGCAGCTGGCCTCGCACCTGGCGAACGTCGGGGATTCGCGAACCCTCGTGATCCACCCCGGATCCACCACCCACCAGCAGCTTTCCGCGGATCAGCTGGCGGCGGCGGGCATCCCCGAGGACCTCGTCCGCATCTCGGTGGGACTCGAGGACCTCGAGGACATCCTGTGGGACCTCGACCAGGCCCTGGAGACTGCCGTCGAGTCGGGG
This sequence comes from Arthrobacter sp. Br18, assembly GCF_000520555.1. Taxonomy (GTDB): domain Bacteria; phylum Actinomycetota; class Actinomycetes; order Actinomycetales; family Micrococcaceae; genus Arthrobacter_D. The sequence continues at coordinate 90,740 of NZ_KI914857.1, read as the reverse complement.
GACCCGACCGACGACGCCGAGCTCCCACAGGTGCCGGCCGCAAACAACGAGCAGGACCAGTCCCGCACCAGTGCGGTAGGAGTCGGAGCATGAGCACCATCAGCGAGGAACATCCAACGGTGCCGGCCCGGACTTGGGAAGGCCCGTCGGCGCCGGAGCGGCTCAATCTGCTGCGTTCGGCCCGGTCGATCGCCATCGTCGGCGCCTCGGACAAACCGTCGCGCGCCTCGTACTTCGTGGCGACGTACCTGCAGTCGTCGTCGCCCTACCGCCTGTATTTCGTCAACCCGGTGGCCAGGGAGATCCTCGGCCAACCTGCCTACGCGTCGCTGGCCGACCTCCCGGAAGTGCCCGACGTCGTCGATGTGTTCCGCAGGCACGATGACCTGCCGTCGGTGCTTGCCGAGGCGCGCGACGTGGGAGCGGGAACCCTGTGGCTGCAGCTCGGCTCCTGGCATGAGGACGTGGCGCGGGAAGCGGAAACTGCGGGCATGAACGTGGTGATGGACCGCTGCATCAAGATAGAGCACGCGAGGTTCCACGGAGGGCTCAATCTCGCCGGCTTCAACACCGGCGTCATTTCCTCGAAGCGGCAGATCACGACCTGACCAGCTGCTGAACGCGGCGCTGGAAAGCCGCACCGGCGATGAAAAGGCCGCACCGGGGCCTGATGGGGGTCAGCTCCGGTGCGGCACTTCGTTCCCCAGCATAGGTGAACCCGTGGTGAACGCGGCCAGCGGCGTGCCGGTCAGAGCGACTCGACGATCTCGCTGTTGCGGGCAAAGCGGCGGTTCCTCAGGACGGGCAGGAACTCGCGGACGTCGTCGACCCTGCGCCGGGTCACCTCCGTGGTGACGACTCCGCGCTCCTCGTCCTCGAGGTGAACGTGCGCAACGCCCATCGGGTCGAGGATGGCGGAGTGGCCGATCGTGTGCCCGCTCGAGGTTCCGGCGGCGGCCACCCATACTGTGTTCTCGATGGCCCGCGCCTTCAACAGGGTCTCCCAATGTTCAACCTTGTGTTCGCCCTTGAACCAGGCCGCGGGGACGCAGATGAGGTCAGCCCCGGCGTCGGCCAGCGCCCGCGCCTGTTCGGGAAACCGGACGTCGTAGCAGGTCATGAGGCCCACCGACATGTCTCCCACCGGCACCACCGTGATGCCGCCGTCACCCGGCTTGATCCGGTTGGACTCCCGGTAGCTGAAGGCGTCGTACAGGTGCAGCTTCCGGTAGGTGTCCGCGATCCGGCCCGTGCTGTCGATCAGGACGAGCGTGTTGAACGGGCGCTCCTCCCCGCTGGACTCATAGCCACCGGCCACGACGGCGATGCCGTGCTCGGCGGCGATGAAGGACAGTTGCTGCACAAAACCGGTCCAGTTGGCGTCGACCGCGGCCTCGAGCGGACCCTCGACCTTCCCGATCGAGAACATCGATTCCTCGGGAAAGACTATGAGGTCCGATCCCTCGGCGCTCGCCTCCGCAGCGAGCCCGCGCATCACCTCGAGATTGGCGGCGGTATCCCCACCCGGCCGGAACTGCCCTACGCTGACCAACATTCGTGCCGCCCTAACTCCACCGATGACGTTTGCTTCCAGCCTACAGACTTGCCACCCTTTTCCTCCGGGCGCGTTGTTACGGTTAGGTCATGAAGAAATCGCGGATCATCCCCGGCCCGGGCCAGGAAAGCGTGTGGGACTACCCCCGGCCACCACGGGTCGAGCAGCTTGCCGAGAAGATCGTGGTGCGTTTCGGAGGAGTTCTCATCGCGGAAACGACCAGCGCCGTCCGGGTGCTCGAGACAAGCCATCCTCCGGTCTACTACCTGCCGCTGGCCGATTTCGCGCCCGGCGCACTGGTGCCCGCCGCGGGCACCAGCTTCTGCGAATTCAAGGGGGAAGCGGCCTATTTCGACGTCGTGGCCGGCGCCTCACGCGCCCTGCGCGCAGCGTGGACCTACCCCCGGCCGGTACACGGCTACGGGGATCTGGCAACGCGGGCCGCCATCTATCCCAGCAGGATGGACAGCTGCGAGGTCGACGGCGAGACGGTACAGGCGCAGGACGGAGACTTCTACGGCGGCTGGATCACCGCAGCGATCGTCGGCCCGTTCAAGGGAGCCCCCGGCACCTGGGGCTGGTAGCGGAGCGTTATCAGCCCGCGATAAGGTCGTTGACCACGATGGTCTGGTCGCGGTCGGGGCCCACACCGATGGCCGAGAACCTCGTACCGGACATCTTCTCGAGGGCACGCACGTAGGCCTGAGCATTGTCGGGCAGGTCCTCGATCGTGCGGGCCGTCGTGATGTCCTCGGTCCAGCCGTCGAAGTACTCGAAGACGGGCTTCGCGTGGTGGAACTCGGTCTGCGTCATGGGCATCTCATCGTGCCGCACGCCGTCGACGTCGTAAGCCACGCAGACGGGAATCCGCTCGATGCCGGTGAGGACGTCGAGCTTGGTCACGAAGTAATCGGTGAAGCCGTTGACGCGGGAGGCGTGACGGGCCAGCACGGCGTCGTACCAGCCGCAGCGCCGGGGGCGGCCGGTGTTGACTCCGAACTCGCCGCCCTTCTTCTGCAGATACAGGCCCATGTCGTCGAAGAGCTCCGTGGGGAACGGACCGGCACCCACGCGCGTCGTGTAGGCCTTGATGATGCCCACCGCGCGGCTGATCCGGGTGGGGCCGATGCCCGAGCCCACCGACGCGCCGCCCGCGGTGGGGTTCGACGACGTCACGAAGGGGTAGGTGCCGTGGTCCACGTCGAGGAAGGTGGCCTGGCCGCCCTCCATGAGGACCACCTTGCCGGCGTCGAGCGCCTGGTTGAGGACGAACGTGGAGTCGATGACCAGCGGCCGCAGGCGTTCCGCGAAAGCCAGGAAGTACTCGACCACCTCGTCCACCTCGACGTCGCGGCGGTTGTAGACCTTGACCAGCAGTTCGTTCTTCTGCTTGAGCGAACCCTCGACCTTCTGGCGGAGGATCGACTCGTCGAAGACGTCCTGGACGCGGAGGCCCAGCCTCGCCACCTTGTCCATGTAGGCGGGGCCGATGCCGCGTCCCGTGGTGCCGATGGCGCGCTTGCCGAGGAAACGTTCGGTGACCTTGTCGAGGACCTGGTGGTAGGGGGCCACGAGGTGGGCGTTCGCCGACACGCGCAGCTTCGAGGTGTCCGCGCCGCGCGCCTGGAGGCCGTCGATCTCCTCGAAGAGTGCCTCGAGGTTGATCACGCAGCCGTTGCCGATGATCGGAATGGCGTTGGGGCTGAGGATACCGGCGGGAAGGAGCTTCAGCTCGTACTTCTCACCACCCACCACCACCGTGTGGCCGGCGTTGTTGCCGCCGTTGGGCTTGACGACGTAGTCGACGCGCCCTCCGAGCAGATCGGTTGCCTTGCCCTTACCCTCGTCGCCCCACTGGGCTCCGACAATCACGATTGCTGGCATGGGATCCTCCCCCAATCGTCACGGATCCTCGGGTCCCCGTTCCGGGGCCCGCCTGGAGCCATGCATGAGAACGCCCCAAGGATTCTTGCCGTTTCCGGCGCGGACCCTGGGGCTCTTACTCCCCGAGTTTAGCCGAGCAGGCAAGGGGCCGTCGAAAGGGGCCGGAGGCGGGTGCCCGGTCGGGCAGAATGGGGCCATGGATCGATTCGTTGGACACATCGCCGGCATCGGCACAGCGGCGGGGACCCGGCTGGTGGTGGGCCTGTGGGACTCGTCCCGCTTCGGACGGTTCGCCGACGTGATGGTCGAGACCGCGGCCGGCCACCGGACGCTGCTCGCTCCGGAGCGCGGCATCGCCGACTACGTGCGTGCCACCTACACCTTCGACGAGGTCGTCATCACGCCGGTGACGTGGACGCTCACCCGTCAGCAGCTGACCCTCGACGCGGGGGTGCTTCGGCTTTCGGCCGACATCGGCCGGACGACGGTTCTCGGACGCGCGCTCGCGCTCATCCCGGCGCGGCTTGCCGCCAGCCCGCGCTGGCTCACGCTGGTCAATCCGCTGGCCCGCATGATGATGAAGGGTGTCCGCACCGCTGGGTCCGCAGGCAACGGCCGGCGGGAGTACTACGGGGTGCTCTCCATCCGCTCCATCACGGGCGCTTCAGCGTCCTGGAACGGTCAGGACCTCGGCGCCCTCGCGCCCGTGACCCCACCCGTGCGTTTCGGATTCAGCTCGGCTCCGCCGGCGCCGGCCCTGGTGGCGGTGGTGACGACGATTCTTCACGCCACGGGACAAGCTGCCTAGTGGCCCGGGTTCATCTGCTCCAGGTACTTCCGGACAGCGTCCTCGGGAACTCGGTAGGAGCGCCCGAACCGGATGCTGTTCATGGCCCCCGACTGGACCATGCGGTAAACCGTCATCTTCGATACCCGCATCAGTGCGGCCACCTCGGACACTGTGTAGAGCTCTCCCGTAACAACTCCAGCAAGCGACATCGTGTACCTTTCGTCTCCTGAAACACGTTGGTTGACTCCTTTAACTGTGGACTCGTGATTGAAGGTTGCACAACCGTCATTGCTACCTGTTTCTACCCGGTCTGACCAAGTAGTCCGACGCCGCACTACGGGCATCCCGCGTCCTTCACTGGACTTTGAGGGCAAAAAGGGAGCCACCGGAATGGTGGCTCCCTTTTTCTGGTACGGCGTGGTATGTGTTAGAGGTTGTGCGCCGGTCGTTACGACCCCAGCTGTGCGCTCGCTTCCGGATCGGAGTCCCGGAGGAGCGCCGCAATCCGTTCTGCTTCCTCTATCTCGCCGATCGACGCCGCGGCACGCCCGAGCGCGTAGAGCGCCCGGAGGAAGCCGCGGTTCGGCTCATGGGAGTAGGGCACCGGACCGGTTCCGCGCCACCCGCTGCGGCGCAGGGAATCGAGCCCGCGGTGGTAGCCGGTGCGCGCGTAGGCGTAGGACTCGATGGTGCGGCCCTCCGCGTACGCCTCGTCCGCGAGGATGGCCCAGACCAGGGACGACGTCGGGTGCCGGGCCGCGAGGTCGACGGCTTCATCTCCGGCCGCCAATCGCTGCAGAACCTCCGGCTCCTCGGGAAGGTAGGTGGGCTCGGGGCCCATCAGGTTCTTGCGGAAGCTGTCCGACATGTCCTAGAGCTTCTTTCCGGCCGAGCCGAGCGACGCGGCGGCCTCGACCACCCGGGCCGCGAGCCCTGCCTCGGCGGAAGCTCCCCAGACGCGGGGATCGTAGACCTTCTTGTTCCCGACCTCGCCGTCGACCTTGAGCACGCCGTCGTAGTTGCGCAGCATGTGGTCGGCAACCGGGCGGGTGAAGGCGTACTGGGTGTCGGTGTCGATGTTCATCTTGATGACGCCGTAGGACACGGCATCGGCGATCTCCTGCTCGCTGGAGCCGGAGCCCCCGTGGAATACGAGGTCGAAGGGCTTGTCCCTGCCGAGCTTTCCGCCCACCTTGTCCTGGATGTCCTTGAGGATCGCGGGGCGCAGCTTCACGCCGCCCGGCTTGTAGACGCCGTGCACGTTGCCGAAGGTGAGCGCCGTCAGGTACCGGCCATGCTCACCCGCGCCGAGTGCGTCGATCGTCGCCAGGGCATCCTCGACCGTGGTGTACAGCTTGTCATTGATGGCGTTCTCCACGCCGTCCTCCTCGCCCCCGACAGTGCCGATCTCCACCTCGAGGATGATCTTCGCGGCAGCCGCGCGGGGCAGGATCTCGCGGGCGATGCGCAGGTTCTCCTCGAGCGTCTCAGCCGAACCGTCCCACATGTGCGACTGGAAGATGGGATTCCCGCCGTTCCGGACGGCCTCCTCCGACGCCGCGAGCAGCGGCAGCACAAAGCCGTCCAGCTTGTCCTTGGGACAGTGGTCCGTGTGGAGCGCGATATTCACGTCGTACTTCTTGGCAACCTCATGGGCGAAGGCGGCGAAGCCCAACGAACCTGCCACCATGTCCTTGACGCTCGCACCGGACCAGTAGGCCGCACCGCCCGTGGAGACCTGCACGATGCCGTCGGATCCCGCCTCGGCGAAACCCCGCATGGCGGCGTTCAGTGTCTGGGAGGAGGTGACGTTCACAGCCGGGTAAGCAAATCCGCCCGCCTTCGCACGGTCGATCATGTCGGCGTAGACCTCAGGTGTGGCAATTGGCATGCTGCTGACTCCTTCATGGATGGGAACTGCTTGCTTCATCCTAGCGATCAGGGCCTGACCGCGCAGGGTTCACGCCGCCGACGAACCTGCGGTCAGCCGACGGCCGCCGCGCCCGGGAACGCCATCAGACCGGCTGCGCGAAGACGTGCCGGCGCACCCAGCCGTGCATCGCGATGGCCGCAGCGGCTGAGGCGTTCATGGACCGCGTCGACCCGAACTGCGCAATGGACAGGGTCGCATCGGCGGCGGCGTGGATGTCCTCCGTCAGGCCGGGGCCCTCCTGCCCGAACACGAGGACGCACCTCTCGGGAAGCTCATAGGTCTCGAGCGGCACCGAATCGGGGAAATTGTCGATTCCCACGATCCGCAGGCCCTCACCCTGTGCCCAGGCGACGAACTCCTCCACGGTGGAATGGTGCCGCACATGCTGGTAGCGGTCGGTGACCATCGCACCGCGCCGGTTCCACCGGCGTCGTCCGATGATGTGGACCTCCTTCGCGAGGAACGCGTTGGCCGTTCGGACCACCGAGCCGATGTTCAGGTCGTGCTGCCAGTTTTCGATGGCCACGTGGAACGGGTGCCGCCGGGTGTCGAGGTCGGCGACGATCGCCTCGTGCCTCCAGTACCGGTAGGCGTCCACCACATTGCGTGTATCCCCCGCGGCCAGCAGTTCCTCATCCCACTGCCCGCCCTCCGGCCACTCGCCCTCCCAGGGGCCGACGCCGACGGCAGGCGCGGGCTCCGGCGGCTTCGTGCCGGGCACGGCAACCTCGATGCTCTCTTTCACCACTCCAGCCTAAGGTGAAAGACTGGGCCTGATCGTCAGCATCCCCACCAGCGAAGGAAGCCCATGCGGGAGAACGAACACATCGAATGCTGGCTCACCGACATGGACGGCGTGCTCGTTCACGAGAACTCCGCCATTCCCGGTGCGGCCGAGCTCATCGACCGCTGGGTGGCCACCTCGAAACGCTTCCTCGTGCTGACCAACAACTCGATCTACACTCCGAGGGACCTCGCCGCTCGGCTGAAATCCTCCGGGCTCGAGATTCCCGAGGAGAACCTGTGGACCTCGGCCCTGGCCACGGCGCAGTTCCTCAAGGACCAGCTTCCCGGAGGCCGCGCCTACGTGATCGGCGAGGCCGGGCTGACCACGGCGCTGCACGAAGCGGGCTTCGTCCTCACCGACTCCACTCCCGACTACGTGGTGCTCGGCGAAACCCGCACGTACTCCTTCGAGGCGATCACCAAGGCGGTCCGGCTGATCCTCGACGGCGCCCGCTTCATCGCCACCAACCCCGATGTCACGGGGCCCTCGAAGGAGGGCCCGCTTCCCGCCACCGGCGCGATCGCCGCCATGATCACCGCCGCGACCAACCGGGCCCCCTACATTGTCGGCAAGCCCAATCCCATGATGTTCCGCTCCGCCATGAACCAGATCGACGCGCACTCGGAAACGACGGCGATGATCGGGGACCGGATGGACACCGACATCATCGCGGGCATGGAGGCCGGGCTCCACACGGTCCTCGTCCTCAGCGGCATCACCCAGCGCAGCGACATCGACGCCTACCCCTTCCGGCCGGCCCAGATCCTCGACTCCGTGGCCGACCTCATCGATCAGGTCTAGATAGCCGACATCAGATAGCCGACTTCCGCCCGCCGCCGGCCGGCAGCGGGATCAGTTCGTCCTGGATGGTCTGGACGACCGTCCGGTAGATCAGCGGATTCCACTGGGGGCTCGCGTGGGCGGGGAGGGCGCCGGTGGTCACGAGGTCGGCCGAAACCATATGCTCCGGGAACGCCGCGGCCCACCCGGGGCGTGCGAGCGCGTAATTGACGACGGCGTCGTTCGGGTTGCCGATGAACGCCATGCGGGCCTCCCCGAGCGCGCCCGCGAAGCGCCCGACATTGAAGCGGTAGATGTAGGAGGCCTGGGACTGGATGAGGGCGCTGCTGGGGGCCAGGGGTGAGAGCTGTTCAAGAGTCTGGTCCACGATCTGGCGCCACGAGCGCTCATTCTTGTGGACGATCCGCTCACCGAGCTCATAACCGCCGCGCACCACGATGGGTACCCGGTATCCGGCCTCGTAGAGGAAGACCACGCCCTCGAACATCCGCTGGTCCAGCACGTCGTCCCGGCCGTGCGGGCTCGAGTCGAGCAGGATCAGTTCCACCGGGATTCCCCGCTCCGCGAGGCGCGCCGCCACCTCGACCGCCACCATGCCGCCGAAGCTGTGGCCGTACAAATACAGCTTCTCCAGCTGGAAATTCCGCACGTACCGGTTCATCGCCGCCACGATGTTGTTGATGTCCAGGCCCCGGTTCGAGTAGCCCACCACAGCCATCCGGCCGCGCCGCGACAGTGTCGGCCGGAGGGAGTTGAGGATCCAGAGGCCCTCCTCCCAGCTGGTCTTGTACCCCGGGAAGAGGACCCAGCTCGCGTCGGGGAAACTGGTGCCGGCCGAGTCGTCATCGAGCGGCAAAATGCGCAGTTCCTCGCGTTGCCGCTGGATGCGCCGGGTCACTGCGAGGTCCGCGGCGAGTGTCACCCCCAGTCCGGAGCCGATCAGGAATGCCCTCCGGGAGAAGCCGGAGAGGTCGCTCGAGGAGGCAAGGAACCGCTCTGCATCACCGGTCATGCAGGCCCTTCCTCCCACCCAGGACGACGATCAGGCCGCTAGGCGAGACCGAGCTCGTCCTTCCCGAACGCGAAGAGATAGGGGACCCCCGCTTCGGTTTCGATCCGCTCCTTCGAGCCGGTGCTGCGGTCCACGATGACGGCGACGGCCTGCACCTCGCCGCCGGCCTTCCGCACGCCCTCGACGGCCGTCAGCGCCGACCCGCCGGTTGTGGAGGTGTCCTCGAGGACGACGACGGGGCGGCCCGCGACGTCGGGTCCCTCCACCTGGCGCGCCATCCCGTACGTCTTCTGTGCCTTGCGCACCACGAACGCATCGACGGCACGGCCTGCCTGGGAGGCAGCGTGCATCACGGCGGTGCCCACCGGGTCCGCCCCCATGGTCAGGCCGCCGGCGCTCCGGAACCGGATGCCGGCGTCGTCGAGCAGTGCCAGCATCACCCGTCCCACCAGGGCCGAGGCCTCGGAGTGCAGCGTGACGCGGCGCAGGTCGATGTAGTAGTCGGCCTCGATGCCACTGGAAAGCGTCACCTTCTCGTGCACGACGGCGAGCTCCTTGATCAGCTCAAGGAGCCGGGCGCGGTCGGAGGGGGCGGAGGAAGTATCTGCGGTCATGCGGCCAGTCTATCGACGGCGGGCAGGCCTGCCGGCCGGTGTGGTCACGGAGCCGACAGTGTCGCGGCCTCGATCGATTCCGGCGACAGCACGTGGGCTATGGCCATCGCCGCGGCGCCCGAGACACCGGCCCGTTCACCCGACACCGAGGGGACGATCCGCAGGTGCTCGGTCGCCAGGGGAAGCGACCGCCGGTAGACCACTTCGCGGATCCCCGCCAGCAGGTGTTCCCCGGCCGAGGCCATAATGCCGCCCACCACGATGACCGACGGGTTGATGAGGTTCACGCAGGTGGCCAGGACGTCCCCGATGTCGCGCCCCGCCTGGCGGATCACCTGGATCGCCGCGGCATCACCGGCGCGTACGAGGGAAATGACCTCGCTGCCCGAGGAGAGCCGGTGCCCGGTGCCGGTACTGAGTGCCGCCGCGAGCGCCGGACCGCCGGCCACCGCTTCAAGGCACCCGGTATTCCCACACCTGCACGGCAACTCGCCGCCGCGGAGGATCCGGACATGGCCCAGATCGCCCGCCGTGCCCTGGGCGCCGCGCTGCAGTGTCCCGCCGGAGATGATTCCGGCGCCGATTCCGGTTGCCACCTTGATGAACATCAGGTCACCCGTGTCACGCCAGTTGGCGTTCTGTTCCCCCAGGGCCATGATGTTCACGTCGTTGTCCACGAGCACGGGAACGCGGTACGCCCGCTGCACCATCGCCGGAACGTCGAACCTGTCCCAGCCGGGCATGATCGGCGGATTGATGGGCCGGCCGGTGTCGTGCTCCACCGGACCGGGGAGGCCGATGCCGATGGCCGCGAGTTCGCCCGTGTCGCGCTGTCCGGCCGCCAGAAGCCGGGACACGGCCCCGATCAGCCAGCCGAGGACGGTTTCCGGGCCCTCGGAGATGTCGAGTTCCGTCCGCTCGGAGCCGAGCTCGGTACCCGCCAGGTCGGAGAGGATGACCAGCGCGTGCGTGGCCCCGAGATCAGCGCCGATCACCACGCGCGCGGCCGGGTTGAGGGCGAACAATGACGGCGGGCGGCCACCGGTGGAAGCGCCGCCTCCATAGGGAGCCACATATCCGAGTTCCATCAGGGTGTCCACGCGCGACGCCACGGTGGACCGGGCGAGCCCTGTGAGCTGCGCCAGTTCGGCGCGGGTACGGGGCTGCCCGTCGCGCAGCAACTGGAAGATCTCGCTCGCACCGGGGGCGGGAGGAGCAGCACGTACCCCCTGTGGAACCGCGGTAACCCCTGCCCCCTGCATCTGCGTCGTGGTCAGCATTCCTGAAGTAAACCACGTCCGGCACCCGGCTATCCATCGCCAACACGCGACTTTTGTAGTTCTATCGACAAAAGTCGCTTCGTTGTGTCACAGTGAGCCCGTGGATAACGACGTCGACTCCCCCGCCGGTTCGGAAGCCGTTCTGCGCGCAGCCGGACTGTCGAAGAGTTTCTTCGGCGTACCGGTGCTGAGCAACGCCGACCTCACGCTGTTCCCCGGGCAGGTCCATGGGCTGGTCGGGGAGAACGGCGCAGGAAAATCGACGCTGATGAAGCTGCTCGCGGGTGTCCACCAGCGCGATTCCGGAACGATCGAGATCGCCGGTCAGGCGGTGGATTTCTCCCACCCCACCCAGGCGCATGCCGCCGGGCTGTCGACGGTGTTCCAGGAGTTCAACCTGCTGCCCGAACGCTCGGTGGCGGAGAACATCTTCCTCGGCAGGGAGCCGCGCCGTGGCATCCTGACCGACACCCGGACCATGCAGGCGCGAACCTCGGAACTCCTCGCCGAACTCGGTGTCTCGAGCATCAGGCCGGGCAGCCCGGTGAGCTCGCTGTCCGTGGCGCAACAGCAGATCGTCGAGATCGCGAAGGCCATCAGCTATGACGCGCGGATCATCTCGATGGATGAGCCCACCGCAGCCCTGGCCGGACCGGAGGTGGAGCTGCTGTACGAGATCATCCGGCGGCTCACCTCGCGCGGCGTCGCAGTGCTCTATGTGTCCCACCGGCTGAAGGAGATCTTCGACCTGTGCGACATCATCACGGTGCTGAAGGACGGGCAGGTGGTGGGTTGCCACCCTGCGTCGGAACTCGACGACGCCGCACTCGTCCGGCTCATGGTGGGACGACCCATTTCCGCCTATTTCCCGGACATCGAACCGGGCACCGCCGTCGGCGAGGTGGTACTGCGGGCCGAGAAGTGCGGCAACGACCAGCTCGATTCGATCGACCTGTCCCTCCGGACCGGCGAGATCGTCGGCGTCGCGGGCCTGCAGGGGTCTGGCCGGACCGAACTGCTCGAGGCCCTCTTCGGCGCCGCGCCCTTCACCCGCGGCACTATGGAGCTCTCGGGCGTCAGGTACGCGGGCCGATCCCCCCGGGAGGCCGTCCGGCGCGGTATCGCCCTGATCACCGAGGACCGCAAGTCCGAGGGGCTCAGCCTGAACCAGTCGATCCTCGACAATGCACTCAGCGTGGTCCGGTCGGTCTTTCCGTCGCGGAACCGCAAGGCCCGGGCCGGCATCCCCGCGATGTTCTCCTCGCTGGAAGTAGGGGCGAGGGACCTGAGCCAGGAGGTCCAGTACCTTTCCGGCGGCAACCAGCAGAAGGTGGTCCTCGCGAAGTGGCTCGCCGTGAACCCGCGCGTGGTGCTGCTTGACGAACCCACCCGCGGGATCGACGTCGGCGCCAAGCTTGCCGTGTACCAGCTCATGCGCTCCCTCGCCGCGAACGGCGCCGCGATCCTGATGGTGTCGAGCGAAATCCCCGAAGTCCTCGGCATGGCGGACCGGATCCTCGTGCTGCGTGACGGGCGGATCGCCGGCACTGCCCCACCGGAGTCGACGGAGGAAGAAGTGCTGGCGCTGGCCGCCGGCGTCCGAGCCGATCAGGAGGCATCCCAGTGAGCCCGCGAAAGACACCCGCCCTGACGTCGACCCACATCGTCTACGCCGTGGTCCTGGTGACCATCGCCGTCGGCGCAGTGCTCGTGGGCAGCGCCGGCCGGAACTTCTTCAGCACCGGCAACATCTCGGACATCCTCACCGGAACCAGCGTGCTGGGCTTCATCGCGATCGGGCAGACCCTCGTCATCCTGGTCGGAAGCCTCGACCTGTCGGTGCCCTACGTCATCAGCCTGTCGAGCCTCGTCGCTGCCACCGTCATGGCGAACGAAACCGGCAACATCCTCCCGGGCGTGCTGGCAGCCCTCGCCCTGGCCGCCGCCATCGGCCTTGCCAACGGACTGATCGTGTCCGGCCTCAAGGTGCACGGTTTCATAGCGACCCTCGGCATGGGACTGATCATCAGCGGATACCTTGCCTCCAACTACAAGGGGAGCGCCGGCCAGACTCCGCTGGCATTCCGGCTCATCGGGGCCACCGGGATCGGACCCGTTCCGGTATCCACCCTCATCATGCTCGCCTGCGCCGGAGCGGTCCTGCTCCTGCTGAACCGCTCGCGGCTGGGTTCCCACATGTTCGCTGTCGGAGGCGACCTCACCGTCGCCCGGATGTCCGGAATCAAGACGCGAGTTCCCGTGATCGCCGCACACGTGCTGTGCTCCGTCCTGGCGGGGCTCGCCGGGCTCCTGCTTGCGGCGCGCCTCGGGGTGGGCAGCCCCACCATCGGATCGCAGGGCGGCTATGACCTGCTGTCCATCGCGGCGGTGGTCCTCGGCGGGACCCTGCTCGCCGGTGGAAAAGGGTCGCTGGTCGGAACGCTGGGCGGGGTGCTGATCTTCGCGATGATGGACAACATCATGAGCGTCCTGCAGATCAATCCCTTTCTCAAGGACGTGGTGCGCGGCGTCGTCATCGTCGCCGCGGTCGCCGTCTATGCCCGCCGCAGGACGTTGGGCCGCCCGGCGAGATTCTCTGACACCACCGGACCGGCCGGCCCTCCCGACACCCGGCCGGAGCGTATCCAGAAGGACACCGGGGTGACGGCATGAGCGCTCATCCGACGGCCCGGGCGGAATCCGGGAGCACCCGGCAGCCCCTGTCCCGGAACCGGTCCTCCCGGGGCGAACGCCTCCTGAGGTTCCTCCGCACTCCCGGCGGAGCCGTATTCGTCCTGCTCCTCGCGCTCCTGGCCGCCGTCATCGCAGCGAACCCGTCCTTCGGGGAGCCCGGTTCCCTGATCCGTTTCCTGGGGCGCACCGCTCCCATCGCCATCGCCGCCATCGGGCAGTATTTTGTGATCGCCTCGGGCGAGTTCGATCTGTCCATGGGATCGGTCGTCACGGCGCAGGTGATCATCGCCGGGAACCTGATCGGGCAGGATGAGAGCAGGGCCATCCCGGTCCTGCTGCTGATGCTGGTCTTCGGAGCTTTCGTGGGGTTCCTCAATGGCTGCGTGACGACCCTGCTGGGTGTCCCGAGCTTCATCGTGACGCTCGGGACCATGCTCGCCCTGCTGGGCCTGGTCATGTACTGGACGGGCGGCGCCGCCACCGGCAACCCGGCGGACAGCTTCCGGCAGATCGGGCGCGGCGGCATCCCCGATGTCCCGGTGGTCGAGGTGATTCCCTACCCCCTCATCATCCTGGTGGTGGTCGCGGGCGCCGCCTTCTGGCTGATGCGCCGTCCCTTCGGCCGCACACTGCTCGCCGCTGGTGACAATCCCCGTGCGGCGGCTCTCGCCGGAACTCCGGTGTGGTGGGTGAAGACCCGGGCGTTCATGCTGTCGTCGCTTGCCGCGACAGCAGCCGGGATCATCCTCGTCGGGTACGCGGGCGTCCACCCGTCAGTGGGCCGCGGCTACGAATTCACGGCGATCACCGCCGTCGTGCTGGGCGGCGTCGTCCTCGGTGGAGGCCGCGGCTGGGTGCTCTCGGCAGCGGCCGGCGCCTTTTCCCTCGAACTGCTGTTCACGCTGCTCAATTTCCTCGGCGTGCAGTCGACGTGGCGCGACTCGGTCCAGGGACTGATCATCATCGTCGCCGTGGCGGTCGCGGCCCAGACGTGGCAGCGCAAGCGGCGCGGGGCTCCCCCGGCGGCGTCCCAGGTTCCACCTCCGCAACCCGGTACCGCCGGTTGAGGCGTTACCCAACAAGGATCACGCCCGCAAGGGCACTCTCAGGAAGGAACACCATGCACAGGGAAGTACTCACCCGGCTCACGGTTATTGCAGCGACGTCGCTGTTGGCACTGACGGCTTGCACCACCGACTCATCGATCGAGGATCCACCATCGGCGGAGGCCGAGCCGGCCGCGACCGAAGCGGCGCCGGCGGAGAGCACCGACGAGTGGTTCGACCAGGCCGTCTACGATACGCAGGACGAGCAGCGCTCGGCCACGTTCGAGGGAGATCCGGCACAGCCGCACCTGCAATATCTCGCGGGCGACATGACCGACACCGCGGCCTTCGCCTCGGAGGGGGCGAAGAAGGTGTGCTTCGCCAATGCTTCGATCTCGAATCCCTGGCGGCAGACCGGCTGGATCACCATGAACGAGCAGCTCAAGGCGCTGCAGGACTCCGGCGTCGTGTCCGAGATGGAGACCCGCGACGCGCAGGACGACGACAACACCCAGATCTCCGACATCGACTACTTCATCAGCGAGGGAAACTGCGACGCCTTCATCATCTCCCCGAACTCCACGGCGGCGCTGACTCCCGCGGTCGAGCGTGCGTGTGAGACGGGCAAGCCCGTGGTCGTCTTCGACCGCGGCGTGGAGACCGACTGCGCCACCTCCTTCATCCACCCCATCGGTGGCTTCGCGTGGGGCATCGACACCGCGGAATTCCTGTCCGGGAAGCTCCAGGAGGGCGACAAGGTGGTTGCCCTGCGCATTCTGCCCGGCGTCGATGTCCTCGAGCAGCGATGGGCCGCTGCGGAGCGGCTCTTCGAGGAGAACGGCATCGAGGCCGTCGACTACTTCACCGGCGCAGATCCCACCGAAATCAAGAAGATCATCGCGGACGAACTGGCCACCGGTGATGTGCAGGGAGTATGGATGGACGCCGGCGACGGCGCTGTCGCAGCCATCGAGGCCTTCGAGGACGCGGGCGCCGATCTGCCCGTCATGACCGGCGAGGACGAGTTGAGCTTCCTGCGCAAGTGGGAGGAGACCGGTCTTGACGCCATGGCCCCCGTCTACTCGAACTTCCAGTGGCGCACCCCGCTCCTGGCCCTCGAGAAGATCTTCGCGGGCGAGGAAGTGCCCGCTGAGTGGGTTCTGCCCCAGTCGCCCATCACGGAGGAGGACCGCGGCGAGTTCCTCGAGGCCAATGAGGGCATGCCGGACGGGCACTACGCCAAGTTCGGCGGCGAGGACCTGCCGGGTTACCCCACCGTGTGGCAGGAACGCCAGATCCCCTAGGGCAGCGCAAGAACAGGCACCAACGAGAAGGAAGGGAAGCAGGCCGTGGAACGGGCAATCGGCATCAACACCTGGGTGTGGGAATCACCCCTCACGGACTCCGGCCTGCTTCCCCTCCTCACGAAGATTGCCCGCATGGGCTTCGACGCGGTGGAACTTCCACTGGAGAACGCCGGTGACCTCTCTGCCCCGGCAGTGCAGGACGCACTCGCCGCGACGGGCCTCATCCCCTACGTCGTAGGCGCCATGGCTCCCGGACGGGACCTTGTCGCCGCCGACGCCGGAACCATCGAAGCCACCCAGCAGTACCTCGGCTCGTGCATCGAGCTTGCGTCCGACATCGGCGCTCCCGCCGTGTGCGGTCCGTTCTACTCGGCCACCGGCCGACTGTGGCGGATGGACGACGGCGAGCGCGAGCGCGCCTACGCGGAGCTTCGAAAGAACCTCGAGCCGTTGGCCGCGCAGGCACTGGAGAGCGGCGTCGTGCTGGGAATCGAACCCCTCAACCGCTACGAGACGTCACTGCTGAACACCGTCGAGCAGGCACTTGGCGCCCTGGGCCCACTCCTGGGCAGCGGCGTAGGACTGGCGCTCGATACCTATCACCTGAACATCGAGGAACGCTCGTCCGCGGACGCCATCCGGCGGGCAGGCCGCCATCTGGTCCACGTGCAGGTGTGCGGGAACGACCGCGGCGCCCCGGGCGGGGACTCGACCAACTGGCAGCAGATCTTTCCGGCGCTCGACGACGTGGGCTATTCCGGCGCACTGAATATCGAAAGTTTTACCTCCACCAACGCAAGCATTGCCACGGCGGCGTCGATCTGGCGTCCGCTGGCGGTAACCCAGGACCGGCTTGCCGAGGACGGGCTCGCGTTCCTGCGGAGCGCTTCGGCAGGCCTCGATGAAGGAAACTCCCTATGACCACCTCTTCCCCCGGCCACGCGGCGGCTTTCAGCCCTGCTTCGGTTCCAGCCTCTCCGCCGCGAACGCTCGGAGTCGCCGTCGTCGGCTATTCGTTCATGGGCCGGGCGCACTCGAATGCCTGGCGGAACGTCAACGCCTTCTATGATTCGCCCCGCGTCGAGCAGCGGCTGCTCGTGGGACGCGATGCTCACCAGCTCGTTCCGGCAGCGCAGCGGCTCGGGTGGGCCGACACCGCGACGGACTGGCGAGCAGTACTCGAGCGCGACGATATCGACATCGTGGACATCTGTACGCCCGGGCACCTCCACGCCGAACTGGCGGTGGCGGCCCTCGAGGCGGGCAAGCATGTCCTCGTCGAGAAACCGTTGGCGAACTCCGTCGCGGAGGCCGACACGATGGTGGCGGCGGCCGTCGCGGCGCGGGCCAGGGGAGTGCAGTCGATGGTGGGCTTCAACTACCGGCGGCTGCCGGCACTGGCACTGGCACGGGACCTGCTGGCCGCGGGCCGGCTGGGCGAGGTGCGCCAGGTCCGCGTCAGCTACCTGCAGGACTGGCTTGCGGACGAGAATGCACCGATGAGCTGGCGACTGCGCCGGGAGACAGCGGGGTCCGGCGCACTCGGTGATCTGGCCTCCCACGCCGTCGATCAGATCCAGTTCCTTCTCGGCAGCACGGTGACCGCCATCTCCGGGACAGTGAACACCTTCGTCCCCGAGCGGATGGGCGCGGACGGCATGGAGCCCGTCACCGTCGACGACGCCGCCTGGGCTACCCTCCACCTCGCCTCCGGAGCGATCGCGAGCCTCGAGGTGTCCCGCTTCGCCACCGGACGGCGGAATGCCCTGCAGATCGAGGTGTACGGGTCGCTTGGCTCCCTGCGTTTCGACCTCGAGCGTTTGAACGAGCTGCAGTACTTCGATTCCACCGCACCGGGCGATGTGCAGGGCTCCAGCAGGATCCTGGTGACCGAGGAGACGCACCCCTATCTCTCCGCCTGGTGGCCCACGGGCCACACCCTCGGCTGGGACCACACGTTCACCACCCAGGCCGCGGACTTCCTCACCGGGATCGCGTCCAGTACCGCCCCGCAGCCGTCCTTCGAGGCCGGTCGGGACGTGCAGCGGGTGCTCGCAGCCCTGGAAGACAGTGCGCGGGCGGGAAGCGCCGTCGTTCGAATCACCTGATGCAGCCGACCTGTTCCAACCCCGAGAACTTCCAGGAGATTTTGTGCCCAACCGCACCTCACTTTCAGTCCAGCTCTACTCCGTCCGGGATGCCATCAAGGCCGATCTCGACACCGCGATCGATCGCATCGCCGCGATCGGCTTCACCTCGGTGGAACCGTACGGCTTCACCTCCCGGGCGGCCGAGCTGGCCTCCGCCCTCGGCCGCAACGGCCTCAGCGCGCCCTCGGGCCACGCTTCGCTGCTGTCCTCGGAGCAGGCCCCGATCTTCGAGGCGGCGCGCACCCTCGGCATGGCCACGGTGATCGACCCCTTCGTCGATCCTGCCCGCTGGACTACCGAGGACGACATCAAGGTCACCGCCGATGCACTGAATTCGGCTGCCGACGCCGCTTCCTCCTACGACCTCCGCGTCGGCTACCACAACCACTGGTTCGAGGTGGAAACCGACTTCGGCGGCAGGACCGGACTGGAGGTGCTGGGCAGCCATCTTTCGCCGGAGGTGGTCCTCGAGGTCGACACCTACTGGGTCGCCGTCGGCGGACAATCGCCGGCAGATCTCCTCCGGAAGCTCGGTGACCGTGTGAAGCTCATCCACGTCAAGGACGGCGACGTCTCCCGCGACAATCGGGCGCAGGTCGCGGTGGGGTCGGGGCGGATGGACATCCCGGCCGTGCTGGCCGCCGCCGCGGCGGTCGAGACCTTCGTGGTGGAACTCGACGACAGTTCGGGGAACCTCTTCACCGCGCTCGAGGACAGCTACACCTACCTCACCCGGTACGACGCGTGAGACACGGCGCAGGGACGCGCGGAAGCGGGCCCGTGGGCATCGGCATCATCGGAGCCGGGGTCATCAGCGAGCAGTACCTGACGAGTTTCGCCGCTTTCCCCGACGTCACGGTCCACGTCGTCGCGGACCTCGTGGAGGACGCCGCGAAGGCCCGGGCCGCGCAGTACGGGATAGCGGAGTCCGGGAGCATCGCTGCGGCGCTGAACCACCCGGACGTGGAGATTCTCGTCAACCTGACTCCGCCTGCCGCCCACGTCGAGGTGGGGCTTGCCGCCGTGGCAGCAGGGAAGCACGTCTGGTCCGAGAAACCTTTTGCGCTGGACCGCGCCGGCGGGCGGAAACTGCTGCAGGCGGCCGACGACGCCGGGGTGCGGCTCGGGTGCGCGCCCGACACCTTCCTGGGTGCCGGCCTGCAGACAGGACTACGGATGATCGCACGGGGCGACATCGGCACGCCGCTCACCGCCCTCACCTTGATGCAGAGCCCCGGCCCGGAGGCCTGGCACCCCAGCCCGGCCTTCCTCTTCCAGGAGGGGGCCGGCCCGCTGTTCGACATGGGGCCCTACTACCTCACGGCGCTTCTCCAGGCCTTCGGGCCGATCAGCCGGGTGGCTGCGGTCGGTTCGACATCCAGCGCAACCCGCGTGATCGGTTCGGGGCCCCGGACCGGCGAGGAGTTCGAGGTGACGGTTCCCACGCATGTGGGCGCCCTCCTCCAGTTCTCCGGAGGACAATCGGGTCAGAGTGTCTTCAGCTTCGAATCCCCGTTGGTCCGCCAGAGCTTCCTCGAGATCACCGGGACCGAGGCCACACTGTCCTTCCCGGACCCCAATCGGTTCGACGGCGCCCTTCGGGTGCGGCGTGCGGGTTCCCAGGAGGACGAAACCGTGGAAGCCGTCGGTGCGACCTCCGGACGGGGTGTCGGAGTCCTGGAGATGGCCCGCGCCATCCGGGCCGGGGTTCCCCACCGCGCCCAGGGCCTCACAGCCTTCCATGTACTCGATGTTCTGGCGGCCATTTCGGAGTCGATCGACACGGCGGCCTTCGTCCCGGTGACGAGCCCGGCGGAAGCAGCTCCACTGCTGGACGAGGCCTGGGACCCCACCGCATCGACGCTTTCCGGACGAAAAGGAAAATCATGACCCGCAACTACACCCTGTTCACCGGCCAGTGGGCCGATCTCCCGTTCGAGAAGGTCGCCGAGCTTGCCGGGCAGTGGGGTTATGACGGCCTCGAAATCGCGGTGTCCGGCGATCACCTCGATGCGTGGCGGTGGGACGACGACGCCTACATCCAGAACCGCCTCGACATCCTGGAGCGCAATCGCCTGAAGGTGTGGGCCATCTCGAACCATCTCACGGGCCAGGCGGTGTGCGATGACCCCATCGATTTCCGGCACGAGGCCATCGTGGGACCGAAAGTATGGGGCGACGGCGATCCCGAGGGTGTCCGCGGACGGGCCGCGGAGGAAATGAAGCTGACGGCGCGCCTGGCGCAGAAGCTGGGCGTTCGAACCGTCGTCGGTTTCACCGGGTCGGCCATCTGGCAGTATGTCGCCATGTTCCCGCCCGTCCCCGCGAGCAGGATCGACGCCGGCTACCAGGACTTCGCGGACCGCTGGAATCCCATCCTCGATGTGTTCGACGAGTGCGGGGTCCGGTTCGCCCACGAGGTGCATCCCTCC
The DNA here is from genome assembly GCF_000520555.1 of Arthrobacter sp. Br18. Lineage (GTDB taxonomy): Bacteria > Actinomycetota > Actinomycetes > Actinomycetales > Micrococcaceae > Arthrobacter_D. The sequence continues at coordinate 70,455 of NZ_KI914857.1, read as the reverse complement.
GAGATCGCGTACGACTACTGGTCCACCCAGCGCGCCCTCGACGCGGTGGGGCATCGCCCGGCGTTCGGCCTGAACTGGGATCCCAGCCACTTCCTGTGGCAGCAGATCGATCCGGTCGCATTTATTTCCGACTTCGCGGACCGCATCTACCATGTGGACTGCAAGGACACGAAGATGCGGATGGGTGGCGGCCGGAACGGCATCCTCTCCTCCCACCTGCCGTGGGGTGACCCGCGCCGTGGCTGGGATTTCGTCTCGACCGGGCGGGGCGACGTGCCCTGGGAGGACAGTTTCCGCGCACTCACGGCCATCGGCTATGACGGCCCGATCTCTGTCGAGTGGGAGGATGCGGGGATGGACCGCCTGCGGGGGGCTCCCGAGGCGCTGGCCTTCCTCAAGCAGTTCAACTTCGCACCATCGGACACCCCCTTCGACGCCGCCTTCGCCCAGCCGGCACTCATCGAGCCCTTCCCCGAGCAGTAGGAGCGGCAGCCTTGCGAGCGCGACTACGCGTGCCGAGGGCGGAGCTGACATTCTCTGACAACCCTGCGCGTACTCCTGGTTGATCTTGCTGGGGCTCGCGTATCAAAGAGATCTTCTGCCGCTGTCGGCCCGCCCGGCGCGGGGATTTGCCGTAACGCCGCTGAAACGTTGCGCGCGTAGCCTAGAAACATGCGCGAACTGCAGGCAATCATCATCGAGGAAATGGGCGTCCTGCCCACCATTGATCCCGCTGCGGAGATCCGGAAACGCGTCGGATTCCTGAAGGACTACGCCAGGGCAACGGAAACCCGCGGTTTCGTGCTGGGCGTCAGCGGCGGACTGGACTCCACACTCGCGGGTAAGCTTGCCCAGCTCGCCGTCGACGAGCTGCGGTCCGAGGGCGCCGACGCCGACTTTATCGCGATGCGCCTGCCCTATCTGGTGCAGCACGACGAGGACGATGCACAGGCGGCACTGGCGTTCATCGAACCGCGTTCGCCCCGGGTCTACAACGTGGCGCCCGCGGTCGACGGCTTCCAGGAGGAATACGCCAGGGCGACCGGCGGGGACATGGCCGACTTCACCAAGGGCAATACGAAGGCCCGCGCCCGGATGGCCGCCCAGTACGCAGTGGCCGGGCAGCACAACCTGCTGGTCATCGGCACGGATCACGGCGCCGAGTCGGTGACCGGATTCTTCACGAAATTCGGCGACGGCGGAGCGGACATCCTCCCCCTGTTCGGGCTGAACAAACGTCAGAACCGCGCCCTGCTGCGGGAGCTCGGCGCGCCTCCCCAGCTCTACGACAAGACGCCCACCGCCGACCTCCTCGACGCACTGCCGGGCAGGTCCGACGAATCCGAACTGGGCCTCACCTACGACCAGATCGACGACTACCTCGAGGGCCGGGAGGTCGAGGAGTCGGCCGCGGAGGCGATCGAGCACCGGTATTGGATCACACGCCACAAGCGGACGGTACCCGTGACCCTCATCGATTCCTGGTGGAGGTCCCCGGGACCCGCATTGGTAACGTAGGACCCGTGAAGATTGCCACCTGGAACGTCAACTCCCTCCGTGCCCGCACCGACCGCGTGGAGGCCTGGCTGCAGCGCTCCGACGTCGATGTCCTCGCCATCCAGGAGACCAAGTGTAAGGACGAGAACTTTCCGTGGGAGATGTTCGAGAACGCCGGCTACGAGGTGGCGCATTTCGGGCTGAGCCAGTGGAACGGCGTCGCGATCGCCTCCCGGGTGGGGCTCGACGACGTGATCCGCACCTTCGAGGACCAGCCCACCTTCGGAAAGCCCGGGGTGGAGCCCGTGCAGGAAGCTCGGGCCATTGCGGCAACCTGCAACGGAGTGCGCGTCTGGAGCCTGTACGTTCCCAACGGACGAGCGCTGGACGATCCGCACATGCCCTACAAGATCTCCTGGCTGGACACCCTCAGGGGGCACGCGCAGGAGTGGCTCGCCGCCGATCCCGGCGTGCAGCTCGCCCTCATGGGTGACTGGAACATCGCCCCGCAGGACGAGGACGTGTGGGATATCGAGCTCTTCGTCAAGGGAGGCTACACCCACGTCAGCCCGCCCGAGCGTGCCGCGTTCCAGGCGTTCCTCGACGCCGGTTTCACCGACGTCGCCCGGCCCTTCACCCCCGGCCCCGGCCTCTACACCTACTGGGACTACACTCAGCTGCGGTTTCCGAAGAAGGAGGGCATGCGCATCGACTTCGTGCTCGGCTCCCCCGCCCTTACGGGTCGTGTCACCGGGGCGTCGGTGGACCGCGAGGAACGCAAGGGCAAGGGCGCCTCGGACCACGCTCCGGTGATCGTGGAGCTGCGGGACTCATGACGCAGCGGAAATCCGCGGGCACCCTCAGGCCCTTTCCCTATGTCTCCTTCCTCCGGGTCTATGAGCCGCTGGACGCCTTCAGCGATGCCCAGCAACTCAGCATCCTCGGGCAACGCTCGCGGGAACGCCGCATCACCGAGGAGCTTGACCGGGAGCAGTCACTGCGGCGGATGCTGCGGCCGGTCTCGGACCCCTTCCCCCATCACGAGGCCGACCTCGTGCGGGTACTCCATTTCCCCATGGTCAGCGGCACCACGGCTCCCTACTACTGCCCCAACCAGCTGGCCGTCCGCACCACACTGGCGGCCGAATCACTGGACTCCAGCCTGCGCGGACCCCTCGTCGACGTGCTCGTACCGGAAGCGGCGCGGGAAGCCCAGCAGGCGCGTCTCGATCCCGACACGTTCGCTGACTCGGTGGCCAAGCTGCACACCCGGTCCGCCACGTGGGGTGTGCCCTTCGCATGGTTCGTGCTGATCCACGAGGACGATCTCACCGAGGTCATCGAGGACGGCGGGAAGGTCAGCACCGTGCGTGTCTCGGTGCGGATCAACGAGTGCATCGACCGCGGCCGCAAAGCCGTGGCCCAGCTGGCTGTCGGCGCTCCCGAGCTGGACCTCCTCGAGGAACTGACCGACATCATCGAGTGGCTCGGAATTTTCCGGCTGGATGCCGTCGTGGAAGTGGATTACGGACCGGTGGCCGACCGCGTGTTCCCCGACGAGTCCCCCCTGGACGTGCGGCTGGGCATCGAGAGCCTCGCCGAGGCCGACATGACCGGTGCCGCGGCGTCCTATCGACGGCTCGCCTCCCGGTGGATCCCCATCCGGCAGCTCGCCCGGGCGTCCTGACCACGAGCATCGGAAACGCTACGGGCCGGGCCTCGGCGGGCCCGTCGAGCTCCGAAGGACCAGCAGGTGGGGCTGGATGACCGGGACCTCAACCGCCGGTTCGCCCGCAAGTTCATCGAGCAGCAGCCCCGCCGCGTAGGCACCCTGCTCCTCCGGGCGCTGCGCAATGGTGGTGAGCCCCATCGGTTCAGCGAACTCGTGGTCGTCGATGCCCATGACCGAGAGTTCCCCCGGGACGGCGATGCCACGTTCACCCGCGGCCAGGAGCGCACCGAAAGCCATCTCGTCGGACGAGCAGAGGATGGCGGTGGGGCGGTCGAGGGGATCCTTGAGCAGCTCTCCGGCGGCGGCCTTGCCGTCGAGGACCCGGAAGTTCCCCCTGGCGTCCCACTTCGTGCGCACACGCAGCCCGTGGGCGCGCATGGTGCGGTTGAACGCTTCCTCCCGGATCCGGGGAACCTCGAACTCGATGCCGTAGGAGTCCCCTCCCCGCAGGTGCGCGATCCGCGTGTGGCCGAGGCCGATGAGGTACTCCACCGCCTCGGTCATCGCGGCGTCGTCGTCGATGCTCACACCACGCATCCCCTGCACCGAACCTCCCACCACCACGCTCGGGGAATCGAGATCCTGCAGGGCACGGCGCTCGTCGGGGGTCAGTTCCATGCACATCACCAGCAGGGCATCGATGCGTTTGCGCAGGATGGAGCGGGAGAAGACCCGCTCACGGTTCACCCCGGTTCCGCCGAGGCTGAAGACGATCAGGTCGTAGCCGGCGGCCCGGAGCCGGCGGTCCACGCCGTCCAGCATCGCCGAGAAGAACCAGCGGTCGACCAGCGGGAGCAGCACGCCCATGGCCATCGTGCGTCCGGAGGCAAGGCCGGAAGCGGACGACGACGGCACGTAGCCCAGCCGGTTGGCGGTGCTCTCCACCCGGGCACGGGTGCCCGGGGAGACCCCGGGCAGCCCGCGAAGTGCCCGGGACACCGTTGCGGTGGAGACCCCCACCGACCGGGCGACGTCGTCGATGCTCGTCACCGTCAGCCCTTGAGGCCGCCGGCCAGCAGTCCCCGGACGAAGTACCGCTGCAGGCCGAAGAACACCGCGAGCGGCACGATGATCGAGACGAAGGCACCGGCGGTGAGCCGCTGCCACTCGCCGCCGCGTGAACCCTGGAGTTCGGCGAGGCGCTGGGTGATGGGCGCGACGTCGGCTCCCCCGCCCGAGAAAACCAGTGCCACCAGGAGGTCGTTCCACAGCCACAGGAACTGGAAGATGCCGAAAGAGGCAAGCGCCGGGGTCGCGAGGGGCACGATGATGCGCCAGAAGATGGTGCTGTGTCCCGCGCCGTCCACGCGTGCGGCCTCGATCACCTCCCCCGGTATCTCGGCAATGAAGTTGTGCAGCAGGAAGATCGCCAGCGGCAACCCGAAGATGGTGTGGGCCACCCACAGTTGCGCGTAGGTGCCGCTCGGTAGGAGCTGGAAATCGCCGATGGTGAGTACCTGGTTGAACAGCTGCAGGAGCGGGATGAGTGCCATCTGCAGCGGGACGATCTGCAGGGCGAAGACGACGATGAACAGGCTGTCCTTCCCCTTGAACCTCCCCCAGGCGAACATGTAGGCGGCCATGGCGCCGAGGACCAGGGTGAAGACGGTTCCGGGGATCACGATGGCCAGTGAATTGACGAAGTAGGACAACAGGTTGGGCGACTGGCTGCCGCCCGGGCTGAGGACGTCCTCATAATTGGCGAGGGTGAATTCGAAGTCGGTGAACACGTTCCACCAGCCGTTGCCCTTGATGTTCGCTTCGGGGCGGAAGGACGAGATGAACAGTCCGAAGGTGGGGATGGTCCAGATCACCGCGATGACGACGGCGGCGATCGTCGCTCCGCGCGAAGTCAGGCGCTGCTTGACGCGGCGCTGCATCGGCGGCGGCTCACTCCCGGTTTCCTTGAGTTCGGGGAAGACGTCCCTGGTGTTCTCTGCCGGGATGGCGCTCATCGGATTTCCTTCTGCTTGCGGAGCAGCCGGGCGTTGTAGACGACGACTGGCAGCACCATCAGGAACAGGATCAGGGCGAGGGCGGCGCCCCTGCCGGGTTCACCTGCACGGAACGCCTGGGTGTACATCTCGTTGGCGACGACCGAGGTCTCGTACTGGCCGGCGGTCATGGTCCGCACGATGTCGAAGACCTTCAGCGTGCCGATGGTGATGGTGGTGACCACCACGATGAGGGACCCCCGAATGGTGGGGATCGTGACGTTCCGGAACTGCTGCCAGGCGCTGGCGCCGTCAAGGCGGGCGGCCTCGACGATCTCCGTGGGGATTCCCTTGATGGCAGCCGAGAGGACCACCATCGCGAAACCGGTCTGGATCCAGATCAGCACGGCGATCAGGAAGAACGTATTTTCAGGGGCGTCGAGCAGGAACTGCTTCGGCTCCTGCCCGAACCACACGAGGATCTGGTTGAACAGGCCGATCTGGTCCTGTTCGGGACCCTTGTACGCGTAGACGAAGCGCCAGATGACGCCCGCTCCGACGAAGGAGATGGCCATGGGCATGAAGACCAGGGCCTTCAGCGCCTTCTCGCCCCGTGCCTTGTCGATGAACACCGCGTAGGCGAGGCCGATGCCTGATGCCAGCAGCGGCACGATCACCACCCAGATGACGGTGTTGCGCAGCGTGACGAGCGCCTCGGGCTGCGTGAACATCCAGATGTAGTTGTCGAGGCCCACCAGCGCACCGCTGCGGTCGGTGAACGACAGGTAGGTGGTCTGCAGCGCCGGGAGCACCAGGCCCACAGCCAGCAGGATCATGGCCGGGGCCAGAAACCCTGCGATCTGCAGCTTCTCCCGGGACGACTTCGGCGCGCGGTCCACCACGAGCATGATCAGACCGATGATGGCGGCGAAGACCGCCAGGCCCACCACCACTTGTAAACCTTTGCCTGCCAGATCTTCCACAGCCCAGCCTCCTTGGTGCGCGGTAGAAAGGGAACGGTCGAGGGCAGCAACGCCGCCGGCGGCTTCCCTTCCGGAAACAGCCGGCGGCGCTGCCGCTGACCCGGATTAGGAGCTGGGCCAGCTGTCCTCGACGGCATCGGTGATCTCCTCGGTGGAGGAACCGTTGATCCAGTTGACGATGCCGCTCCAGAAGGAGTTGGAACCGACGGCGCCCGGCATCAGGTCGGATGCATCGAAGCGGAAGACCGTTTCGGGGTCCTGCAGCAGCTCGATCGACTGGCGGTCGAGGTCCGACGTCGCCACCTCGGGATCGAGTCCCTTGTTGGCGCTGATATTCCCACCCAGAGCGACGCGGATGTTGGCGAAGTCGGCGCTTGCCATGAAGGCCTGGAGGGCCTGGACCTCGGGGCGGTCCGTGTAGGCACCGATGAATTCGCCGCCACCGGTGACTGCAAGCCCGTCGGCGGGATCGACGGGAGGTGTCATGAACGCCCAAACATCGCCGTCTTCGGCAACATTGGTTCCCTCGGCCCAGTTCGCTGCCTGGAAGGATGCCTGGTGGTGCATGGCGCAGCTGCCGTCGATCACTGGCTGACCGGCCTCGGCGAAGGGCGTCGACAGGATGGAGCGGGAGTCCCCGAACCCGCCGTTGACGTAGTCGTCGTTCTTGAGGATGTCGCCCACCCTGTCGAAGGACTCGACGATCTGGGGATCGTTGAAGGGGATCTCGTGCGCAACCCACTGGTCGTACACCTCGGGTCCGTGGTCGCGGAGGACGGCGTCCTCCACCCAGTCGGTGCCGGGCCACCCGGTGGCTTCACCGGATTCGAATCCCGCGCACCAGGGCTTCATTTCTTCTTCCTCGTTGGCGATCGTCTCCGTCAGTTCCACCATTTCGTCCCAGGTGGCAGGAACCTCCCAGCCCTTCTCCTCGAAGGTGGCCGGGTCGTACCAGACGTAGCCCTTGATGCTGGCAAGCATGGGGGCGGCGTAGAAGGTTCCGTCGACGGTGCCGTAGGCCTTCCAGTCCTCCGACCAGCCCTCGTCGACGAGGTCGGACACCTCCTGGGGGGCCGGCTTCAGGAACTCGGCCTGGGTGGCGAGCAGACCCGGCTGCGGGAAGATCGCGAGGTCGGGTGCGGTACCGCCCTGTGCTCGGACGCCGATCTGCGTCTCGAATTCCTTCGAACCCTCGTACGCGACCTCGACGCCGGTGCACTCGGAGAAGTCCGCCCAGGACGTCTCAAGCCTCTCTGCTTCGATGTCCACGATCGTGGAGTACACGCTGACCTCGGTGCCTTCGTGCTGTCCGTAGGACTCGTACAGGGCGCAGTCCGCGTCCCCGGACCCCCCGGCGTCTTCGGAACCGCCTGAACCGCAGGCGGAGAGGGCAAGTGTGAGTACGCTCAGCGCCGCGACCGGCAGCACTGCTTTCTTCGAGCGGAAAATCGTCATTGAAACAGACTCCTTCGTCTGACGACACGCACGGGCTTGTTGCCGGTCCCAATGGGTCCAGGGGTCTCACCGTGCCGCCGCCTCACCAAATTGATATCCTGAGAGTAAGCGCTTACGTAAATGCCGACAACTGCGTCCGGACTCGGACCCGTGGTTGATGCCGAATTGTGATTTACGCCATCGCCCCCCGCGTTCCTCCCGGTGACCGGGCAACGCACCACGACGCCCCAAGGAGACCTTCATGACCAGCACACCCCCGGCCGGAGCAGCGACGTTCATCGGCGGAACGGCTGCGGACCTGCGCCCCTGGTGGGCCGATGCAGTGATCTACCAGATCTACCCCCGCTCCTTCGCCGACGGCAACGGGGACGGCATGGGCGATCTCCCGGGGATCCGGTCCCGCCTGCCCTACCTGGCGAAACTCGGCGTCAACGCCGTCTGGCTGTCCCCCTTCTATGTGTCGCCGCAGGCGGACGCCGGCTACGACGTCGCGGATTATCGCGAGGTGGACCCGCGGTTCGGCACGCTGGACGACTTCGACGCGATGCTCGGCGAAGCGCACGCCCTCGACCTCCGGGTGATTGTGGACCTCGTTCCCAACCACACCTCCGATGAGCACGAATGGTTCCAGGCCGCGCTTGCCGCCGGCCAGCACTCCGTTGAACGCGAGCGCTACATGTTCCGCGACGGCTCGGGGGTGGATGGCTCACTGCCGCCGAACAACTGGCAGTCCATTTTCGGCGGCAACGCCTGGACGCGTGTGGAGGACGGCCAGTGGTACCTGCACCTCTTCGACACCAAGCAGCCCGACCTGAACTGGGAGAACCCCGAAGTACGCGAGGAAATGATATCGGTGCTCCGGTTCTGGCTCGACCGCGGCGTGGACGGGTTCCGGATCGACGTGGCCCACGGCCTGGTGAAGGCAGAGGGCCTCCCCGACTGGTCCGAGCGTGCCAGCATGGTGGAGGGACGCGAGCATTCCGGCGATGGCGCCGATGCGGCTGCCGACTCCGGGCTCGAGACGGAACCGACCGCGCCGTACTTCGACCAGCCCGGCGTCCACGCGATCTACCGGGAGTGGAACGGCGTACTTGCCGAGTACGAGGGAAACCGCATGCTCGTGGCGGAAGCATGGGTCGAACCCGCCGAGCGGCTGTTCCACTACGTGCGCGAGGATGAGATGCAGCAGGCATTCAACTTCGGCTTCCTGCTGGCCGGCTGGGACGCAGGCCGCCTCCAGGCCAGTATCGAGGAATCCCTGTTCGAGGCCGGGAAAGTGGGAGCTCCGAGCACCTGGGTGCTGTCGAACCACGACACCGTGCGGCACACCAGCCGCTTCGGCCTGGGGGATCCGACGACCTTCCCGAAGGGCATCAGCGCCGACGACGAGCAGCCCGACGAAGCCCTCGGACTTGCCCGGGGCAAAGCCGCCACCCTGGTGATGCTCGCACTGCCGGGTTCCGCCTACCTCTACCAGGGCGACGAACTCGGACTCCCGGAACACACCACCCTGCCGCACTCCGTGCGCGAGGACCCGGCGTTCTTCCGCACGGGTGGGGTGGAGCGGGGCCGCGACGGCTGCCGCGTTCCACTTCCCTGGAGTGCCTCCGCTCCGGGATTCGGCTTCGGCGACTATCCGGAGTCCAGCGGGCCCGACGAGGGTGGCATCCGGCCATGGCTTCCCCAACCCGACGTCTTCGCAGCCTATGCCGCCGACCAGCAGGTCGACGTCGGGGGGTCGACGTTCGAGCTGTACCGCGCGGCACTGGAACTGCGCCGGGAACACCGCCTGGGGTCGGGCTCGATCGAGTTCTCCGAGCGAAATGACTCCGCACGGGGCGTGCTGTCCTTCCGGAACGGCACCGTACTCGTCGTGGCGAATCTGGGGACCGCTCCGGTGCAGCTGCCCGCCGGTTCCAGCGTGCTGGCAGCGAGCGCCCCCGACGCCGTGTCGATCGGTACCGGCGTTCTTGCACCCGACGCTGGCCTTGCTTCCGGCGCTGTCCCTGGTCCCGACGCTGTCCTTGCACCGAATGCTTCGGTATGGCTTCGGGCGGTTCAACAGGACGCTAGCTGACCCGTTCCGAGCGCGTGAGGCGCGAGCGCGCCCCGGAACTGATGCGGATCAGCACCGGGGTGCGCTGCCCCACCACGAGGTCCAGCGCCTCCACCAGCTCTGTCACCGCGGCCGCCAGGGTGCAGGGCGCCACGCCCTTGCGGGGAAAGACGCGAACCTTCAGGGCCGGACCCCCGCGGAAATGCCACGTGGTGACGGCGGCATTGACCAGATCGTTCCGCTCCAGCAGGGCGGCCCGCAACGCCTGCTCGACGGCACCGGAATTGATCGTGACGGAGCCCCTGACGGCGGAGCCGTCGTCGGGCCCCGGGCTGTCGGCGAAGACGCCCGTCCGTCCCCTTCCCTGCGCTGCGATCCAGGCTATTGCGAGTACCGCGACGAGCAGGAGCACCGCCGCCAGCACAATCCACAGCCAGGAATCCTGCTGGCCATCGAGCGTCGTTGCCTGCTGGATCCCTTCAAGCCGCGATCCGGCCCTCGAGGTGAGCGCCTGCCAGGGCCCGGCAAAGCCCGGAAGGTACGCGAGCGCAGCACCGCACGCTCCCGCGATCATCAGGACCAGGCCGCAGAGACCGAGAAGTATGCGGTTGAGCGCCCGGGGTGTGCTGTTCACTGTCCGATCACTCCCGACGGTGCGATCTGCACCCGCACGACCGGCAGGGGCTCCAGGAAGGCGCGCTGCAGGTCATCCTCCACCGCGGCCTGCACGCTCGCGCCGTGGACCGGAACCCCGGAGGTGGGACGAACCTGCACGTCGGCGGTTCTCCGGCTTACCGTCACCACCACCTGCTCCGGCGCCACGCCGGCCGCGAGCCGGGCCCTGCGGGCAAGCGAGGACGCGAGGACCTCGGCGTCGACCACCACTGCCGCCCGTTCGCTCGGGATAACGTAGCGGATACGCCTCCCTGGCAGCACTGCGAGGAGGAACAGGACCAGCCCGACGGCGAACAACAGGACGGCACCCGGCCCCAGAACCGCCGGCGGAGCGCCCGACGGGAGGCTCCCGAGCCAGG
>NZ_KI914857.1:13773-59664 GCF_000520555.1 Arthrobacter sp. Br18 | reverse complement strand
CCGGCCCCAGAACCGCCGGCGGAGCGCCCGACGGGAGGCTCCCGAGCCAGGCCGCCGAGCGCTCGAGGTCGAGAAGGAACGGCGGATCACCTACCGCTTTCAGGACCGCCTCCATCAACAGGAAGGCACTCCCGAGGACGACGGCGGCGCCGGTGAGCACGGCCGGAACGGCACGCGAGGAGTGCAGTTCCCGCCGCAGGATACGCGGCAGCACAGCAGATACCCGATCGTTCACCTGACCCGCCGTTCACGCGCGACGGAAAGACCCGTGACCCGCAGGTCCACCCTGCTGAGCCGGGCGCCGGTCAGTTGCTGGATCCGCTCGAGGATCAGTGCCTGCGCAGATTGGGCCCTGTGAGCCAACGAGCCGCCGAAAGCTTCAACGAGCGAGGGATCGGCCGCCACGGAGGCCAGTGGCGGGATGGAAAGCGGCAGCCCCAGGTGGAGGGCCAGCAGACCTGCTTCATCGGAGAAGGAAGCACGGACGTCCGCGGCAGGTACCCTCAGGGTTTCAGCGGCCACGGCCCGTGCCGTGCTGGTCAGCGCCTGGGTGGTGATGCGGGTGTGACCGGCACTCATGAGGATGAGCGGCGGCCGGCAAGGGCATCACGGACACTCCGCAGATCAAGCTTGCCGTCCAGCACCCGCCCGCCGATCGCTCCACTCGCCATCAGCAGTGCGGTCAGGAGGAAACCCCAAAAACCGAAGGAGAGGGCGGCGAAGGCGAGCACTGCCCCCACTGCCATTCCAGCCTGTGTCGGTGTCATGGACGTGTCCTTACTCGATGGGCGTGCGTACGGAAGCGCCGGTGGAGCGGCCCTTGTCCGGGCTGCGGGTTTCATTGAGGCCGGGAATGTGGACATCGGCGATTTCCACGTTGACCTCGATCACTTCAAGACCGACCAACTCCACGACGGCCTCGTACACGGCGGTGCGTACCGAATCGGCCAGCCGGTTCAGCGGGTAGCCGTAGTCCGCAACCAGGCTGATGTCCACTGCTACCTGGGTCTGGCCGACTTCAACGCGAACGCCCTGGATCAGATCGCTGCCACCGACTGCGTCCCGGATGGCTCCAAGTGCCCGGCCCGTTCCGGTGCCGAGCGCATAGACCCCCGGCACAGCCCGCGCCGCGATTGCTGCGATCTTGACGGCAGCCGGGTCGCCGATGACCGTCCGTCCGGTCACTCCACCCTCCGACGGTCGGACCAGGTTCGCACCGCTGCGTTCGTCCATTCACCGCACCCCTTTCTCGTGTCCCCAGCGTAAGCCCCGAAACATCGACTTACCGACATTCGGGAACGGAAGTTCACAGGAGGATCGAACGGAGGATCAGGGGCTGGACGAAAGCGCTAACCGGACGGCCGCCCCGCGCAGTGGGCGCCCAGCCAGTCCTCCACGGGTTCCATTGTTTTCCGGAAACCCGGCTCGTCGAACTCCCCCGAGCCCCGGGGCGGAGCCTCCACTGCCGCTGCGAGCGCCGTGAAACTCCCGTGCAGCTCCCCTGGAACCTTGTCCCGCAGCCCGAGGATCTGGCCGCGCAACGCTTCGAGGGCGGAGGGATCGGAGTGTGAGCGGAGGCTCATGGGCGCGAGCAGGAGGGAGGACACCCCTCCGGCCACGACCACACACGAGTCGGCGGGATCGGGGACCGGCACTCCGCCCCCACTTGAAGGACCCCCACCGTCTCCCTGGTCACCCGCCGCCTCCGGTGTCACAACGCCGGTGCTACCACTGTTCCCGGGCTCCGGAGAGTTCCGGGCGGAAGGAGGCGGCGGCATGTCGATCGCCGGGGCGGAATCGCCGGCCGTGCTACCGCTGCATGCTGTGGCAAGCAGCACCACGGCTGCGGCGCAGACAGCAGTGACAGGCAGTCTCAAAGCAGGCCTTTCCCTAGTGTGCTCCCGGGGTTCCAACGCACGGGCCGTGCAGTACTCTCCCGACGCCGTTCTTCGGCGGGCAGAACCGGGGCGGGAGAGGACTGCACCGAACACTCGTCATTAAACAAAGAAACCCCGCGCTCCCTAAGGAAATCAGCGGGGTGTTCAGTGGTGGCTCCGACCGGCGTCGATCCGGTGACCTTTCGATTTTCAGTCGAACGCTCTACCAACTGAGCTACAGAGCCTTGCGGCCATCTTGACGATGACCGCCTCCAGCCGGGCTTATTCGCACGTCGAACAATACTACCTAAGCCGCCTGAGCGACCCTGACGGGACTTGAACCCGCGACCTCCGCCGTGACAGGGCGGCGCGCTAACCAACTGCGCTACAGGGCCTAGATTTTCTTGCACTTGCGTTTTGCAAGATCTTTATCCTACCAGCATCTCTGCGGCGGATTGACCGCGGAAACGGCCTGTCCTGCGTACCCCCAACGGGATTCGAACCCGTGCCGCCGCCGTGAAAGGGCGGTGTCCTAGGCCGCTAGACGATGGGGGCCTGGATCACACCGGGGTTCGAGCCATCCCCGGAAAGTACTGGATTTCCGGGGAATTCTTCCCTGCTGTGGACCTCTAAAACTATAGGGCCTCGATCTCGAATACACAAAATAGTTGCTCGAAACGGCGGGCGCCACCCGGCGCACTAGAATCCGAGGATGCCGATAGACATCAGCCTGGCGGAGTTCGAGGCCGCCGTCGATGACGCCATCGACGAGATTCCCGACGATCTCGCCCGGGCCATGAACAACGTGGCGATTTTCGTGGTGGAGGAGTACGAGCCGGAACCCGGCGAGGAGGCGGGCACCGAACTGCTGGGACTGTATGAAGGTACTCCGCTGACGGAACGGGACTCCTGGTGGGATGCAGGCTCCGTTCCCGACCGGATCAGTATTTTCCGGCAGCCCCTCCAGCGGGCGTGCTCAACGCGGGAGGAACTGGTGGAGGAGATCCTGGTGACCGTGATCCACGAGGTGGCGCACCACTTCGGGATCGACGACGACCGCCTCCATGAACTGGGGTGGAGCTGAGACGAGCCCCGGATCCCGCCCTCCTATTCGACAGCGGGGATCATCGGCCCGAAGGATTCCCTGTTGTGCAGGCGGGGATCGTCGCGGTCGGGAACCACCATGATCGGGCCCTTGGCATGATGCAGCACCGCCTGGCTGGTCGACCCCATGAGCATTCCCGTGAAGCCACCTCGCCCCCGTGTGCCGAGGACCAGCAGTTCGGCGGTCGCCGACGCCTTGATCAGAACCTCGGCAGGCGGTCCGTCCCGCAACTCCACACTGATCGGCAACTCCGGGAAGTGGCTCTGGAGCCAGTTCCTGCCGGCGTTGAGCTGGACGGCGATGTCGGAGTGCAGCGCTTCACGGTCGAGCGGCGCAGGCACCCAGGCCAGCGACCCGTTGAACGGGGCCAGCGCGCAGATCACGCGAAGCGCTAACCCACGCGACTGCGCCTCCTCGGCGGCGGCAAGCGACGCCGTGCGCGCATGCTCGGAACCGTCGACTCCGACCACGACGACGGGTTCCACCTCTTCCGTCGAGGGCGGCGTCCCGCCCTTGCGGTGTTTCTCGGCAAGCTCCGGCTGTCCGAGGCGGGGTGCGCTGCAGAGCGGCACGATGACCGTGGGACATTTCGCGTGGGCCGGCAGCGCACTGCTGACTGATCCCAGGAGCCGGCCGACGAAGCCTCCGCGCCCCCGCGAACCGACCACCACCAGCTCCGCATCCTCGGAGAGGTCCAGCAGAACCCCCGCCGCATCCCCCGTCTCGATCCGCGGAACCACCTCGACGCGCGAACCCTCGAGGTAGGTCAGCGACTCGTCGAGCACGCTGCGTGCGCCTTCGCGGATAACGGCGTCGTCGACCGTCGCGTACCCGGCGTCCATGCTGGACGCCGCAAAAATCGGAATGGTGTACGCGGTGACCACATAAAGCGGCGCGCTGCGCCGTTCGGCCTCGCGCGCAGCCCACAACAGCGCGCAAACGCTCTGGTCGGAACCGTCAACCCCTATCACGACGCCGTTCCGCACCGCCGGTTCCGGATTTCCTACGTGCGAACTGCCCACGGCAGACCTCCTCTGGTTCCACTCCCTGACCGGGTCGCGGTCACGGGTGTTCTAGTTGTAGCCTACTCATGATCCGCGGTCTATCCACGGTACAGAAAGTTATATAGGCTTCGAGCAATTGTCGTGGGGAGGGCCACCCGAAGGGGCGGCTCTCCCAGCACGCAGTGCTCCTGGTTGACCCGTTCGCAGCCAGGAGTCCGTACGGCCCGGAAGAGGCGCCGGGCCGTACGGACCTATCCTTCTTCCGGAGGTATCAACAGTGACTTCTTTGCCGCTTGAATCGGCGCGCGCAGCGTCCAGTGCGTGCGAGCGTGCGGAACTCACCACCACCGTGGTGATCGGCGCAGGGCTATCCGGCCTCGCGGTAGCCAGCGAACTGAGCCGCCGGGGGATCGACGCCATCGTGGTCGAGAGTCTCGAGTGCCTCGACTCCGGCGCCTGCCGGACGGTGATGACGGATTCCGTCTCGCTCTCGGAACGCTCCGAACTCATGCGCCTGCTTCGCGGCTACGCCTCAAGCCACGGGCTCGACGTCCGGCACTCCACGATCGCGGAACACCTGAGCATCATCGGCCATTCGAAGCTCCTTCCGGACCCGGTGCCCGTCTCCAAGAAGTGGGCGGTACAGACGGCCAACGGCGTGCTGCTCGCCGACCACGTGGTGCTCACCAAATATCCCCAGAACCAGCTGAGGCGTTTCCTTCGATCCATGGGCATCGCCATCGGCAGTGACTTCCGGGACGCGCTCCGGGCGATCGGGCTGCATCTGGTCGGGGTGGGGGAACTGCTGACCCCCACGACGCGCGAGATCGTCCGGCAGGCGAAACTCGTCAGCGACACCATCGTGGCGCAGGGCTCCCTGGCACTGACGCAGTTTCCGGCGCCGCTTCCCGCCGTCGCACCCCTGCCGGCCTGAACGCGCCGGCTTTCTTCAGCGCAGGCACGAATTCAGCTGCGCAGGCGCTTCCGCGCAGTGATACCCAGCCCGACGGCGAGTGCCACCAGCACCGCAATCATGACGAGGATGCTCCAGGGGAAATCGCTGACCCCTGCGGCCTCGGTGTCGGGCGCCTGCGCCTCCGGCGTCTCGATAGGCCCGGCAGTGGTCGCGGCGTCGGGCACCGATGCTGCTCCTGACGCTGCGGTAAAGCTGAAGGTTCCCTCGATGGGGTGCGAATCCGAGGACACGACGCGCCAGTTGACCGTGTAGTCGCCCGCCGGCGCGCCCGAACGCACGGCCTGCTGCGCCGAAGCGTCCACAATCTGCGGTGCGCCTTCCGCCCAGTCCGTGCCGGCGGCGTCGAGCACCTGCACTTCCGCGCCCAGTCCCGACGGCACCTGGGAGAAGAGCAGCTCCACCGTGGCGGGCATGGCATCCACCTCGCCGCCCGCGGGCGGGTTGCTGCTCGAAAGCTCGTCGTGGGCCGAAGCGGGTGCGGCGGCCGTCAGCAGGAGCATCAGGGCCGCGACCAGCGCAGCGAGGACGAGGGCGGCATGCCGCAGGGCGGTTGGAGTACTGGAGCGCGCAACGGGCGCAGGGAACTGGGCAGGCATGGCCCCAGACTATCGCCCTCGGCTGGGACGGGGCCGGGTAACAGGCCGGCGACCGCGCCGCGATAGGCTTTCACGCAAGCGCCCCACTTTCGAAGGACCACCATGCTCAAACAAGGCTCCGTGCTGGACCGCTACTTCGAAATCACCCAGCGGGGGTCAACCTCTTCACGGGAAATCCGCGGAGGCGTGGCCACGTTCTTCGCCATGAGCTACATCGTGGTGCTCAACCCGCTGATCCTTGCGGGAGCGGATTCCTCCGGGGCGGAGCTCGGGTTCGAGCGGGTCGCCGCGGTCACGGCCCTTGTGGCGGGCATCCTGACGATTGCCATGGGAGCGTGGGCCAAGTACCCGTTCGCCCTGGCCACCGGCCTCGGGGTGAACGCGTTCGTGGCCATCACCGTCGCCACGAACCCCGGGCTCACCTGGCCCGACATCATGGGCCTGGTGATGCTCGCGGGCCTGACCATGCTGGTGCTGGTGCTGACCGGATTCCGGACCGCGGTCTTCAATGCCGTCCCTGAGAGCCTGAAGACGGCGATCGTCGTGGGCATCGGGCTCTTCATCGCCCTGATCGGCCTCGTCAACGCCGGATTCGTGCGCCGCATCCCTGACGTCGCTCAAACCACCGTCCCGGTGGGCCTCGGCTTCGAAGGCGTCCTGATCGGGTGGCCCACCCTCGTCTTCGTCGTCGGCCTGATCCTCACCATCGCACTCGTGGTGCGGCGCGTCCGCGGCGCCATCCTCATCGGCGTCCTCGTGGCGACCGTTCTCGCCGTCGTCATCGAGGCACTGGCGGACGTGGGTCCCAGCTTCGTCCCCGGGGGAGATCCGAACCCCCAGGGGTGGTCACTCGTGGTGCCGGAGCTGCCCACCGGGTCGTGGGTGGGCCTGCCCGACCTCAGCCTGGTCGGCGACGTGAGCCTTTTCGGCGCCTTCGGTGCCCTGGGCGCCACCGCCGCCATGCTGCTGACCTTCACCATCCTGCTCAGCATCTTCTTCGACGCGATGGGCACGATGGTGGGCCTTGCCAACGAGGCGAAGCTCGTGGACGAGAAGGGCAACATACCGGGCGTGGACCGCGTGCTGATCGTCGACGCGCTGGGAGCCGTCGCCGGTGGTGCGGGTTCCGTGTCGTCCAACCAGATCTATGTGGAATCGGGCGCGGGGATCGGCGAAGGCGCGCGCACCGGCCTTGCGAACGTGGTGACCGGCGTCCTGTTCCTGCTCGCGATGTTCTTCACGCCGCTGATCAGCCTGGTGCCGTTCGAAGCGGTGGCACCCGCGCTCGTCGTCGTCGGGTTCATGATGGTGGCACAGGTGGGACGCATCGATTTCGACGACTGGGGGATCGCCATCCCGGCCTTCCTGACATTCACGCTGATGCCGTTCACCTACTCGATCGCCAACGGCCTGGGGGCCGGCTTCATCGGCTTCGTGCTGATCCGCGCCATCCAGGGGCGTGGCCGTGAGGTGCACCCGCTGATGTGGGTGGTCGCGGGCGCGTTCGTGGTGTTCTTCGGCATCGGTCCGATCGAGCAGCTGCTCGGACTCTAGCCGGCAGGCTTACCTCGCGGACCAGCCGCCGTCCATGACGTAGGAGGATCCGGTGACCATGCCCGCGTCGTCGTCGGCCAGCCAGGCCACGAGGGAAGCCACTTCGGACGGCTCGACGAGCCGCTTGATGGCCGACTCGGTGAGCATGATCTTCGACAGCACCTCGTCCTCGGTGATGCCGTGCAGCCGGGCCTGATCGGCGAGCTGGTTCTCGACGAGCGGAGTGCGGACGTAGCCCGGGTTCACGCAGTTGCTGGTGACACGGTGGGCGCCGCCCTCCAGGGCCGTGACCTTCGACAGGCCCTCGAGCCCGTGCTTGGCTGCGACGTAGGCCGACTTGTAGGGCGACGCGCGGAGTCCGTGGACGGACGAGACGTTGATGATCCGGCCGAAGTCCTTCGAGTACATCGACGGCAGGCAGGCGCGGATCAGGAGGAACGGCGCCTCGAGCATGAGTGTGAGGATGCGGCGAAAGGCCTCGGGATCGAACTCCTCGATGGGGCTGATGGTCTGGATTCCGGCATTGTTGATGAGGATGTCGGCGTCGAGGCTCAGCGTCTCGAGCCCCCGGGTGTCCAGCAGGTCCACGGCCCACGCTTCGCCGTTCACCTCGCCCGCCAGCGCTTCCGCACCGGCCGCGTCACGATCGGCCACCACCACGACGGCGCCGCGGGCCGCGAGCGCGCGCACACAGGCGGCACCGATGCCGCTGGCACCCCCGGTCACGATCGCGCGCCGACCCTCGAGGGACGTTCCTTGCTGGGGTGGATCGGGCAGGATGCTCATGGGTCTCCTCGGTCGGCGTTGACTCCTCGAATATTCGCGCACCATCCGGCGGCCGGCAATGGCCAAATCAGCAGGATCGGTCTGCGATACTGCAGACGTGCCACTCCCCGATCCGCAGGACCTCCTGATCCTGCTCGCCGTCTCGAAGTCCGGACGGTTCACTTCCGCGGCCGATTCGCTCGGCCTCAACCACACCACGGTGTCCCGGCGGATCGCCGCTCTGGAGAAGTCGCTGGGCGGGCACGTGCTGCTGAGATCGACGGGCGGGTGGGAGCTGACCGACCTCGGCCGGCGGGCCGTGCGTGCCGCCGAAGGCGTCGCGGATGCTGTGGCGCAATTGGCGGACGACGACGGCGGCGCACTGACCGGCGTCGTGCGCATGAGTGCGACGGACGGGTTCAGCGCCTATATCGCGGCTCCGGCCTTCGCTCGCCTGCGTGCGGTCAACCCTGGCCTGAGCATCGAGATTGTTGCGGCGACCCGCCGGGCTTCGCAGACCCGGAGCGGGCTCGATCTCGAGGTGGTGGTGGGCGAGCCGCAGGTGCACCGCGCCGAAGCCGTTCGCCTGGGCGCCTATGTACTGGGGCTCTACGGTGCGACGTCCTACCTCGAGGAGCACGGGCGGCCGGCCTCGGTCGACGGCGTGCTGGCGCATTCGCTGGTGTACTTCATCGACTCGATGCTGCAGGTGGACAGTCTCGACGCTCCGCGGCGGCTCCTGCCGTCGATGCGTGACTCGCTCAGCTCCACGAACGTCTTCGTGCATGTGGAGGCAACGCGGGCCGGCGCCGGATTGGGGCTCCTCCCCTGCTTCATGGCTGACCGGCATGCGGACCTGGTGCGGCTGCTGCCGGGAGACATCGCGGAGAAGCTGGACTACTGGCTCGTGGCGCGGCCGGATTCGCTGCGCCAGCCTGCGGTGGCCGTCGTCGTGCGTGCTCTTCGGCAGGCGACGGCGGAGTACGAGCCGGAGCTGCTGGGTCGGGGCTGAAACCGGTCACCCGGTTCCTGCGTCGACGAATTGCGGCGCACATCGATGGAAACCGCGCCCGGACGGATGACTGACACTGCGCGGCACGGGGTGCATTCTTTGCCTGAAGGGATAGATGACGGGAGAGCAGCTCATGACGACGCCGACCGGGCGGGTTCTACTGTATGCACTGACCCTTGTGCTTGCGGGCGCGTGTGTGTCGTGTACGGGCAGCGCCGATCCGAACCTGCCGGGTACGGGTACCGCCAGCAGGACAGCGCAGCTGCCGCCTGCGGAACCCGCCGAAGCTCCTGAGGGGCAGTGGATTGCTGCGTGGGGTGCGGCTCCGGAAGGGTCTGCCGTAGCGAAAGCGAACTCCAGCGTGCGGAACATCGCCCGGGTTTCCGTCACCGGCAGCCAGGTGCGTATCCGCGTGGCAAATCCACGCGACAGTTCGACGCCGCTGGTCATCGGTTCCGCCAGTGTGGCACTGCCGGAGGAAACCACGGGTGCTGACGTGGTGCCCGGCACGGTGAAGGAGCTCACTTTTGGTGGGCAGCCCGGTATCACTGTTCCGGCCGGAACGGATGCCGCCTACAGTGACCCGATCGAGTTTCCTGCGGAGGCGGACCGGAACGTGGCCGTGACGCTGCATCTCCCGTCCGGGACGAATCCGGACGTCGGCGGAGCACAATGGAACACCTCATATGCGACACCCGCAGGGGCCGGGAACCAGACGCTCGAGGAAACAGGTGAGGCGTTCACCCACACCCTGGACGCGACGTACGCGCTGACTGCTGTCGATGTGCTCAGCACGGAGGCCGATGGCGCGATTGTAGGTCTTGGCAGTTCCACTCTTCATGGCGCGAATTCGACGCGCGACCACCACGATCGGGTCCTTGACCTGTACATCACCCGCAACCAGGACGAGGTGCCGGCGGGCACCCGTAAGGGGATCGTCGGAGCCGGTATGAGTGGCGACACCCTCCACGCAGCAGTGGACCGGTTCGACCGGGACGTTCTGTCCCAGAGCGGTGTTTCCGGCGTGGTCGTGTGGGTGACCAATGACCTGGCGACGCGGACGGCGGATCAGGTCATCGACGACTACGAGATCGTCATTGCCCGCAGCCATGCCGCGGGCATCCGGGTGTACTGCCCGACCTGGCCGCCGCGTGCACAGTCCTTGGGTGCCTGGCGGGAACGCGTGAAACTGAACGAGTGGATTCGAACCAGTCGACGGTGCGACGACACCGTCGACTGGGACCGCACCCTGCGGAACGACGCGCTGCCCCCCACCTACAAGCTCGGATACTTCTCCGACGGTATCCACCCCAACCGGGCAGGTCACGCAGCGATGAGCGAGGCAACACCGCTGCGCTGGTTCGCCACCCACCAGTAGGTGCGAGGGGTGCGTACTCCGTTGCCAGTGATCGGGGTCAGTCCTTCAATACCTGCGCGCCGGCCGCGAACTTCCGCACCTGCGCGTCCTGCCACAGGTGCGCCGGCACGCCGCCGCCGAGCAGTTCCCGCGCCAGGGACGGGCTGTCACCCAGCGGGGCGTCGCTTCCCGCGATGATGACATTGCCGTGCCTGCGGCCCTTCAGCATCGCCGGGTCCGCAATGATGACCAGCTGCTGGAACAGCGAGCCGATCGTCGCCGCCTCACGCCGAGCCATCCTGAGATCGGGACGGTCACCGCAATTGACCACATACACGCCGTCGGGTGCCAGGACGTCCTTGGCCTCCCGCGTGAATTCCACCGTGGTGAGCGCCTGCGGCGTGATGCTTCCCGCGAAGACGTCACGGATCACCAGGTCGCGGCTCGCTGCGTGAAGTGACTGCGTCACCTCACGCGCCTCCCCCACCCGGATGCGCACCAGGGGCGCCCGGGGGAGATCGAACCATTCGCGCACCAGTTCGGCGAGCCGGCCGTCGAGTTCCACCACCACCTGGCGCGCGTGGGGATGTGCAGCGGCGAGATAGCGGGCCAGGGTGCAGGCTCCCCCACCGAGGTGAAGGACCCGCAGCTTTGCCTGCGCATCCCACCGGGCGTCGACCAGTGAGGCGATCCAGCTCATGTACTCGAAGTCGAGACGCAGCGGATCGGTGAGGTCGATGTGCGAGCTCGGCACCCCGTTGATGCGCAGCACCCACCCGTTGGAGTTGTAGGGATCGGGCTCCAGCTCGCAGGTTCCGGTGTCGATCGGGAACTCTCCGTACACGGGCTGAGGCGCAGCAGCGCGGGCCATCAGGTGTCCATCCGGCTCACGCGGGAAACAGCGACGACGGGCCGGGACGGTAACGGGGGCATGCTGCAATGCTACTGGCGGTGCATCCGATACATCGGTCGGAGGTGCCAGGTGGGGCCGCACAGCATCGTCGTGCCGTCCGGTTCGAACCCGTTGCGCAGGTAGAAGCGCTCGGCCCGCGGGTTGCCCTCGAGAATCCAGAGGTACGCGGGCTCTTCCCGGATCGCGGTGGTGAGCAGGCGCTGCCCCAGACCGGACCCGTGCGTCCGGTTCAGCGTATAGATATGGTGCAGCTCGAAGTCCGGCCGGTCGGCATCCCGGCCCGGTCCCGACGTCGCAATGGCTACCGGAACGCCGTCGTCGTCGAACGCGAGCCAGCTCCGCGCTCCGTCCGGTGTGCGTGCGGCGGCCTCCAGCATTCCGCGGCGCCGCTCGATCATAGCGGGCAGTTCGGCGTCGTAGTACTGGTGGAACTCCCGTGGCATGATGCGCGCATAGCTCTCATGCAGGGCGGCGACGTGGGTGCGGGCGTAGGCCTCGGCGTCGTGGACGGTCGCCGCCCGGATGAGGTGCTGCTGCATGAGGTGCTGCTGCGTCAGGAGTGGCCCTCGTACTGTTCCTGCTCCGCAATGGCTGCTTCCATGCGCTCGAGCTTTCCGGTCAGCTCCCCTGAATACCCGGGCCGGATGTCGGCCTTCAGCACCAGTGAAACGCGGCTGCCGTAGCGACCCGCCGCCTCCGTGGCGTGCTTCACCACCGCCATCACCTCGTCCCACTCGCCCTCGATGGTGGTGAACATGGAATCCGTGGAGTTGGGAAGGCCCGATTCCCGCACGACGGCGACGGCTGCGGCCACGGCGTCGTGCACCGAGCCGTCGGGGTTCCCGCGGGACAGGTCGGAGGATCCGGACGGGGCGATCGAGAAGGCTACGAGCATGTGCCCAGTCTGGCATGCGGCGTGCGTTCCGGGCTACGGGTGAGCTACGGCCGCCCGATGCCCTGGTAGTTCCAGCCGGCGCTCCGCCAGTGGCCGGCATCCAGCACGTTGCGCCCGTCGAGGATGTTCCTGCTTCGAACGAGGGCTCCTGCTGCAGCGGGCGACAACGCGCGGTATGCGTCCCACTCGGTGAGCAGCAGCAGGGCGTCGGCCTTGTCCATCGCAGCGTCGAGGCCGGGTTCGTAGGTCAGCTCAGGGAAGCGGCGACGGGCATTCCCGAGTGCTTCGGGGTCTGTCACTGTCACCTCCGCGCCCTGCAGCTGCAGCTGTGCGGCGATGCTCAGTGCCGGCGAGTCCCGGACGTCGTCGCTGTCGGGTTTGAAGGCCGCGCCCAGTACGGTGATGCGCTTGCCCAGCAGGGAGCCGCCCACCAGCGTGCGCGTGAGCTCCACCACCCGGATACGGCGGCGCACGTTGATGTCGTCGACTTCGCGGAGGAAGGTCAGCGCCTGATCCGCACCCAGTTCCCCGGCGCGGGCCATAAAAGCGCGGATGTCCTTCGGCAGGCAGCCTCCACCGAAGCCGATGCCGGCGTTCAGGAACTTCCGTCCGATGCGCTCGTCCATCCCGATGGCGTCGGCAAGCAGTGTGACGTCCGCGCCTGCGGCGTCGCACACCACGGCCATGGCGTTGATGAAGGAGATCTTCGTGGCGAGGAACGAGTTGGCTGCGGCCTTCACCAGCTCCGCCGTCGCATAGTCCGCGGTGAGGCGCCGGGTGCCTTCCGCCAGTGATGCCGCGTAGACCCCATCGAGGACAGCCGTGGCTCTTGCCCCACTGTCGCCCGGCGGCACGCCGTACACGAAACGGTCGGGATGAAGCGTGTCCTTGACCGCAAAGCCTTCGCGGAGGAATTCGGGATTCCACGCGAGCACCGCGTCCGGGTGCTGCTCGTGCAGAAGGTCCGCCAGTCTCGCGGCGGTACCGACGGGTACCGTTGATTTGCCGACGATCACGTTCCCCGGCTCCACGGAGTCCAGCAGTCCGTTGAACGCGGCGTCGACGTGGCTCAGGTCGGCGGCGTACTCGCCCTTCCGCTGCGGAGTGCCCACGCACAGGAAGTGGACCTGGCTTCCCTTGATATCGGCCATGGTGGAGCTGAACTTCAGCCGCCCCGCCAGGAGGACCTCCTCCAGCAATTCGGGCAGCCCGGGCTCGAAGAAGGGTGCACGGCCCTCCTGCAGCTCAGCGATTCTGGATTTGTCGACATCGACGCCCACCACGTCATGGCCGAGTTTCGCCATGCAGGCTGCATGGACCGCGCCGAGGTAGCCGCAGCCGATCACGGAGATGCGCATCGGGGTCGGTCCTGGGGTTGGGATAGCTTCCATGTTCGATTCTAGGAATTCCACAATGAGACCCCTGCGAGAGCCGGATGAGAACTATCTCATGAGAGCTCTCTCATCAACGGTTCACTCTCGTCTCATCCGGGCCTGACTGAATGGGAAACCAGAGATACCAGGGCAGGAGATCAGGTCAATGAAGGCGCACCAGAGCACACCCCGTGAAAAAGAAATCCGGGTAGTCCTCTACTCCCATGATTCACAGGGATTGGGGCATACCCGGCGTAACCTCGCGATTGCGCATGCGCTGGCGGCAACGCTTCCGGAGCTCTCCGGCCGCACTGTTACCGGACTGCTGGTCACCGGAGAATCGCATGCACCGCGCTTCGACATCCCCGAAGGCTGGGACTGGGTGGTGCTGCCGGGCGTTCGCAAGGGGGCTGACGGCTACATCCCCCGCCACCTGTCGATCGGCCAGAAAAAACTCGTCCGCCTGCGGTCCTCCCTGATCGATGCCGTGCTCGCCGGGTTCAAGCCGCACCTCGTGATCGTGGACCGTCATGCATTCGGCATCGACGGCGAGCTCAAGCAGGCGCTGGCCGGGCTCCGCGCAGCGCGGCCCGCCTGCCGGGTAGTGCTCGGCCTGCGCGAGGTTCTCGACAGCCCGAGCGTCGCAAAGCGGGAATGGAAGAACCTTGGCAACCTCGACAGTCTCGCCAGCGCCTTCGATGCGCTCTGGGTCTACGGAGACCCCGGCTTCCACGATCCGGTGCGGACCGGCGAGATACCTCTGCAGCTCAGCCCGCTGGTGCGTTATTCGGGGTATCTCTCCGCCGGCCGGGTGTCGCGACGACGCACCAGCGGCGCACGGAAGCCCTACCTGCTCACCCTGGCCGGCGGCGGATCGGACGGTCTCGACGTCCTGCTCACTGCGGCCCGGGCCACGCTGCCCGAGACGTATGAGCACCTCATCATCACCGGCCCGCAGATGCCGAAGGAACATCGCGTCCGGATAGAACAGGCGGCGGGCCCCCGCACCCGGGTGCTCGGGGCCGTGCGGGACGCGCTGGCGGAGATCAAGGAAGCCTCGGCCATCGTCTCCATGGGAGGGTACAACTCGGTGTGCGAGATTCTGAGCACCAGCACTCCCGCCCTGATCGTGCCGCGTATTAGCCCGAGGCGTGAGCAGTTGATCCGTGCCGAGTCGCTGGCCCGCCACGACCTCGTGGATGTGTGTCAGCCTGCGGAATTCACCCCGGCAGAGCTGAGCAGGTGGTTCAGCTCCGTGGCAGGCTCCGACGTCGACCGATCGGCAGTTGATCTTGCCGGTCTTGAAGCGGTGGGCGGACTGGCGGCGGATCTGCTGCAGGTTCGCATGTCCGGGGTAAACCGCCCCCTCGAGGATTGGACCTCATGTGAAGCCGTCTAGCCCCTCCCGCATCGCATACGTACTGAAGATCTACCCGCGCTTTTCCGAGACCTTCATCGTGACCGAGATCCTCGCTCGTGAGGCGTCCGGGGAGGAGCTCGAGATCTTCTCGCTCAGGGCCCCCGTGGATCCGCGCTTCCACCCCGAGCTGGCACGGGTCCAGGCCCCGGTGACGTATGTGACGAAACCCGCGAAACTCAGCGAGGGGTGGGTGATGATGGCGGAAGCCTCCAGCGTGATCCCGGACTTCGGACAACGCTTCGCCGCCCTCCTACCCAGCCTGGTCGGGATGGATCCCGTCGATGTTCATCAGGGAATCGAGCTCGCGACACTCTTCAGCAGCCGCGGCATCACCCACGCGCACGCCCACTTCGGCTCGGTCGCCGCGCGCACGGCCCGTATTGCGTCGGCACTGACCGGCATCCCCTTCTCCTTCACAGCGCATGCCAAGGACATCTTCCACGACGAGGTGGACCAGCCCACCCTGATCGGTCTGATCGAGCAGGCGCACCATGTGGTCACGGTCAGTGATTTCAACCTCGCTTTCCTCAGCGGCCTGGCTCCGGACCGGGCACCGTCCATCCACCGCGTCTACAACGGGCTGGAACTCGCCCGCTTTGCCTACTCCACCCCTTCCGCACCTCGGGAGCCGTTCCGTGTCGTCGCCGTGGGCAGACTTGTCGAGAAGAAGGGCTTTTCCCTCCTCCTCGACGCCGCAGCGGAACTGACCGGCGGCGGGATGGGCCTCGACATCCGGATTGCCGGCGGCGGCCAACTGCAGGAGGAGCTCGAGCAGAAAATCCACCACCTCGGGCTTTCGGACTGCGTCACCCTGCTGGGGCCGCGGACACAACAGGAGGTGGTCGAACTACTCCGGTGGGCGGACGTCTTCGTGGCTCCGTGCATAGTCGGCGAGGACGGCAACATGGACGGACTGCCTACCGTGCTGCTCGAGGCCATGGCCACCGGCGTACCCTGCATCGCGAGCGATGTCACGGGAATACCTGAGGTGATGACGGACGCCGCAGGACGCAGAACCGGCCTGCTGGTCCGCTCCGGCGGAACCGCTGATCTGGTTCGGGCGCTTCGCTTCTCGGCGTCGGACTCCTTCGACCGGGAGGGAACCGCGAGCGCTGCACGCGCACTGATCGAGCGGTGCTTCGATGCGGAAGTGCAGTCGAACCGGTTGCGGCAGCTGACGGCGGGGCACGGCCGGCCCCGCGTCGTGCCGTCCGGCCCTGCCGGGACTTCCGGGCCCGCCGGGACTGCCGAACGGCGCGATGATCTGCCGGTGGGAGCATCATGATCCGGATGGCGTACTTCTGCATCGACCCCGGGGTGCCGGTGTTCGGAACCAAGGGAGCCTCGGTGCACGTGCAGGAGATGATCCGGAGCTGGCGTGCGCTTGGCGCTGAGGTCACGCTGTACTGCACGCGCACCGGCGACGACGTCCCGTCCGACCTCGCCGACGTTCCGGTAGTGGTGCACCGCATCCCGAAGGGCAATGGTCCCCAGCGCGAAAGCTTCCAGGCGGACGCCGCCGCCGACCTGGCACAGCAGGCCATCGCGGCGGGGACAACAGTGGTGTATGAACGGTACTCACTCTTCAGCGATTCCCTGGCCCGCGTCACGGCGGCCCTCGGCATACCCGGCTTCCTCGAGGTCAACGCGCCGCTGATCGACGAACAGCGGATGCACCGGACGCTGCACGATGAACCTGCGGCCCAGGATGCCCTGCGCCGCCAGGTTGCCGGGGCAACCCGGGTCGTGTGCGTCTCGTCACCCGTAGCCCGCTGGATTCGAGACCGCGTTCCCCACGAGGACCAGGGAAAGGTGCGGGTGGTGCCCAACGGCGTCAACGTGGAACGCATCCGCCCCGCTCCCGAAGCAGGGGGGCCGCCGGTGGTGGTGTTCGTCGGAACCCTCAAGCCCTGGCACGGCGTGGACGTCCTCATCGAAGCCAAAGCCGTGTCCGCAGGTGGATGGGCACTGAAAATCGTGGGAGACGGACCCGAAGGGCCCGCGCTTCGCCGATTGGCTGCGGACCGGGACGTCGCGGTTGAGTTCACCGGGGCATTGCCCCCCGAGGGTATTCCTGCGGCTCTGGCAGGGTGTGCCCTCGCGGCTGCTCCCTATCCGGCGTCGGGAAGCGCGGAGGACCAGTACTTCTCGCCGCTGAAAATCTACGAGTACTGTGCGGCCGGCCTGCCGGTGATCGCCTCCAGGGTGGGTCAGGTCCCGTCCATCCTCGACCACGGAGTCACCGGGATCCTCGTCGAGCCGTCCCAGCCGGCCGGCCTGGCCGCTGCGATCGACGGCCTGGCCGGTGCGCCGGTGGCCCGCGCGGCGATGTCGGGCGCCACCCGCCGCATGGCCACCGCGGGCTACAGCTGGGACGGTGTACTGCAGCGCATCATCGCAGGAATTTCGCTGGAAGGGACACCATGAAGACCAAGGGCGTGCAGCAGCAACCGCTTCGTCGGACGCTCGGCATTCTTCGACCCCATCTGGGGCGCCATCGGATCCTCATGGGCGGTGGCGTCCTCGCGCTCCTTTTCGAGGTGGCTTTCCGGGTGCTCGAGCCCTGGCCCGTGAAATTCGTGGTGGACGCCATCACGCGGAGCCTCGGAGCCGAACTCGCGGGCACCGGACCGCTGGCCACACCCTCCCTCCTGCTGGCCTGCGGCGGTGCACTGGTGCTGATCACCGGGCTCCGCGCGCTCTGCAACTTCCTCGCCACGGTGGCCTTCGCCCTGACCGGTTCACGGGTGGCGACCGAACTGCGGGGTCGGGTGTTCAGCCACGTCCAGTCGCTGTCGGCCCGGTACCATTCCTCCGCGCGCACCGGCGACACGGTGCAGAGACTGGTGGGCGACGTCGGGCGGCTCCAGGAAGTGGGGGTCAGCGCGGGCCTGCCCCTGCTCGCCAACTGCATCACCCTGCTCGCGATGGCCGGCGTCATGTTCTGGCTGGACCCGCTGCTGGCACTCGTGGTCGTCCTCGCCTGCGCCTCGTTCCTCCTGCTGTCCCGACTCAGCACGGGCAAGATCACCGTGGCGGCACGGCGTACCCGCAAAGGCGAAGGGGCACTCGCCAACACGGCGCAGGAAAGCCTCGGTGCCATTCGGGTGGTGCAGACGTACGGCCTCGAGGCGACGCTCGCCGACCGGTTCGGCGCCAGCAACGAGAAGACCCTTCGGGACGGAGTGCAGTCGCGGCGGCTTGCCGCGGCGTTGGAGCGGCGCACCGACGTGATCGTCGGGTTCGCGACCGCCGTCGTCCTGGCCGGCGGCGGCTGGCGCGTGGTTCAGGGTGCCATGACCCCCGGGGACCTCGTGCTCTTCCTGATGTACCTGAAAACCTCCATGAAGCCGCTGCGGGACCTTGCGAAGTACACCGGCCGGATTGCCAGGGCCACCGCGTCGGGAGAGCGGGTCGCTGACCTCCTCGACGAGCAGGTCGATATTCGGGACGCCGACGGCGCCATGCCTCTCGGCAAGGTGTGGGGCGACGTGGAGCTCCGGAACGTGACCGCGGGCTACGCCGATGCCGCTCCCGTGCTGAAGGATGTCTCGCTGAGCTTCCTCGGTGGTCGCAGGACCGCCGTGGTGGGACCGTCCGGATCGGGAAAATCCACACTCGTGTCACTTATGGTCCGGATGATGGATCCCCTCTCCGGCTCGGTCCAGCTCGACGGCAGGGATCTCCGCTCGGTCACGTTGGCCTCCCTGCGCGCCAATGTGAGCCTCGTCCTCCAGGATTCCGTCCTCTTCACCGGAACCATCCGGGAGAACATCCGGTACGGACGGGTCGATGCCACCGACTTCGAGGTGGAATCCGCCGCCCAGCTCGCCCACGTCCACGAATTCGTCTCGGCGTTCGCGGACGGGTATGACACCGTGGTCGGCGAGCGCGGCGGAACGCTCTCCGGCGGAGAGCGCCAGCGCATCGCCATCGCGAGGGCGTTGCTGCGCGACGCTCCCGTCGTCATCCTCGACGAGATGACCACGGGGCTCGACCAGGAGTCACGGGCGGAGGTCCTCGCCGGCCTTGCCACCCTGACGCGCGGCCGCACCACCATCACCATCACGCACGAGCCGTCCGTGGCCCTCGATTCCGACCGCATCGTCTGGCTGCAGGACGGGCGCGTACTTCTCGAGGGAACCCCCGACGAACTGAGAAAGGACCCGATGTTCGCAGCCTGGGCGCGCGAGGAGACCACCGAGGACGTCCGTCTCGCCGGCTTTCCCGGAGGAGGGCCCGAATGAGAACCCTGGGAACCAGCCGACTGGCCGCGGTCGACCCCGCCCTGCCCGCGCTCGGCGTGATGTTCGATCCGGGCCTGCTCAGTACACTGGCCGGTCGCCCGGTACGGGTGGACCGCCTCCGCCACAAGCCTGGAGTGTCGGTGGTGGCGCGACTGCGGGAGGACGACGGCGGTATCCGCTGGCTCACCGCGTACCCCCCGGGGAAAGGCGTCAAGGCCGAGAAAACCCAACGCCGTGCGGCGGAGTCCGGCGTCGTGCTCGAGACCTTCCAGCGTGCCGGAATACCCGGCGATGTCCTGCTGTCAGGACCGATTGAGCTGGATCCGCGCTTGTACAAGACCCTGCTGCCCTTCCGGGAGCTTGGAGGAGCAGGTCTCCTTGAGGACGGCCTGGTCCTCAACTACAATCCGCATCGGCGGGTGGTCTTCACTATCGGGCAGGGAACGGACCGCATGGTCTGCAAGGCAGGTTCAGCACACCGGGCGCATGCGGCGCTGCTCGAACGGCTTGCCGACGACGGAGTGCCCGTGCTCGGCCAGGTGAAGCCGGCAGGACTCCCGCACTCCGCGCACCTGCGGTACTTCCCCTGGTTCGGCAGCGGCGACCTCAGTACGCAGGCACCCGACGCGGACCACCGGCTTTCCATCAGCGCGCCCGCCCTCGCGGCGGGACGGGCTCTGGCACTGCTGCACGCACAGCCCCCCGCCTCCGCGAGCCAGGGCCGGCATGCTCCGGCCGCAGCGCTGGCGCACCTGGTGGCGCGGAACTCCACCCTTGTTCCGCCGCTGGCGGGACGGCTCGGGAACCTGCACGCCGCCCTCGAACCCCTTCTGCGCAGGCCCGGGCACGCCGCGCTGATCCACGGCGACTTCTCGGCCGACCAGGTGCTCGTCGACGGTTCCACCATCCGGCTGACCGACCTCGACCGATGCACCTACGGGGCGGCAGCGTCCGACCTGGGAAGCTTCGCGGCCGCCGAGCTTCTCCGGATGCCTCCCACCAGCCGGGTCCCCGATGTCCTCACGCTCCCGCTGACAGCGGCGATGCTCACCGGTTACAGCACAGGCCTCCGCGACGTCAGCCGCGACGAGGTTCTTCCCTGGGTGGTCTTTCACCTCCTCAGCCGCCTGGGTGAACCCTTCCGCACGTGTTCGCCGAGCTGGTCCGAGGACATCGAGGCCCGGCTCGACCTCATGGAGGACCTGCTGTGGTAAAGCCCATTCCCGGCACGGTGACGGATCCCGCCGGGCGGTCGGCCACGGTCCACCGCGCGTGGCCCGGCAGGGATGGTGTGCTGACCTTCGAGGCCAGGGAGAACGACGGCGGCCTGGTCCGGGCGGGTTTCATCGATGCCCGCGACACCGTCACCCTCGTCCCCTACGGGCAGGACCCGGTCCTCGCAGGACTGGGAACGGCTGCAGAAGCCGGGGACCTGCTGGTCCACCGCTACGGGAAGCGCGCGGTGGTCAGGGTCAGCGACGGGTACCGAAAAGTCCTTCCGCCGGGCAAGGCGGCATCGGTGGCTTCGGCCTACGGGCGCCTGCGCGGCCTGGCAGCAGCCGCGGGCGTCGAAACGCCCGACGTCGTCGCCACCGGACCGAGGAGCCTCACCCTTTCCCCCGTGCGTGGAGAGAGTTTCTCCACCCTGGGCGTGGAGTTCCCCGGGAAATCCGGGCGGGAACGGTGGGAGCAGGCCTGGGAGCTCTGGACCCGACAGTGGCCAGTCCTTGCAGTGCCGCCGGCCGGGCCTGCGCTCACGGTGCATTCCTCCGCGGACGAGTGCGCCACCGTGTGGCAGTGGGTCAGCCACTGTGCCTCCTTCGGCCAACTCCGGGTGGAGCCCGCGGAGTTGAAGCGCGCGGCGCTGCACGTGGAGGGTCTCCTGCTCTCGGGAACACCCCAGCCCCCGGTCCTCGCCCACCGGGACCTGCATGACCAGCAGGTCTTCCACAGCGCTGAGCACGGAACGATCGGCCTGATCGACGGGGACACGCTGGCCATCGCCGAACCGGCACTCGACCTCGCCAACCTCCTGGTGCACCTCGAGTTCCGGCGCTGGCAGGGCTTGCTCTCCGCCGCGGCGGAGGACACCGCGGCGAAAGCCATTCTGGACACGGCGTCGGTGATGGAGGTACCCGAGGACAGGCTTCGCGCCTATGCCGCCTCGACGCGGCTCCGGCTGGCCTGCGTCTACTCCTTCCGGCCGCCGTACCGCGAGTTGGCGGAGGAATGGGCGAAGCACATGGTCGGCACCTGACCGATGCCCTACCCCCCGCGGTTACGCTTACGCCTATGACGCCAGCGAAGGAAGCCTCCCCCCGGTGGGCCTCCAGCATGAGGGTGCGGATCATCGCCGTCGTCGTGGTTCTGCTCCTGTTGTCCTCGATCGGATCCGTCCTGTTGCTCCGTGTGGTCCTGTTCGAACGCCTCGATGAGGAGATCGGTGTGAGCCTCGACCGGGAGGCGGAGGAGTTCCAGCTGCTCGCCGGCGGTGTTGATCCCCGGACCGGTGAGCCGTTCGGGGACAATATTGCAGCAATCTTCGACGTCTACTTTTCGCGTGAGATTGCAGACGAGGGTGAAACCCTCCTCGCCTTCATTGACGGAAATCTGTATGAATCCCGTCGGGCCGCGCGGGTACCGGACACGGAAGAGTTCGAGCAGACCATCGGGTACTGGCTGTCGCTGAACAGTCCAACCTCTGGTTCGATCGACTCGGCAGCTGGAAACACCCAGTATTTTGCTGTCCCCATCCAGGGTGAACCCGACGACGGCATGTTCGTCGTCGCCAACTTCCCCGCGAACGAACGGGGAGAAATCACCGACGCCGTGCAGACCCAGGTCCTGGTCCAACTGGGCACCACCG
The DNA here is from genome assembly GCF_000520555.1 of Arthrobacter sp. Br18. Classification (GTDB taxonomy): domain Bacteria; phylum Actinomycetota; class Actinomycetes; order Actinomycetales; family Micrococcaceae; genus Arthrobacter_D. The sequence continues at coordinate 37,704 of NZ_KI914857.1, read as the reverse complement.
CCCTCGCCTCACTGCTTGGGCTCGCACTCGCCGGGCGGGTGCTTCGGCCACTGCGGAATCTCGCACAGACAGCGCGCACCATCTCCGAAACGGACCTGAGCCGGCGGATCGAGGTTGAAGGAAAGGACGAAGCGTCGCAGATCGCCGGAGCCTTCAATGACATGCTGGCGCGCCTCGAGCAGTCCTTCACCACCCAGCGGCAGTTCCTGGACGACACGAGTCACGAGCTACGGACTCCCCTGACGATCATCCGCGGGCACCTTGAGCTCCTTGAGCTCGACGAAACCCCCGAGGAGCGCGCACAAACCGTCGCGGTGGTGACGGATGAGGTGGACAGGATGAACCGCATCGTTGCCGACCTGTTCCTGCTGGCGCGCGCCGAGCGGCCGGACTTCCTCCGGCTCGAACCCGTGGAGCTGCAGGATCTGATCTGCGCGGTCCACCGGAAGATGTGCGCCCTGGCGCCGCGGGACTGGCAGGTCACGCCACCGCCACCGGCGGTGATCCCCGCCGACCGCAACCGGCTCACGCAGGCCCTGCTGCAGCTGGCGGACAACGCCGTGAAATTCACCGAGCCGGGCGCTGCGGTACAGCTGGGAGCCACCACCACCGGCAACGAGGTCCGGCTGTGGGTTGCGAACTCGGGGCCACCAGTGCCGTCCGAGGATGCAGGAAAGATCTTCGCCCGCTTTCGGCGCGGCTCCACCAGACCCGCGCCGAATCCCGGAGGAGCAGGGCTGGGGCTATCCATTGTTGCGGCCATCGCCGAGGCGCACGGGGGACGAGCCGAACTGGTTCCCCGGCCCGGCTGGGGTGTGTCCTTCGAAATCGTGATTCCGAAGGAGGCGCGGGAGACATCGCACCAGGCCGTACCCCGCCCTACTCCCGCTGACGCAAGCACCTGAGGTTGCCATTCAGGCGGGTTACCAGCCACCTCTGCTTCATCAACGGGGGGTGGTGCTTCCACCCGCAGGGGTGAGCCACCCGCTCCGCAGCGCCAGTTCCAGCTCGAACCGGCTTTGCGGGTCCTTCAAACCATCGCCGAAAAGCTCCCGCAACTGCGCCACCCGGTAGCCCACCGTCTGCGCATGGATCCCCAGCTCGGCCGCAACGAGATTCCGCTGCCCCCAGTGCCTCAACCAGGACAGGAGTGTCTCCGCCAGCTTGTCGCGCTGTGTCGGCGGCAGGTCGGCCAGCGGGGCCAGCCGCCGCTGCGCCAGTTCACTGGTCGCGGTGGGTTCGGCACCCAGGATGACCTGGGTCAGATGCTCGTCCGCCCAGATGGGCGGGTCCTCGGGGCCTTCCCGCGGAGGCAGCATCGACGCCGCGAGGATGGCCAGGCGCAACGAGTCGGACACCTGCTCCAGTCCGCCCACCGGCCCCACCGACGCCCTTCGGCCCCGCAGGGTCCTGGCCAGTTCCGTCCGCGCCGTCGACGTCGGCCGCGCCGGAACGAGAGCCACGGCATCGGTCTCGCGTTCGATCACCAGCGATCCCGGGCCGAGCCGCATCCGGAGGCCCTCCGCGCGCTCGAGGGGCAGGTTCACCACGGCAAGCCGGGCCGGCAACGCCCAGTCGGCCATGGACGCCGCCTGCCGGAGGACCGTTTCGTCGGACTGGCCCATCAGCAGCAGTTCGAGCAGTTCGGCCCGACGCCGGTCCACGGCACCTGCACGCTCCGACTGTTCGAAGGCGTAGGCTTCTGCACTGACCGCGGAGAGTTCATCGATGTACGCGAGGATCGACTCTCCGAGGTTGACCACCACGCCGAGCCCGAGATTGTTCTCCGCCGATACTTTCGACATTTCACGGAAGGTGACGCGGGCACCGGTGCGATAGGCGCTCAACAGGGCATCCATGCTGCGGCCCTGCCGGAACTCGCCCCTGCCGAGACCCGCCACCAATTGCCGGCTTTCCTCCGAGAGGGCCGGCAGCCGCGTTCCGGGCAGTTGGAGGAACCGGTCCAGGGCCACGGCGACGCCTCCGCGCAGACCGCTGCCGAACCGCCCCTCCATGGGCCGGGCGTAGGCCGGCACCAGCTGCGGCACGGCCTCGATGATGGCCTCGACGATTCCGCTCACCTGCGGCCTGAGCATGTCGCTGACCTCACGCGGGAGTCCGAGCCAGGGCGGGTCGAGGGCAGGTGCCGGGGGACGGTCGATGGGCATCTTATACACCAGGCCTTTTGTTTCCGCGAGCTAGTTAGCCCAGCCTAATCGTATGCCCGGATAGAAGAATCGAGCTCCGAACCGTTCTAAGCTTGAGTATATGATCCGGCTCCCCAGACTGGCACGCGCCGCGTCCGCTCTCATCACCCCGCTCACACCGGAAGACTTCCTCGCGCTGTTCAACCCGGTCTTCTCGGCCCGCCAGCTGCGGGGAATCGTGACGAGCGTGGTGCGCGAAACCGAGAATTCGGCCACCATCTATTTCCGTCCGGGTTCCGGCTGGCATGCCCACCGCGCGGGCCAGTGGGCCCGTATCGGCGTCGAGCTCGACGGCGTCCGGCACTGGAGGTCCTACTCGCTGAGTGCGGCGGCAGGCCAGGACCCGGCCATCACCGTAACCGATGCCGGTGCCGTCTCGAACGTCCTGGTGCGGAACACCCGCCCCGGTGATGTCCTTTTCCTTGCGCCGCCCCAGGGTGACTTCGTCCTCCCCGAACATCCCCGGTCGCTGCTCATGCTGACGGCCGGCAGCGGCATCACCCCCGTGATGTCGATGATCCGCACCCTCGTGCCGCGTCGCCCGGATGCCGACGTCGTGCTCGTCCACTCGGACCGCACCCCGGACGTGAGCCTGTTCCGCGAGGAACTCAATGAGCTCGCCGACCAGTTCCCGAACCTGCGCGTCACCCACTGGTTCACCGAGGAGCGCGGCCGCTTGGAGTTCACGGCAGCCACCCTCGACACGCTGTGCCCCGACTGGCGGTCCCGCGCCGCTTACGCCTGCGGGCCCGAGGGCTTCCTCGATGACGCCGAAGTGTTCTGGGCAGCCGAATCAGGCGTCCCCCGTACCGATCCGGAACCTGGCCGAGCGGATCCCGGGAGCCTGACCATCGAACGCTTCAGCACCAGCCTCGCCGGTGGAGCAGGGCACGACGGCGGCCTGGTCACCTTCGAGGCCTCCGATCTGGAGGTCGAGGCGGACGGGGAAACCCCGCTGCTCGACGTCGGCGAGGACGCCGGTATCCTCATGCCCAGCGGGTGCCGCATGGGCATCTGCCACAGCTGCCTGCTGCCGCTGCGGGCCGGGCAGGTCCGCGACCTCCGGACCGGGGAAGTGCACGGCGATCCGGGGCAGCTGATCCAGACCTGTGTTTCGGCCGCCGCCGGGCCAGTCAATCTCGACCACTAGACCGAAGTACCTGTAACGACCGACTTGTCACCCGATTCCTAAGGAGCACTCTCCATGACGACCACCCTCACCCGGCCAGGAGCCCTGGCAGCCTCCGGCCATCCCCTGGTCCGTCCGCAGGCCGCACGCCACCTCACTGACGAGCAGATCGCCGAGCTCGGCGTTGAACTCGACGCCATCCGTGATGACATCCTCGCCAAGCGGGGAGCGACCGACGCCGCTTACATCCGCCGCGTCATCAAAGTGCAGCGCGGCCTCGAGTTCGCAGGCCGCGGCGCCCTCCTGTTCGGGCGCAACAAGGCGGCCTGGATTGCCGGCACCACGATGCTGAGCTTCGCCAAGATCCTCGAGAACATGGAGATCGGGCACAACGTGCTGCATGGCCAGTGGGACTGGATGCGGGACCCGGACATCCACTCCACCACGTGGGAGTGGGATTTCGTGACACCCGCGAGGTCCTGGCAGCACACCCACAACGACCTCCACCACCGCTGGACCAACGTGGTGGGCAAGGACCGCGACGTCGGATACAACCTCCTGCGGATGGACGCGGACCAGCCCTGGAAGCCCTTCAACCTGGGCAACCCGCTGTACAACGCTATGCTGGCGCCCGTCTTCGAGTGGGGAATCGCCCTCTACGACCTCGAGCTCCCGGAATACAACGAAGGCCTGAAGTCCAAGGCCGACCTGAAGCGCGACCTCAAAGCGGTGGGCATCAAGGCTGTCAAGCAGTTCACCAAGGACTACGCGGCAACCCCTGCCGTCGCCATGCTGACGGGCTCCGGCAAGCAGGCCCTCTACGGCACCCTTGTCGCCAACGCGGTCCGCAACGTCTGGGCTCACGCGGTGATCTTCTGCGGGCACTTCCCCGACGGTACCGACACCTTCACCGAGGAAAATGTCGAGGGCGAAACACGCGGCGACTGGTACGTACGGCAGATGATCGGATCGGCGAACATCTCCGGATCGAAGCTGATGCACCTGATGACCGGCAACCTCTCGCACCAGGTCGAGCACCACTGCTTCCCCGACCTGCCCTCCAACCGCTATGCCGAAGTGGCGGTCCGGGTCCGCGAGATCTGCCTCCGCTACGGGCTGCCCTACACCACCGGACCGCTGCCCAAGCAGGTTGCCTCCACCTGGGCCAAGGTGTTCAAGCTTGCGCTTCCCGGCAAGGGCCATTTCCGGAAGGGAAAGCCCGCAAGCGCCTAGCCCCGCGTCCCTTCTGATGGCCAGCGGCGAACGAGCCTGTCAGGATGGGGAAATGACCCGCGGAATTTATGTGAGCGCCATGACCCCTGGCTCCGGCAAATCCCTGATTTCCCTGGGACTTGCCGACATGCTGCACCGGCACGCCGACCGCGTGGGCTTCTTCCGGCCCATCGTGGAGGGTGACGACCCGGCGGCGGACCCCATGGTGCGGCTCATGCAGCGCAATTTCAAGCTCCCTCCGGAGCGTTCGCGCGGCGGCCTGACGAGGGCCGACGCGCGGGCGCTCCTCGTCGCCGGCGAGCGCGCGGAGATCGATGCGCGGTGCGTGGCCATTTACGGGGAAATCGCCGCAGAGTGCGACGTCGTCATCGTGGAGGGTACCGACCTCAGTGGAAACGACGCCGCCGTCGAGTTCGACCTCAACGCGCGCCTCGCCAACAACCTCGGAGCGATGGTGCTGGCGGTGGTCAGCGCAAAGGGAATGTCGGTCGCCGAAGCTGCGGACACGGTCGACGTCGCACGGCGCGAACTCGATGCGGCAAAGGTCTCACTGCTGGCCATGATGGTGAACCGGGCAGCGGACGACGCCGTCGCGACGATCGCCTCGCAGGTGCGGCCGGGACGCTCCGGGCGGCCGGTCTACGTGATCCCCGAACTGTCCGAACTCTCGCAGCCCACCATCTCGGAAGTCTCAGCCGAGCTGGGTGCCCGTCAGATCGCCGGGAGTTCCAATCTCGAGCGCGACGTCAGCTCGATCCGTGTCGCCGCCATGAATGTCGGAAATTTCCTTCACCTCCTCACCGACGGTGCCCTCGTCATCGTTCCCGGCGACCGCGCCGACGTCCACGTGGCCACCCTGGCGTCGTCCTTCTCCCCGGATTTCCCGGTGCCGTCGGGCCTGATCCTCACCGGCGGCCTCGCGCCGGACCCGAACATCCTTGCCCTCCTCGCACAGGCTCCGTTCCCGGTATTCGCGCTCGACGACGACACCTACACCGCCGCCCGCCGCGTCAGCGAGGTGCGCGGGGAGATTGCGAGCGGTCTGCGCCGCAAGGCCGCCGCCGCGCTGGGCGCCTGGTCGCGGCAGGTCGACGAGACGGAACTGCTCGAGCGCCTCGAACTTCCGAGGGCCGTCCGCATGACGCCCCTGCGGTTCCTTCATGAACTGATTCAGCGCGCGCGGTCGCAGCGCCGCCGTATCGTGCTCCCCGAGGGTACCGACATCCGCGTCCTCAAGGCTGCCGAGATCCTCCACCGGCGCGACGTCTGCGACCTGACGATCCTCGGGCAGGAATCCCGTATCCGGGAACTCGCTTCGGGCCAGGGCATCGACCTCACCGGTCTGACCCTGATCGATCCCGAGACTTCGGACCTGCGGGAGGAGTTCGCGGCCGAGTATGTCCGCCTGCGGGCGCACAAGAACGTATCGATCGAACAGGCCCGTGAACGCATGCTCGAGGGAGCATACTTCGGAACCATGATGGTCCAGCTCGGCACGGTGGACGGCATGGTCTCGGGCGCCGCGCACACCACGGCGAACACCATCCGGCCCGCCCTCGAGTTCGTGAAGACCCGGGACGGCGTCACCATCGTCTCCTCGGTGTTCCTCATGCTCCTGTCCGACCGCGTGCTGGTGTACGGCGACTGCGCCGTCAATCCTGATCCGAACGAGGAACAGCTGGCCGACATCGCCATCGCCTCGGCCGAAACGGCAGAACAGTTCGGGGTGGAGCCTCGCGTCGCCATGCTCTCCTACTCAACGGGCGAGTCAGGGCAGGGCGGGGCGGTCGACGAGGTGCGCCGGGCCACGGAGCTTGTCCGGCAGCGGCGGCCCGGACTCGCCGTCGAGGGTCCCATCCAGTACGACGCCGCCGTGGATGCTTCGGTGGCGGCTTCCAAGCTGCCCGGTTCCTCGGTCGCAGGCCACGCGACGGTCTTCGTTTTTCCCGACCTCAATACCGGCAACAACACCTACAAGGCGGTCCAGCAGTCGGCAGGCGCGGTCGCCGTCGGCCCGGTGCTGCAGGGCCTGCGCAAGCCGGTTAACGACCTGTCCCGCGGATGCACGGTCGAGGACATCGTCAACACCGTGGCCATCACCGCGGTCCAGGCACAGCAGGAAAGGCTCCCGTGATCGTCCTCGTCATCAACTCCGGCTCATCGTCACTGAAGTACCAGGTCCGGGACGGCGGGAACGTCCTCGCCGAGGGCCTGATCGAGCGGATCGGCGAGGCCGGGGTGCCCGATCACACGGCAGCCCTGGACCTCGTGGACCAGCAGGTGAACGACGCCCTCGACGGACGCACGATCGACGCCGTCGGGCACCGGGTCGTCCACGGCGGAGAGCGCTTCAGCGAACCCGTGCTGATCGACAACGAGATCACCCGCGCCATCGAGCGGCTGAATCCGCTGGCTCCCCTGCACAATCCGGCAGCCGTGCAGGGGATCCGCGCGATCACCGGGAAGTGGCCGGATATGAGCCAGGTGGCAGTATTCGATACTGCGTTCCATCGCACCCTGCCCGAGCGGGCCTGGCGGTATGCGGTTCCCGACGAGCTCTACCGCAGGCACGGTATCCGCCGCTACGGCTTCCACGGCACGAGCCACGAGTACGTGTCCCGCGGTGCCGCAGCCCTGCTCGGTGTCGAACCGGGGGATTTTCACGGTGTGATCGCCCACCTCGGCAACGGAGCTTCGGTAACCGCCGTCCGGAACGGGAAGAGCATCGACACGTCGATGGGATTCACCCCGCTCGAGGGTCTGGTGATGGGCACGCGGTCGGGGGATATCGATCCGTCGATCCTGCTGTTCCTGATGCGTGAGGGGTACTCGGCCGCGGACCTCGACACCCTGCTCAACCGGGAATCCGGGCTTCGGGGACTGGCGGGGACCAATGACATGCGCTCCATCGACGAAGCCGCCGGCGCCGGAGACCAGCGCGCGCAGCTCGCCCTCGATGTTGCAGCGTACCGCCTCGCCAAGTACATCGGCGCCTATCACGTAGCGGTAGGCGGTGCGCAGGCACTCGTCTTCACCGCCGGGATCGGCGAGAACTCGCCCGGCTTCCGCGCCGCGACAGTGGGACATCTGGGCGCGTTGAAGGTGATGCTCGACGACGGCAGGAACGCACCCCGCAGCAGGGAGCCCCGCGTCGTCAGCGCAGCAACATCGGCTATTCCCGTGCTGGTGGTGCCCACGAACGAGGAAGCGGCGATCGCCGAGGCAACCGTCGCCGTCGTCGCCGCTGGATAGCGGCGCTTTCTCGGGCAGACTTGGCGTATGACCATCGCCAGATCAGTCGTCCTGTTCGTCTTCGCGGCCGTTGCCGAGATCGGCGGCGCCTGGCTGGTCTGGCAGGCCGTGCGTGAGGGCCGTCCCTGGTGGTGGGCGGGCCTGGGCGTGATGGCGCTCGGGGTCTACGGCTTCATCGCCACCCTGCAGCCCGACGCGTCGTTCGGCCGCATCCTCGCCGCCTACGGAGGCGTCTTCGTGGCCGGCTCCCTCGCCTGGGGAATGGTCTTCGACGGATTCCGGCCGGATCGGTGGGACATCGCCGGCTCCGCGATCTGTGTGGTCGGGGTCGCCGTCATCATGTTCGCGCCGCGGCTCCCTCCTTCCTGAGGGAGACCGGCAGCGGGTTACGCGGCTCCGAGCAGCCGGGCCAGCGCTGCAGCGACCGCGCCCGCAGCGACCACCACGAGGAACGGCGCCCGAAACCAGAGTGCAACCGCCGCGGCCGCCAGCGCGGCAAGGCGGGCATCAGCCACCACTCCGGTTCCCGAGGCCACAGTATTCACAGCGGTGAGTGCTGCGAGCAGGCCGATCGTCACCGACCCGGCAACCCGGAGCATGCGCGGATTATCCAGCAGCCTCGTGGGCACCAGGTAGCCCGCAAGCTTCGTGGCCATGGATACGAGGCATGCCGCGAGGATCCAGCCCCAGAGACTCATGGGAGTTTCTCCGCGCCTGGTGATCTCGCAGCGTCGGCGGGATAGGGGTCGACGTCGGGTTCCAGCCCCTCCGACACGGGCCCGAGGCCGGAGAGGCCCAGGGCGGCGGCCACCACTGCGGCGATCAGGATCGGCACTCCGGGCGGAACGAAGGGAACGGCAAGCACTGTGACGACGGCGCACAGCACCGCGATGGTGGCGGGTTCCTTCGCACGGATCCTCGGCCAGAGGAGCCCGAGGAATGCGGCGGCCGCGGCGCCGTCGAGCCCCCACTGCGCCGGGTCGCCGATCGCTGCTCCAAGCAGCGCGCCGAGCACGGTGAACACATTCCACAGCACGAATACTCCGAGGCCGGCCGCCCAGAAGCCCCGCCGCTGCTCGGCCGGGTCCGTCTGGCCCGTTGCCGTGGCCACCGATTCGTCGATCGTGACCTGGGCGGCCGCGAGCCTGCGCCAGCCCCTCGGCCGAAGCAGCAGGTTGAGCTGCATGCCGTAGACGCCGTTGCGGATGCCCAGCAGCGCCGAGGCCGACAGGGCGGACAGTCCGCTGCCGCCTCCCGCAAGCACACCGATGAACGCGAACTGCGAGCCGCCGCTGAACAACAGCAGGCTCAGCGCCATCGTCTGCCACAGATCAAGGCCTGCCGAAACGGACAGCGCACCGAAGGATATTCCATAGAGGCCCGTGGCCACCGCGATGGACAGCCCCACCTTCACAGCAGGCGATTCGGAAAGCTTCACTGCCCTAGGTTATGCCGGGCGGGGCGAAACTTCCCATTTGTGCCGAATCGGGGAATAGTAGAAAGAACAGCCTACTTACTAATCGCGAGGAGAGTAACGATGAAGGCAGTGACATGGCAGGGACGGCGAAACATCAGCGTGGACAATGTGCCCGATCCGCAGCTCCAGGAACCGACCGACGCGATCGTGCGCATCACCTCGACCGCCATCTGCGGCTCCGACCTCCACCTCTATGAGGTGCTCAGTCCCTACATGGACCGCGGCGACATCCTCGGTCACGAGCCCATGGGCATCGTGGAGGAGGTTGGCAGCGAGGTCACCAACATCAGGCCGGGCGACCGCGTGGTGATTCCCTTCAACATCTCCTGCGGCGCCTGCTTCATGTGCTCCCGCGGCCTGCAGTCGCAGTGTGAGACCACCCAGGTCCGTGAGCAGTCGACGGGCGCAAGCCTGTTCGGCTTCTCGGAGCTCTACGGCTCGGTTCCCGGCGGCCAGGCCGAATTCCTGCGCGTTCCGCACGCCGATTACGGCCCGGTCAAGGTGGGGCACGACCTCCCGGACGAGCGTTACCTCTACCTCTCCGACATCCTTCCCACGGCCTGGCAGGGCGTCAAGTACGCTGACGTGCCCGACGGCGGGACCCTCGCCGTGTACGGCCTCGGCCCCGTGGGCCAGTTCGCCTCGCGGATCGGCAAGCACCTCGGGTACCGCGTGATCGGCATCGAGCCGGTACCGGAGCGCCGCGCCATGGCCAAACGCCACGGCGTGGAAACCGTCGATTTCACCAAGGACCTCGGCGAGGAGCTGCGCAGCATGACCGGAGGGCGCGGACCGGATTCGATCGTCGACGCGGTCGGGCTGGAGGCACACAATTCACCGGTGGGCGCATTCGCACAGAACGCCGTCGGACTCCTGCCGGACGCACTGGCCCAGAAGGCGATGGACGTCGCCGGAGTGGACCGCCTCTCGGCACTGCACTCGGCCGTGGACGCCGTCCGCAGGGGCGGGACCATCTCGCTGAGCGGGGTCTACGGGGGAACGGCGAGTCCCATGCCGCTCAAGACCATGTTCGACAAGCAGATCCAGTTCCGCATGGGCCAGTGCAACGTGCGCCGCTGGACCGACGAACTGCTCCCACTCGTCGAGGAGCCCTCCGACCCCCTCGGCGTCACGGACCTGGTCACCCATGAGGTGTCGATCGATGAGGCGCCCGTGGCCTATCGAACCTTCCAGAAGAAGCAGGACGGCTGCATCAAGGTGATTCTCAAGCCGTAACGGGAAGCGACGCCCTGGTGTGTGCCTCCTGGAGGGCGTCGGCGGCACGCACCAGCGCCAGGTGGGAGAAGGCCTGGGGGAAGTTCCCCGCCATGCGGCTCCGGCCGGCGTCGTACTCCTCGGACAGCAGGCCGAGTTCGTTGCTGTAGCCGACCAGCTGATCCATCAGCGCTGCCGCTTCGTCGTCCCTGCCGCTGTGCGCGTACTGCTCCACGAGCCAGAACGAACAGGCGAGGAACGGGTGCTCTCCCGGCGTCAGACCGTCGGCAACCGCTTCGGTGCGGTAGCGCGCCAACAGTCCGTCGGAGTTGAGCAGGTCCTTCTCGAGCGCCGCCACGGTACCCAGCATTCGCGGGTCGTCGTAGTCCACGAACCCGACCTGCGGCAGCTGCAGCAGCGAGGCATCCATCTCGGTGTCGCCGTAGGTCTGGGTGAAGGAGTTTCTTTCAGCGTTGAAGCCGCGCTCAAGGATCTCGGCGCGCAGCCCGTCGCGCAGCGCCTCCCAGTGCGCGGCAGGGCCGTTGAGGCCGTGGTCCCGGACCGCGCGGACCCCGCAGTCGAAGGCGGCCCACATCATGACCCTTGAGTGGGTGAAGTGCATTTTCTCCCCGCGCATCTCCCAGATGCCGTGGTCGCGGTCGTTGAGGTGGTTCTCGGCGAAGGTCAGCAGGGACTTCTGCAGCGGCCAGGAGAAGTGGTCCTCCTGCTCGCCGTGGCAGCGCAGCTTCTCCAACGCCACCATGACCTCACCCACGACGTCGGCCTGATACTGCGTCACTGCGCCGTTGCCGATCCGGACCGGGGTCGAACCGGCATAGCCCGGCAGGTGGTCGAGGACCTTTTCCGGGAGATTCCGCTCGCCCGCCACTCCGTACATGATCTGGAGGTCCTCAGGATCCCCCGCGACGGCCCGTAGCAGCCAGTTGCGCCACTCAAGCGCCTCCTCCTGGAACCCGTGGGTCATCATCGCTTCCAACGTCAGGGCGGCATCGCGCAGCCAGCAGAACCGGTAGTCCCAATTGCGTGTGCCGCCGAACTCCTCGGGAAGCGACGTGGTGGGAGCCGCCACGATGCCGCCCGTGTCCTCATGCGTCAGTGCGCGCAGGACCAGCAGCGACCGCAGGACGGCGGGGCCATGCCTGGCGCCGTCGTCGTAACTCGCCGCCCAGGACTTCCAGTAGGTGATGGTTTCGTCGAGCGCCTCCTCGATGTGGAGAGCGCTGGGCGACGGCCGGTGCGACGGGTACCAGACCAGCTCGAGATCGACCGCCTGGCCGGCGTTGACGGTGAAGGCTCCCACATGGCTGTGCCCGGCCGCAGTCAGGCGTGGGCTTCGAAGCATGAGCGCGTCGGGGCCCGCAATGGCGAGCAGCATCTGGCCGTCGTCATCGGTCTCCTGGCTGACCCACGGCAGGATCGTCCCGTAGCCGAAGCGGATCTCCAGCTCCTGTCCCATGACCACCGTGCCGCGAATGCCCTGGATGCGTCGGACGATCGAGGCACGCCGGTCGCCGGTGGGCATGAAGTCGGTCACGAGGACCTCCCCGGAGTCGGTACGCCAGTGGGTCTGCAGCACGAAGGTCGAATCGATGTAGCTGCGCCCCACTACTTCGGCACTGCCCGACGGCGCCACCAGCCACCGGCCGTGGTCCTCCGTTCCGAGCATGGCCGCAAAGACCGACGGCGAATCGAAGCGCGGAAAACAGAGCCAGTCGATGCTTCCACCACGGGAGACCAGGGCTCCGGTGTGCAGGTCGGACAGGAGCGCGTAGTCCTCGATGGGGGATTGCATGGCTCAACTCAATCACACCCGGGTGCGGCCGCGCAGGACAACCTCCTTGCGGGGTGCTACTCCGCGGGCTCGTGGCGCAGCTGCTTCATCAGCGCGGGGTAGTCGGTGCTGAATTCCTGCACGCCGAGGGAGGTGACGAGATCGTACTGCTCGCGGGTGTTCACTGTCCAGACCCGCACCCGCTGGCCCTCCTCGACCCAGCGCCGCACGCGGTCCGGGTGGTTCTCCACGTAGCGGATGCCCGGTCCGGCGAGGCCTACGACGTGGCCGTCGATAAGCTTTCCGCCTTCCCGCATCGCACGGCTCATCAGGTTGATCACCGCTCCCTCGGCAAGCGAGCCGATGCTGAGGGCATCACGCACCTCGCCGGGCTCGATGTCCGCGACCAACTGGCACAGTGCGTGGGGGGGAGCGGCCTCGGCCAACTGCCGCATGGAGTCCGGGTTGAAGCTCATGAAGCTGACGTCGATGGCACCCAGCCTCGAGCTTTCGGGATCCCACCCCTCATCCATCAGGAAGGCGATCAGTTCCTCTTCGAGGCGCAGGCCGAAGGGACCCGGATGTTTCAGTTCGATCGCCAGGGCAAGGGGCCTCCCGGCGAGGCGGAGCAGGTCGACCAGTTCCTTGAGGGTCAGCAGTTGATTCGCAGGTCCGCCGAAGGCGGAAGGAATCCGGGCTCCCTTCCAGGAGGAGAAGTCGAGGCCACGAAGTTCGCGCAGCGTGGAGTCGGCAACAGCTCCCGAGCCGTTCGACGTCCGGTCCAGCGTGGAGTCGTGGATGCAGACAAGCTGCTCGTCCTGCGTCAGGTGGACATCGCACTCCACGCCGTCGACGCCGTCGGCCAGTGCCTGGAGGTAGGCGGCCCGGGTGTGCTCAGCGAACATCCCACTCGCTCCCCGGTGGGCGAAAATCACTTGACGCACGCGCTGCATCCTTCCTCTGCACTGCTCCGACGTTCCGCTCCCACGCTACGCGACTGATGCGGCAGCCTCAGCCACGGGGGCTCCATGCTCCCGTGGCTAGACTGGCATGTGTGAATGGAGAGACGATCGGCACTGAAGACCAGCGCGCCGCAGGGCTGCGGCGCATGAAAGCCTTCGCGACGGGCATGCTGGGGATCATGGCGGTCATCTTCCTGGTGGCTTTCGCGCTGCAGGAACAGTATCCCTGGCTCCAGTACGTCCGCGCGGCAGCGGAGGGCGGGATGGTGGGCGCGCTCGCCGACTGGTTCGCAGTGACCGCACTCTTCAAGCATCCAATGGGCCTGAAGATCCCGCACACCGCGATCATCCCGCGGAAGAAGGACCAGATCGGCCTTTCGCTCGGACAGTTCGTCGAGGAGAACTTCCTCTCCGAGTCGGTGGTCCGGGACAAGCTCGAGACAGCGCGGATCGCCCAGAAGGCAGGTGCCTGGCTGGAGCGGCCGGAGAGTGCCGACCGCGTCGCCGCGGAGGGCGCCGCACTGATCCGCGGCATGTTCACGGTGCTCGACGACGACGCCGTGCAGGGCGTGATCGAAGCGATGGTGCGCAGGCATGTGCTGGCCCCTCCCTGGGGACCACCCGTCGGACGCCTGGCGGAGCGCATCTTCCACGAGGGCCACCACCACCGCCTCGTCGACCTCCTCGTGGACCGCGCAGCCGACTGGGTGGATGCGAACTACTCCGTGGTCACGCGTGTTGTGGCCCAACGCTCTCCCACCTGGGTGCCCCGGCTGGTGGACGGCGTAGTCGGAGACCGCGTGTACGCCGAGGTTTCCAAGTTCATCCGCGCAGTGCAGGACGACCCCCGCCATGAAGTCCGCATCGCCCTCGACAAATATCTGAAGGACCTCGCCGGCGATCTGCAGCGCAACCCCGATACCATCGCGAAGGCCGAGGAGATCAAGGCCCAGCTTCTTGACGATCCCCGGGTGCGGGACCTGACGGCTCGGACCTGGGCCACCATCAAGACGGCGTTGCTGGAGGCTGTCAACGACCCGGACAGCGAACTCACCACGAACTTCAAGACCGCGGTGCGGGACTTCGGTTCGCGGTTGTCGCGGGATCCCGAGCTCGCAGGCAAGGTGAACCGCTGGATCTCGGACGGCGCCGCCTACGCCGTGCGCACCTACCGCAGTGAGATTGCAGGCGTCATCTCCGAGACCGTAGGGCGGTGGGACGCCAAGGAAACCTCACGCAAGATCGAACTGCAGATCGGCAAGGACCTGCAGTTCATCCGCATCAACGGCACCGTGGTGGGTGCGCTTGCCGGGCTGACGATCTTTTCGGTGGCGCACGCCATCTTCGGCTAGTTCCGGCTAACTCCGGCTAGTTCGCCCCGCGGACTGCATCGAGGCTGTTCGCCAGTTCTCCAGGGATGGTCCGCGGAAGCGGGCCGAATGCCAGCCGTGTCGCCTTGATGACCGACGTGCCCATCATGTGGTTCCCTGCGCCGCCGACCGCGGCACCCACTCCGAACGGGAGTGCCCTGCCGAGCAGCATGCCTCCCTGCTTCGCCAGGATGCGGCGCAGAAACTGCCGCCGCAGGGTCCCCGCCAGGCCGCGGACCATGGACGTCGGGGCAGCTTTGCCCACCAGGTTCCCCCAGTGCTGGGTCGCTCCCCCGGCCGATGCTCCCAAGGTGGAGGTGATGAGGGCCGTACCCTCCTCTCCCATGAGGATCGCCATGACCATGGCCCGGGAGCGCTCGGGGTCATCGGTAGGCACTCCGTGAAGCTCGGCAATTGATTCCGCGAACAGGGCCGTCGCTTCGAGGAACCCGACCGTGGCTGCGGCTGACAGTCCGAGCGAAGCGATTGTCCCTACGGCCGGCACTGCGGCGGTCGCGCCCACCGCGGCTCCGGTGAGGGTGGTGGCGCGGAGGTAGTCCCGCTCCAGCACGGTGGCAAGCTCGGCCGGCGCGGCCTGTGGCCTGCCCCGGCGAACCCGGCGCAGGTTGGCCAGGACAAGCGGCCGCTGGACATCGAGGGCGCGTTCGATCGCCCGGGTGATCTGGGGCTTGGGGTTGCCGTCCGCATCGAACAGTGCATTGTTGGCGGCCTTCGCCGCCGGGTTGGGCCGGTTCCGGCTGAACGGGTTCGTTGGCATGGCGTCCTCTCCTTGCCGGCAGGGCCGGCACACATGGTTTCCAGTCTAGGTACGCCGGCTCCCGGCAGGCCCCCCCTGGTGGTGAACCAGGACCGGACTGTTTAAAACAGGAAAGGCGCCCCCGGATGTCCGGCGGCGCCTTTCCGCGCTGCTCCCCCGCGCAGTTCCCGTGCTGATCCCCCAAATACGGTTCAGCCGTGCCACGCAGGAGCGGTTGATTACTAGACCCGCGAGCCGCGCTTGGTGACGGCGCCGTAGATCACGAGGACGATGAGTGCACCCAGAACGGCAAACAGGATGGAGGGCAGCGAGAACGTCCCAGCGGTGTCGACACTGAAGACCGCATTGGCGATGAAGCCGCCGAGCAGCGCGCCGACGACGCCGAGGATCATGGTGATCAGCCAGCCGCCGCCCTGCTTGCCCGGCAGGATCAGCTTCGCGATGGCGCCGGCGATAAGGCCGAGAATGAGGAATGCGAGAAAATGCAACATGTAGTGCTCCTTGAGTGATGTTTGCCGGCCAACGGGGGCCGGCGGTTTGCGGACAATACCGATGCACTGACGTGCAACTTGTTTTCACCCTACTTCATCAGCATGCTTAGGGTTCAATCCTAGCACTCCTCCTTTGCGGACAATCAAGGCCTTTCTAGGTTGGTGCACACTCCGCCAGCCGGTCCCGGGAGAGTCAACCCTCCATGCCAGCGCGGCGATCCCGTCGGCGGGCTGAACAGCCACTGCCGCCGACCACGCCGCCCGACTCCGGTCCTGAATATCACCGGCCGTGGGATTGATATCGCCAATTGCATTGCATCAGATCCTTCCCGATGAAATGCAATCGATACAGGATATTGATATCGATCATTGCACTTCGTGCAATATGCACTTTGTTTACTTTCGATATTCCCACGCGGCGTGGCCGCAGTCCTGCTTGCCGGACCGCAGCGGACGGGTGCGGTCTGCAGGACCGCCGCCCCTGCTCCGGGTCGCCGCCGTGGATCTGCGTTTGTGATTGAATCTCGCTCAATAGTCTTGACTTGAACAGATAGGCGGGTCTAATCTCACATTATCGAAGATTTCCCCCAGCATCGGAGCTACGGATGTTCGCCGAAGAACGATACCGACAGATCAGCAATCTGGTGTCCGCCGATGGCCGGGTCACTGTCGCGGGGCTTTCTTCGCGCTTCGCCATCACCAAGGAGACCGTGCGGCGCGACCTCGCCCTGCTCGAACGGGATGGAGTGCTCCGCCGGGTCCACGGCGGCGCAATCGCTGAAAGTTCCGCGACGACGAATGAGCCGAGCCTGACCAGTCGCGAAGCCGCGCACACATCGCAGAAACTGCGGATCGCCCAGGCTGCCCTGGAGATGGTTCCCGCCACCGGAGCCATCGTGCTTGACGCCGGCACCACCACAGGGGCACTCGCCGGGCTCCTCGCTGCGGCCGATCTGCCCGGCCTGACCGTGATCACCCACGCCGTTCCCGTTGCTAACCGCGCAGTCGGTTCGTCCCTGCAGGTGGAACTGGTGGGCGGACGGGTGCGGGCGCCCACCAGCGCTGCCGTCGGAAGCGGGACCGTGGCCCGCTTCGGCAGGCTCCGTGCCGACGTCGCATTCGTGGGCGCCAACGGTGTCTCGGGTGATTTCGGCCTCAGCACTCCCGATGCCGATGAAGCCGCGGTGAAGACGGCAATCGTCCGCTCAGCTCGACGCGTGGTTCTGCTGGCCGACAGTTCGAAGTTCAACGAAGAGACCCTCGTCAGTTTCGCTTCCCTGGAGGATATCGATGCACTCGTCACTGATCTCATGCCGGACGCCGCTCTCGCAGCAGCGTTCGCCGATGCTGATGTCGAGGTGGTGATCGCGTGATTCTCACCCTCACCGCCAATCCGAGCATCGACCGAACGGTGGAACTCGCCCTGCCCCTTGCGCGGGGTGCCGTGCAGCGCGCGTCGGGGGCCGCGCAGGAAGCTGGAGGGAAGGGCGTCAACGTCAGCCGTGCACTGACCGTCTCCGCAGTACCCTCCCTTGCCCTCCTGCCCGGTGATGACGGCGACCCGGTCCTTGCCGGGCTGCGGGATGCAGGGGTGCCGTACCGGAACCTGATCATCGGCATGCCGCTTCGCATCAACACCGCGCTCACCGAACCGGACGGCACGACCACGAAGATCAACGAACCCGGTCCCACGCTCGACCCGGACCAGGTCGAGGCGCTCCTCGCGCTGGTAGTCAGCGAATCCGAGGGCGCGCAGTGGCTCGTCCTTGCCGGATCGCTCCCCCCCGGAGTCCCCCCCGATTTCTACACCACTGTCGTCGCTGCCGTTCGGGATAGGTATGGTGCCGCGGCGCCGTTGATCGCGGTCGACTCCTCGGGCCTTCCCCTGGCGGAAGCCGCCGGAGGACAAAGCCCACCGGATCTCCTCAAACCGAATGCCGAAGAGCTCGCGGAGCTTTCCGGTGTCGGGAATGGCGATGCCCTGGAGAAAGATCCCGGGCTGGCCGCCCGGGCGTGCGGCGTCCTGGTCAGCGCCGGTGTCGGCGCCGTCCTGGCCACCCTCGGTTCGCGCGGTGCGCTGCTTGTCACCTCCCGGGGTGCCTGGCACGCTTCCCACCCACCGGTGGTGGCACGCTCAACCGTAGGTGCGGGCGATTCGGCGCTTGCCGGATACCTGCTGGCCCATGGCGCAGGCGAACTTCCCGAGAACTGCCTGCGCCAGGCAGTGGCCCACGGCTCCGCCGCGGCATCACTGCCGGGCTCCGCGGTGCCCTCCCTGGCACAAACCACGCCGGCCGCAGTAACAGTCACGAAACTATCCGCTGTTTTTCCGGTCACCGACCGAAGCGCAACTGCACCCCCCGCAACACCCTTTGCACAGGAGGAAGTCTAATGTCCGATCTCATCACTCCGGAGCTTGTCACTCTGGATTCGAACCTTGGAACAGAACGGGCATCGGTGATCCGCTACCTGGCGGAACAGGTCGCCGGGCAGGGCCGCTCCAGCGAAGTGGACGGCCTGTATGCCGATGCCATGGCCCGGGAGGAAAAAACCGCCACCGGGGTTCCCGGCGGCATCGCCATTCCCCATTGCCGGTCCAAAGCCGTGCTCGTACCGACGCTCGCCATGGCACGCCTGTCCCCCAGCGTCGACTTCGGTGCCAAGGACGGGCCCGCGGACCTCGTGTTCTTCATCGCGGCTCCCGACGGCGCCGACCAGGAGCACCTGAAGCTGCTGTCCAAGCTTGCGCGGTCACTCATCCGGAAAGACTTCACCGCCTCGCTTCGGGCGGCCGAGACCAACGAGGACGTGGTGCGGCTCGTCGAGGGGGCGCTGGGAACCGGCGCCGCCGCCCAGAGCGCACCGAAGCAGGACGCCGCTACCAGCGGCGGCCCGGCGCAGGGCGCGACCGTTGCCGGTGCTTCCGCCGTCGGGCGCGGCAGCCCGGACCCACAGAGCGGGCCGCATGCGCAAGGAGGTCCGGATACGCACAGCGGGACGAAGGGCGAGGTCCGCCGCCTCGTCGCAGTGACGGCATGCCCCACGGGCATCGCCCACACCTATATGGCTGCGGACTCCCTCGTAGCCGCCGCAAAAGAACGCGGCATCGATCTCCAGGTCGAGACCCAGGGCTCCTCGGGCGCAACCCCGATGGATCCCTCGGTCATCGCCGCCGCTGATGCGGTGATTTTCGCCGTCGACGTCGACGTCCGCGACAAGGCGCGCTTCGCCGGCCTCCCGGTCATCAGCTCGCCCGTCAAGCGCGGAATCGACGAGCCCGGTGTCATGGTCGACGAAGCAGTGGCGGCAGCGAGGAACCCGAATGCCCGGCGCGTTGCCGGAACAGCAGGCGGTGAGCAGGCCGACGACGACGGCGGCAAGGACAGCATCGGCAGCACGCTGAAGCGGGCCCTCCTCACCGGTGTCAGCTATATGATCCCGTTCGTGGCCGGCGGCGGGCTCCTGATCGCGCTCGGCTTCCTGCTCGGCGGCTACCTCATCACCGAGACGGCGGACGTTGTCGTCCTGGAGAACAGCCTGCTGAACCTGCCCGAAGGGGGCCTGGCCCAGTACCTCGGCGCCGTGGCGTTCAAGATCGGCCAACTCTCGCTCGCCTTCCTGGTGCCGGCGCTCGCAGGCTACATCGCCTACGCCCTCGCCGACCGCCCGGGCATCGCCCCCGGCTTCGTGGCCGGTGCGGTGGCGGGCTTCATGGGCGCCGGCTTCCTCGGCGGTATCGTCGGCGGCCTGCTCGCAGGGTACGTGGCCCTGATGATCGGCCGCATTGCCGTTCCCCGCTGGCTGCGCAGCCTCATGCCCGTGGTCATCATTCCGCTCGTTGCATCAATCGTCGCCTCGGGCCTCATGTTCCTCGTGCTCGGCGGACCGATTGCCGCCCTGACCGTCGGTCTGAACGACTGGCTGTCAGGCCTCACCGGAACCGCGGCCCTCGGTCTCGGCGTGATCCTCGGCCTCATGATGGCCATCGACCTCGGGGGCCCCGTGAACAAGGTGGCCTACTCCTTCGCGGTCGCCGGCCTCGGTGCGGGCGCCATCGACAACCAGGCCCCCTGGCAGATCATGCCGGCCGTCATGGCCGCCGGGATGGTGCCGCCCCTGGCGATGGCCCTTGCCACAGTTATCGACCGCAACCGGTTCTCGGTAGCGGAAAGGGAGAACGGCAAGGCGGCCTGGCTACTGGGCGCGGCATTCATTTCGGAGGGCGCAATTCCCTTCGCAGCCGCGGATCCCCTGCGCGTGATCCCCTCCTCGATGGTCGGCGCAGCAGTCACCGGCGCGATGATCATGGGAACCGGAGTCACCTCCCAGGCACCCCACGGCGGAATCTTCGTCTTCTTCGCCATCGGCAACGTGGTTATGTTTATGGTGTCGATTCTCGTGGGCACGATCATCTCCGCACTTCTCGTCGTCGCACTCAAGCGTCACGCAGCACGGCGGAAGGATGCGGTCCCCGCTGAAACGGTAGCGGCATAGGCGCCACCAGTAGTAGGTCCATCAACCAGAAGGAACACACCATGGCAGAACGCAAAGCAGCAGTGGCAAGCCGCGTAGGCCTGCACGCCCGCCCCGCTTCGATCTTCGCCGAGGCGGCGGGGGAGATTCCCCTGGAAGTCACCATCGCGCTGGAGGGCGAGCCCGCGGAGGAGGCGATGGACGCGTCGAGCATCCTGTCGCTCATGAGCCTCGGCGCATCGCACGGCGACGTCGTGGTCCTCCGAGCTGAGGGCGACGGCGCCGAGGACGCGCTGGAGACACTGGCGAGAATCATCGAAACGGATCACGACGCCGAGTAGCCGGCGGCGCGTCCCTCGAAAAAAGCAGGTGCGTCCACCCGTTCTAATGGACGCACCTGCTGGTTTTAATAACGATCCGCTGACCCCCCACGGTCAGCGGCAGTTACATATTCATAATTTTGACACACGATGATGAAAACGTGAATAGCACCAGGACACAGTTCGGTCACTATTGACAGGCCAGGGCACGTCAGGCCACCAGGATCGCTCCGGCGGCTACTGCGCGAGCAGGTTCGAGCGGCCGCCGCTGTGCGCAGCGCGCCGCCTGCTGAGCCAGATCAGGCAGAGACCCAGCACCACGCAGAGGATGGCGCTGAAGGGCAGGATGATGTTCCACGCGGCCAGTTCCACCCCCAGAAGCCGGAGCGCCGCGAACAGGGTGACAGTGCCGAAACCCAGTGCAAGGAAGGCCCCGGCCAGCCGGTGAAGAAAACGGGCGCCGCTGTTGACCACAGAGGCAAGGGACGGGCCGACGAGGCAGGCGGCCACGTATCCCGGATAGAGCCGCCCCACTTCGCTGTAGTGCTGCACCGCTTCCTGGTCCTCGAAGGCGCCAAGGCCCGTGGAACTGTAGGACAGGTCACTCTGGACGAAGAAGTACACCGTGGCTCCCACCGTGGCAACGAGGACGGCGATCCCCAGTGGTCCGAGGATGAATTTCCGTGCCCGCGGGGCGTCGAACGCGGCCACCATCCTCAGGCCCAGGAGGACGAAAACCGCGTAAAGGGCCATGCGGATCACCAGATTGGCCAGATTGACGCCGCCCAGTAGCTGATCCACCGCAAGGTAGATGGGCCGAAGGGAAAGGCCCACGGCAACGGACAACAGTACGAGGGCGGTGAAGACACCCCTGCCGCGTCCCCGGTGTATATCGGGAAGGCGGGTTGCTGCTCCGAGCAGGCACGCCGCCAGCGCCACCCACTGAAGTGCCACAACGCTCATCCGAGGTTCTCCCATATCGCTTGATCGTGACCGTCCTCGAGCTCAGCCTTCCGCAGCTGCTTCCCGAGAATTTCCAGGCGGTCCCGGGCGAGCTGCACCAGCTCGATATCGGTCAGGGCCCAGAGGGCTCGTCCCCTTCCGCGGTCCGGCCAGCCGCCTTCCTCCGGGGTCAGCAGACCCGTCACCACCAGCCCGCTCGTGAGCGACACCCCCGCAATCCTGGCGGCCTCCACGGCGAGCTCGGGGCTCAGCCTGCCCGCGGTCAGCTGCGCCGAGAGGTTCTGCCGCGCGACCCCGGTGCGGGCAGCGAGGCTTTGCCGCAGGTCCCCCGGGTCGATCGCCTCGACCCACGCCCGCAGTGAATTCCGGTGTGGAAAGGGTGCCAGCTCCAGCTCCACGGTGTCGCCGGCGCGCTCCCTGTCCTCACTTCGCGCAACCAGCAGCCGCAGGATGTCGATATGGGACACCTGGCTCACCAGCTCGGCGTCTGTCGGAGGACGCAGGCTCGACCCGAGGTCCCGATAACCCTCGAACTCGGCCAGCGCCTGCACGGGGTCTTCCGAGTACCCCCGGGCGATGGCAATAACGGTACCCACTGAGACTTTCCCCCGGACCAGCTGCTGGGCAAGGGTGGAGCGCTTGATGCCGGCCGTGCGGCAGACGTCGGAAACGGTGTCGTTCGGAGCGATCCGGGATCGCCACAGCTGGAACGCTTTGGCTGTGACGGCCATCATCACCTTCCGATTGGACGTATCGTGCTCCCATGGAAGTATACTGAAATCACTGGCTCCCCATTCTGCGATTCCCCCATACGCAGAACGCGGAGCCAGTTTCACTTTAACGGCGGCCCGAGGGGCAGTCGGCGGGCGTACTACGAGCTCCTCAGCTTCACGTCGACGTGAACGAGCCGGTGGTCGCTCGAGGGAAACGGAAAAATGCCGGTGAGGTGGGATCCCGGAGTGCCGGCTTTCGGCCAGTAGGTCCCCGACCCCAGCACCGAAAGTGTTCTCGACGGGAGGACATAGTCGGCACGGAGGTTCCCTACGCCGCGGTCGTCGAAATCGGCGGTGTCGTGCTGCGGATCGCCCCGGTGCCCGGCGTTCGCTGCGCCCTGGAGAACCGAGGCCTCTGTGGCGCCGTCAGCCGATGGTCGGGGGTCCTGCACCTGTCTGCTCTCCAGCAGCTGGTCGATCGAGCCGCGCAGCGAGTCGCCGTCCCGGGGGTCGCTGTTGAGGTCGCCCAGAATGACGAACCGGTCGCTGTGCCCGAGCCCGCCCACGCCGCCGTCGTCATCGTAGATGTACCGGGCCGTTTCGCCGCCCTGGATGTAGTCCGCCCACAGGCGGATCTCATCGAAGTTCCGTTTGCCGTTGCGGTCCTCACTGCCGTCGAAAACGGGAGAAGTCGGATGGCTCGTCAACACGTGCACCGTCCTGTTGCCCACAGTGACCGGGATGTCCCAGTGTGACTTGCTGGAGAGCCGCACCGTGTCCAACTCATCCTCGGAGAACCAGCCGACGCCCTGGGCCACCGGGTCGACGGGCAGCCGGGCGCCAGGCATGTCGCGCCACAGGAAGTTCTGGAAGGTGCGCACTGCCGCTTTGTCGATGGGGTACTTCGAATAGACCACCATCCCGGACTGGCCCTGGAAATCACCGTGGCCGTAGGCGTCGTCCGGCCCTCCGACGGTTCCGTCGTTGTTCAGGTCGGAGCCGCTCGGCACCCCGGTATTGGACGGCGCGGTATAGAAGTAGGGGTAGTCCGCGGGAGCCTGCCCCTGTTGGCTCACGCCCAGGTAGTTGGTGCGGAACAGCCCGGCCGCTTCCTGCCCGGCGTCGTAGTCGAATTCGTTGATCAGCAGGACGTCGGGCTGGTTGGTCTGGATCACCTGAGCCACCGCCCTGGCCTGGGCATCGTCGGGAGCACCCAGGTCTCCGACGAGGTCCCCGGCATTCGGTCGGGTGAGGCCGGCGTTGTAGGTGGCGACGCGGATCTGCTGCCGGTCCGCGCCCTGATCCTCGGGTGCGATCACCAGGGAGGATGATGCGGGTGCGGCCTGCGCGGGTGCGGGTGCGGATGCGCCGGCGACAAGGGCTGCGGCAGCGACTGCCGCGATGATCCGCCTCCCCCACTCCCCCAACCTGACCGCCCTCAAAGTAGTTTCCTGCAGAAACTTAAACCCTACCGAGGATCGGGGTGATGAAACGGCCGGGGAAATAACGATTCGAACTCGAACGGCAGGTCCGACATGACGCATCAAAAGGCAGAC
>NZ_KI914857.1:0-13673 GCF_000520555.1 Arthrobacter sp. Br18 | reverse complement strand
CCCCCGCCGGCTTTGCAGCCGGCGGGGGTCTTCACTTCCACTGCGGAAGTGGGCCCTGAGGGGCTCGAACCCTCGACCCACGGATTAAAAGTCCGATGCTCTACCATCTGAGCTAAAGGCCCGACTCGCGCCCGCTGGTCCTCACCAGCCGGAACGACTACTAACTTTATCGCAAACCCTGCAGGCCTGCTGCACGCCCAGTCGGAGTCGTTCGTCGATGCCCCTGTACCGGGACGGAATCTGCAGCCCGGCAGTCCGCAGGAGTATTCTCATTGCATGGATGGCGAATATACGAACAAGAGTCCACGGCCCCACAAGCCCAAGCCGTTTGCGCCGGTGGATTTCGAGGTTTTTGCGGGCGGAGTGGACCCCTCACGGGTTTCCGAGGCCGCGCACATGTCCGCCCACGCCCTGGTGCATCACGGGCGGGGAAGCGACGACCCTGAAATCACCCGTCGGCTCGTTGAACTCGCCGACCAGCAGGGCCTCGAGGCAATCGCCGAGATGTGGGCGGAGAGCCCTGCACGCTCCCTGCCGGGCGCACTCTGGCGCCTGTACGCGCTGCGAGCCGCGACGCAGCGGGACCCGGAACGGATCGCCGCGTATTTCGCCTCGGGCAAGGAGGTTGCGCAGGTGTCCAAAGTCGTCGCGGGCGTGGCGGAGCCGCCGGGAGCCACTGAGATGATCGAAATGGCGGACACCATCCTTTCCGGTGCCTTCGAGGGCGAGTTCGACGTCGCGCTTGAGCGCTTCGCGGCCTTTTGCCGGGTGATCGCGCTCGGGCAGACGAACCACGCCGAAGCCGCCGAGACCGGCAATGGTGCACATGCATCCCGCCTGACGAGGAACTCCCACCAGCTCATCAAGACCGCCGAAGACCTCGAGCACGCCGCAGCCTCCTGGCGCCGGGGCGAGCTCGACTGACCCGTCGGCGCCCTGGTGATCTTGACATGGACGCCCCGGAGTAGAACACTAAAAGTGGCGTCGGACCGTGGAACCCCCGGGCTTCAACACTCAGCCGCTCAGAGCGGCCTTCCGCCGAGAGGCGCTCCCGGTTCGACGCCATTACTCTGCTCCCGGGGCCGACCTTCGCTCACCAGTCCAGGAAGATCCAGTGAAGCTACGCCTTTTTCCCCAGGAGAACGCAGGACTCGAACTCCTTTCCCGGATGGCGCGGCAGCTCGTCCTCGGCGTTGGAACGATGTCGGCGATCCTCGGGGCCACGACCGACGAATACGACCGCCTGGCCGAGGAACTGCACCAGCACGAGGCAGCGTCGACCGATCTTCATTTCGCGCTCCTCACCTCGATGCGCACCTCCTTCATCAACCCGCTCCCCCGCGAGGACCTTTAC
Source organism: Arthrobacter sp. Br18 (assembly GCF_000520555.1). GTDB lineage: Bacteria > Actinomycetota > Actinomycetes > Actinomycetales > Micrococcaceae > Arthrobacter_D. The sequence goes on along the minus strand of NZ_KI914857.1, from coordinate 12,319 downwards.
TCCCTCTCCCGGCTGCTCAACGAGGCCATCGAGAAACTCGACGGCGCCGCTGAACTCATCGCCCTCTACCGGCTGAGCAAACTGAGCCAGCGCGCCGCTGACCAGTTGGAGGTGATCAACCGCCAGGCCGAGCTGACAGCCGTCGCGATGCAGCGGCTGAACAGCATGGACGAACTCGAGGAATACTGGATCGAAATCCTCCGCCTGGCCAGGCGGGCGGAGAGGACACACCGCAGCTGGTGCGCCGAACTCCTTCGGGATCACAAACCGCTGGTCTACGCACGCCACCGCGACGTGGCCAACCAGCTGGTCGACGTGACGAAGGATATCCGCCGCGTAGCGACCCAGGTGGGCAGCATTCTGGTCAAGGAATCCTAGGTGGAGCCGTTCCTCCTGGGAGCAGTAGTGTGCCTCGCGGGAGGGTTCGCGTTCCTCAACGGCTTCCACGACGTCTCGAACTCGGTGGCCACCGCCGTCCGTACCCGCGCACTGACCCCGACCGTCGCCGTCCTGCTGGTGGCGTTCTTCAACCTCACCGGTGCGCTGCTCAGCACCTCGCTCGCGCTGTTCTTCACCGAAGCTGCGATCGGCCTGCCTGCCGGGCAGTCAGGACTGGGCATCCTCATTGCGGGTCTTCTGGCTGCGTGCTGCTGGGGGTTGTTCACCTGGCGCCGGGGCAAACCGTCGTCGTCCACCCATGCCCTGATCGGCGGGTTGGTCGGCGCTGGTGCCGCATCGCAGTTCACTGACGGCCAGGCCATGGCAGGGGCCGGCCAGACGCTGCTCCTGCAGATCGCGCTGCCGCTCCTGCTCTCCCCCGTGGTGGCGTACCTTCTCGCGTATGCGATGGTCTTTCCCGGCACGTGGCTGCTGAGGCATCGCGCGCCGGGGAAAGTCAATCGAGGCAACCGCATGGCGCAGTCAGTGCTCGCCGGCGCTTTCGCCCTGGGTCACGGCCTCCAGGACGGCCAGCGCACCATGGCCGTGGTCCTCCTGGCGCTCGTGGGCACCGGATACTCGACCGGGTCGCAGATGCCGGTGTGGGTCCAGGTCTTCGCCGCCGTCCTCCTTGCTGCCGGATCCCTCTTCGGCGGCTGGCGCATCACCCACACGCTCGCCCATCGGCTGGTGCATATTGATCCGCTGCGGGGAATGACCGCCCAGGGTGTCAGTTCGGCCATGCTTTTCGTCGGGGCGATCTCGCTCGAGATGCCGCTCTCCAGCACCCACACCATGACCTCGGCGATCATCGGTGCCGGAGCCAACCAGCGGTTCGCAACGGTGCATCGTCCCGAGCTGGCCCGGGTCCTGGCGGTGTGGCTCGGCACGGCTCCGGTCACGGCACTCCTTGGCGGAATCCTCTTCCTCGCGCTCAGTCCGCTGTTGTAACGTGCGCGGGTGCGGCCTAGCCGAACCGCCCGGATACGTAGTCCTCGGTGGCCTTTTCGGCGGGCTTGCTGAACATGGTCGCGGTCTCTCCGTATTCGATCAGCTTGCCCGGCTTGCCCGTGCCCGCGATGTTGAAGAACGCGGTCTTGTCCGACACGCGGGCGGCCTGCTGCATATTGTGGGTCACGATCACCACGGTGTATTCGCTCTTGAGCTCGTTGATGAGGTCCTCGATGGCGAGGGTCGAGATGGGGTCGAGCGCCGAACACGGCTCATCCATAAGAATCACCTCAGGAGAAACCGCGATGGCCCGCGCAATGCACAGGCGCTGCTGCTGGCCGCCCGACAGGCCCGATCCCGGACGCGCCAGGCGGTCCTTGACCTCGTTCCAGAGGTTCGCGCCCTGCAGGGATTTCTCCAGCAAGGAGTCGGCGTCGGACTTGCTGATCCGCTTGTTGTTGAGCTTCACGCCTGCCAGCACGTTGTCGCGGATGGACATGGTGGGGAACGGGTTGGGGCGCTGGAACACCATGCCGATCTGGCTGCGGACCGTCACAGGATCCACGTCGGCGTCGTAGAGGTTGTCGCCGTCGAGCAATACCTCGCCCTCCACCCGCGCCCCGGGGATCACTTCGTGCATCCTGTTGAGGGTGCGCAGGAAAGTGGATTTGCCGCAGCCTGACGGGCCGATGAAAGCCGTGACGGATCGGGCTTCGATGTTGATATTGACGTCCTCCACGGCAAGGAACTTGCTGTAGTAGACATTGAGGTCCTTGACGTCGATTCGCTTGGACATGTGATCCTTATCGGTTGTTGCCGCGAATTCTCAGCGGCTGGTCTTGGGAGCGAACATTCGGGCGACGAGCCGGGCCACCAGGTTCAGGAGCATCACCATCAGGATCAGCAGGAGCGCCGCGGCCCATGCTCGCTGCGTGCTTGCGTCGATGCTCGTCGGCGAGGTCGGCGTGAGGATCTGGTAGTAGATGAACGTGGGCAGCGTGCTCATCCATCCGCTGAAGACGTTCCAGTTGATGGCGCTGGCGAACCCCGCCGTCACCAGAATAGGCGCAGTTTCGCCGATCACCCGTGCGATGGCGAGGGTTACGCCGGAGGCGATACCCGAGATCGCCGTGGGAATCACCACACGGGTGATGGTCCGCCACTTCCGCACTCCGAGGGCGTAGGACGCCTCACGCAATTCGTTGGGGACGATCTTCAGCATCTCCTCGGTGGACCGGACCACCACAGGAATCATCAGCACCGAGAGTGCGACGGCGGCGACGAAGCCGGTCCGCGTGCCCGGACCGAACAGAAGGCCGAAGAGCGCGGCGGCGAAGAGACCGGCAACAATGGACGGAATGCCGGTCATGACGTCGACGAAGAAGGTGATGGCGCGCGTCAGCGGCCCGCCCGTTCCGTATTCGATGAGGTAGATGGCCGCAAGCAGCCCGATCGGTACCGAGATCAGCGTGGCCCACAGCGTGATCTGGAGGGTGCCGATGACCGCGTGGTAGGCACCGCCCAGCACGGGGGTTCCGTTCTCCGCGGCATCGTTGTCCACAGCTCCCGTGACTCCGTTCATGGAGGTGAAGAGGAAGTCGTAGGAAATACCCGGGAGCCCACGCTCAAGGACGGTCCAGATCACCGACAGAAGGGGTAGCAGGGCCAGCAGGAAACAGCCATAGACGAGGTAGGTGGCAAGCGAATCCGTCGCCTTGCGCCCGCCCTCCACCGTTGCGGTCACGATTGTTGCTCCGGCGACGAAGAACACCGCGGCGAAGATGGTCCAGGACACGATGCTGAAGCCGACGAGGGCCGACACAGCCGCGGCGAGCACGACGGCCGCTCCGAGGACCACCCATACCGTGTAGCGCGGCAGCTTGCCCTTTGTCAGCTGGGACTTGCGGCGGCTCAAAGTTGCGTTGGTCATATCAGTTGGCCCCCGAGAATTCCTTGTGGCGGCTGATGATCCAGCGCGCAATCATGTTGACGGCGAGGGTGATGACGAACAGGACCAGTCCTGCCGCGATGAGTTCACTCAGTCGCAGGCCGAAGGCTTCCGGGAAGTTCAGGGCGATCTCGGCCGCGATGGTCTGGTTGCCGGACCGGATGAGGCTGGCATCCAGGGCGCCTCCTGACAGGACGAGCGCGACGGCCATGGTTTCGCCCAGGGCCCTGCCGAGGCCGAGCATCGCTGCGCTGACGATGCCGGGGCGCGCGAACGGCAGGACCGCCATGCGGATCATCTCCCACCGGGTAGCACCCATGGCGAGCGCGGCTTCTTCATGGAGATTGGGTGTCTGCAGGAAAATTTCCCTGCTCAGCGAGGTGATGATCGGCAGCACCATGACGGCGAGCACGATTCCCGCAGTCAGCATGGTCCGGCCGGTCTGGCTGGCGGGACCTTCGAAGATCGGTATCCAGCCCAGGTTCTCGGCGAGCCAGGCGTAGGCGAGGGCGAGCTGCGGGGCGAGGACGGCGTAGCCCCACGCGCCGTACACCACCGAGGGAATCGCCGCGAGCAGGTCGATCACGTAGCCGAAGACCTGCGCGAGGCGCCGTGGTGCGTAATGGGAGATGAAGAGGGCCACGCCGATTCCGAGCGGCGTCGCGATCAGCAGGGCGATCGTTGCTGCGATGACCGTGCCGATAACGATCGGCAGGATGTACGACCCGAAGCCCTCTCCGCCGGTGATCTCTGCCGGGTCCGCGCTGAATGTCGGAAGTGCCTGGATGAGCAGGAAAACGGCGACGCTGAAGAGGACCGCCAGTATCAGGCCGCCTGCGGCGAGCGTGGCACCGGAGAAGATCTTGTCCCCGGAATCGCCAGCTCGCCCCGTGCTGGTCAGGCTGTTGGTTGACACTGGGAACCCTTCAGTACGGATGATGGCGCTGCTTCGGTCAGTTTTCACGGTCTTCGCCGGCATTACAAGCTGACTTGCCCCGCCCGGGTCCGTTCATCCGGGCGGGGCAAGTCAATGGGGAATCAGGAAGCGACGGCAATCGAATCGATGGCCTGCTGTGCCTGTTCGCGCAGCGCCTCCGAGATCGGGGCGTTGCCCGCGGAGCTGGCGGCATCTTCCTGGCCCTGCTCACTGATGGCGTAGGAGCCGAAGGCCTTGACGAGGTCGACGGTCTCCTGATCCTCATACGTGGTGCAGTAGATGTGGTACGAGACAAGTACCACAGGGTAGGCCCCGGATTCCGTGGTGTCACGCTCGAGGTCGAGGGACATATCGGCATCCGACCGGCCCTCAACGGGAGTGGCCACCTCGACGGCCCGCGAAGCGGCTTCCGAACTGAGTTCGACATACTCCTCGCCGACCTTCACGAAAGCCTGTCCGAGATCGCCGACAGCGGAGGCGTCGGTGTAGGTGATGGCGCCCTCGGTGGCGGTCGTTGTCGAGACCACGCCGTTTGTGCCCTGAGCGTTCTCGGCGACGATTTCCGCAGGCCAGTCGCCCGATGCCTCATCCGTCCAGACCTCGGGTGCCGCAGCGGCAAGGTATTCGGTGAAGTTTTCCGTGGTGCCCGACTCGTCGGCCCGGTGCACCACGGTGATCGGCGTGTCGGGCAGTTCCACGCCCTCGTTCTGGGATGCGATGGCGTCGTCGTTCCAGGCCGCGATGTCGCCGCGGAAGATCGAGGCGATCGTGGCGGCATCGAGATTGAGCGAATCCACGCCGGGGAGGTTGAAAGCGACGGCGATCGGTGACACGTAGGCCGGAACGTTGATGCCGCCGTCGGGCCCGCAGATTTCCTTCGAAGCCTCGTATTCTTCGTCATCGAGGTAGGCATCCGACCCTGCGAATTGAACGCCCTGCGCGAGGAAGGCATCGCGGCCGGCTCCTGAGCCGTCCGGCGAATACTGGACGGTTGCGCCGCTCTGCATCGCCTGGAAGCCTGCCTGCCATGCGGTCATTGCGGCATTCTGGGCAGATGAACCTGCGCCGGTCAAAGTGCCCGATACCTCGGCTCCCGCAGGGGACGCCGCCCCGCCGGTAGCTGCAGGCTGGTCGGTCGCGTTGTCGGAACCGCAGGCCGTCAATGCCAACGCAGCTACGGAGATTACTGCCGCTGCGCGGCCAAAGCGAAGAGCCTTCACGTGATATTGCCCCTTCCAGGGTCTGTTCATTCGTGCGTCAGTCGCACCCGAATCGGGATGTACGCGTTCTTGTACATCATCGAAGTTATGCGCCGCAGGTAACGAGACTGCCCAAAGGAAATGAACGGAAGGTTAACGGCTTTTGGCCATTACGTGTGCCCAGGGGGCATATCCGTCGGGGCGGGCCAGCTGCAGGGAAGGCTTCTAGACTAAGGGCATGCCACCGCGCAAGGGACTGACAGCTGCACGCTCGTTCCTGCGAACTCGAACACGGGTGGGGCTCAAGCGCAGCTCATCGTCGGTGGTCACGGCCCTCCAGATGACCGTCTGCGCGGTGGGGGCCTACGCTTTTGCCGAGCAGGTGCTCGGACACGAGGGTCCGCTGTTCGCCGCCACTTCCTCCATGATCGCGCTCGGTTTTTCGCGGGACCCCCGGCTCCGCCGGGTCCTGGAGGTAGGGCTGGGCTGCACGCTCGGAATTGCCCTGGGGGATCTGCTGCTGACGCTCTTCGGAACGGGTATCTGGCAGGCCGCCCTCGTGCTCTTCGTGTCGATCCTGCTGGCCCGGTTCCTCGACAGCGGCACCATCTTCACCACTCAGCTCGGCCTGCAGTCGCTGCTCGTGGTGCTGTTGCCCGCACCCGACGGCGGCCCGTTCACGAGGAGCGCGGACGCGATCGTGGGTGGATTGTTCGCCCTGGCCATCACCATCCTCCTGCCGCGCGACCCTCGCCGCGAACCCAAGACCAATGTGCGCGGGCTGCTCGGGGAACTGGCGGGAGTACTGAGGGAGAACGCGTCAGCCCTGACCTCGAGCGATGCAACGGCGGCATGGCATGCGCTGGTGCGCGCCCGGAACAGCCAGCCCGAACTCGACCGCCTGACGAGCAGCATGCGGGCCGCGAAGGAAATTGCACGGATTTCCCCTGCTTTCTGGCGGCACCGCAGCGAACTCGGTTCGCTCGGCGGGTCCATCGATTCGATCGACCTTGCCATCCGCAACAGCCGGGTCTTTTCCCGTCGGCTCACCTCCGCCATCAACCATGCGGCGCTGACCGATGAGGCGATCACCTCCCTCAGCCAGGCCCTCGAGGACACCGCCGATGCAGTGGACGTACTGAGCCGCGCCCTGTCGACGTCGGACGAAGCCGAGCGCCGGGCGAATCTCCGCTCGGCACGCGGCGCCCTCGCCGCCGTCGCGACCGACCTTCACCCCAGGACCCTGCACGTCCAGCGGCTCGAAGGGGAGGCGCTGATCCTCCTGTTCCGGCCGCTGATCGTCGATCTCCTCGAAGCGACGGGGCTTTCGCACGAGGAAGCTGCGGTCTACCTGCCGCGGCTCTAGGAAGTGCTCTTAATACCAGTCCGGCTTCGACGGCCACCGCCATGCCATAGCTGCTATGCGCGGCGCGGTACTGCTGCTTGCTGTTCCCCCTACGCTGCCCGACCGGCGGAAGGGGATGCGAAAATGTAACGGTGGTAGCCGAAAATTCCTTCTCCCAGGTCCGATGCACCGCCCTGACACGCTCCAGGCTGGCACCCAACCCCGGGCCGATGAGCCTCGACGGCACCAATTCGTACCTGATAGCTGCGGACGGTCACCCGGGAGCGGTTGTGGTGGATCCTGGTCCGCTGGACGAAAAACACCTCCAGGAGCTTGCCGCCGGTGGCGTGGAGCTCATTCTGATCACGCACCGCCATGCCGATCACACGGCCGGGGCTGCGCGGCTGAGCGAAATGACGGGCGCACCCGTCCGAGCCGCGGACTCCTCCCATTGCCTCGGGGAACAGCCGCTGCGGGCCGGCGAGGTCCTTATCGTCGCCGGAACGGAAGTCCGGGTGGTGGCCACGCCCGGACACACCTCGGATTCCGTCTGCTTCCACCTCCCCTTCGACGGTCCGGCAGGTTCCGTACTCACCGGCGACACCGTCCTGGGCCGCGGAACCACGATGCTCGACCACCCGGATGGCCGCCTCGGTGACTATCTGTCCTCACTCGACCGGCTGGAACTGCTGGGACCGGCCACGGTGCTGCCCGCCCACGGTCCCGTCCTGCCGGCGCTGGACGCCGTAGTCCGCAACTACCGCAAACACCGCCTCGACCGCCTTACCCAGATCCGCTCCGCAGTCACACGGCTTGGGCCGGACGCCGGAGTACGGCAGGTCACCGACGTCGTCTATGCCGAAGCCGACCCATCAGTGCGGCGCGCGGCCGAAAGTTCGGTGGCGGCCCAACTGGACTACCTCCGCTCCCGCAGGTAGCGGCCCGGCCGTGGCCTTCGTGCCCTCCCTGCCTGCGCGGTGCTGGCGTGCGCCGTTAACGGCGGGCACGTGTGCGGGTCAGGAATCAACGAAACCTTTCAGCAGTCCCCTCCTCTGGTATAGATGGAACACTGCCACGTAACGAAAGGGCCGCATCATCGTAGGCATAATGGCCGTGATCGGCGCTGAAGTTCCCGGATCGGCCCCGGTCCGTGAGCCGGCCGGCACCAACACCGACGGGGTCACCGTGCTGCACCTACGTCTGCACGCGAAATGACCGATGACGGGACGCACGAACGCCGACGCCACCCGCTTCGGCTGCTCGTGGGAATTCTCCTGCTCGGGATACTCGCGTCGGCGCTGGTGCTCCTCGGACCCGGACTGCTCAGCGGCGTGCGGTCCGAGGACGGCTTGCTGGGAGGGGGGCCGGAGTGCATCGTCGAGACCCCGGAGGGAGAAGTCCGACTCGACCGGAATGAGGCGAAGCTGGCCACGACGGCGGTGGCGCTCCTGGCCCGCGGGAGGGAAGCCCCGGACACCTCCGGCATCGACGAGGCGGTGTTGCAGCAGCTGGCCGACGGGCCTCCCGGAGACGCTGGTCCCAGTCTGACCTGCCAGGGCCCAACGGCCAGTGACCTGCAGGAAGAGCAGCTGACGGTCACCGGCCTGACACCACGCGCCGAGCAGGTGCGCGAGGCGATGACCGGGGTGTTCGGTGACCAGAGTCTGGGCGGGTTCGCCCCGGGCGGCTTCGATCGGGGACACGGAGCGGAGTCGACGCATTACGATGGCCGGGCCATCGACATCTTCTTCCGTCCGGTGAGCGAGGAGAACCGGCGTGACGGGTGGATGCTGGCCCACTGGCTCGTCGCTCATGCCGAGGACCTGGATATCCAGTACGTCATCTTCGACGACCGGTTCTGGAGCGTCCACAGCTCTCGAGGGCAGTGGCAGGACTACGACGCACCGGAGCCGGGCAACGAGATCCTGCGTCACCTCGACCACGTGCACGTGGACGTGCTGGGCGGAGGTTCCGGCTGAGGAGCGGTTCAACGCCTCGATCACCGGACCTCGGCTGACTACCCGCACCGAGGTGGACCAGCGCTCCCATCAACAGCCTCGCGCCTGCCGTGCCGATAGCCTGACCTCAGGGCGATTGTTGCGGTATTGCAGTGAGAGAGGATTTCCAATGGCTTCCGGTGTTCCCATGAAGGGCTGGCATACCCGGTCGATTGCCGACATCACAGCAGACCTCGAGGTAGACCCTTCCGTTGGCCTCAGCGCCGCGGAGGTGGTCGCCCGGCGGGCCGAGTTCGGAGCAAACGTGCTCGCGGACGAGGCCGGGGTGCCGGTCTGGAGGAAAATTCTGCGGTTGCTTGCCGACAGGATGATCCTGGTGCTCGTCGTCGCAGCAGTAGTGAGCGCCGTCGTCTCCCGTGAATGGGAGACTCCCGTCGTCATCCTCGCCGTGATCGTGCTGAACACTGTCCTGAACTATGTTCAGGAGAGCCGGGCGGAGAACAGTCTCGCGGCCCTGCGGACTTTGTCGGTGGACACCTCACGGGTCCGCCGGAACGGCCGCGAAGAAGAAGTTTCCAACGAAGAACTGGTACCCGGGGATGTCGTGCTGCTCGAAGCAGGGGAAACCATCCCGGCGGATGGTCGACTCGTGGAGGCGGCACGGCTGCAGGTCGCCGAGGCGGCCCTGACCGGGGAATCCCAGCCGGCGGAGAAGACCGGCGCCGTCCTCAAGGACCCCGCATTGCCGCTCGGGGACCGGACGAACATGCTGTTCATGAACACGGACGTCAGCCGTGGGCGGGCCGTCATGGTAGTTACCGGTACCGGCATGGACACCCAGATCGGCAGTATTGCCACCCTGCTCGGAGGTGCCGGCAAGGGAAGAACCCCGCTGCAGAAAAGGATCGATCAGCTCGCCCAACTGCTCACCATCGTGGCTCTGGCTGTAGTTGCCGTCGTCTTCCTTCTGGGCCTGCTCCGCGGACAGTCCTGGTCAGAGCTACTCATCACCGCTGTGTCGCTCGCCGTAGCCACCATCCCGGAAGGGCTGACCGCAGTGGTCGCCTTCACCCTCGCGATGGGCGCCTCCCGCCTGGCGGGTCGCGGCGCGATCATCAAGCAGCTCTCTGCAGTGGAAACGTTGGGTAGCACCACCCACATCGCCACTGACAAGACAGGCACCCTCACCCTGAACGAGATGACGGCGCGACGCCTGCATATTGTGGGGCGTTCCTTTCGTATCACCGGCGAGGGGTACTCTCCGGAAGGAAAAATCCTCAGTGGTGATGGCGAACCTTTGCCTGCCATGTCGGATGCCCTGCTGGCCATGGCCCTCTGTAACGATGCCTGGATTCGGGATGGCAAGCTCCTGGGTGATCCGACGGAAGGCGCCCTGGTGGCGCTGGCAGAGAAAGGTGGAATTGATGTCGAAACTGTCCGTGACAATCACCCCCGACTGGCGGAAGTGCCGTTCGATTCCGACTACAAGTTCATGGCCACCTTCCACGAACAGAACTTCACCAGGGGAGACAGCAGCCCGGCCAGGTTCCGGTGCTTCGTCAAGGGAGCACCAGGCGCCCTCCTGGAGCGGGCGAATTCGATCCTCACACCTGAGGGCATTGTTCCACTGACCGACACGGGGCGGACGGCAGTCCAGGACGTCATCCGGGCGATGGCGTCGGAGGGTTTGCGCACACTGATGACCGCCGGACGTCGGCTGGACGGCGACCTGCCGACCGACGACGACGCGCTGCGTGCCGCCGCGGACGACCTGACTGTCTATGCCGTCGTCGGTATTGTGGACCCGCCTCGCCCCGAGGCGGCCGCTGCCATCGCCACTGCCCATACCGCCGGAATTGCCGTACACATGATCACCGGTGACCACCTGGCCACAGCCTCCTCCATCGCCGGCCAGCTGGGCATCCCCGGCGAAGCCGCATCCGGCACGGAACTGGACAACCTGGACGACGACGAACTCAACCGGCGTGCCGCAGGATTCGGAGTGCTTGCCCGTGTGGCGCCGGAGCACAAGATCCGCGTCATCAGGGCGCTGCAGCAGGACGGCAACATCGTGGCCATGACGGGTGACGGCGTCAACGACGCGCCGGCGCTGAAGCAGGCGGACATCGGCATCGCCATGGGCATCACCGGCACGGATGTGTCCAAGGGTGCAGCGAAGATGATCCTCACCGACGATAACTTCGCCACGATCATCGCCGCCGTCCAGGAGGGCCGCGGGATCTACGCGAACATCATCAAGTTCGTGAAGTTCCAGCTGACGACGGCGTGGGGTTTCGTGCTGATCTTCCTTACCGCCGGAGTCCTGGGACTGGCCGGTGGGGCACCGTTCACCGCACTGCAGATTCTGTGGGTGAACATCATCATGGATGGTCCACCCGCCCTTGCTCTGGGCGTTGATCCGGCCGACCCGGACATCATGAAACAGAAGCCGCGACCGGCCGACGAGCCGTTGCTGACGCGCAGCCGGCTGCTGCGGATCCTGGGGCTCGGTTTCGTCATGGCGACAGGCACCATCACCGTTCTCGCCCTGGCACCGACCCTGTTCCCGGATAGTGTGAGCGATCCACTGCTCGGGACCACCCTCGCCTTCACCACCTTCGTTTTCTTCCAGGTCTTCAATCTGCTCAACGTACGCTCTGAAGACGGTTCCGTCTTCTCGCTGCAGACGTTCACCAACCGCAGCATCTGGGTGTCCCTGCTGGCGGTGGTGACACTCCAGGTCCTGGTCGTCAACCTCGACATGCTGCAGCGCTTCTTCGACACCACTGACCTCAGCTCTGCCCAGTGGGGACTCGCGTTGCTCGTCGGATCATCGGTGCTGTGGGTCGAGGAGATCCGCAAGGGGATCGTCCGGTCGCGACGCCGTTAGCCGGTTCCTGCGCCCGGGTGCGCCCCGGAAAGGAACGCGACATACCGCAGCAGACGCGGCTCACCCGCTGCCGGCGGCCGGGTCCGCATGACGGTTCCCTGACCGCGCCTCGTTTTGGTCCTCTGCCTGTGCTCTTCGTTGGCGGGGGGCTAGTTGATGTTCAGGCGTTGAGCATGATTTTGAGGGCGTTGGTTTCCGCGGCGCGGGAGAAGGTGTCGTAGGCCTTTTCGATGTCCTGGAGGTTGTAGGTGTGGCTGACGAACCGGTCGACGGGCAGGATGCCCTGCGCGACGAGTTTCAGGAGGGTGCCGGTGGTGTTGGTGTTCACCAGCCCGGTGGTGATGGTGAGGTTGGAGATCCAGAGTTTATCGAGTGGCAGGTCGACCCCTTTGCCGTGGACCCCGGCGTTGGCGACGTGACCGGCGGGCCGGACGATGTCCAGGACCATGGCGAACGTTTCCGGTATCCCGACCGCTTCGATCGCGACGTCCACTCCGAGACCGTCGGTGAGGGCGAGCACCTGGTCCTTCCAGTCGGCGTCGGTTGACACGATGCTGTGGGTGGCACCGAAGAGTTTGGCCTGTTCCACCCGGTTGCGGTCGATGTCGATAGCGATGATCCGTGCCGGGCCGTAGAGCTGGGCGGTGGTGATC
>NZ_KI914856.1:48066-50199 GCF_000520555.1 Arthrobacter sp. Br18 | reverse complement strand
CGGGCTGACCACGAAAATCCATCACCTCTGCGACGGGAAAATGCGCCCACTGGTGATGATCCTCGGACCCGGCCAGGGCGGGGATTCGCCGATGTTCCCGCATCTGCTGGACGCCTTGAGTGTTCCCCGGCTCGGTCCCGGCAGGGCCCGTTCCCGTCCGGACCGGGCCCTGGGCGATAAAGCGTACTCATCGAGGGCCAACCGTGAACTGCTGCGCCGACGCGGCATCCAGGCCGTGATTCCGGAGCGCTCCGATCAGGAAGCGAACCGCAAACGCCGCGGACAAAGAGGCGGCAGACCCGTCGGGCTCGACACGGAGGCCTATAAACGCCGCAACGTCGTCGAACGCTCCTTCAACACCTTCAAGCAATGGCGCGGACTAGCGACCCGGTACGACAAACTCGCTCTGACCTACCGCGGCGGAGTCGTTCTCCGCGCCATCACCATCTGGCTCAAGGAATTAGGAGACACGCCCTAGCCGAGGGGTGAGGCTGTGACGACGACGTTCTTTCCCCACAGGTCAGCGGTGTAGCAACTAACCAGAATGAGCCGGCCAGGGACGATGTCCCAGATGTCACTGGTGTTCAGGGTGTCCTTGTTGTGGGTGGTGACGGAATTTACCGTGTATGTAACCTCTCCGGTGGTGGTGGTCACCGTGAAAAGGTCTCCGGGTTTGGCCTGGGAACTGGCTCGGTTGAACGCGGAGTCGCGGTTTTCCCAGCTATGCCCCACGATGTACGTGGTGTTGACGGATCCGGTGCCGGGCGTTCCGTAGGGAGTGAGCCAGTAGGCGTCAAGTGTCGCAGGAGGAATGATAGTTCCGCTGCTCTGGTCCCCTGCTGTAGGGGTCAGGGGCAGAATGTCCAGGTCCATGCCAATGCCTTGATAGGTGATGTGCCGCGGAGCCGCGGCTGCAGCCGCAGCTTGAGGTTGGCTGATCCCTCATAGGGCTTTCCCTCTTCGGAGCTGACGACGCCGTCGCCATCGGCGTCCGCCGCCGGGCCGGCGCAGACGCCCTGCCCGCCGATGTGGATGTGCTGGGCGTGCATGTACGGCATGCCCATGAGCGTGGACGGGGCCCCAGCCACGCTCATGCTGATCGTTGCCTGATCGCCGGCCAGGGAAATCATCGCCTGGCCGGAGGTCCCGCTGACGTTCACCGGAGCAAGCACCGCGGAGTAGGAGGCAGCGCCGTCGTCGGCGGCGCCCGCCGGCCCGGCAGTGAGAGCCAGGGCAGAGAACGCGAGGGTAGGAACAAGGAGAACTGAGCTACGCATTGAGTTGACCCTTCACCAAGGAGACCCGTGTAATAGCACTCAGTGTATTGGCCGCCCCAGGCGCGGGGCGGCGTGAATTAGGGGTTTGAGGGAAGGGGGGAAAGGACGTGCCCTGCCTTCCCGGCGCGTCACCTTTCGATGCTGTAGCGCAGGTACACCACGCCGTTCGCGAACCGGCGCTCGTCACGCAGGGCAAGGCCGAGCCTGATGCTTTTCGGCAGGAACGGCTTTCCGCCGCCCACCACGACCGGTGACACGAACTGGTGGATCTCATCGATGAGGTCCGCGGCGAATGCTCCCGCCGCGAGCTCGGCACCCCCGATCACCAGGTCCTGCGATTCCGCCGCTTTCAGCTGTTCCACGGCAGCCGGGATGAAGTGCCGTTCCAGGCGGGTCCTCCGGCTGGACGGACCGGGAAGAGTTGATGAATAGACGATCTTCTGCGCTGCCTGCCAGATTTCCGCGTAGTCCTGCAGGATCGGATCGCCGGCTGTCGGCATCGTCTCCCACGCGACCATCACCTCGTACAGCCCGCGTCCGTAGAGGTAGGTGCCGATGGGCCTCTGGAGGTCGTTGATGAAGGTGTGCAACTCTTCGTCGGGGACGCCCCAGTCGAAGGAGCCCTCCTCGTCGGCCACATAGCCGTCGAGCGAGGTGATGCTGGCGTACAGGAGGAGTGCCATGACCTCAGCGGCTCACGCGGGAGTGTCGCCCGGGGGAGCGGCGGGCAGGGCTTTCTGCTCGCGCGGCGTCCACGACATGGTGATGTTCACGCCGTCCGCGGTGTCCTCCACGAAAAGGTGCAGGTCCTCGCCCAGCAGCGCTTCATGCTCGAATTCGTCGCCCGCTTCCCGCC
>NZ_KI914856.1:39001-47966 GCF_000520555.1 Arthrobacter sp. Br18 | reverse complement strand
CGCGAGCCTGCTGATGGCGACGGCCATGGCGCGGCCCCAGTCGTGGGGGTGCTTGCTGCTGGATTCCTCGGTCGCGGTGAATTTCTTGTCCATGGTCGCCGTAATCTCCCTGCGCTGTTGCTCCTGCGGAACGCAGCAGCCCTGCCTTATTGAGGTGCCACAAACCCTAGCAGTCGGTCATCGTGCGGGGCACGTGATAAGCCATTAACCATGACCGAGACGCCGCCCGCACCATCCCTGGCCGAAGAACGCAGCGCCCGCATCGCTGTGACCCTGTTCCCGCTCCTCATCCTCGCGGGCGGCGTGCTGGCGGTGCTGACCCCGGATACCTTCACGGGCCTCGGCCCGCTCATCAACCCGCTGCTGGGCGTCATCATGTTCGGAATGGGGCTGACCCTGACCCCGCCGGACCTCGCGCTGGTGATGCGGCGGCCGTTTCCCGTCGTGGCGGGAGTGATGGCGCAGTTCGCGGTCATGCCGCTGCTCGGCTGGCTGGTCTCGGTGCTGCTCGGTCTGCCTCCCGCGCTGGCGCTCTGGCTGGCGGGCCGGTATCTGCCGGTGGATGCCGGGTCCATGGCCGGGTCCATCCTGCAGATCGTCCTCGTGCCGGTGCTCCTCGGATTGGCCGTGCGGTTCTTCCTGCCCTCCCTCGTGCAGCGTTGCCTCCCGGCGTTGCCCTGGGTGTCCGTCGCGGCGATCACGGTGGTGGTGGTTGCCGTGGTGTCAGGAAGCGCGGAGATCATCTTCTCGGCCGGCCTGCTGGTTCTGGCCGCGGTCATCCTCCACAACGGTCTGGGATACGCGCTGGGGTACGGCGCTGCGCGGCTTCTAAACTGCCGTTCACCGCACGCCGCACCATGGCCATCGAGGTGGGAATGCAGAATTCCGGGCTCGCCGCCGGCCTGGCACGGCAGTATCTGACCCCCGAATCCGCGCTGCCGGGTGCCATCTTCTCGGTGTGGCACAACGTTTCCGGGGCCATGCTCGCGGCGTACTGGCGACGCCGGAGCGCACCTACCTCCGCAGGGCAGCCCGCGCAGCGGAGCCGATGACTGCACTGTAGGTGGGGTAGGCGAACTTCACGCGCGCCAATGTCGCCAGGTCGGTTCCGCCCGCCATGGCGGAGGCCACCGCCTGGATCACCTCCACCGCGTTCTCCCCCACGGCGTGCGCCCCCAGGATCAGTTCGCGGTGGCGGTCGGTCACCAGTTTCAGGAACCCCTGCTCACGGTCGTCGATGATGGGCCGCTCCACCGACGCGTAGGGAACGACGACGGCGTGGCAGTCCGGGTCCCGCTCCCTCGCTTTCGCCTCGGTGAGCCCCACGCCCGCGTAGTCCGGATCGGTGAAGCCGCCCTCGGGCAGCAGATGGTGCGGTGTGGTCCGGTTGGCGCCGAGGACGGCGTTCTCGGCGGCGGTTTCGCCCTCGAAGACTGCAGCCTGCACCAGCATGCTGCTGCCGTTGGCGTCACCCGCCACGAAGATGTGCGGCACGTTCGAGCGCAGGTAGTCATCCACCGGGATGAAGGACCGGGCCGCTTCGACGCCTGCCGCGTCGAGACCCAGGCCTGCCAGGTTCGCCGGCCAGCCCGCCGCCATGACGACGGCGTTCACGCCCTGCGAGACGGGTTCGCCGTCCCGCTTCCACGCGATGGTCAGCGAGCCGTCCGATCCCTGGGCGATGCCGTCGATGCCGTCGATGCCTGTCTCGACCCGGACGCCCTTCGAGGCGAAGCCCTCGGTGACGGACGCGGCGACGTCGTCGTCCTCGGTGGTCAGAATCCTTGGAGCCACATCCAGCAGCAGGACCTCCGAACCGAAAGCATTGAAGATGGTGGTCAGCTGCGCACCGGTGTGCCCGCCGCCGATGATCGCGACGGCGGCGGGAAGCTCCGGAAGGGAGAGGACCTCGTAGGGCAGGATCGACAGCTCGGCTCCGTCGATCGAGAGCCGCCGGGCGTCGCCGCCGATGCAGAGGATGACGGCCCGTGCCGTGATGTCCGCGCCGTCCACCGACAGTGAACGCTCGCCCGTGAACACGGCCTGGCCCCGGATCAGGTCGATACCGAGGCGTTCCAGAGTGGCCGGGTAGCCCTTGGCGTCGAGCACCCGCTCCACCGTGGCACGGACGCGCTGGACTGTTTTCTCCCAGTCCACCGAGGGCTCAGCCACCACGATCCCGTAGTCGTACGCCGTGCGGACCTCCCGGAAGAGCCGCGCGGTCTTGGCGAGTACCCGTGACGGGACACAACCGGAATTTACGCAGGTGCCACCGAGCTTCGAGCGCTCCACCACAGCCGTCCGTGCTCCCAGCTCGGCGGCACGTGTTGCTGCGGCCATTCCGGCCGGACCGCCTCCTATGACCAGTACGTCGTAGGTGTACTCCACGGGCGCTCCTTCAGTAGGTTCTTCCAAACGGGACGGCGTCCTCCCATCCTCCACCGGAAACTCCACCGGAAACAATGATGGCAGGACGACGATCCGCAGCGGGCGATGACTTGAACCGGGGGTAGGCTCTGGTGCATGTCCAGAACCGCCGCGGCCCCCTCGGCCGTGCGGCATGCCACCTGGAACGTCCTGCCGGCGGGGATGACGGCGGCCTCCGGCTTCCTGCTGTTCGGCCTCGGACTGCAGTGGCAGGGCTACGTTCTCCTTGCAGGGGCACTCGCCGTATCGGCCGTCCTGAGCAGGGCACTCCTCCGTGACCTCGCCCTGATCGCCCTCGGGATCCTGATCATGAACGCCGTCCCCATCACCACCGACATCAGCGTGAGCCACATGACCGTCATGGGAAGCGCCATGGCTGCCGCTGTCGGCCTGCCCTACCTCATCTCGCGGTTCGTGTACCGCGAGCATGCCATTCGGTTCCCCGTCCTCACCGGGCAGAAATGGTCCCCGGTGGAGCGCTGGTACCTTCCCGCCGTCGTCGTCATCGGTTACCTGCTGCTGCCCGTCTACCTCGTTCCCACCGGCGTGTATGAGAACTGGCCGGCAGCCGATGATGCAGGGAGCGTAGCGCGGCTCTTCCTCGGCACCAATGTGCTGGGCATCTGGGATGAGCTGTTCTTCATCTGCACGGTGTTCACCCTCCTGCGCCGTCATATCCTGGAATGGCAGGCGAACCTTCTGCAGGCGGTCCTTTTCACCTCGTTCCTGTGGGAGCTGGGTTTCCACGCCTGGGGTCCCGTCCTGATCTATCCGTTTGCGCTGGTGCAGGGCTGGATCTTCGCGCGGACCAAGTCGCTCACCTATGTGGTGAGCGTCCATCTGCTGTTCGACTTCGTCCTGTTCCTGGTGCTGCTGCACGCCCACAACCGCGACCTGTTTCCTATTTTCCTGTACTGATCCTCCCGCGCCCGGAAGTCACCGCGCTGCCCACATCCAGTGCGCAGCCCGCAGCCCTCCATCCAGTGCGCAGCCCTCCATCCAGTGCGCAGCAATGACGGGGAATTGGCCCCGAATCGGTTATTGCTGCGCACTCGATCGCACGAGGGCCTGCCAGCATTCCTTTCCTCCATGCAGTGCGCAGCAATGACGGGAAAGTGGCCCCGAATCGGTTATTGCTGCGCACTCGATCGACGGCCCGGTGCCACGCGTCGCGGATACAGGGTGGGTGAGCCCTTCAGCCCGTTCCCGGTGCGCAGGCCGTCGAGCACGGCGGTCAGGGTGTCCCGCGACGAGTGCTCGGCAGACCAGCCGAGAAGCGTCCGCGCGCGGCTGGTGTCCATAACGGGAACGAGGGCCGCCAGATCGATCCAGCCCGGATCGGTCCGCTGCAGGCCCGCGGCCCAACTGACGGCCACCACTGCGCGGAGCAGGGGTACGGGAATGTTGAGCACCCGGCGGGCGCCCAGGACCGCTGCAAGTCGGGCCGGGGTGATCTCCGGTTCGGCGGCGATATTGAACGGCCCCGACGCCCGCTGCTTGACCACCCGCCAGTAGGCATCGGCGACGTCGTCCGCGTGCACGGCCTGGAAGATGAGCTGCGCGGGAAGAGGGATCAGTGGCAGGGGAATCCTGCCCAGCACCAGCTTGGGGATGAAGGGCCCGAGGAAATACCGACCGATCTCACTGCCTGCTTCGGGCTGGAAGATCAGCCCGGGGCGCAGCCGGGCAACAGTCCGTTCCGGGTGATCCGCCTCGAACCGGTCCAGCAGCCTTTCCTGTTCGGCCTTCTGCCGGCTGTAGTGCGACGTGGGGATACCGGCGGTCGGCCAGGATTCATCCGTCCGGGAGTCCTTGTCCGCAGCCGAGTAGGCGGCCACCGACGAAGCGCACACAACCTGTTGCACTTTCGCATCGGCTGCTGCGCGGAGCACGTTCGACGTGCCCGTCACGTTCGTGCGGTACATCGCGGCTTCATTCCGGTTCGGCTGGATGGCCCAGGCGAGATGGACGACGGCGTCCACGCCCTCCAACACGGCAGTAAGCTGCGCGCGCCCGCTGTCCGTGCCGACGTCGAGCATGTGCCAGTCGACCCCGCGATAGGGTGCAACGGCGGGATCGGGTGCGCGGCGGGCGACTCCCGTCACGGAGAGGGGCTCACCGCCGGTTTCCTTCCGCTCGACGGCGGCGCGGTGCAGCCGTCGCAGCACCGCCGTACCGACGTTTCCGGTGGCACCGATCACGGCAATTCTCATGTGGGTTCCTTCTCCTGTGCGCCCCGTGGAACGGTGGACTCCCGTCGCGGGACTGGACTAGTAAGCACGCTTATGGTGCAGTTATAGGGAAGACGATATCGGATGTGACGCCCGGCAGGCACAGGGCGTTCTGTGGAGGTAACTGTGAGCGACAAAAGCCCGGCGTCAGGCGACGCCAAGAACAACGAGACTTCCCAGAAGGCCCGCAACGCTCCTGACCCGAACGATCCACGGAAGCCTGAAGCTCCGAAGGACATGGCCAAGCCCGCCTGGGGCTACGTGGCCAAGCGCTCACTCGGCGAATTCGGCAAGGACCAGTGCACGGATCTCGCGGCGGCCCTGACCTATTACGCAGTGCTCTCGATATTTCCCGGCATCCTCGCGCTGGTGTCGCTGCTCGGCCTGTTCGGCCAGGCGGAGGCGACGACGTCGCAGATCATGGGGATCGTCGGCCAGTTGGCTCCGGGCGGAGCGACGGACACCATCGAGCCGATCGTCCAGCAACTGGCTTCCAATCAGGCCGCCGGCCTGACGTTCGTCATCGGCCTGTTGGGCGCCATCTGGTCGGCGTCCGGTTATGTGACCGCGTTCTCGCGGGCGATGAACCGCATCTACGAGGTGGACGAGGGCCGCCCGTTCTTCAAGCTCCGCCCGCAGATGCTCCTCATCACGGTGGTCGTCCTGGTCCTCATCGTCATCATGGCCCTGCTCCTGGTGCTCTCGGGCCCGGTGGCCGAGGCCGTCGGTAACGCCATCGGCCTCGGTCCCGCCGCCGTGACGGTGTGGAACATCGCCAAGTGGCCGGTCATGGTGGCCTTCGCCGTGGCGATGATCGCCGTCCTCTACTACGGAACGCCCAACGTGAAGCAGCCGAAGATCCGCTGGATGAGCATGGGCGCGCTCATCGCGCTCGTGGTCCTTGCGCTCACCACCGCCGGGTTCTCCTTCTACGTCGCCAGGTTCGGGAGCTACGAGGCCACCTACGGTGCGATCGCCGGCGTCATCATCTTCCTCCTGTGGCTCTGGCTGGCCAACCTGTCGCTCCTCTTCGGCGCGGAGTTCGACGCCGAGATGGAGCGCGGACGCCAACTGCAGGCCGGTATCGAGGCGGAGGACACCATCCAGCTCCCGCCGCGCGACACGAAGGCAGCAGAGAAGAAGAATGAGAAGGAGCTCAAGACGGTCAACACCGGGCGCGAACTCCGTGAGAAGTACGAGCGTGAATCAAATCGCCGCTGAGGAATTGGAGCTGCAATCGATGTCCGGAACACAGCGTGAACAGGCCTCGGCAGAGCACAGCACGGAGCACAGCACTAAAGGGTCCTACGTGAACTCCGGTGAGGAATTCACGCGGGATACCGCCTACCTCGAAACGCGGATCACCCGCGACGCGGCGGACGGCTATCCCGTGGAGCCGGGCAGGTACCGCTTGATCGCGGCGCGCGCCTGTCCCTGGGCCAACCGGACCATCATCGTGCGCAGATTGCTGGGGCTGGAGGAGGCCATCTCCCTCGGGACTCCCGGTCCTACGCACGACAGCCGGTCCTGGACCTTCGACCTCGACCCGGACGGCAGGGATCCGGTCCTCGGCATCGAGCGGCTTCAGGAAGCCTTCTTCAAGCGTGACCCGAACTACCCGCGCGGAATCACCGTTCCCGCGATCGTCGACATCCCCACGGGTGCCGTTGTCACCAACGACTTCCCGCAGATCACGCTGGATTTCTCCTCCGAGTGGACGGAGTTCCACCGCGAGGGCGCTCCCGAGCTGTACCCGGAGCCGCTGCGCGGGGAGATCGACCTCGTCAACAGGCGGGTCTTCACCGAAGTGAACAACGGCGTCTACCGTTGCGGATTCGCGGGGTCGCAGGCAACCTACGAGGCGGCCTATGATCGGTTGTTCAGCGCGCTGGACTGGCTGGAGGAGCGCCTGACCCGGCAGCGCTTCCTCGTGGGCGACACCATCACCGAGGCCGACGTCCGGTTGTTCACGACCCTCGTCCGGTTCGATCCGGTGTATCACGGCCACTTCAAGTGCAACCGCAACAAGCTCACCGAGATGCCCGCACTGTGGGGCTATGCGAGGGATCTGTTCCAGACGCCCGGCTTCGGGGACACCATCGATTTCCAGCAGATCAAGGACCACTACTACATCGTCCATGAGGACATCAACCCTACGGGGATCGTGCCCAAGGGACCGGATCTCACGAACTGGCACTCCGGCCACGGCCGCGAGCAGTTGGGCGGGCGTCCCTTCGGGAACGGGACGCCGCCGACGGCTGCCTAGGCACCACCGAGAACGAATGAGGAAGGGTGGAATGTGCCTTTGCACGTTCCACCCTTCCGTCTCTCTCCTGCAGGCCACCCGGCTCGCCGCGATATCAGAGGACGGCTTCGTGGTCGTTGCGGCGGCGGGCGGTGACGTTGAACAGGACCGCGACTTTGCGCAGTGGCGTCTCCAGTGCGGTTTCCAGGTTCGAGGCTACCTGAGCATGGATTTTCTCGAGGACGTCCTGGACATCGGCCCGGTCATCGACGCGCACGTCGATGGTCAATTCGGGTTCGGCCGCTGTCCCCCGCAGGAGAGCGGTGGCTCCGGTGACTCCGGGCAGGGCTGCGGTTTCCTGTTCCACGGCGTCGGTGAGGACTCGTGGTTCGCAGGTGGTGTAGCCGGTGGACCCGTTGTCGCCGTGGAGTCGGAAGGCACGGGCCTGGTTCCGCCTAGGAATCTGAGCGAGCAGCCACAGAAGTGCGCCGATGCCGATCAGCACCGCAAGGACGGCAAGAATGATGGGTGCTGCGTCGTTCGCGAAGACGTCCCGGAAACCCTCCGGCAGGGCCGGGTCGGCGGGTTCGGCCGGGGAAAAACCGGCGCCGGCGGATTGGGCGATGGTGCCGGCGAGTCCGCTGGCCAGGAGGACTCCCGCGATGCCCAGGATCAGTGTCGCCAGGCCGATGATGGCCAGCCAGGTCCGGTTGAGTCTTCCGGCTGATTCCCTCATGAGTGGATCCTTTCGTAGCGGTGCGTTGCCGGGAATATTGTCGACGCCGGACCTATGGGTCCGGGTGAGTGAGCGGAGGGGTCAGTCGTTGGTGGCGCGGACCCGCACCGAGACTTTCGGGGTGGGATTCAAACCGACGTCCTGAAGTTTGCGGGTCAGGGAACTCGTGAGCTGCTCCGACAGGTTCCCGGCGTCGTGGAGGGGCGTTCGAACGTGGACGTCTACCTTTTTGGCGGTTGCTTTCACGGTGCTGGAATCGACGCCGTCGGTCTGGTCCACGTGGGCAACTGCGAGCCGGGCGACTCCGCGCCGGCTCATGGCGGTCTCGGAGAAATGTTCATCCGCGCTGTCGGGGCCCTGAATCCTGGCGGTGTTGTGCTTGCCGGGCAGTATCGCCGTCAGCAGCAACACCAGACCGATAAGGATCAGGATGATGGCGGTGGTCCACAGGGCGGGGCTGTCCCAGGCCAGGGACGCCACGTCTTCGCGGATCGAGGCCAGGAACGGCGGCCACTCTGCTGTGGTGATGCGGGTGACGCCGATCCAGACTGCCAGGGCCGCCGTCGTGAGCAGGAGGATTGCGATGATGGTCGCCGGCAGGGAGCGGCTGGAGCGGCGGCGCAGCGCCGGGGACGTGGGTTTCGGGCTCATAGGAGTTCCCTTCGGCCGGTGGAATGCGACGGGTTGATCAATTCGACGACGTCGATATCTACCTGGCGCACTTCGACGCCGCACCGGGTCGATACCTCGTCGCGGACATGTTGGCGCAGGCGTTCCGTCGTCGTGCGCAGCGGCGCCGGGTAGCGGATGCCGGCGCTGATGGAAAGAGTGGCGATAAGTCCACTCAAGCGCACTGTCGCCTGCGGCCGCGGCGCGTGTTCACCGCGTGAGCCGATGCCGAGGAACCCGCCGGTGGAACCACTGATCCCGGGAACCTCGGAGGCGACGTGGGCTGCGATCTTCTCGATCGCTTTCTCGGCGATGGTGAGTTTCCCGCGGGTCGAAGGATCCGCTGATACCGATCCTCGCGGGCTCGGATCTGCGGACCGGACAGTTCCTGCGTTCGTCGCGGCTCTTCCCGGCACGGTGGTCATCGGCGGTTACTCGAGCGTCCGGTCAGAGCGCCGAGGTCGAGCTTGCCGTCGATGATCCGGGCGGTGAGCAGCCCGAGGGCGCCGAACACGGCCACGATCAGGAAATCCGAGAAGCCTCCGAATGCTGCGACCCATCCGAGGAAAAGGCCGGTCAGAAGACCCATAGCTGTTGTACTCATTGTCGGGTGCCTTTCTCAATGCAGAATGTGGGGGGCAGGGGTGGCCTTCACCG
>NZ_KI914856.1:12260-38901 GCF_000520555.1 Arthrobacter sp. Br18 | reverse complement strand
CGGCGGACCCGCCGGTGAAGGCCACGCTGTTCTTGCTACTGAAGTTCGCTGCGGCCGGGGTCGTTGGCGGCGTCCTTCTGGTCATCTTCGGGCATGTGGACGTCGGTGACGTTGATGTTGACCTCGAGGACCTCGAGCCCGGTGGCGTCCTCGACGGATGAGATGACATTGCGACGGATCATCTGGCTGACCTCGACGATTGAGGCATCGTGCTCGACGACGACCGTCAGATCGATCGCGGCTTGTCGCTCGCCCTTTTCGACGCTGACGCCGCCGCTGACATTGGTCTGTGAGCCGGGGATGCGCTCGGAGAGACTGCTGAACGCCCGGCGTCCTGCACTACCCATCGCGTACACGCCGGGAACTTCGCGGGTCGCAATCCCCGCGATCTTCTGGACCACGGTCTCGGCGATGGTCGTGTTGCCCTGCTCGGTCTGCAGCGGGCCGACCTTCTGGGCCTCCCTGGCCTGCTGCTCTGCGATACGCTGCTGCTCCTCCCCGGTGGCTGGTACTACGACGGCCCGGCGTGCGGCGGTGTTCTGGTCATCTGCCATGTGAAAGTCAATCTCCTAGTCAAGAGTTTGTGGGGTACACAAGGTAAAGACGCGCGCGAACCGGAATTGTCACGCGAGGGCGGAGACTTTCTCGAAAGAGATCCCTTCGTGAGAGATTGGGCTTACTGTCGGCATCAGGGGCAGGGTTTGCCGAGTCTCATCCGGGCAGTACGGCCGGGCTTGATGGCTTCATTGGTGGCCTGGGGGCGACACGCGAGAGGGTTTAGATGGGCGGCCGGACCACGATCTCCGATTCGGGGGAGCAGGGGGCAGTCAATGCTGCCGTGGAGGTAACGCCCGAACCTGCGCCTGAGGAGATGTCGCCCGGGGCCTCCCTGGATGAGGTCACAATCATTGTCCGGGCGCAGGACGGGGATCTGCACGCCTTCGAGATGCTGATCACCACCTATCAGGGAAGCATTTTCCGGTTGGCCTATCGGATGCTCAACGACCGCACGGACTCCGAGGACATCGTGCAGGACACCTTCATCGCCGCCTGGCGGAGCTTACCGAACCTCTCCAGGCCCCAGACGTTCAGGGCCTGGTTGTACCGGACGGCGACGAACAAATGCCTTGATACGCTCCGCCAGCGCCAGCGCCGACCCACCACGGTGGTAGCGTCCACCGACCTGGATGAGCAGCAGCACGATCGCGATGCAGCCCGGGCGGTGGCATCCCCGGCGCGGGCCTCGGACCCCGCCACTGCCGCAGAGACCGAGGCGCAGATGAGAGCATTGGCGGAACTGCTCGAAACGGTCCCACCCGAGTCCAAGGCTTGTTGGTTGCTGCGTGAAGTGCACGATTTTTCCTACGGCGAGATTGCCCACATGATGCAGTTGCCGCTCAGTACCGTTCGTGGACGCATTGCCCGTGCGAAACGACTTCTGGCAGAAGGGATGGAACCATGGCGCTGAACGATGACGCCCCACGCCTGGGATGCGGACGGAACCTCGATGACTTGTGGGGAACAATCGATGAACCGCCGACCACCCACGAACTGGGCTGTTCCGACTGTCAACACGCCCGCAGCGCACTGTTCAACCTGGCCGCCGTCACCGAGGCGATGAAGGAACGCGATCTGACCGACCCCGGTCTTCAGCCCGCGGGTCGAATCAAGGAAGCCATCATGATGGTCGCCCGCGCGGAAATCCGTCGGAGCCGTCGAACAGTGCTCCGCGAAACACCGCACGGTAGTATCGATATCAGCGAGCAGGCACTGAACAGCCTGATCCGCTTCGCGGCCTCAACTGTTCCAGGTGTCCACGCGCGTCGCTGCACGATCACCACCACTGAGGGCAAGCCCTCGGGAACCGACACGGTCGACCTCTCCGACGTGCGGATGTCACTCCACGTGGCGTTGTCCTCCAGCGTCAGCATTCCTCCGACGATGGCCGTGCTACGGGAACGTATCGGAACCATCGTGCACGCCCAGACCGCCATCAGCATGCAACAGATCGACGTCGTCGTGGAGGATCTTTATGATCTCTGACCAGCCACTTGAGCCCCGCTTGATCGACCTGGATGCCGTCGCCGACAGCCTCAGTGAATCGCTCTTGCAGCTCCCCGGGATCGTTCGTCTGGAACCCACGGTGAAAAGTATGATGAACCGGCTTCGAGCCCTGTCCCTGAACAGTCTGCACAGAAACACCGGCGCCGTGCGGCAGGAGCCCCGCATGGCGGCCCGCGACGGACTGCTTCTCTCAGCGTCCGGTGAGATCCTCAACGTGCAGATCGACATCGCAACGGACGTCGTCCACCCCGCCGTCGAGGTGGCTCAGATCGTGCAGGGCCGCACAACCGACATCATCAGTAAAGCCGGGCTTCAGGTGGGCAGCATCAACGTCACGATCCTCGCCATCGAAGGTTCTCCGAGCCCGGCAAGTCCGCGTTCAACACTCACCTAGGCCACTACGACATTCCTCCCGGGACAGCCCGGCGAAACGCTGGAACAGCTGAATCCGATCAGCGTTTCCGCACGATTCCCACTCGGCTGGCGACCACGGGAAAGCACGTGGAAACCATCAGTCACTGACCAGGGGTCCAATTAGGACACAAAGCCGTTTCCTAATCGCAGGGAAGGTAGCTAACCTTACTTCAGATCCGATATCCGGCTGGGGAGGTGCTCCATGGCAGTGCAGACTCTGGGAGCGAGCCCCCTGCACAGCCGATCCGCGCAGGCCGCGGCCCGGCCGATCCGCCTCAAGCGCATGCTCCAGCTTCTGCTCTCCGCCCTGTTGCTCCTGGCGATCTGCGCGGCGTCGCTCACCATCGGCGCCCGCGCCATCAGTGTTCCCACCCTGCTTGACGCGCTCACCTCCTATGACCCTGCCAACGGGGACCACGCGGTGGTGCTTTCCCGGATCCCCCGGACGGTGACCGGTCTCCTGGTCGGCGCCGCCCTTGCCGTTGCAGGGGCGGCCCTCCAGGGAGTGGCGCGCAATCCGCTGGGTGACCCCGGCATTCTCGGCATCAATGCCGGGGCCTCCCTCGCCGTCGTCGGCGCCATCTACCTTTTCGGGGTCAGTACCGCCGCCGGCTACATCTGGTTCGCCTTTGCCGGCGCCGCGTGCGCCGCCGTCGTCGTCCACGCCGTCGCCAGCCTCGGCCGCGAGGGGGCGACGCCCGTCAAGCTCGCCCTGGCAGGCGCCGCCCTCGCCGCGGGACTCGGAAGCCTCACCAGTTCTGTCCTGGTCTCCAGCCAGGAAACCCTGGACAGGTTCCGGTTCTGGCAGGTGGGAACCCTCTCGGGGCGTGGCTGGGACGTAATCCTCACCGCCCTTCCGTTCATCCTGGCGGGCCTTGTCCTGACAATCGCCACCGGCAAGGCGCTCAACAGCCTGTCGTTGGGCGACGACGTCGCGCGCGGGCTCGGCCAGAGCGTCGGCCGCACCCGGGGTGTCGCTGCGGTCGGCATCGTGGTCCTGTGCGGCGCCGCCACCGCAGCGGCGGGTCCCATCGCATTCGTCGGGCTGGTGATTCCGCACCTGGTGCGTCTGGGAAGCGGGCCCGATTATCGCTGGATTCTTCCCTTCTCAGCACTGCTCGGCCCGGTCCTGCTGCTTTCGGCGGACATCCTCGGCCGCGTGGTCCTGCCTCCCGGCGAGGTGCAGGTGGGAATCATGACTGCGCTCGTCGGGGCTCCGGTGTTCATCTGGCTGGTCCGACGCCGCAGGATGGCCCAGCTGTGAGCAGTGCCTTGGACCGGAAGATCCCGGTGAAGCAGCGGGGACCGCACCCGGGAGACGCCGGCAGCCCGTCCATGATCCGCCCGACAGCGGTGCGGGCCGCCCGCCGCCGCATGACGCGGGGGAGATGGGCCCTTGCTGCAGGCCTTGTCGCAGCGCTGTTCGCCGTCCACGTGCTGCTGGGAACGTACACCGTCACGGTGCCCGATTTCTTCCGCATTCTGGGAGGCGCGGAGATTCCCGGGGCCACGTTCATCGTCCTGGAGAACAAGCTGCCGCGTGCCGTTATCGGGCTGCTGGTCGGTGGAGCCTTCGGCATGGCAGGGTCGATCTTCCAGACGATGCTCCGCAACCCGCTGGCCAGCCCGGACATCATCGGGATCAGTTACGGGGCCAGCGCAGCTGCGGTCACCGCGATCGTGGTTTTCGGTGCAGCAGGCGCCGGCGTCTCGGTCGCTGCCCTGGTCGGCGCGCTGACAGTGGCGGCAGTCATCTACGTCATCTCGCGGCAGGGAGGCGTTGCCGGCTATCGGCTCATCCTCGTGGGCATCGGGTTCGCAGCCATGCTCCACGCGCTCGTGAACTTCCTCATTACCCGCACCGACATCCGGACTGCCGCCGATGCCCTGGTCTGGCTGAACGGTTCCCTCAACTCCAGCAACTGGGACCGCGTCACGGTTCTCGGCTGGGGGCTCCTGCTGCTGGTCCCGGCCGCCGCTGTGTTCTCCCGCAGCCTCGGCGGGCTCGAACTGGGCGACGAAGCGGCCGCCGGCCTTGGCATCCGTGTGGAAGCCTCCCGGCTGGCGCTGCTGGTCACCGGAGTGTCCCTCGCCGCGCTGGCCACAGCCGCGGCCGGCCCTATAGCGGCAGTCGCCTTTCTCTCCGGCCCCATTGCACGCCGGCTGCTGAAGGGGGCGCCATCGCTTGCCATGGCAGCGCTGGTCGGGGCGGTCCTCGTGCTGGCTGCGGACTTCGTGGCAGCGAACCTGATTCCCGGCGTATCACTTCCGGTCGGCGTCGTCACCGGCGCCCTGGGGGCGCCCTTCCTGCTGTGGCTCCTCGTCACGGCGAACCGAGCCGGCCAGGGAGGCTGACATGTCCAGAGTGAACCCTGCCGAGGTACCGACCACGCTCGAGGCGCAGTCGGTAACCCTCGCCTACAACGAACGCATTGTGGTCGACGGCCTGTCGGTCACCCTGCCTGCAGGGAGGATCACCGTCATCGTCGGGGCCAACGCGTCAGGGAAGTCGACACTGCTCCGGGGGCTCGCACGGCTCCTGAAACCCACATCGGGAACCGTGCTGCTGAACGGCGAGGACATCCACTCCCTCCCCACGCGCTCCGTCGCCCGGACGCTGGGACTCCTGCCGCAGACACCGGTTGCCCCCGACGGCATCAGCGTCACCGATCTGGTGGGACGCGGGCGGTATCCCCACCAGGGATGGTTCCGCCAGTGGAAACCGGGTGATGACGCCGCCGTGGCCGCCGCCCTGGAGGCCACGGACACCCTGGAACTCGCGGAGCGGAACGTCGACGAGCTCTCAGGCGGCCAGCGTCAGCGTGTCTGGATCGCCATGGCCCTGGCCCAGCAGACAGACATCCTCCTCCTCGACGAGCCCACCACCTTCCTCGACGTCACCCATCAGATTGAGGTCCTCGACCTCGTGACGGACCTGAACCGCCGGGCCGGAACCACGGTGGTCATCGTGCTGCATGACCTCAATCTCGCCGCGCGGTACGCGGACCACCTCATCGCCATGAAGGACGGCGCCATTGTGGCGCAGGGCACACCCGCCGACGTCGTCACCCGCGAAACGGTGGGCGGCGTCTTCAACCTCGACTGCAGGGTCATCCCGGACCCCGTGAGCGGAACCCCGATGGTGGTCCCACTCGGACGCCACCACGGCGTCCCGCCCGGGAGTGAACCAGGCGCCCCGCCCGGGAGTGAACCAGGCGCCCCGCCCGGGAGTGAACCCGGAGCACCGGCCGACCAGCGGCAGCTCCCCGGCACACGGCACGGCTTCCGCGCCAACCCCCAGGACACCATTCCTGCTCACGCAAAGACAGCATCATGACTCGAGTTTCCGAGAAGGCAGTCCAGCGGACGGCGGCAGTGCCCGCAGTCGCGGCGTTCGACGTCGCGGTGGCCCGCGTCGAGCGCGTGGGCGCGAACTTCCAGCGCATCACCTTCTCAGGAGCCTGCCTGAACGGTTTCGGCGTGGCCGGGCCTCTCCTGGATCTGCGGATCAAGGTCATCATTCCCGCCGACGGGCGGCCGTGTCCGGACATCGGAGCCCTGATGCAGGGCGGCGGGGAAAGCGCGGGCTGGTACCAGCAGTGGCTCGGTCTCGAGCCGGACGAGCGCGGATCGATGCGCACCTATACGGTGCGCGACTTCCGGGCACACGAAGCGGAGCCCGAGATCGACGTCGACTTCGTTCTGCATTTCGACGACGACGGCACAGGAGGCCCCGCGTCGCAGTGGGCGGCCAAAGCCGCGCCGGGGGACAGGGTCTGCCTGATCGGGCCGAACGTGGCTGCCGCCCAGTGCACGACGGCCGGCTCCTGCGGTGGCATCGAGTGGAGCCCGGGGCTGGCGCAGCATGTTCTGCTCGTCGGTGATGAGACGGCTGTTCCCGCGATCTGCGCCATCCTCGAATCCCTGCCGGCACACGTCGGCGGGGATGCTTTCCTCGAGGTGTCCGATCCCGCAGACATCCAGGAGGTCAGCACTGCCTCCTCGGTGCGGATCACCTGGCTTGCGCGAGGCGCCCGCGAACATGGGGAACTTCTCGACCAGGCGGTCCGGACGGCGGTGCGTGTTCCGGGCTGGGTGTCCCTGGCGAAGTATTTCGTGCCGGGCACAGCGGGCGCCCGGACCCGGAATGGAACGCCGGGCACGCCGGGCGCCCGGACCCGGAACGGCCAAGCGGGGGTCGGAGCACCTGGGAGTCCTGGGGGTACTTCCGCACTGGCCGGGCCTGAACCCGAAGAAGTCGATATCGACAGGACCATCCTGTGGGAAACGCCGCAGCGCCTGGAAGCCTCAGTCCTGGAGGCCACGCCCAATCCCGGCAGGCTCCCCGGGAGTCAGCCGTTCTATGCGTGGATCGCGGGCGAGGCGGCGCTGGTGCGGGGCTTGCGCCGCTACCTGGTCCGTGACGTCGGCATCGACCGCAAGCAGGTTGCCTTCATGGGCTACTGGCGGAAAGGCCGGTCCGAGCTCGCGTAGCGTGGCACCCGGCTGCGTGCCTGGACCGGCTTCCAAGGTTC
The DNA here is from genome assembly GCF_000520555.1 of Arthrobacter sp. Br18. GTDB lineage: Bacteria > Actinomycetota > Actinomycetes > Actinomycetales > Micrococcaceae > Arthrobacter_D. The sequence continues at coordinate 31,888 of NZ_KI914856.1, read as the reverse complement.
AGGCACGCGCACGCTCCGCTAGGGGAGCGGGTTGCTGAGGATCGCCGGGTCCTTCTTGCCGTGGGGCATGCGCAGCCGCAGCGAGTTGGGCTTGACCTCGAAGACCATGTGGGTGGCCTTGCCCAGCGGGTCGCCGTCGAGCTGGACCTCGAGAGGCTCGTGGAGCTGGACTTCGGCGCGGCTGCACTGGAAATATTCGAGTGACGGGTCCTTGCCCTTGCCGCGGACGAAGAGCTTGCCCGCAACAGCGAGCCATCCGAGCTTGCCCCGCGGTGCGACCGTCATGAGGTCCATCAGACCGTCATCGAGTTTGGCGCCGGGAAAAATCTCGAGTCCGCCCATGATCTTTCCGCAGTTGCCGCCCATCACGCTGCGCAGCCGCCGGTCGAAGGGCTTGCCGCCGTCGATCGTGATCGTCGTCCTCGCCGGCTTGCCGGGAAGGTTGCGGAGTCCGGCGTCGACGTAGGCAAGCCAGCCCACCCTGTCCTTGAGGTCGTCCCTGGTGTCGGACATGATCGCGGCGTCGAAGCCAAGACCGGCCATCACCAGGAACACCTGGGCGTCCTGCGCGCGGTCCACCGTCACGTGGACGACGTCGATCCTGCGCTCCGTGCCTCCGAGCGCCGTCTCCACTGCGCCCTCAGGATCGTCGACGGGGATGTCCAGGTTCCGCGCCAGCAGGTTTCCCGTTCCGAGGGGCACCAGGGCCATCGGCGTGTCGGTGCCGGCGAGTTCCTCCGCCACGCACCGGACGGTTCCATCGCCGCCGGCGGCGATCACGACGTCCACCCCCGCCGCGAGTGCCTCGCGGGCCTGACCGTGGCCCGGGTCGTCGGCCGTGGTCTCGATCACGAGGGGCTCGTCCCACCCCTGGTCGGCGGACATCCTCGTCACGATCTCACGCACGTCCTGGCCGGTGTTCTTGATGGGATTGAGAATGAGCGCCGCGCGCGCTGTGGTGCCGCCGTCGTTGGTGTTCATGGGGTCCTTCGGGTCTGGTCCGGCCTGTCGGTGTCAGCTCCGAGCTTATCCCCGCCCGGGGCTGCGCACGGGATAGTTCCCCGCCGCGGCATTTTCCAGCAGGGCAGGTAATCTTGGGCGGATGGAATTCTTCTCGCGGTACGTGGCACTTGGCGATTCCTTCACCGAGGGAGTGGGTGATGAGGACCCGGGCAGCCCGAACGGCGTCCGGGGCTGGGCCGACCGCGTGGGGCAGCAGCTCATCCTCGCGGACCCGACGTGGGGCTACGCGAATCTTGCCATCCGCGGGAAGAAGATGCAGCAGGTCCTCGACGAGCAGATCGACGCCGCGCTGGAACTGAAGCCGACGCTCGTCACGCTCTACGCGGGCGGGAACGACATCCTCCGGCCCCGCGTGAGCATCGACAGCCTGATGGCATCCTACGACGACGGTGTGGCCCGGCTGACCGCGGCAGGCGCGGCAGTGGTGCTGTTCACCGGCTTTGACTCCTCGGGCTCCGCAGTGTTCGGCAGGACGCGGGGGCGGACAGCCGTCTATAACGAATTCGTGCGCGAGATAGCGGATGACCACGGTGCGGACATCGTCGATTACTGGCGGATGCGCGAGTTCCAGGACTGGGGCTACTGGGACACCGACCGCATGCACATGTCCGCGGCCGGCCACACCCTGATGGCGAAGCGGGTCCTGGAGACGATCAAGGCTTCCCATTCCATCGATACCCCTGAGCTCGAAGCCCGGCCTGCGCTGACCCGGGCGGCGCAGCTGAGGTCGGACGCACAGTGGGCGCGCGACTTCCTTTCCCCCTGGGTCGGCAGGCGGCTACGCGGCATCTCCTCGGGCGACGGTCTCCAGGCCAAATACCCGTCGCTCGTGCACCCCGACTGGGTCCGCACAGGGGTCTGACGCAAAGATCTTGCCTGCCAGAGCCTGCCCTGTGCCAAGATGAGCAAATGACGACGGCTCCACAATGGCTCAGCCGGGAAGAACGACGGGCCTGGCTGGCGCTGTACGCGGTTTCCTCCCTCCTGCCCGGAGCGCTGGACGCACACCTGTTCAGGGAAGCGCGCATCACGCTCTTCGACTACCACGTCCTCGCCATGCTGTCGGAATCAGCGGACAGGACGCTCCCGATGAGCGAGCTCGCCGGGCGCTCCAATGCCTCCCTCTCGCGGCTCAGCCATGTGGTGAAGAAGCTCGAGCAGCGGGAGTGGGTGATCCGGCGGCCGTCCGGACTCGACGGCCGCGTCACCACCGCAGAGCTCACTCCCGAGGGCCTCGCCACGCTCACCGCCCTGGCGGTGTCCCACGTAGCGCAGGTCCGCGGGACAGTCTTCGATGCCCTCGACGCCACCGACGTCGCCGACCTCGAACGCGTGGGACGGAAGATCCTTGCACGGCTTGATACCGACCACTGGATCCTCAAAGAGGCGTTGGAGAGGGACGGATGAAACCACCCAGAGTGCTCGCGCTGGTGATGGCCGGGGGTTCCGGAAACCGCATGGGGGCGCTGACCGAGCACCGCGCCAAGCCGGCACTTCCCTTCGGCGGCGCCTACCGGCTCATCGATGTGCCGCTGTCGAACCTGCACCACAGCGGCATCTTCGACGTCTGGATACTGGAGCAGTACCAGCCGAAGACCATCAACGACCACCTGTCCAACGGGCGCCCCTGGGATCTGGACCGTACCCATGGCGGACTGCGGGTGCTCCCGCCCTTCAGCGGCACGTCGGGGGAGGGGTTCGCCGAGGGCAACGCCGATGGCCTGATGCGGCAGTCGGGGTTGATCGACCAGTTCAAGCCGGACCTGCTGCTCGTGCTCAGCGCCGACCACCTGTACCACCTCGACTACCGCGACCTGATGCTGACGCATCAGGAAGCAGGCGCGGCGCTGACCATGGCCACGGCCCTCATGGACGGTGATGCCTCGAACCACGGGGTGATCGAGGCGGACAGGCAGGGCAGGATCACCGGATTCGAGTACAAGCCCGAAAAGCCCAGGACACAGCTCGCCGCCGCTGAAGTGTTCCTGTACGACTGGCCGCAACTGCGGGACACCCTGGAACTCCTGGAGTCCAGGCACGGCTCCCTGAAGGACTACGGGGACTATCTGGTCCCGCACCTGGTGCGGGAAGCGGTGGTGGTGGAGCACCGGATCGAGGGGTACTGGCGCGACCTCGGCACACCGGAGACTTATCATCAGGCGCATATGGACCTGCTGGACGGAAAAGCCATCGACCTCGGCCATGCCGAGTGGCCGATGCTCACCGACGCGCCCCACCTCCTCCCGGCATTCATCGGGGAAGGAGCCGAGATCGTCAATTCGCTGGTCGCCCCGGGCGCCAGGGTCCACGGCCGGGTCATCCACAGCGTGATTGGCCCCGGGACCGTCGTCGAACAGGGAGCAGTAGTGGAGGATTCGGTGATCCTCGAGCGCGTGACGGTGGGGCCGGGTATGCAGGTCCGGTACGCCATCGTGGATGCCGGCGCCGAGCTGGAGGGGGAGCAGTCGATCCGGGGATCCGGCCGTCCAGCAGTCGTGGGTTCGGACGGGCAGCTCGACCAGTAGCCGGTTTGGCGCATCGGCGACGCGCCCGTAGTATGGTATGGCGTTTGGTTGGTCTATCCAACCGCCCGTGACCACCTGGAATTTAAGGCTGCGCCGGCCCACTAGGACCGTGCCAAGCCTCATCTTCACCGTCTTCCCCGCGGCGAGGCACTTCGGCAGGCTCTCACCCTGCCAGGTCAACCTCCGGAAAGCTGCAGTAATAACGGTGTCATTACTGGTGGCGGGACGCCCTACAAGTGACCCCGTCACGTTCATCTAATCTGGAGGAGAGTTATGGCAGCCCACTGCCAAGTGACCGGAGCCGAGCCCGGCTTTGGACACAGCATTTCGCACTCGCACCGCCGCAACAAGCGGCGGTTCGACCCCAACATTCAGAAGAAGCGCTACTGGGTTCCGTCCCTGCGCCGCAATGTGACGCTGCAGGTATCTGCACGCGGCATCAAGACCATCGACGTGCGCGGCATCGACGCAGTTGTGGCAGCGATCCTCGCGAAGGGAGTGAAGCTCTAATGGCCAAGGACAAGGACGTACGTCCCATCATCAAGCTGAAATCCACTGCGGGGACGGGCTACACCTACGTAACCCGGAAGAACCGTCGTAACGATCCTGACCGCATGGTCCTGATGAAGTACGACCCCAAGATCCGTAAGCACGTCGAATTTCGAGAGGAGCGCTAACCATGGCCAAGAAGTCAAAGATTGCTCGCAACGAGCAGCGCAAGGTCATCGTTGAGCGCTACGCGGCCAAGCGCCTCGAGCTCAAGAAGACCCTGGTGGACGCCAACGCAACCGACGACGCCCGTGAAGCAGCACGCCTCGGCCTGCAGAAGCTTCCCCGGAATGCATCGCCGGTCCGTCTGCGCAACCGTGACCAGATCGACGGCAGGCCCCGCGGAACCCTGCAGAAGTTCGGCATCTCGCGTGTCCGCTTCCGTGACATGGCACACCGTGGAGAACTGCCCGGTGTGACGAAGTCCAGCTGGTAAGTCCCGCACGCAGCAACACGACGTCAGGAGGAGTCGGCAGCCCAGGCTGCCGGCTCCTCCTGCGTCGGCTCCTCGCGTAGGCGAGAAGTGACGGCGCCGCTGGAAGGCGTCCACGGACCCGTGATTCAGCATCCACAAGCCGGTCCCCGGGTCGAATTCTCCGCAGGATGGCGGGAAAAAGCGCTAAAATCCGGGCTTCCCCCGGTCAAGCTGGTAGGTTTTCGAACAGAGGCTTTTCGAATATCCCGAAAGCTCAACGGAACACAGATGTCCAGGAGGACCTAAATTGGCTAAAAACCGTAGTGAACTTGTTGCCGAGGTAGCTGCCAAGGCTGACACCAGCCAGGCTGCCGTGAACAGCGTGCTGGACGCCCTGTTCGATGTCTTCGCCGAGTCCGTTGCCAAGGACGAGAAGATCACCATCCCCGGCTGGCTCGCAGTGGAGCGCACCAGCCGTGCAGCCCGCACGGGCCGCAACCCCCAGACCGGTGAGACCATCCAGATCGCCGCCGGCCACAGCGTGAAGCTGACCGCTGGTTCGAAGCTGAAGGCGTCCGCCAAGTAGGTTCCGCCAGGGAGGAAGGACCACTGCGCTTCCGCGCGGTGGTCCTTCCTCTTTTAAGCCCGGACTCCCCAAGTTGGCCCTTGTTCTACTGCGGGTAGAGAATAGTGGATGTGTCTACAACAGTCAGGGAACCGCAGCACAAGCCGAATCCGGCGCGTCCGGACAGCAGGGTCCGGGTGGCGCTGCTCGGCGGGGCCGTCGTCGTCGTGCTCGGGGCACTTGCCCTCGGCCTGCTGTTCTCGGGTGCTGCGGCCGCACGCCAGCTGGGTGATCCCGGCGCCCTGACACGCTGGGGTCTGCCCGTCGCCAAGGTCTTCAACAACCTCGGGGCTGCGGGAACCATCGGTGCACTGGTCTTCGCGGCGGGAATTCTGCCGCGCCGGCAGGACGACGGCAACGCCCGACGGCGACCCGCGGATCCAGCCGAGCACCCGGCGTTCACCCGGACACTGCTGTTGGCGTCGGTCGCCGCCGTGATGTGGACCTTCGGCGCGCTCGGGGGAATGGTGTTCACCTACTCGGATGCCGCCGGCCTTCCGCTGAGCGCCGACCCCGCATACACCGAAGGCCTCGCCGCCTACCTCACCGACTTCGACACCGGCCGGGCCTGGCTCATCACCGCGATGATCGCCGCGGTCGTGGCCACGCTGACCTTCGGGGTCCGGTCCCTGACGGGGCTGGCACTGACAGCGCTCCTCGCCTTCGGCGGGCTGCTGCCGACGGCCCTCGTAGGCCATTCGGCCAGCGGCGACGACCACAATGCCGCGGTGAATTCGATCGCGCTTCACCTCGTGGGTGTCTGCCTCTGGATGGGCGGCATCATCGTCCTCGCCGCCGCCGGGGGGAAGCTTGGCAGCCAGGTACTTCCCGTTTTGAAGCGGTTCTCCGCCCTGGCCGGGTTCGCGTTCGTGCTGGTGTTCGTCTCGGGAATCGTCAATGCGAGCCTGCGGATCAGCGACCTGTCGCAATTGAGCTCCTCCTGGGGACTGCTCGTCACGTTCAAGGCGGTAGCCACGATCCTCCTCGGCGGTATCGGCTGGATGCACCGGCAATGGATCATCCCCCAGCTCGGCGACCCGCACCATCCCTCCGCGGCGAAGCTCTCCGCCCAGCGGGTCCTATGGCAGCTGATTGCCGTGGAGCTCCTGATCATGGGCGCCGTGTCCGGCGTCGCCGTGGCACTCGGCCGGACCGCTCCGCCCCGGGACGAGGAACTGGCACCCGATGCCACTCCGGCCCGCATCCTCACCAATTACGACCTTCCTCCTGAACTGACCCCCGCACGCTGGTTCACGGAGTGGCGGCCGGACTGGTTGTGGATCGCCTTCGCCCTGACCGTGGGCGTGGCCTACATCCTCGGCATGGCCAAGCTGCGTCGCCGGGGCGACTCCTGGTCCGGGCTGAAGCTCGCCTGCTGGCTGATCGGCCTCGCCCTGCTCACCTACTTCACCTCGGGCGCCCCCGCGATCTACGGGATGGTCCTGTTCAGCGCCCACATGGTGGACCACATGGCCCTGACCATGGTGGTTCCCCTGTTCCTGGTCCTGGGGGCGCCGGTCACACTGGCCCTGAAGGCGCTGTCCGCACGCCGCGACGGAACGCGCGGCCTCCGCGAGTGGATCCTCGTCGTCGTGCACTCCCGCCCGTCGAAGCTGGTGACCCACCCGCTGTTCGCCGCCGCGAATTTCGCCGGCTCGATCGTCATCTTCTACTACTCGCCGCTGTTCGGTTTCGCGCTGCGCGAGCACGTGGGCCACGAACTGATGATCGCCCATTTCCTCATCACCGGCTACATCTTCGTCCTCTCGATGGTCGGCACCGATCCGGTGCCGCTGCGCGCGCCCTTCCCGCTGCGCATCCTGCTGCTGTTCGCCACCATGGCCTTCCACGCGTTCTTCGGCGTGACCCTCATGGGATCGCCGTCCCTGCTGCAGGCGTCCTGGTTCGGCAGCATGGGCCGGGACTGGGGGTTGTCCGCTCTCGAGGACCAGCAGCTGGGCGGTGCGATCACCTGGGGAATCGGTGAGGTGCCCACACTCCTGCTGGCCATCGGCGTCGCCATTCTGTGGTCACGGACCGACGCCCGGGAGAGCAAGCGCACCGACCGCGCCGCGGACAGGAATAACGACGCCGATCTCACGGCTTACAACACTATGTTCGCCGATCTGGCGTCCCGGGACGCGCAGCGGCGGGCCCCGGCGCCCCGGGCCCCCAATCCAGGAGACCACGAATGACTGACACGTCGTTGCGCACGGGTTACCGCGTGCGCGCTTCCGAGCTCACGGGCCGCAACTGGCTCAACACGGGCGGGAAGCAACTGCAGCTCGATGACCTCCGCGGGAAAATCGTTGTCCTCGATTTCTGGACGTTCTGCTGCATCAACTGCCTCCATGTCCTCGACGAACTGCGGCCGCTGGAGGAGAAGTTCTCCGATGTCCTCGTGACGGTCGGCGTCCATTCGCCCAAATTCGAGCACGAGGCGGACCCCGTGGCCCTGGCATCGGCGGTGGAGCGGTATGACATCCACCACCCGGTGCTCGATGATCCTGAGCTGGGCACCTGGCAGGCGTACACCGCGCGCGCCTGGCCCACGCTCGTCGTCGTCGATCCCGAGGGCTACATCGTGGCCCACCTGTCCGGTGAGGGGCACGCAGCGGGCCTCGATTCCCTCGTGACCGAACTGGTCGAGGAGCACTCGGCCAGGGGGACGCTGCACCGCGGGAACGGGCCCTATGTCCCCGCTCCAAGCACCGCCGGGACCCTCAAGTTCCCGGGCAAGCTCCTCGCACTGCCGGCCACCGGCACCTTCCTCGCAGGAGACACGGGGCACCACCGGCTCGTGGAGCTGGAGGCCGACCTCACGACGGTACGCCGCGTGATCGGCTCCGGCCGGAAGGGTTTCGCCGACGGCGGCGCGGCGGACGCGGAGTTCAACGAGCCCCAGGGCCTCGCACTGCTGCCGGCCGACATCGCCGGGCAGGTGGGGTACGACGTCGTCGTGGCGGACACCGTCAACCACCGGCTGCGCGGCGTGTCGCTGGGAACCGGTGCTGTGCGCACCCTTGCCGGTAACGGCGTCCAGCGGCTGCTCGACGCCGGGAACCACACCAAGGCCGGACTGCAGGAGAACGTGCAGGAGATCGGCGCCGTGAGCGAGGCACCACGGCTTGCCGACAGCCACCTCGGCACCGCTGCCCTCGACGTGTCGCTGTCCTCGCCGTGGGACGTGCTCTACTCCACCGTCCTGAAGCGCGTGGTCATCGCAATGGCCGGCACCCACCAGATCTTCACGTACGATCCCCTGTCGCACAGCGTGGACGTGCTCGCCGGAACGGGCCTGGAGGGCCTGCTGGACGGCGACGCCGGGACCGCGTGGTTCGCGCAGTCGTCGGGGCTGGCCGAGGATGCGGAAGGGTCGATCTGGATTGCCGATTCAGAGACGTCGGCGCTGCGCGTCCTTACCTTCGTCGAGCTGGACGGGCAGCAGCAGGTGCAGGTACAGACCGCGGTGGGCACCGGACTGTTCGATTTCGGGTTCCGCGACGGCGACGCCGACCAGGCGCGCCTCCAGCATCCGCTGGGCGTGACGGTGCTGCCGGACGGCTCGGTGGCGGTGGCCGACACCTACAACGGGGCCGTGCGCCGCTACGACCCCTCGACCCGCCGGGTTTCCACCCTGGTGCGGGGGCTCGCCGAGCCGTCGGACGTGCTCGTCGACTCCGGCCCCCTGGCCGACGGGAGTGAACCGCTGCTGATCGTTGTCGAGACGAACAAGCACCAGCTCATCCGTGTGCCGATTCCACGGGAAGCACTGGCCGTGGATGAAGGGGCATCGCAGACCCAGCGGCCGCCCACCGCCGTCACCAGCGGACCCCTTGCGCTGACCGTCCGTTTCGCGGCGCCCACAGGCCAGAAGCTCGACGACCGGTGGGGCGACCCCACGCAGCTCAAGATCTCAGCGTCCCCGGAGTCGCTGCTCGTGTCCGGCGGAGGGACATCCGTCGGTCTTGTGCGGGAGCTGCAGCTCTCGGGCGAGGAGGGTGGGGGAGTTCTGCACATCACGGCACGGGCCGCTGCCTGCGACGGCGAGCCTGGCGGTGAGATACCCGATCACGCGGCGTGCCACCTCTACCAGCAGGACTGGGGTATCCCCGTCACGGTCGCAGCTGACGGGAACGCAGAGCTGGTGCTCGATCTCCGCGGGCTGGACTAGGCGCGGCAGCGCGGCAGAAGACATGGGACGCGCCGGGTGTAACCGGCGCTCCGGCGGTCTTCAGGGCGGCACCGCCTTCTCGGGTGTCTGTCAGAACTCGATCATCGGCCGGACGATGACGGAAGAGTCCGTCACCGTCAGGTTGGCGGTGAACTCGAAGTCCTGGGGTGCCGAGACGTCCTCGATAGACCCCGAGAACAGGTCCTGGAGTTGCGTGTCGAGCCGGGCGGTGCCGTTCAGCGGGGCCGGGGCCCACCCGCCGTCCGTCGGTTCGATGCGGACCTCGGGATAGCGCTGGATGGACCACCGGATATCACCCGCTCGCCGCTGGCTGGTCTGGAAGTTGAACGGGCACCCGGCGGGCTGGAAGACGGCCTGGGCGGCGCAGCTGTCGAGGAACGTCCGGATCTCGCCGTCCACGGCATCAACGAGCGCCGGGGTGGGGGCGGGCTCCAGCGGGATCGTGGTGTTGGCGGGGGTGGTGCTGGTGACCGGCAGTGTGCGCGGAGGGGCCGCGAAATACTCGCTGGTGTATTGGGCAACGAGTTCCACCGGGTAGAACGTGGGAAGGATGTTCCGGCCCTCCGGCGTCGCGATCCGCAGGCCGTTGACCGTCGACTCGGACATGGTGCCGACCGAGACGCCCACCGTTGGCAGCGTTGAGGGAACGAACTCCCAGGTGTCGAAGAACAGCCACTCGGACTCCGTTTTCCGCAGGGGGAACGAGGTGGTGTAGTCGGTGTCGCCGATGGTGTAGCGGACGGGTACGTTCACGAGGTCCTCACCTGCGGGTTCGGGGTCCTGCACCTCGACGTCCTGCACTGCTGAGGCTGCCCGCTGGAGGGGACCGCCGTCGAGTACCGCGGCGTTGCCTTCAGGAACGGAGGCGTTGAGCTGGCCGAGCGCGCGCTCGCCGTTCCCGCTCCTCAGCGCGTCGAGATATTCCCCGACCTCATGGCCCGGGCCGTACACCATGCTGTTCAGGACGGCAACGGTGACGAAGAACCCCGCGGTCACCAGTGACAGAGCAAGCAGCCATGCGGCCAGTACTTTCATTCCGGGAGCGCCCTGCATGCTCCTACGCTACCCGCAGGGCGACGGGAGCACGCTTCGCGACCATCCACTGCGCAGCAATTACCGGGTCTCCCGCGAAAAGCAGTAATTGCTGCGCAATGGATGCCGGGCTTTCCAGGAAACCGGCGACCGACCCGATGCAGGCGCCCGGTCACGTTGCGGTGTGTTTCCCACCGCCTGCCGCAGTGGACCCACCAGGCGACGCATCGGTCGATCCGGCGCCGCCGGTTGTTCCACCGGTGGACCCCGCGCCGCCGGTCGCTCCACCGGTCGATCCGGCGCCGCCGGTTGTTTCTTGGGCGCCCCTGGTGTCCTGTGGCCGCTCGTTGCCGTTCATCGAGCCGTCCGCGTGGTGCACGGAGGTGCCCTGGGCACTCGCGATCTCCTCGGCGCGCTCCTCGTTCGCCTCTTCGGTGAGGGCAGCCCCGGCCGCAGCATCGCGCGTCAGGTTCTCCCCGGTCTCGGGGTCGAACAGGTGGAGCTTGCGGGTGTCGAGCCAGATTTCCGCTTCCCGTCCGCCCCGGATACGGCTCGCGGCGTCGAGGGTGACCACGATCTGGGGCCGCAGTTCGTCGGCGTCCATGTCGCGGGCCAGGTTGTCCAGCAGCTCACGCACTTCGGGGGCGGGGTCGAAAGTGATGTACCCGTACTGCTCGTTGCCCAGCCATTCGGTATGCGTCAGCGTCGCGGTGAAGGTTGAGCCGTGCCCCCGCTTCGATTCCTCGACGAGCTTGGCGTCCTCGAAGAATTCGGGCCGGACTCCTACCAGCACCACCTTCTTGCCGGCGGCCTTTGCCGCCTTCTCCGGTGGAACCGCGAGGTCCCCCAGCACGGTCTTCAGGATATTGCCTTCGACCGTCGCAGGCAGGAAGTTCATGGAGGGTGAGCCGATGAACCCGGCGACGAACAGGTTGCCGGGCTGCTCGTAGAGCTCGCGGGGCGAGGCGATTTGCTGGAGTTCACCCTTCTTCAGGACGGCGACGCGGTCGCCGAGGGTCATCGCCTCGGTCTGGTCATGGGTCACATAGACCGAGGTGACGCCCAGCCGCCGCTGCATCTGGGAGATCTCGGACCGCATCTGTCCGCGCAGTTTGGCGTCGAGGTTGGAGAGCGGCTCATCGAAGAGGAAGGCGTCGGCCTGGCGGACGATGGCGCGTCCCATGGCGACACGCTGGCGCTGCCCGCCCGAGAGATTGGCCGGCTTGCGCTGCAGGTGGTCGGTCAGTTCAAGCGTGGCAGCCGCCTCGGTGACCAGCTTGGTGACCTGTTCCTCCGAATGCTTGCCCTTGGCCAGGCGCAACGGGAAGGCGATGTTCTCGTACACGGTGAGGTGCGGGTACAGCGCGTAGTTCTGGAACACCATCGCGAGGTTGCGCTCTCGGGGGGCCTTGTCGTTGACCCGTTTTCCGTCGATGAGGAGATCGCCGTCGGTGATGTCCTCCAGCCCCACGATCATGCGCAGGAGGGTGGATTTGCCGCAGCCCGACGGGCCCACCAGGATGATGAACTCGCCGTCCGCGATGTCGATGCTGATGTCGTTGACGGCGGGAAAGCCGTCTCCGTACTTCTTGACCAGGTTATTGAGGGTAATTGAAGCCATGGTGCGAATCCTTTTCTTGAACCGGAGGGCGTCAGCCCTTGACGGCGCCCGAGGTCAGGCCTGAAACAATCTGGCGTTGGAAGAGTAGAACCAGCAGGACGATCGGAATGGTGACGATGATCGCCGCGGCCGAGATCGCGCCGGTCGGCGCCTCGAACTGCGAGGCTCCGGTGAAGAACGCGAGCGCCGCAGGAACGGGCCTGGCGGCCTCCGTGGAGGTGAGCGATATCCCGTAGACGAAGTCGTTCCACGCGATGAAGAACGCGATGATCGCCGTCGTGAAGACGCCCGGTGCGGCGAGGGGAACGATCGCCTTGCGGAAGGCCTGCCAGGTGGTGGCGCCGTCCACCTGTGCGGCCTGCTCCAACTCCCAGGGGATCTGGCGGAAGAACGCTGCCAGGGTCCAGATTGAGATGGGTAGTGTCAGTGACAGGTAGGGAATGATCAGGCCGAGCCAGGTGTCGTACAGGCCGATGGTGCGCCACAGGTTGAACAGCGGTGTCACGATCGAGATGACGGGGAAGATCGAGACCGCCAACGCCGTGGTGAGGATGAGTTTCTTCCCCGGGAAGTCGAGCCGCGCGATCGCATAGGCACAGAGTGTCGCGAGCACGACGGCGATGAAGGTGGCGATGAGCGAGATGCCGATCGAGTTCCGGAGGGACGAGAGGAAGAGTTCCTGCGCGTCACCGACGAGGATCTGCTCGTAGTTCGAGGTTGTCGCCGTGCCGCCGGTGGGAAGGAACTTCCCGCTGGTGAGATCACTCGGGGCCTTGAACGAGGTTGCGAGGATCGAGGCCACCGGAAAGAGTGCGTACAGCAGGACCAGAGCGCCCACCACCACCCAGAGGACTTTGTTCTTCGTCTTCTTCTCAGTCATCACTTACCCCCTTGCGAGCCGGCAAGATCCACTTTGAAGAGCTTGATGGCGATGAAACAGATGATCAGGACACAGAGGAACAGGAGGACCGATACCGCTGATCCGAGGCCGATCTCCAGGCGGCTGATGGACTGCCGGTAGGCCAGGAGCGAGAGCACCTCAGTGCCGTAGGCTCCGTTGGTCATGATGAACACGTTGTCGAAGATCCGGAAGGCGTCCAGCGCCCGGAACAGCACCGCCACCATGATGGCGGCCTTCATGTTGGGGATGATGACCTTGCGCATCTGCTCCCACCACGTCGCGCCGTCCACCTTCGCCGCCTCGCTCAGTTCGTCCGGAACCTGCGCCAGGCCCGCGAGCAGGAGCAGGGAGATGAACGGTGTGGTCTTCCAGATTTCCGAGGCCATGATCACGAACAGGGCGGTGCCTGTCTGGGCGAACCAGTTCAGGTCCTCGTCGATTCCGGGGAGCCACGAGAACCAGTTGTTGACGTAGCCGGAGTTGATGTCGAAGGCGTAGAACCATGCGAACGCCGATACCACGGTGATGATGCCGTAGGGCACCAGGATGGCAGTACGCAGGATTCCGCGGAAGGACTTGATGGCCTTGTGCATGACCAGGGCGAGGGCGAAGCCGAGGACCAGTTCGACGGCGACGGTGATCACCGTGATCAGTACCGTGGTCCACAGGTCACTCCACCAGACGGGATCGGTGAGGATGACCGCGTAGTTCCCGAGGCCGATGAACTCGCGCTCGTCCGGGGCGGTGAGCCGGAATTGGAACAGCGACTCGTAGGTGGCCTGCAGGATGGGGTATGCCGTCACGAGGAGCATGACCACAAAGGCGGGGCCTGCAAGGATCCACCCCAGTTTGCGTTCGGCCCGCACCCGGTCGCTGTAGTGCTTCGTCGACTTCTTCTTCGGTGTGTCCCTCGTCTGGACGCCCGGCTCCCTGTCCGGGTTTCGTGTCGGGTTCGCCGGTTTGGCGGGAATCGCTGATGTCATAGCAGTTGCTCCCCTCGAAGGACCGCGGTGATGAATTCTGAGGAGGTTTCGGGAGTCGTTTCAGGGTCGACACTTGCGGGCGGGGCCCACGTCTGCTGGAGCCCGGTGGAGACCTCGTTGTAGAAAGGCGTCTGCGGACGTGGAGCAGACTGCTCGAGTGATTCCCGAATCGTCTCTGCCATGGGGAACGTCTCCTCGATCCGGGGATCCTCGTAGGCTTCGGTGTTCGAGGGAGGGTTGCCGTTGGTGATGAAATACTCCGCCTGGTTCTCGACCGAGACGATGCACTCGATCGCCTCGTAGGCCAGTGCCGGATTGTCACTTTCCGCGCCGACTCCGAGGTCGATCCCGCCGAGTGGTGGAGCGGATTCCTCTCCCTCGGTCACCTGCGGGAAGATCGCCCATCCGATGTCGTCGATCAGCGCTGCGTCGAGGGTTCCGGCATCCACTGCTGCATTGGTGGCGGGCCAGACGAAGGGGTAATTGACCATGAAGGATCCGGAGTCTCCCTGGAAGCCGATCATGGAATTGTTCTCGTCCTGCGTTGCGAGGCCTGGGCCGCCGAGGCCCTCCTCGCCGATGGTGGAGATGATCCTCGCGGCCTCGGTGCCGGCCTCCGACACGAGCCCCAGCTCGATCTCGTCAGCAGTCGCCTCAGGGTCCGTCACGATGGATCCGCCCGCCGATTCGATGAGGGCGTTGATCCACACCGTCATGGACTCTGCCTGCGCGCCCTGCACGCCGAGGGTCTTTTCCTGGGACGCGGCGGCTTCGATGATCTGGTCCCAGGTGACCGGCTGCGTCATGTCCAGCCCCGCGGCCTCGGCAACCGATTCGCGGTACCAGAGGATCTGCGTGTTGGCCCAGAACGGCACCGTCACCAGCTCATCCTTCCAGGTGGCCCCCGCGAGTGCGCCTTCCACAACGTTCTCGGTGGTGCGCTCCGCAACATCGTCGGGCACGGGTGCAAGGAAGCCCGGTTCTGCCAGCTCCGGAATGAAGGGCGGGTCGAGGCTCATGATGTCGAGCGACGAATCTCCTGCTGCGAGCCTGCGGGCGAGCTGCTCACGCTGGGAGGCCGCATCGCTTGGCAGCAGGGACGTTTCGATACTGTACGCACCGCCCGATTCCTGGGTGCACCGCTCCGCGATGGCGGCCTGCCCGCCGTCGTCGGGGTTGATGTACCAGGTCAGGGTGTTATCACTTTCGGCCGGGCCGCAGCCGCTGACCAGCAGTATCCCCACCAGGACGGATCCGATCCCTGCCGCGCGGGGGCGGCGTCGGGTCTTTCGTTCTGTTCGACTAATCGGCATTCCTACCGAGCCTCCACATCTTTGTAGCCAGCTCGACCGACACTCCAGATGAAACGCCAGCCCAAGCAACCTTCGTTTTTTGACCCTATGCCTAAGCGACAAAATTCGCTAGGCAGTACCCTGACCAATCAGGTGGAGGGCGTCGAAGCGGCGCATGTGTAGGATCGTGTACTTTTCGGCCGACGTGCGGTGCGGCACGCGAAGGGGGCCGGGAGGTATGGAGCGGGCGACGGGAATCGAACCCGCGTATCGAGCTTGGGAAGCTAGCGCTCTACCATTGAGCTACGCCCGCACGGCAGTTGAAACCGCTCCATAACCCTACAACAGGTTCAGGGTGCTGTCGGCCCGTCCTGCCCCGTGCCGGCCGGCGCAGCACTCCCGGCACCTTCGGCCTTTGCGCGGTCCAGCAATTCCCTCCATGGTTCCCCGAGGCGGCTCTCGGGCAGAACCGCCTCGTGGTACCCGATGACGATCCGGTAGACGAAGCGGTCGCGCTGGGTGTCCGGCGTCCCGGCATTCGCGGGCTGATTGCCGGAGCCCTCCCCCCGGTGGGCGGCTTCCTCCACCAGGGGCACCCAGCGTTCCTCTGCCTCTGTGCTGCTCACTTCGACACTCCAGGTCCGGGTGAGCCCCGCGAAACCGCCGGAGCGCGAGATCTCGATTTTCACCCTTCCACTCCCACTGTCCTCCACGCGGCGTCGACGGCGCCGGCCTCCTCCGAGTCCTCGCCGAAGCGGGTTCCGGCGGCCGCCCGGGTGGCCTGCGCAAATTGCGCGAACGTGCAGTCGGCAGGTACCGCCCCGCCGGTCGCCGTGTCGAACCAGATACGGCCGGCACGCTCCCACGCCGGACCGCCGAGTTCGGCGGCCACCAGGTAGAACGCGTGGTTGGGGATTCCCGAGTTGATGTGGACGCCGCCGTTGTCGGATGAGGTCTCCACGTAATCGGCCATCGAGGCCGGTTGGGGATCCTTGCCGAGGACATCGTCGTCGTAGGCTGTTCCCGGTGCCCGCAGTGAGCGCAGCGCGCTGCCCTGCACGCCCGCGGCAAAGATGCCTTCACCCACCAGCCACGATGCCTCGGCCGCATCCTGGCCCAGCTCGCGCTGTTCCACCAGCACTCCGAAGACGTCGGACAGGGATTCATTGAGGGCGCCCGACTGGCCCTGGTACCGAAGGTTCGTGGAGTACTGCGTGAAGCCGTGGGTCAGTTCATGGCTGATGACGGTGAGCGATGCCGTGAAGCGGCCGAAGATTTCACCGTCGCCATCGCCGAACACCATGCGCTCACCGTCCCAGAACGCGTTGTCGTATCGCTCGCCAAATTGAACCGTGGCGTCGAGGGGCATCCCCGCTCCGTCGATCGAGGACCGCCCGTACACGTCACTGAACAGCGAGTAGGTGGCCCCGAGGCCGTCGTAGGCCTCGTTCGCCGAGGTATCACCGGTGGGCGGCTCGCCCTCGCCGCGGACCAGGGCTCCCGGCAGCTCCTCCTTCCCCCCGGCGTCGGACACCCTCCGCTCCAGCTGCGACAGCACAACGGCTCCCTGCCGGACAGGGGCGGCGAGCGCGAGGGACCGCCCGGCGATCAACGGGGGCAACTGCACCAGTGCGTGGCGTGCCGAATCGGCGGCGGCAGCGTGGCGTGGATCGCGGCTTTCGGCGATGGTCACCAACAGATGGGGCGGAATGATGCTGCAGACGTGCATGGAACCTCCTGGGTTGCACCCAACCTAGCCCTCGCCCCGGACACTTCCAATGAGTCGGGGAACTATCGGGGGCCGTAGGCTGGCAGTCATGAGCGTCGGAAGGAACACCCGCACCCTGGAGCCGGGGATCGAGAAGGACCTGTCGGGGAAGATGAGCTACGGTTCGTACCTGTCGCTCGAGGCGCTCCTGTCCGCGCAGAACCCGGTCAGCAGCCCGGAGCACCATGACGAGATGCTGTTCATCATCCAGCACCAGACCTCCGAGCTGTGGCTCAAACTGGTCCTCCACGAACTCCGTGCCGTGCGGACCCACCTGCAGCAGGACAATCTCCGCTCAGCCATGAAGGGGATCGCCCGGATCAAGCACATCCAGCGGTCGCTCACGGAGCAGTGGTCGGTCCTTGCGACACTGACGCCGACGGAGTACGCCGAATTCCGCGGTGATCTCGGTGCTGCGAGCGGATTCCAGTCCTACCAGTACCGCGCCGTCGAGTTCCTGCTCGGGAACAAGAACGAGGCCATGCTGCAGGTCTTTGCGGCCGACCCGGCCGCTCAGGCACTGCTCGGAGGGCTGCTGGCGGAGTCGAGTATCTATGACGAATTCATCGCGTTCCTGGCCCGGCGTGGGTACAACGTGCCGGCGGCCCTGCTGGATCGGGATGTGACCCGGGCCCACGAGTTCAGTCCGGAACTGGTGCAGGTCTACCGGCACGTGTACGAGAACGCGGCGGAGCACTGGGATGTCTACGAGGCCTGCGAGGAACTGGTGGATCTCGAGGACAACTTCCAGCTGTGGCGCTTCCGGCACCTCAAGACCGTGGCCCGCACCATCGGCTTCAGGACGGGCACGGGAGGTTCCTCCGGTGTCGGCTTCCTGCAGCGCGCGCTCGAGCTCACCTTCTTCCCCGAGCTGTTCGCCGTCCGCACCGAGATCGGCGCGTGACTGGTAACGTTGGACGGTGCTGATTTCCGACCGCGACATTCGAGCTGAGATTTCCGCCCGGCGTATAGTGCTGGACCCGCACGACGACGCGATGGTGCAGCCCTCGAGCGTGGACGTGCGAATCGACCGCTATTTCCGGCTTTTCGACAACCACAAGTACGCGCATATCGACCCCGCGGAGGATCAGCCCGACCTCACCCGGCTGGTCGAGGTCGCTTCCGACGAGCCGTTCATCCTGCACCCCGGCGAGTTCGTGCTCGGCTCGACCTACGAACGGGTGACCCTGCCGGATGACGTCGCGGCCCGGCTTGAAGGAAAATCCTCGCTCGGGCGCCTCGGGCTGCTGACCCACTCGACGGCGGGCTTCATCGACCCGGGATTCTCAGGACATGTCACCCTGGAGCTCTCCAACATGGCCACCCTGCCCATCAAGCTGTGGCCCGGCTCCAAGATCGGTCAGCTGTGCTTCTTCCGGCTCACCTCTCCCGCCGAGTACCCCTACGGCTCAGGCTCCTACGGCAACCGCTACCAGGGCCAGCGCGGACCGACGGCGTCGCGCAGCCACCTGAACTTCCATCGCACGTTGATCGCACCCCCCGCTGATTAAGCACGTATGGCTGCTATTGCGGCGGCGGAGCCGCCTTAGGTGCTTAATCACGGGCGGGTGCAGCCGGGCATCAGGTTTCCCGGACGGCGGCGGCAGCGACCTTCCCGGGTGGCCTGACCGGGAGCAGCACCAGCAGGCCCATTAGCAGGACGGCGAGGATCCCGAGGATGCCGTAGCGCTGTGAGCCGAAGATACCGATCGACAGGGCGAAGAGCGCAGGCGCCAGGAAGCTCACGGCGCGGCCGGTGGTCGCATAGAGACCGAACAGCTCCCCTTCCTCGCCGGGGGGTGCCAGGCGGGCGAGGAAGGCACGCGACGACGACTGCGCGGGACCGACGAAGAGCGTGAGCATCAGGCCGAAAGTCCAGAAGGTGGTATCCCCCGACCACGCGTAGCCGAAGACTGAATACGTTTCAGCTCCGAGGACCAGCACAGCGGTTCCCGCGAACAACAGCCCGATGAGCGCGGCGACGATCACGGGCTTCGGTCCGACCCGGTCATCGAAGAAGCCGCCGATCACCGAACCCACCGCGGCGATGATGTTCCCCGCGATGGCGAAGATGATCACCTCGCTGAAGGTGAAGCCGAAGGTGCCGGCAGCGATGATGCCGCCGAAGGTGAAGACCGCGGCGAGCCCGTCCCGGAAGATGGCGCTCGCGAGGAGGAAGAAGATCGTGTGGGGGTGTGTCCGGTAGAGCGCCTTTACGCGCCGGACCAGCAGCCCGTACGAGGCGAGGAAGGTGAGCTGCGCGGTCTTCGCCTGCCGGGGGATCTCGGGCACCGTGAACAGGACGGGCAGTGCGAAGGCCAGGAACCAGACCGCGGAGAAGATCGCGACGAGCCGGATGTTGAGTCCGTCCTCGGTCTGCGCCCCCGGCCAGTCGACCACCGGCTGGATGAAGGCGACGAGGACGATCACCAGGGCCACGATTCCTCCCACGTAGCCCATGGCCCAGCCGAAACCGCTGACCTTGCCGACCGTGCCCGGGGTGGAGATCTGCAGGAGCATGGCGTTGTAGTTCACGCCTGCGAACTCGAAGAAGATATTCGCCGCGGCGATCAGCGCGACGCCGAGGATGAGCAGCTCGGGGCGCGGGAGGACGAAAAAGCACAGGGCCGTCAGGGCCGCCACGATGAGGGTGTTGATGCCCAGCCAGAGTTTGCGGCGGCCGCAGCTGTCCGAGCGCT
>NZ_KI914856.1:0-12160 GCF_000520555.1 Arthrobacter sp. Br18 | reverse complement strand
CCGCCGCTGTCCGAGCGCTGGCCCATCACCGGCGCGAGCAGGGCGATCAGCGCTCCTGCCGCGGCCAGGCCCCAGCCGAGATACTGCGACGCGCGCTCCTCACCGCCGAAAGCTTCCGAGGTGAGGTACACGGTGAAGACGAAGGTGGTCATGACGGCGTTGAAGGCCGCCGATCCCCAGTCCCAGGACGCCCAGGCGAGCACGGGCCTGCTCAGTAGCCGGCCGGAGGGGAAGGGCGCGGTGGTCCCGGCTGAAGGCGCGGTTCCCTGCGCGGGCACGGGAAACTGCTGGCTCGAACTCATACCGCACATGCTAGCCGCCCGCCGCGGTGGGAGGGCCCGCCAACACGGGCTCCGGGAACCCCGAAAGTATTCCTCGGCTAGAATGGGTACAAGCCCCTCGACCGTCCTCCACAGGAAGATCAGGAAACCGACTTGCTGCCACTGCTGATCGTGCTGTTCGCAGTGGCCCTGGCGGCGCCCGTCCTCTTCCGATGGCTGGGACGCTCCGCCTTCTACGTGCTGGGGGCAGCCCCCGCGGCCGGCTTCCTCTGGCTCCTGGCCACCTATCCCCGGTACACCGGGAGCGATCAGACGGCGACGGGCGGCATGCCGAACGCGCCGCCGTCGGTGGTCTATCCCTGGGTCCCCGAGCTCCGGCTCGAGCTGGCATTCCGGATGGACGCGCTGGCCGCCGTGCTTTCGATCCTGATCCTGGGTGTCGGCGCGCTGATCCTCTTCTACTGCGCCCGCTACTTCAAGAAGGACGACCCTGACCTCGGGGGTTTCGGTGCCCAGCTCCTGGCGTTCGCCGGCGCGATGTTCGGCCTGGTGACGGCGGATGACCTGATTCTCCTGTTCGTCTTCTGGGAACTGACCACCGTCCTGTCCTATCTGCTGATCGGTTACTCGCGGCACCGACTGGCAGCCCGCCGTGCAGCACTCCAGGCGCTGATCGTGACGACGCTCGGCGGCCTGACCATGCTCGTGGGCATCGTGATGCTCGGGCAGACGGCGGGAACCTACCGGATTTCCGGGGTTCTGGGCCGGGCGGAGGAGCTCCTGGCGACCGGCGCCGTCGTCGATATCGCCGTGGTGCTCCTTCTCGTGGGCGCCGTCACGAAGTCGGCGCTGGTGCCCTTCCACTTCTGGCTTCCTGCGGCCATGGCGGCTCCCACGCCGGTCAGCGCCTATCTCCATGCCGCGGCGATGGTCAAGGCGGGGATCTACCTCGTCGCCCGCCTGGCGCCCGGATTCTCGGAGTCCGCCTACTGGTTCGGCGTCCTGATGGTCCTCGGCCTGGCCACGATGCTGATCGGCGGCTGGCGGGCACTGCGCCAGTTCGACCTGAAACTGATCCTCGCCTACGGGACAGTGAGCCAGCTCGGTTTCCTGACGATGGTGGTGGGACTGGGAGGGCCCGACGGCGCGCTGGCGGGACTCGGACTCCTGCTGGCCCATGGGTTCTTCAAGGCGACGCTGTTCCTGGTGGTCGGCATCATCGACCATCAGTCCGGCACGAGGGACATCCGGAAACTCTCCGGCATCGCACGCTCCTCACCCGCGCTGGCCGTCATCGCCGCAGTCGCCGCAGCGTCCATGGCCGGCGTTCCGCCGTTCTTCGGATTCGTGGCGAAGGAGTCCGTCTACGAGGCCTTCGTCCATCTGGCCGAGGCCGAGGGCCTTCCCGGCCTGCTCCTCCTCGCCGGGATCGTCTCCGGTTCCGTCCTGACCTTCGCCTACAGCGCCCGTTTCGTCTGGGGCGGTTTCGCCCCCAAGAAGGAGCAGGCGCCGACGCCGTTCAAACGGATCCGGAAGTCCTTCCTGCTCGCGCCCGCCGTCCTGACCCTTGCGACAGTCACCTTCGGCCTGTGGCCCGCGCCGCTGGACGCCGCGATCCAGCCCTATGTCTCGCTGTTCGACGCACCCGAGGAGGAGGTGTACCTCGCGCTGTGGCACGGGTGGACGCCGGCACTGCTGCTGTCGGTGCTGACGCTGGGGGCGGGAATGGGGCTGTTCCTGCTCCGCGCCGGAGTCGAGCGGGCACAGGACAGGGTCCGGCCGGTGTTCGACGCCGAAGGCACCTACCGGAATGCGGTCGGGGTGCTCGACGACGTCGCGGTCTGGGTGACCGGACGCACCCAGCGCGGTTCCCTGACCTTCTACTTGTTCGTCATCCTCACCACCGCGATCCTGACGCCGCTGTCAGCGCTGATCCTGTACGACGCACCCCTGCCCACCAGTTGGCGATGGTTCGATTCCCCCGCACAGGCGCTCGCCGGCGTGGTGATCGTGGTGGGTGCGCTGACCGCGGTCCGGGCCAACAAACGGTTCATGGCCGTGCTGATGGTCGGGGTGACCGGATACGGCATGGCGCTGATCTTCGCGCTGCACGGGGCGCCGGACCTCGCCCTGACCCAGACCCTCGTGGAAACCATCGTGCTGGTGGCCTTCGTCCTCGCCCTGCGCTCACTCCCCGCGCGCCTCTGGAACCGTGAGAAAAGCCGGCACCGCCTGCTGCGGGCCGGCCTCGGAATCGCTTTCGGCGGCATCATGGCCGTCATCGCGATGTCCTCGATGGCCTCACGCAACGCGGCCCCGGTCTCCCTTGCGTTTCCCGATCTGGCCTACAACGACGGCGGTGGGGAGAACGTGGTCAACGTTCTCCTGGTGGACATCCGGGCCTGGGACACCTTCGGCGAAGTGTCGGTCCTGGCACTTGCCGCAACCGGCATCGCCAGCCTCATCTTCGTCCGCGGCAGGGGGGACAAGCGCCGGCGCGCCGAGGGCGTTGAATCGGGCACGGTGGATCGCGGCCAGGAACCCCTCGCCCGCACGGACCGCGAGGAAGCAGCCCTCGCCCTGGCGAGGAAATTCTCCACGGTGTCGCGGGATGCCTGGCTGGTGGCCGGCCGGACACTCGCCCCGGAGCGGCGGTCGATCATCTTCGAGGTCGTGACCCGCTTGCTGTTCCACTCGATCATCATGCTCTCGGTGTATCTGCTCCTGGCAGGCCATAATCTTCCGGGCGGCGGTTTTGCGGGCGGACTCACCGCCGGTCTTGCGCTGACGGTGCGGTATCTCGCGGGCGGGCGGTTCGAGCTGGCCGAGGCAAGCCCGGTCAGTGCCGGACTGCTGCTGGGTGGAGGTCTTGCCACCGCGTCACTCACGGCTGTTGCGCCCCTGGCCTTCGGGGGAGCGATCTTCCAGAGCCACATTCTCGAATTCGCGCTGCCGATCTTCGGGGACGTCAAATTCGTCACCTCGACGATCTTCGACATCGGCGTCTACCTGATCGTCGTGGGATTGGTGCTCGATGTCCTGCGCAGCCTCGGATCCGAGATCGACGAGCGCAGCGAGGGGCACTCCCGGGTCGAGGAGCAGGGCGCACCCAGGAACCCCCGCCAGGAGTCCGCCGAAACAGGGGAGGGGGTTATCCGGTGAGCGTCAATATCACACTGCTTGTCGTCATGGCGGTCCTCTTCGCGTCCGGTGTGTACCTGATCCTCGAGAGGAGCCTGACGCGGGTGCTTCTCGGACTGATCCTGCTCGCGAACGGCGCCAATATCCTGTTGCTGTCCACCGGGGGTCCGGCGGGCAAGGCGCCGCTCTATGTGGCGGGGACACCCGCCGGGGAATACTCGGACCCGCTTCCCCAGGCCCTGGTCCTGACCGCGATCGTCATCTCGTTCGCCGTGTCGGCGTTCATGCTGGGAATCATCTACCGCTCCTGGGTGCTCGGTCGCCAGGATGACGTGCAGGACGACATCGAGGACCGTCGCGTGGCGGGCCAGGGCAGCTTCGACGCCGAGGATGACGCCGAGGTGCCTGTCGAGACCACCGAATTCACCGACCAGGGCACCGATAGTGACACCATCCAGGAGGCCGAGGAGCGCCCAGGCTCCCAGCGTCCGGGCCCACTGAACAATTCACGGGAGGCGCAGTGAACGTAGCTGACCTTGCGCCGCTCGCCGTCATTCTCCCGTTCCTCGGAGCGGCAGTGGCGTTCATGCTCATCCGGCATTCACGCTCGCAGCGCACCGTCAGTATTTCGACCCTGACCGGAACGCTGCTGATCGAAGTGCTCCTCCTGCTGAACGCGCCCAACGGGACGCACGCGGTCCGGGTGGGCGGGTGGGACGCGCCCTTCGGGATCACACTGGTGGTGGACCAGTTCTCGGCGCTCATGCTCGTGGTGTCCTCGGCGGTGAGTCTCGCAGTCCTCGTCTACGCCACGGGGCAGGGCACGACAGACGGCGACGAGGACGGGCCCGTGTCGATTTTCCACCCGACCTACCTGATCCTGGTGGCGGGGGTCTCGAGCGCGTTCCTGGCCGGTGACCTGTTCAACCTGTACGTGGGGTTCGAGATCCTGCTGACCGCCAGTTACGTGCTCATGACCCTCGGTGGAACGACGCCGCGCATCCGGGCGGGCGTGACCTATGTGGTGGTCAGCGTGGTGTCCTCGATGCTGTTCCTCATCGCGATCGCCATGATCTACGGCGCCACCGGCACCGTCAACATGGCGGACCTCGCGGTGAAGCTCGAGGACGTCGACCCCGCCACGCAGCTGGTGCTCCACCTCATGCTCCTGGTGGCCTTCGGGATCAAGGCGGCAGTCTTTCCCCTGTCCTTCTGGCTCCCCGACTCCTACCCGACGGCTCCAGCTCCGGTGACCGCGGTGTTCGCCGGTCTGCTCACCAAGGTGGGCGTCTACGCGATGGTGCGGGTCGAGACACTGCTGTTCCCCGGCGACCGCATCAACACACTCCTGATGGTGGTGGCGCTGCTGACCATGCTGGTCGGGATCCTCGGCGCCCTGGCGCAGTCGGACATCAAGCGTCTGCTGTCCTTCACCCTCGTCAGCCACATCGGCTACATGATCTTCGGCCTGGCGATCTCCACCCGCCTCGGGCTCGGCGCCGCCGTGTACTACGTGGCACACCACATCACCGTGCAGACGAGCCTTTTCCTGGTCACCGGCCTGGTCGAGCGGCGGGGAGGTACCGCCAACATGGACCGGCTCGGCGGACTCGCCAAACTCTCGCCGATCCTCGGGGTGCTCTTCTTCCTGCCCGCCATGAATCTTGCGGGAATACCTCCCTTCTCCGGATTCCTCGGAAAGCTGGGCCTGATCCAGGCCGGCGTCGAACTCGGAACGCCCCTGGCCTACATCCTGGTCGCCGGCGGGATCCTGACGAGCCTGCTGACGCTGCTGGTCATGGCTCGGGTATGGAACCGCGCGTTCTGGCGACGGCCCAAGGACGCAACCCACCCTGACCCGATCCTCCTCGCCACCAAGGAGGACGGCTCACGGCTGCGCACCTCACGCCACGTGGTGGGGAAGGCATCGGGCCGGTTCGCCGGGCGCAGCCCCGTTCAACTCCTGCCGAGAACGATGGTGTGGCCGACCGCCGGCCTCGTGGGACTGGGCCTGGCACTGACGCTGCTGGCCGGTCCGCTGTTCACACTCAGTGACAGCGCCGCGCAGGAGATGCTCGACCGCACCCCCTACATCGACGCGGTGCTGGGAACCGGGGCCACGCGATGACGCGGCAGAGGACTCCGCTGATCACCGAATTGCCGCTGGTCATCTGGCTGGTCATCGTGTGGGGTGCGCTGTGGCAGGACTTCAGCGCCGGCAACCTCCTTTTCGGGGCGATCATCGCCTACGTGGTGGCGAACCTGTTCTACCTTCCACCCGTGGAACTCAGCGGAAGGTTCAATGTGCTGTGGGCCGCGCCCTTCACTGCCCGTTTCCTGGTCAAGCTGGTGACCGCAAGCGCCGAAGTGTTCTGGCTCGGGCTGTCGAAGGGCCCCCGGCTGCGCAATGCCGTGGTGGCCGTCCAGCTGCGCAGCTCGTCCGACTTCCTCGTCACGGCGACCGGCCATGCGCTCTCGCTGATTCCCGGTTCCCTGGTCCTTGAAGTGGACCGCTCGACGTCGACCCTTTACCTCCACTGCCTGAACATCACATCCGACGACGACGCCGACGCCATCCGCCGCGACGTCCGCGCCACCGAAGCCTGGCTGATCCTCATCATGGGCACGCGGGAGGACCTGGCGCTGCTGCGAGCCGAGGACCGCTTCGCGCGCGAGAGGGAGGCCCGGTCGTGACTGCCGTGACGTACGTGGTGGGTGCCATCCTCGCGCTGGCCGCCGCGTGTGCGCTGTACCGGGCGGCACGCGGTCCGACCATCCTCGACCGTGTCCTCGCGCTCGACGTCGTGCTGGCCATCATCGGCGCGGCGCTGGCCACCCGGATGGTGGTGACCGGAAACCTCGACAACCTGGTCTTCCTGGTGGTGGCGTCGGTGGTCGGCTTCATCGGCTCGGTCACGGTGGCCCGCTTCGTGACGGACAGGAAATGATCATGGACAATCTGCAGCCCGCGCTCGACGTCGTCGTCGCCTCCCTGCTGATCAGCGGAGCGCTGATGTCCCTCGCGGCGGGCATCGGCCTGCTCCGGTTCCCCGACCTGCTGTCGCGGATGCATGCCGCCACCAAGCCCCAGGTGCTGGGACTGCTGCTGTTCCTGCTGGCCCTCGCCATTGAATTCCGCAGCTGGGCACTTGTCCCGGTGCTGCTGGTCTGCTGGATCTTCCAGCTCCTGACCAGTCCCGTTTCCGCACACATGGTAGGCCGCGCCGGCTACCGGACACGGCATATGCGCCGTGACCTCCTGACGATCGACGAGCTCGACGACGTCGTGGAGAAGGC
Organism: Arthrobacter sp. Br18; assembly: GCF_000520555.1. Taxonomy (GTDB): domain Bacteria; phylum Actinomycetota; class Actinomycetes; order Actinomycetales; family Micrococcaceae; genus Arthrobacter_D. Next base: position 5,441 of record NZ_KI914856.1, on the reverse strand, counting down.
GGCCCGGCAGCGCGGGGACGGTCCATAGAAGAAGGGTGCCCGACCGGAGCCCGGCCGAACACCCTTCGTCGTGCTGCGGCACGTCACCCGCGGTGGATCACGTGAGTCCGCGCGTCCTGGCGAATCGCTCGATTGCCTGCTGCGTGGTCCGGTTGGTGAGGACCTGGATCGTGGTGCTGATCGCTCCTGAGATGACCGCGAAGATGAGTGCTGAACGGAGGGTGTTCTCCAGGCCGTCCTTGCTCTTGGGTGGAGCTTCGCCCGTGACTTTATGCCAGATGACGTCCACGAGCTTGGTGCCGATGAAACCGGCACCGACGCTCATCACGGCTCCGAGCACTTTGAAAAGAACCTGCATGCTGTGTCTCCTTTGTGTGCGTATCCTCTGGCCCAGCCTAGCCCGGGTCATGCCATCGGGTAACAAGTGCTACCCAGCGGGGAAGAATACTTTATGCTCTTCTCGAGGACCCTTTGAGACTGCGCATCATCCGTATGCCTGGAGCTCTGGTCGCTGTTCCTCCTTCGATTTCTGTCCTACTACGGGAAGGCCGGCGAGACATGAATCAGGAAGATCTCCACCGGATCCAGGTAGCGGCCGCGGACAAGGAAGCTGCGGCCTTCGAGTTCGATCATGCCGCGCTCAATCTGGAGGAGGCAGTGGCGGCGGCGCTGCGCCATGGTGAGGACGCGATGCTCATTGCCGAGGCTGCGGATCTTTCGGGATCCGAGGTGCTTCAATTGAGGGGCGGACCGGAAGGCGAGCCCGAGGTGGAAAGAATGGGGACATTGGATGGATCCGAATAGGCAGCACTGGTACACCGTGACAGCTGCGTCCAGGCCCGGGGTCGACCTCGATGACGTGTGGATGAACTATCTCAGCATGGGTGGAAGCTGTGGCGACGTCGAGGTGGCCGCCTACCTGCACGGCCTGCTGCTTTTGGATCCGCTGGAGCGTGACCTCATCGCCCACGCGGTCAATGAACTGCTGGACGATACCGCCTCGACAGATTCCCGCGCGCCCTACAGCACCGAGGCGGTTGCCCTTGCCTCGGGTTATGCGGCGGACAGCTTTGCCGGTGAGGGACTGGACCTGCCACAGGGTCCAGCCACTCCGGAAGAGGCCGAGGTCCAGCGGCTCGACTCCCTCCGGCAGACAGGTCTGCTGGATACCTCGGCGGAGGAACGCTTCGACAGGCTTACCCGCCGGGCGAAGGAACGGTTCGGCGTCAGCTCGGCGTCCATCGCCCTGATCGGCGCCGAGGACCAGTTCATCAAGTCGCTGTCCGGGCCCATCGGGCAGAACGTACCGAGGGAGATTTCCTTCTGCAACGAGACCATCCGGTTTGCCCGCACGCTCGTGGTCCCCGACGCCCTGCTCGACCAGCGATTCACCGAGAACCCGCTGGTCCTGGAAGCGCCCCACATCCGTTTCTACGCCGGATACCCTCTGACAGGCCCGGGCGGCTGGAGAATCGGGACGCTGTGCGTCATCGACGACAAGCCGCGGGAATTCACCAGGGACGATGAGGAGGAGTTGCGCGCTCTGGCCGGGCTGGTGCAGCTTGAACTAGCGTCCTGAGTAACAGCTGGGCAACGCTTCCGAGCCCCCGATGTTACGCATGTGACACCTGTGTATCATTCGAGCAACAGCCCTCTGCATCACTCACCTGCTGGGAAAGGTAGGTCTCATGTCCTCATCCAGCAGGCTCGTCTCCGATCCGGACACGACCATGCAGACGCTCATCGGGTTGATCGGCCGGGTAGGGAACCGCGACGAGGCGGCATTCGAAGCCCTGTATGAGCGAACCGCACGCCGGGTGTACGGTCTGGCCCTGAGGGTCCTTCAGAACCCGGCCATGGCGGCAGAGGTAGCCCAGGAGGTCTACCTGCTGGTGTGGACCACCGCCGCGACCTACGATCCGTCACGCGGTTCACCGCAGAGCTGGCTGTTCACCCTCACCCATCGCCGGGCCGTCGACCGAGTGCGCAGTGAACAGAGTTCCCGGGAGCGGGGGGCGCGCCACATGCAGGAAACCAATGCCCTCAAGGTGGATTCAGTGGAGGAAACCGTCCATCACACGATCATGAGCGAGACGATCAGGGCATGCCTGGCGACCCTCACCGCCCGCCAGGCTGAAGCAGTCACCCTCGCCTACTACGACGGACTCACGTATGTCCAGGTCGCGGACCGCCTCGGACTGAAACTGCCTACAGCGAAGTCGCGTATTCAGAGCGGGCTGGCCCGGTTGAGGACAGCCATGGAGCAGCAAGGCTACGACGCCCAATCCCGCTAGCGAGCGCCTGCACCGCCCTCGCCGACCCGGGATGCAAGTCGGGGCGGCACGTCATGAATCAATTCCGTGCGATTATCACCGCGGCGCGCCGATCCAAACATGTCCGGCGCCCGAATAATGCCTCGACAACAGTCAGCGCATTTCTACACATCACTTATGCAGCATTTATCAGGAGAATTACCACGACTACAACATCCAAGTCACGCGCGGGCGCGAAAACGAACGTCCAGAAGGCTGCCGCCGTGGTTGCGGCCGTCTTCGTACTTGTCGGACTTCTGGGTTTCATTCCGGGCATCACCAGCCAGTACGATCAGTTGCATGTCGCCGGACATGGATCCGGTGCCCTTCTGCTGGGCGTGTGCCAGGTGTCGATCCTGCACAACATCGTCCACCTGCTCTTCGGTATCGTCGGACTTGCCCTGGCCCGCACGGCGCCCGGCGCCCGTTCCTACCTTCTCTACGGCGGCATCATCTACCTGGTCCTATGGATCTACGGCCTGCGGATCGATATGCAGTCCGCAATGAATTTCGTGCCCCTGAATGACGCGGACAATTGGCTCCATCTTGTCCTGGGAATCGGAATGGTCGCCCTTGCATTGCTTCTTACCAAAAAGAGGAGCACTGCCGGAACCCGTAACGCCTGACCAGTACGCGAATCGACGGAGGGGAGGCCAAAAGCCTCCCCTCCGTCGTTTAAGTTCCAGAGCCGGTTCCGCCGACAAATCTATGTTCTGCTGGTCTTTCCGCTGCCGGTTTCACTCAGCCGGATAGTGCGCTTCGCGCAGCAGCCGCGCAAGGTGGACGGCATTGCGCGCCAGAGAAGCATTGGTGGACGCGACAGGGTCCGGAACCTGGTCAAGGTCCTTGAAATCGACGGTCTGCATGGCCTCGCCCACCCAGTATGTACCGCCCTGTGCAGGAAGGGTGAAGCCGACGTCGTTGAGGCCCTGCATCATATCGGCGATGGTTTTGTGGGCGCCGTCCTCATTGCCCACTACGGCAACAACCGCGACCTTGCCGTACATGATCGGCCTGCCCTGTTCATCCGTCTCGGATAGTTCCGCGTCCAACCGTTCCATGACCTGCTGGGCCACGCTCGACGGATGGCCCAGCCAGATGGGCGTCGAGAGAATGAGGATATCGGCGGCAAGAATCTTATCGCGCAGTGCGGGCCACTCGTCTCCGTCTCCCATGTCCGTCAGGACTCCGCGCTTCACATCGTGATCGACCACCCGCTCCAGGGATGACTGCACGCCGTGCCCGGCAAGGAGGTCGAGGATGTGCCGTGCGATCAGCTCGCTGCTCGAAGGTTCTGGTGAGGGTGTGAGCGTACAGACGAGGGCGAATGCTGAGAGGTTGGTCAATGGAGGTCCTTTCATTGCGACGGAATCTGCCACGATTGTGCCCTGATATGAATCAGACCACCAGCTTTGCATAGACGACGTAGTTGTCGTCGAACTCACCCGTCGCGGGATCGTAGCCGTCACAGGTGATCAGGCGCAGCTCGGACCCCTCGGTGTTGCCGTAGACCGTCTGGGTGGGGAACTCGTCCTTGGGGTACTGCTCGCCACGGTCGAAGACGAAGGTTGCCGTGGTGCCGTCCTCGCGGGTTACCTCAATGGTGTCGCCCGCCTTCAGGCTGCGCAGGTCGGCGAAGACCCCGGGTCCGCCGTCGGTAGCGTTGACGTGCCCAAGGAGGACTGCGGGTCCGCGCTCGCCGGGTGTCGGGGAATCGTTGTACCAGCTTGCAGGCGCGCCAGGTCCGTCCGGGGGAACCTCGAGCGAGCCGTTGTCGCGTAGGCCGAGGCTGAGCAGCTCTGATTGCGCACCCGTGGCGGGAACGCGGAACGAGACAGGGGCCGAGGTCGCCAGGACCGGCAGCTGGGCCGGAGCTGGTGCAGGTGCTGGCGCGGGTGTGCCCGGCGCACTCGGCGGTGCCGTAGTCGGCACCGCAGGCGCGGCGGAAACCGTGGGCGGCGTCGCCGTTCCCTGGCTTTGGGGCGGGGCAGCTGCTGCGCAGCCGGTCAGGATGAGGGCAGCGACCGCTGCAGAGGCGAAGTAGCCTGTGTGGCGGCTGCGCGCTGAGCTAATCATGATGGGTAATGTCCGATCAGTTCGTTGGGCGTGGAGAACCAGGTCTCGCCTGCTTCGGGCGTCACTTCCTCCGCGGTGGTGCACACCGACCGCAGCGTGCTTCGCATGTTCTTCGAAGCAAGCGGCTTTGCGGATTGGTTCACCGCGGATCGGCTGACCATCCAGTTTACTGTCCGGGCAGTCATCGTCCGGTCGTTGCAGGGCGACCGGCAGACGATGATCTCCTACAGTGCGCCGCAACGATCCACAGACTCGCCAGCTACGAATCAGGCACATGAGCATGACAGATGGCAGGGAGGCCGGCAGCGTCGATTCAGCGGCAGTGGCTTCATCGCGGCGTCGCGTAGAGCAGGCACTTTCCGAGCTTGAGCGCTCGTGGGTCAATCCGCGCCCGGATGCTGTGATTACTGCTGCACGCCGCTATCTAGCCGCCGTCGAAAACTGGGCTGACTCGCGTCGTGAGGGTGCCTGAGAAGGCATCGTGCGGAAGCCGGTCTTCGCTTGTTGGCGTCGGATTCGTGGTTAACGGCCGACCGCCGCAGAGGCTTGGAAGCCCCGGCGGCGGCCGGTTCACCTACTGGTGTTTCAGTTGGTGCGATTATGCCTTGGTGTTGCTGCGGCGGACCATGAAGGTTCCGCCGGCTGCTGCTGCCAGGACCAGGCCGCCACCGAGGGCGAGCATGGCGGTGTTGGAACCGGTTTCCTGGGCGACGCCGGTGTCGGCGCCTCCGGCAGGCATGTCGCCCATCTGTGAGGCTACGAGGGTTCCACAGAGTGCCGGCGAGGTGGCGCCAAGGGGCAGGTCTGGGGAGATGTCACTGGTTGAGTTGAAAACTTCCTCGGAGACTCCGGCGGTTGCTGGGTCCAGGCCGTGGACGACGACGACGGCGGTGCCGGCTTCGAGCGATGCCTTGGTTTCGGCGTTGATGTCGATCTCACGATCGATGGTGTAGCTGCCGCCCTGGCCGCCGAGCGCGAGGTTCAGGCCCTCAGCCGGGGTCGTGGCGCCGGAGGTGGTCAGCGTGGTCTGGATTCCGCCGTAGGCGCGTGTGC
>NZ_KI914855.1:42640-50218 GCF_000520555.1 Arthrobacter sp. Br18 | reverse complement strand
GGCGTTTCGGCCAGCAGCCGCAGCCGCTCGGCTTCGGCGTCGCGCTCGATGTCGAACCATCGGTAGGGCACATGGTTGCGGGCCAGGAAGGTCTTCACGTCGTAGCTGCGGTCGGACCACCGGTACCCGATGACCCGCACGTCCGAGGTCGTGTCGGGGTTGGCCCATCGCCAGTCGCTCAGCAGGTCGTCGATGACCGGGAACAGCCGGTCCTCGGGAGGGTCCCACGGCTTCAGAAGGTAGTAGTCGAGCCCGATGTCGTTGATGGCCTTGATGGCGACGTCCGTGTCGGCGTACGCCGTGAGCAGCAGGTACTTGGCCTTGGGCGCGTGGTTCCGCGCCTGCTCGAGCATGTCGATGCCTGTCATCCGGGGCATGCGCTGGTCCGCTGCGATCAGCGCGACCGGCTGGTCACGGAGCGCCAGTTCGGCCAGTATCCGGAGCGCCTCGGCTCCGGAGGTGGTCCGCACAATCCGGTAGTCGGCGCCGTATCTGCTGCGCAGGTCACGAACGATCGCGGCGGAGACCATGGGGTCGTCGTCGACGGTCAGGATCGTGGGCCTTCTCATGCCCGTCCATCCGCGTCCACCACCATGCGGCACGCTCCCTCCGTCAGGAACCTAGCGCACATCGTATCAGCGGAAGCGCCTGTTCCGGCAGGAAATAGTCCACCCTCCGGGGGAGCCGGTGAGAGGCCCGGGAGAGCCCTGGGAGTACACGAGAGAGCCCCAGCAGGGCCCGGGAGAGCTGGGGAAAGCCCCTCGCGAGGAGCTGCACCGCCCGGCGACGGCTCATTGCTAGCCTTGAAGCAACCACCGAGGAGACCGGACACATGAGCGTCACCCCCGCACGAAAGCCCAAACCGCAGACCATCCTGACCGTCCAGCGCACTGAATGGCTCAGCCCGGCGATGGTCCGCGTGGTCGCCGGGTTCTCATCCTTCGGCGGCAATGATTTCTCCGACAAGTACGTGAAGATCCATTTTGCCGACCCTGCGCTGGGGCTGACGCCGCCCTATGACCTGCCGGCCCTGAGGGAACGGCTGGACCCTGCGGACCTGCCCGTGACCCGGACCTACACGGTGCGGTGGGTGGACTACGAAGCTCGACTGCTCGCCATCGACTTCGTGGTCCACGGGGATGAAGGTATCGCCGGGCCCTGGGCTGCGGCGGCCCGGCCGGGGGATACTCTGGTGGTCGCCGGCCCAGGTGGAGGATACAGCCCGGACAGGACAGCGGATTGGCACCTCTTCGCCGGCGACGAATCGGCCCTGCCGGCCATCGCCTCGGCCCTCGAGGCCCTCGAGCCGGACGCGGTGGGCGAGGCCTTCCTCGAGGTGGAGGACGACAGGGATGCCCAGCCGCTCACAGCGCCGCCCGGCGTCGCGGTCACCTGGCTCTTCCGACGGGGCGCGGCGCCCGGTTCCCTGCTGTCCGGCGCCGTCGGACGGGCTGTGTGGCGCAGCGGCCGGGTACAGGTCTTCGCCCACGGCGAGCGCGAATCGATGAAACGGCTGCGGGATGTGTTCTTCACGGAGTGCGGCCTGCAGCGGAGCCAGGTCTCCCTGTCCGGCTACTGGGCGTCCGGCCGCAGCGAGGACCGCTTCCAGGCCGAGAAGCAGGAACCTGTGGGCAGGATTCTCGAGGGCTAGCCGGCGTACGGACAGGCCGTCCACGGCACCCGGGTGCCGTTCGACGGCGCGCGGAGCTACGCGGGCTCAACGGCTTCCCGCGGCCTCCGCGCGAGAAGTTCCATCGCCGGTTCCGCCAACCGGGCCATCACCGGGCCGAGCACTGCCATCAGCAGCACGTAGGTGGTCGCCAGGGGCGCGAGCTGGCCGTCGACCGCGCCGGAGGCGACAGCAAGCCCCGCTATGACGATCGAGAATTCGCCGCGCGCTACCAGCGCGGTTCCGGCGCGCGCCCGGCCCAGCCGCCCGATGCCCTGGCGCGACGCCGCCCACCACCCGGTGCCGATCTTGGTCGCGGAGGTGACGAGCGCGAGGACCAGCGCGACACCCAGCACCGGCGGGATGGACGCCGGATCCGTGTTGAGCCCGAACACCACGAAGAAGATGGCGGCGAAGAGGTCACGCAGGGGCTCCAGTACGCGGGCCGCGTTCTCCGCCGTCGCCCCTGAGATGGCGATGCCGAGCAGGAACGCGCCGACTGCGGCCGAGACCTGCAGTGCCGAGGCGAGCCCCGCCACCAGGAGCGCAGCGCCGATGAGCGTCAGCAGGAACACCTCGCGGTCCTTGCTGTCGACGACGGCAGACACCACATTGCCCCACCGCAGGGCAACCACGAGGACGAGCGTGACGACAAGGAGTGAGACACCGACGGTACCGAGGCCGCCCGCGAAGCTCAGACCCGCGAGCACCGCGGTGAGGATGGGCAGGTAGACCGCCATGGCGAGGTCCTCGAACACGAGGATCGCCAGCACGGTGGGCGTCTCGCGGTTACCGAGGCGCCCGAGGTCACTCATGACCTTTGCCGCGATGCCCGACGACGAGATATAGGTGACGCCGCCCATCACGAGGGCCCCCACGGGTCCCCACCCGAGGATGAAGCCCACCAGGACGCCGGGCGTGAAGTTGAGCACGAGATCGACGATTCCGGCCATCCAGGATTGCCGCAGTCCGGTGACGAGCTCCTTCGCCGTGTACTCGAGGCCGAGCATCAGGAGCAGGAGCACCACGCCGATCTCACTGGCCACCTCGCTGAAATTCACCACGCCCTCGAGCTCGAGCAAGCCGCCGGAACCGAAGAAGAGACCGCCGATCAGGTACAGGGGAATGGGCGAAAGCCCGATAAGGCCTGCGAGCCGGCCGAGGATTCCGAGGAACAGGAGGACGCTGCCGAGCTCGATGAGGGTCAGAGCGGTGGTGTGCACGCCCGGCTCAGCCGTGCTGCAGAATGTCCGCCGCGGCGTCGAGCCCCTCGGAGGTACCCACCACCACCAGCAGATCACCGGCGGCGAGCTGGAAATCGGGTCCTGGGGACGCCTGCACCTGCCCCGAGCGCAGCACGGCCACGAGGGAGGCACCCGACCGCGAGCGCATGCGGGTCTCGCCCAGGGAACGTCCGTCGAAGGGTGACCCGGGAGTGATCAGGAACTGCCGGGTACTGACACCCGGCAGGTCCCGGTGTTCGTCCCTCAATTGGCCGACGAGTTGCGGCGAACCGAAGAGGTTGCCGATCGCGGCAGCCTCGTCCGTGGTGAGGCGGATGGAAGCGATGCAGGTGTCAGGGTCGTTCGCCTTGGAGATGATGAGGTCGAGATCGCCGTCGCGCTGAGCGACGATCCCCACCCGGCGGCCCGAGTTCGTGATGATCTCGCGCCGCACTCCGATGCCGGGCAAACGCGTTTCGATGACCTTCATGCCTCAATCCTAGGCCTGCCGCCGGGTCTCCTCGGCGGATGCGGCCGCCCGGAGGCCGCTGTTCGCTGTGGGCGTCGCCGACGTGAGTACAGGTCGGGCTCGAGGTGGATGACGGTGGCGATGGGAACCGCCGCACGGATGCGCTGCGCGGCGCTGTTGACCTCGGCCGCAATCAACAAGCGCCGAGAATTTACCCTAGGACCATTCGGGCGCACCGTCCCGGGAAATCTCCTCACCGGTGCGCGGGCGGAGTCCGGCGGCCGGACCTGTCGCGTCCCCCGTGCCTGTCAGGAGTCCCGTGGCGAGTTCGGCGAGGCCCGACGACGTCTGGAACCCGTAGCCTCCCTGTCCCGCAAGCCAGAAAAGACCGGGAACTCCCGGGTCGAAACCGACCACCGGCAGGCCGCGTGCTGTCTGGGTCCGCAGACCGGTCCAGGACCGTGTCACCGAGGTGATGCCGAGAGTCGTGATGCTGTTGAGCCGCTCGATGAGCGTGTCGATGTCGCCGGGGTTCGGCTGCGCGTCGCCGGCAACGGCCGGCACACTCTCACAGGGCGAGATGAGGAGCCCCCTGTTCTCCGCTCGGAAGTAGAACGAATCGTCCGCGGCGGCCACCATGGGCATGCGGGTATCGGGCACGCACGCGGCGGCGACGATCGCCGCGGTACGCCGGAACGGGATGAGCCCCTGCGGCGCTGCACCGCACAGGTCGGCCACCGCGTCCGCCCAGGCGCCCGCAGCATTCACGACGACGCCGGCACGGACGTCCCGCCGGCCTGCCCGGACCAGCCAGGCGTCGTCGTCGTACCGGGCCTCTGTCACCCGGGACCGTGTCAGCACGATCACGCCGGCGTCCTCCGCAGCGCGGCGGTGGTACTCCAGCAGCAGGTCGGTGTCGGCGCCCACACAGGTGGTGTCGATCCCGGCCGCCTCGAAGACGTCCGGCTGCAGCTGCGGGCACAGCTCCAGCGCCTCGGAGTGGGGAATGGGGCGCATGGAGCCGCTGGCTTTCGCGGCGACGTCGCGGGCGCTGCCCACGAGCAGGAAGGCACGCGGAGCGGTCAGCGCGAGCCCCGTTTCCGCCTGCAGCGCTGTAAGGATCTCGAGTGTGCGCCGCGTGAGGTCCTGCACTTCGGGCGGCCCGTAGCTCGGAATGAGCTGCCGGGCAGAACGCGACGACGTGTGGTAGGCGAGCGTCGGCTCGGCCTCGGCCAGCACGATGCTGCGATGCGGCGCGAGTTCCGAGGCGAGGGACAGCCCGGCGATCCCGCCACCGATGATCAGGACGTCGCACTCAAGGTTCATGCCGTCATCCTAGGCGTCCGGCCCGTGTCCGACGGTTGTTCCCTATTCGGGGCGCAGGGCGTGTGCCGACTCCGCCCGGGCGGCGACGAACGCTGCCACGCAGGCCTCGATATCCTCTGCCGTGTGGGCCGCGGAGAGCTGGACCCGGATGCGAGCTGCTCCCTTGGGAACCACCGGATAGCTGAACGCCGTCACGAAGACCCCGTGGGCCAGCATGGCGTCGGCGGTCCTGCCCGCGACGACCGCGTTCCCGAACATCACCGGGATGATCGCGTGCTCGCCCTCCAGCAGCTCGAAGCCCTCCTCGGTCATACGCCGGCGGAAGTGCGCGGCGTTGGCGGTCAGGGTGGCCCGGAGCTCGGCGCTGTCCTGCACCAGATCGAGGGCCTTCAGCGTCGCGGCGACGATCGATGGCGCGAGGGAGTTCGAGAAGAGGTAGGGACGTGCGCGCTGGCGCAGCATTGCCACGATTTCGCGGCGTGCGGCCACGTAGCCTCCTGATGCGCCGCCGAGGGCTTTTCCGAAGGTCCCGGTGAAGATATCGACGCGGTGTGCCACTCCCGCGTGCTCGGGAGTGCCCGCTCCGGTGGCGCCCATGAATCCGACGGCGTGGCTGTCATCGACCATCACCATGGCGTCGTACTTCTCGGCGAGGTCGCAGATGGCCTCCAGCGGGGCGAGGTAGCCGTCCATGGAGAAGACACCGTCGGTGACCACCAGGCGCCTCCGCGCCGAGGAGGCCTCCTTGAGCCGGGCCTCGAGCTCAGTCATATCCCGGTTCGCGTAGCGGAACCGCTGCGCCTTGCTCAGCCGGATGCCGTCGATGATCGAGGCGTGGTTCAGGGCGTCGGAGATGACGGCGTCCTCGGCGCCGAGCAGCGATTCGAAGACTCCCCCATTGGCGTCGAAGCAGGAGGAGAACAGGATGGTGTCCTCGGTGCCGAGGAACTGCGAGACGCGCTCCTCCAGGTCGAGGTGCAGGTCCTGGGTGCCGCAGATGAACCTGACGGACGCCATCCCGAAACCGCGTTCGTCCAGGGCGTCCTTGGCCGCCGCGATGATGTCCGGGTGGTCCGCCAGTCCGAGGTAGTTGTTGGCGCAGAAGTTGAGCACGCTGGCGTTCCCGCCGCCGGGGCCTCCGGCCGTGATGCGGCTGGACTGCGGCGAGGAGATGCGACGCTCGTACTTGAACAGGCCCGCTCCTCGGATCTCCTCGAGTTCTCCTGCGAGCTGGTTCTGGACGGATGAGTACATGGTGCTCCTTAGGGATGGAAGGATTTCAGAAGGAGGTCCAGTCGAGGACCACTTTGCCACTTTCGCCGTCGCGCGCGATGGTGAAGCCGCGCTGCCACTCGGCGGCGGGCAGGCAGTCGGTGACCACGCTGGCCACTGCGGTGCGCAGTCCCGCGTTCGACTGCAGCATGGCGCTCATGGCGTACCAGGTCTCGAACATCTCACGTCCGTAGATGCCCTTCAGGGTCAGCATGTGCGTGACCACCTTGCCCCAGTCGATGGAGATCGGCCCCGACGGCAGGCCGAGCATGGCGATCCGCCCGCCGTGGTTCATGTTGTCGATCATCTCGGGTAACGCTGTTGCGTGACCGGACATCTCCAGGCCGATATCGAAGCCCTCCTTCATGCCGAGCTCGCGCTGCGCGTCCCGGATGCGGGTCCGGCTGACGTCGACGGCGATGTCGGCGCCCACGGTCCGCGCCAGCTCGAGGCGGGGTGGGGAGACGTCGGTGATGGCGATCTTCCGGGCACCGGCATGGCGGGCGACGGCGATGGCCATCAGGCCGATCGGTCCCGCACCGGTGATCAGCACGTCCTCGCCGACGAGCGGGAAGCTGAGGGCGGTGTGGACCGCGTTGCCGAACGGGTCGAAGATGGCGCCGAGTTCAGGGGTGATTCCGGCCGAGTGCACCCAGGCGTTGGTTTCCGGGATCACCACGAACTCGGCGAAGGCCCCGTCCCGCTGCACGCCGACACTCGAGGTCCGGATGCACATCTGTCGGCGGCCCGCCCGGCAGTTCCGGCAGATGCCGCAGACGATGTGTCCTTCCCCGGACACGCGGTCACCCACCCGCACATCGCGGACGCACTCCCCCAGCTCCACCACCTCGCCGTAGAACTCGTGGCCCGGGATCAGGGGCGCGTTGATCATGCCCTGTGCCCAGGGATCCCAGGATTCGATGTGCAGGTCGGTGCCGCAGATCCCGGTGGTCATCACGCGGATCTTGACGTCGCCGAGGCCGGCGGAGGGTTCGGGGCGGTCCACCAGCTCGAAGCCGGGGTGCGCTCCGGATTTGTACAGCGCCTTCAAGAAGTGTCCTTTCACCGGTTGTCGGCAGCGGGAATGGGCTGCCGGACGCCGGCGTTCGTGGTCGGGGCAGGATATGCCCCCTGCCACGATATCAGCGGGCGGTTGGGCCCGGCCCTCCCCTCGTCGGGCGTGGCCGGCCTGCGCGCCGCGGGTGCCCATCAGGCCTCAGCCCTCGAGCACAGCCCACAGGGCAGCACTGCCGAGCGCACTGGACGCCGGATGGTCATCGGAACCCGCCGCCATCGCACTGCCCATGCCCAGCGCCCAGCCGCGAGCGCGCTGCCACGTATCCGGATCGGTGGGACGGCCTGCCTCCAGGGTGTCGGAGAAGACGCGGCGGCCCTCGGTATCGAAGACGAGCCAGGCCGCAGCGAGATCGGTTGCCGGATCGCCGGAGCACAGGTCGCCGAAGTCGACGACGCCGCACAGCTCACCTCCGGCGCCCAGCACCAGGTTTCCCGCATGGAGGTCACCGTGCAGCCAGAGGGAGTCGCCCGACCAGACGGGAACGGCCGCCAGCTCTTCCCAGAGCGCAAGCAGCTTTCCGGCGGATGGCGCCGCCGGCGGG
>NZ_KI914855.1:41934-42540 GCF_000520555.1 Arthrobacter sp. Br18 | reverse complement strand
GGCGTCGAGCCGTGCCCGGATGGTGGGGCTCCGCGCGGCCAGCGGACCTCCCCGTCCGACAGGGGAATCCGGCGCGCTGCGGGGCGCCGGCTGCTGGAAGGCCAGGAGGAACTCTGCCAACTGCTGCGCGGCGCTTCTCCGTCGGGCGGCGGGCACAGCGGATCCGACCCGTCCCTCGATCCACTCCGCGATGCTCCAGGCGCAGGGATACAGCGACGACGGCGCACCCACGCGCACCGGAACGGAGGTCCTCACCGGCAGGTGCCCGGTCAGCGCCGGAAGCCAACGCTGCTCGACGCGGATGAGGTCGGCGCCCATGCTACGGCGGGGCAGCCGGACCACGAGAGCGGACCTCCCCGTCCGACAGGGGAATCCGGCGCGCTGCGGGGCGCCGGCTGCTGGAAGGCCAGGAGGAACTCTGCCAACTGCTGCGCGGCGCTTCTCCGTCGGGCGGCGGGCACAGCGGATCCGACCCGTCCCTCGATCCACTCCGCGATGCTCCAGGCGCAGGGATACAGCGACGACGGCGCACCCACGCGCACCGGAACGGAGGTCCTCACCGGCAGGTGCCCGGTCAGCGCCGGAAGCCAACGCTGCTCGACGCGG
>NZ_KI914855.1:40715-41834 GCF_000520555.1 Arthrobacter sp. Br18 | reverse complement strand
GCCCGTCCCCGAGCCGGAACAGCGCGTTGTCCCAGCCGTGGCCCGCGAAGCGAAGCTTCAGGTGGGCAAGGTCGGGGTGCTGCTCCTCGAGCAGCCGGCGCACCAGACCGGGGGTCAGCTCGTAGTCAGCTGCCGGCATTGCTGGCACGGCGTCCCCTCGGCAGATCAGGGGCTGGCCAGAAGGTGTCCATCGGCCGAAGGTACCAGCGCGAGGTGACCCCCGGATGAACTGGCGCATAAGGCAGATGTGGCTGGTACGCTGTCGCCACCCGATCAAGGAGCGCAGTGACACCGCACATCGACCCGCAGAACCTGACCCCGACGCAGAACGAGCCGATCGACAAGGGCAGGATCGCGATGAGTTACAGGGTCGAGCGTGAGGACGGCTTCGATTTCCTGTCCGCCGAGTACGCCGCCCTGCACGCTGCCGCAGCGTCGACGGCGTTCCAGCACGGCGTCTGGCTGCACCGCCTCTACGCGACGCTGGCCCCGACTCGAAGCGCCCTACCGGTCGTGGTGACGGTGCGCCGGGAAACCGACCGGGAGCTGGTGCTGGTGCTGCCGCTGGTCCGCACGGGAAGGGTCGTCCGGACGCTGACCTTCGCCGACCTCGGCGTGGCGGACTACAACGCCGCCGTCGCCTCACGACCGGTGCTGGAGGAACTCGGCCGCCGTCCCGAGGTCGTCGCCGGGATCCGTCGCGCCCTCGGGCGCTTCGACCTGCTCCGGGTGGACCGCGTCGCGAGCGCCCCCGATGCTATGGCAGCGCTGCTGGCCGGTGCCCGCGTACGCCGCCACCACTACGACACCCACCTGATGACGCTGGCGGGCACTCCGGAGGCGTGGCGCAAGACCTTGGACGCGGCCTTCGTGCGCCACCTCGACCGAAAGTACAAGCGTCTGCGTCCCAAGGGGGAGCGGGTCCTGCGAGAGGTGACGACCCTCGCCGAGGTGGAGCCCTTGATGCAACGCATGCGTGCCTTCAGGGCGGCTCGTTTCGCGGAACGGCGCGGTGTGGACCTCGTACAGGACGAGGCCACCTTCGCCTTCTACCGGGCCGTCGCCGCGGACAGCGTGCGCCGGGGAGGCCCGGGACGGCTCGTCGTGCTGGAGGTGGCG
>NZ_KI914855.1:29141-40615 GCF_000520555.1 Arthrobacter sp. Br18 | reverse complement strand
GCGGGCGAGCCGGTCGCGGTCGCCCTCGATTTGGTGGAGCCCGACCGCGAGCTGTTCCTGCTCGTGGGCTACGACGTCGAACGCCTCCGGAACTACTCGCTCGGCCTCCTGATCGTCGACAGCCTGGCGCAGGACGCCAGCGGCCGGGGCAAGTCCTACTTCGACCTCACCGTGGGTGACGAGTCGTACAAGTCCGACTTCGCGGCCCAACCCTTGCCACTCCACCAGGTGCGGGTACCCCGCACGGCGCAGGGCCACGCGGCCATGCTCAGCAACGACGGCATGATCGCGGCTCGGCGCGTCGCCAAGCGGGCACTGGTGGCGAGGCAGGCTCGGCGCGCGCGGAAGATCTCGGAGGCAACGGCGGCCCCGTCATCTACCGGTGCGCCGACGGCCTGACCGTCGCCCTGGTGGGGCACGCGATGTCCCGGCCTGCCGTAGGACCAACCTCACGGGTCACTACAGCTGGCCCTCCACGCCCAGCCGCTGCAGGATGAGCTCGCGGACCCGGCCGGCGTCGGCCTGCCCGCGAGTGGCCTTCATGACGCCGCCCACGATCGCACCGACGGCCTGCACCTTGCCGCCACGTATCTTCTCGGCAACCTCCGGCTGGGCCGCGAGGGCACCGTCGATCGCTTCGAGCAGCGGCCCGTCGTCGGACACGACCGCAAGGCCCCTCTTCTCGACCACCTCTGTGGGCGTGCCCTCGCCCGCGAGAACGCCGTCGAGCACGTCCCGCGAGAGCTTGTCGTTGATCTTGCCGGACTCGATGAGGAAGTTCAGCTCCACGATCAGCTCGGGCGTCACGCCCAGTTCGGCGGGTTCGACGTCGGCGATCTTGGCACGGCGCGAAATCTCGCCCATCCACCACTTGCGCGCAACGGCGGCGCTGACACCGGCGGCGATCGTGTCCTCGACCGAGGACATCACCCCGGCGTTGACGACGTCGCGGAACTCGGCGTCGGAGTAGCCCCAGTCGGCTTGCAGGCGCTTCCGCCGCTCGGCGGGGGGCTCGGGCAGTTCGGAGCGCAGCCTCCCGATCCACGCCTCGTCGGTCACCACGGGCACGAGGTCCGGCTCGGGGAAGTACCGGTAGTCGTCGGCGTCGGACTTCGGCCGGCCGGACGTCGTCGACCGCGTGTCCTCGTGCCAGTGACGCGTCTCCTGGGTGATCGGCGTTCCGGAGTCGAGGACGGCGGCGTGCCGCTGGATCTCATACCGGACAGCGTGCTCCACGGCGCGCAGCGAGTTGACGTTCTTGGTCTCGGTGCGCGTGCCGAACTTCTCCTGGCCGTACGGACGCAGGGACACATTGGCATCGCAGCGCACGTTGCCGCGCTCCATGCGCGCGTCGGACACGCCGAGGTTCTTCACGATCTCGCGGATCGCCGCGACGTAGGCCTTGGCCAGCTCGGGAGCTCGGGACCCGACACCCTCGATGGGCTTCGTGACGATCTCGATGAGGGGAACGCCCGCCCGGTTGTAGTCGACGAGCGAGAACTCGGCGCCCTGGATGCGGCCCGTGGAGCCGCCCATGTGGGTCAGCTTCCCGGCATCCTCCTCCATGTGCGCGCGCTCGATCGCCACCGTGAACACTGTGCCGTCGGCGAGTTCGATGTCGATCGACCCGTCGTAGGCGATCGGGTCCTCGTACTGGGAGGTCTGGAAGTTCTTCGGGGTGTCCGGGTAGAAGTAGTTCTTCCGCGCGAAGTAGCATTTCTCGGCGATCTTGCAGCCCAGCGCGAGCCCGATCTTGATCGCTGACTCCACGGCCACCCGGTTCACGACCGGGAGGACTCCGGGGAGGCCGAGGTCCACCGGTGTGACGTTGGTGTTCGGCACGTCACCGAACGCGTTGGGCGCCGACGAGAACATCTTCGTCCGGGTGTTCAGCTCGACGTGCACCTCGAAGCCGAGCACCGGGTCATACTTCTCCAGAGCCTCTTCGAAGGAGAGGATCTCTTCGGTTCCAGCAGTCATCTATTTTCCTCCGTCAAGCGCGGGGGCCTGGGCCAGCAGCGGCCCACCCCACGTCGATTCGAGCAGCGATTCAAGGACCGCACCCACGCGGTACAGGCGTGCGTCCTGGCGTGCAGGGGCGAGGAGCTGGATGCCCACCGGCAGCCCATCCTCATCGGCAAGTCCGCCCGGCAGCGTCAGCCCGGGAATGCCGGCCAGGTTCGCGGGGATGGTGGCGACGTCGTTGAGGTACATGGCCAGCGGGTCGTCGAGCTTCTCCCCCAGCCGGAACGCGGTGGTGGGTGACGTCGGGGAGACCAGGACATCGGCCTTCCCGAACGCCGAGGCGAAGTCACGCTGGATGAGCGTGCGAACCTTCTGCGCGGAGCCGTAGTAGGCGTCGTAGTAGCCCGCGCTCAGCGCGTAGGTGCCGAGGATGATGCGCCGCTTGACCTCGTCACCGAACCCGGCTTCCCGGGTCGCTCCCATGACGCGTTCGATGGTCGGCGTGCCCTCGGGCACCACGCGCAGGCCGAAGCGCACACCGTCGTACTTGGCCAGGTTGCTCGACGCCTCCGACGGCATGATCAGGTAGTACGCACCGAGCGCGTACCGGAAGTTGGGGCAGGACACCTCCACGATCTCCGCGCCCGCCGAGCGAAGGAGCTCCAGGGACTCGGAGAACCGCGTGAGGACGCCGGCCTGGTAGCCCTCCCCCGAAAGCTCCCGGATGACGCCGATGCGCATGCCCTCGACCTGGCCCAGGCGGGCCGCCTCGACGAGCGCGCCCACGGGGTCCGTCAGCGACGTCGAATCGCGCGGATCGTGCCCGCCGATCACCTCGTGGAGCAGCGCGGAGTCCAGCACGGTGCGGGAAACCGGCCCGATCTGGTCGAGCGACGAGGCCATGGCGATCGCCCCGTAGCGCGAAACCCCTCCATAGGTCGGCTTCACTCCGACCGTGCCCGTGACGGCCCCGGGCTGGCGGATCGACCCGCCGGTGTCGGTGCCGAGCGCGAGAGGTGCCTCGAAAGCGGCGACGGCGGCTGCGGAGCCGCCACCGGAGCCACCCGGAATGCGGTCGAGGTCCCACGGGTTGCGCGTGGGCCCGTAGGCGGAGTGCTCGGTCGAGGAGCCCATCGCGAACTCGTCGAGGTTGGTCTTGCCGAGGATCGGCATGCGTGCCGCACGGAGCTTCTCGATGACCGTGGCGTCGTAGGGGCTCTGCCAGCCCTCGAGGATCCTCGAGCCGGCGGTGGTGGGCTGGCCCTTCGTGACGATGAGGTCCTTGACCGCGATGGGCACACCCGCGAGGGGGTGCAGCGCCTCGCCGTCGGCCCGTGCCCTGTCCACTCCGGCCGCGACACTGAGTGCCTGCTCGGTATTGACGTGCAGGAAGGCATTGATACTGCCGTCGACGGCGGCGATGCGGTCAAGGTGTGCCTGCGTCACCTCGACGGCGGAGACCTCACCGGCGCGCAGCCTGAGTGACAGCGCGTCGGCGCTGAGGCGGATCAGATCGGTCATGGGTTACTCCCCGTCCAGGATTGCAGGGACCTTGAAGCGGCCGTCGGCGTTGTCGGGAGCGCCGAGCAGGGCTTCCTCGTTGCTGAGGGTCTCCCCGACGACGTCGTCCCGGAAGACGTTGCTCAGCGGAATCGGATGGCTTGTCGCCGGAACGTCGTCGCCAGCCACCTCGCTGACGGACTTGATGGAGTCGACGATCACGGCCAGCTCGCCGGCCATGCGGTCGAGTTCGTCGTCGCTCATGTCGATGTGGGCAAGACGGGCGAGGTGCGCGACGTCGTCCCGGTTGATCTCGGCCATGGATCTCCCCTGGAAGTGGTGGTGGGTGGCTACCCCCAGTCTACTGGCGCGGGATTCACACGCACGCACCGCGGTGCCGGATCCCCGGGAATCGCCGGGGAACTTCCCGGGCGGGCTACAGCTCCAGGCGGAAGACCCAGAGCAGGATGTCCTCGTTCGGAACCCACCAATCCCGTTCGGGGATCCGCGCGAAACCCATCGATCGATACAGGCGGTGAGCACGGATCATGTCCGAGCCGCTGGTAAGGCTCACGGCCTCGATTCCCGGCAGCGTGCGGGCATGGTCGACGATGCGCTCCACCATCCTTCGGCCGATCCCTGCGCGCTGCACTGCGGGGTCCACGGCGAGCATCCGGAATTCGAGCTCGCCGGCGACGGCGATGTCGGTGTAGCGCTGGCCTTCGAGTGTCAGGGCAACCGAGCCCACGACGTTGCCGTCCTGCTCCGCGACCCACACCTCGGCGTGCGCCGCGCGGTGCTCGACGTCGGACAGGATCGCCATGTAGGGGTGCCCCTCGTCGGCGAAGTAGCCTGCCTCGAGGTAGGCTCCGCGGGTGATGCGCCGGACGTCGTCATAGTCCTCGGGCCGCACCGGCCGGATGGCCACCTCGCCGGGGGCGCGTTTCGGGAATGGTGTGTTCACTGCTGCCGTTTCTCCTGGGTTCCGCAGATCACCGTGACCTGCGGAGTGCTCTCCCTGATTTTACGGCGTGGCGGTTCGCGGGCCGTCCGGTCCGTGACGCGTTTCTCAGACCGGCCCGCGGATGCGGTAGATATCGAGGTCGACCTTGTCCCGGCCGGCCTCGAGGCGCGCTGTGTCCGGAGCGCCGGAGCGCAGGAACATCAGCACCGCGCCGCCGGAGGTGCTGGCCAGTCGCTTCAGCGCCGTGCGGATCCGGTGATGGGCATCCGCGGCCGCATCGACAAGTTCAGCGACGGCCGTCTCGGGGGTTTCGATCGGCACACCCGACGGGACCATCCGGTCGAGAGCTCCCAGGGGCTCACCGGTGCTGTCCATGACTCGTCCTTCTTCCTGCCTGCTGCTTCCTGCTTCCTGCTTCCTGCTTCCTGCTTCTACCATGCGCCTTTCAGGGCCGGGAGCCATGAGAGCTGGGTCCCATTTCCTGGGAGTTCCGTCGACCTGCGCTTCCCCCGTGGGACTACGGTCCCAGCAGGGTCAACGCCCGCCTATTCCGGCGTCGCGGGCCAGGACGATCGCCCGCGCCCGGTTGGCAACGCCCAGCTTGCCGAAAACGTGGGTGATGTGGTTCCGCACGGTACTCGGGCTGAGAAAGAGCAGCCGGGAGATTGCAGCGTTGTCCAGCCCCGACGCGATCAATTCGAGAATCTCCCTCTCCCTCGCTGTCAACAGGTCGAGGGGGTGCGGAACCGGCACGGACTGCGGATCGAGGAAGTTGTCGATGCTGGAGAGGAAGAGCCCCCAGGCCGGTTCGTGGGCCAGCAGGATGTGGTTGTTGCTGTCGAGCAGGAGAAAATCCGCCCCGGGAACAAGCGCGGCCACCTGGTAGCCGCTCTCGAGCGGAACCATGGCGTCGTTGCGGCTGTGCATCACCAGGGTAGGGACGCGCACCCTCCCCGCCTGGGCGGTGACGTCGATGCGGTGGCAGACGTCGAGCGACTCCGACACCGTCTCCGCTCCTGCGGCCGTCCGCTGCAGCTCGTTGAACGAGGTCAGTTGCTCCAGTGATGACTCGGGAATGAACCGCGCGCTCCACAGTTGCCGGATCGCAGCATTGTCCTCATCCCAGGACAGCTGCATGAGGGTGCGCAGAGCTTCGCCTTCCCGGGAACTCCGGGCGTCTCCCCGCCTTTCCCGTCCGAGGACGAACGTTCCGTAGAGGACAAGGGCCCTGACCCTGTCCGGGTGCCGCACTGCATAGTCGATGGCAACCGGCCCCGCATTCAACATTCCCAGAACGGCGAACGATTTCAGACCGGCTGCCGCGACAATCGTCTCAAGGTCCTCCACCCAGGTCTCCAGCGACATCCCGTCCCGCCCGGAGGAGGACAACCCGGTCCCTCGGCTGTCATACCGAAGAATGCGGTGGGAGCGGCTGAGTCCTTCGAGCCAGTGGTGCCATACCGGACTGTTCCAGTCCATGGCCACATGCGAGGGCCAGTGGCCGACGATGACCAGAACCGGGCCGGAGCCGTTCTCCGTAAAGGCGAGGCGCGCGCCATCCCGGGTGAGAGCAAAGTGGATGACCTGGCTGCTTGCCATGAGCGTCTCCTCCGCCGGAAGCCCGGATGCCGCACCGGGACCAGTCTAGGACCGCCCGAGGTCCCTGCGCGCGGCAGTGACCACTTTTTCGGGATCACCCATTCTGTCCACCGGCCGCGCTCCACCGAGGTGCACGTTCGACATGCAGAACCATTGCAGCAGTGCGCGGTCCCTCCAGCCCCCCTTGAGCCCTATCAGCGCCACCTGCCCGATCACGGGGAGCACCTGTCCGGTGTCCTCGTCGAACTGGAAGCCCGGGTACAGGACCCGCCCGGCCCTCGTTACAACGCCGAGGATCTGGCGATTCCCGGCCAGGCAGCCTGCCGGGGGACTCTTTGCCCCGACACGCCGATCCACTTCGCTGCTGGTCAGCATTCCGAATTCCGCGGCGATCCCGGCCCAGTGGGCACGGGCGATTCTCCGCGCGGTGCTCATGGCCGGAGAATCAAGGCGGGTCGGTCCGCTGTCCATGGGCCAAAACTACGCCCGATCAGCACCGGAATCATATGCCCGCGGGCATCGCAATCCAACCGAGACCTGGGGGTTAGACATGGCCAAATCTCCGCGCCACCTCAGGGATCCGGGATAGTCCTCTCCGGGTCCGGCCCCTGCTCGAGCAGCCTCAGGAAGCCGTCCTCGTCCAGCACGGGGACGCCGAGCGTCTCCGCTTTCTCGAACTTGGTTCCGGCGTTCTCCCCTGCGACGACATAGCTCGTTTTTTTGGACACTGATCCTGCGGCCTTCCCGCCGCGCAGAATAATCGCCTCCTTCGCCTCGTCGCGGTTGTAGGTCGCCAGGGAACCGGTCACCACCACCGTGAGCCCCTCGAGCGTCCGTGGCCTCGACTCGTCGACGTCGTCCTCCATCCGCACGCCGGCGGCCGACCAGGCGTCGAGAATCTCGCGGTGCCACTCCTCCTCGAACCACTCCCTGAGTGCCGCCGCGATGGTCGGCCCGACCCCGTCGACGCCGGCGAGCTCCTCTTCGCCCGCCGCGCGGATACGCTCCATCGAACCGAACGCCGTGGCGAGCGACCGCGACGCCGTGGGCCCGACATGGCGGATGGACAGCGCCACCAGCACACGCCACAGGGGCTGCCGCTTCGCCTTCTCGAGCTCCGTGAATAGCTTCCGCGTGTTGGCGTTCGGCTCCGAGGGCTTCTTCGCCGTCCCTTTCGAGTAGAAGTAGGGGACGAGTTCGCACCCGGTGACCACCCCCTTGACCTTTCGATCGCGCTCGATCCGGACCCCGGCGAGCATCTCGGGCGTCAGCGAGAAAATCTGCGCTTCGGTGGTGATCGGCGGCACCGCCGGTTCCGCGGGCTGGGTCAGCGCAATCGCTGCCTCCCAGCCGAGGGCCTCGATATCGAAGGCGCCCCTTCCGGCGAGATGGAAGATCCGCTCCCGCAACTGCGAGGGGCACGACTTCGCGTTGGGACAGCGGATGTCGACGTCACCCTCCTTCGCGGGCTGAAGGGGGGTGCCGCAGGACGGACACTCCGTGGGCATCACGAATTCGCGGACCTTCCGGGCATCCCGCAGCGCCACGACGGGGCCGACGATCTCGGGAATCACGTCACCGGCTTTCCTCAACACCACGACGTCGCCGATCAGCACCCCTTTCGCCTTGACCACAGCCTGGTTGTGAAGGGTAGCCATGCTGACGGTCGATCCCGCGACCTTGACGGGCTCCATCAGCCCGAACGGCGTCACCCGGCCCGTCCGGCCGACGTTGACGAGAATGTCGAGCAGCGTGGTATTGACTTCTTCCGGCGGGTACTTGAAGGCCACCGCCCACCGGGGCACCCGCGAGGTGTGGCCAAGCGCCCGCTGCAGCGCGAAGCTGTCCACCTTCACCACGATGCCGTCGATCTCATGCAGCAGGCCGTGGCGGTTCGAACCGTAGTGCTCGATGAACCCGACGACGGCGGCCTGGCCTTCCAGCACCCTGAAGTACGGCGACGTCGGCAATCCCCACTCCTTGAGCAGGGCGTACGTCCCGGACTGCGTTTCGGCATCGAGTCCGGTGCGCGCCCCGATGCCGTGGACACACATGTCGAGGGGGCGCTCCGCCGTCATGGCAGGGTCCTTCTGCCGGAGTGATCCCGCGGCGGCATTGCGCGGATTCGCGAACGGCGCCTTTCCCGCCGCCACCATGCGCTCGTTGAGCTGGGTGAATTCCTCCGACGGGATAAAGACCTCCCCGCGGACCTCCACCTCGTGCGGAATGCCCTTCCCGGTGAGGCGCCGCGGTATGGACGCGATGGTGAGCACGTTGTGGGTGATGTCCTCACCCGTCACGCCGTCACCGCGTGTTGCTGCCCGCACCAGTTCCCCGTCCCGATACAGCAGATTGACGGCCAGGCCGTCGATCTTCAGCTCGGTGAGCCAGCTGACCGGGCTGCCAGGGCTGCGCTGCTCCACGGTTGCCCGCGCGCGGTCGAGCCAGACCGTCAGTTCGTCGAGTGAAAAGACATCCTCGAGGCTGTACATGCGCTGCAGATGCGCGACGGGCGCGAAGGCCGAGGACACGTCGCCGCCCACCTCCTGCGTGGGGGAGTCGTGCGAGACCAGTTCGGGATGCAGCGCCTCGAGCTCTTCGAGGCGCCGGAACAGTGCATCGAACTCGGCATCGGAGATGGTGGGCGCCGCCTCCTGGTAGTACGCCGTCCGGTGGGCGCGCACCTGCTCGGCAAGCTGCGCGTATTCCTCACGCAGGTGCTTGCCCGGGGGGACGGGAGAAGCCCCTGCGCCATCGGTCTCGTGCGGGTCCCTCGTATTCTCAGCCACCCGACCTAGTCTGCACCACCGGCCGGGAACCCGAGCAGTTCAGCGAGGTTTCGGTGGTGTTTCACACGGACGGCCTGTCGGCCTCGATGATCGTGCCTGGGGGCGTCCTTCGAACGGGATCATCGGGGTCCGACGGGCCGGCGCCCCCTCGATCCGCGGAAACCTCCTCAAGGGAAGCGTCCTCTTCGATGGCGTCGAGAACGATGACGGTGACGTTATCCCTCGCACCCGACCGAAGGGTCGCTTCGATCAGGGCATCAGCCGCCAGCTGAGGATCGGGGATGGTGCTGAGCACGTCGTAGATGCCGTCGTCGCTCACTTCCCCGCTCAGGCCGTCCGAGCAGATCAGGATGCGATCATCCTTCCCGACCGGCATGAGCCAGTAGTCCGCCTCGGCATCGTCGCCTGTCCCGAGGGCGCGTGTGACCACGTGCCGGCGCGGATGGGTGTGTGCCTGGGCCGGGGTGATCTCGCCGAGCTCCACGAGCTCCTGCACTTCGGAGTGGTCGATCGACACCTGGCCGAACCGGTCCCCGCTCAACCTATAGGTCCGGGAATCGCCGACATTGAAGAACAGCCAGCAGGGCGCCCCCGAGTCCTGCACGACCACGACCCCGGATACGGTGGTACCCGCTGCACCTCCGGTCTCTGCACGTATTGCCGCGTCCATTTCCTGGATCAGCTGCTCAAGGTCCTCGACCGAGAAACCAGGGGTCCGGGATCCGATGATACTGCTGCGCCCCAGCGTCCTCACACACACGCCGCTGGCGATTTCGCCTGCCTCGTGACCGCCCATTCCATCGGCGACGGCGAAGATCGGCTCAGCGGCGATGAGCGAGTCCTCGTTGAGTTCGCGCCGCAGGCCGCGGTCGGTGGCGAACCCGTAGGTCAGCCTCACCCTGCGGGGCGCCGCACGGACGGCATCGGGGGCATTGGTCACGGGGCAACCACGGCGCGGTCGGTCGGCTGATCTATCATTCCCCTATTCTGCACTGCCCGGACGGGTCGCGTGGACGGCCGGTCAGTCAAGGATAAGACCCGTGCCGGTTCCCCGAGCGAGCGATACCGGGTGGACCTCCCCGAACCCGCGGACCGTGCGGGCCTCATGCGGCATCAGGACGAACTTCTCGTTGTTGCTCAGTGTCGCAGCAGTAGAGGCATCGATGAGGACGGTTCCCGGCTCGGCCAGGGACGTCAGGCGTGAGGCAAGGTTCACCGTGGGTCCGTAGATATCTCCGAGGCGCGACAGAACCCGCCCCCACACCATCGCGCACCGGGCCGACGGCAGGAGCTCATCCTCGGTGAAGGCCTTGGCGAGGGCAAGTGAGATCTCGGCGCCCGCCTCCGGTGATTCAGCGATGTACAGCACCTCGTCCCCGATGGTCTTGACGAGCCGGCCACCACCGACCGAGATGATTTCGGCGCACTTGTTCTCGAAGCGCTGCACCAGCTGCGCGAGCGTCCGTTCGTTCATCTGGCGCGAAAGGCTGGTGTAGGAGACCAGGTCGGCGAAACCGACGGCGCGGGCCAGCGGCAGCGGCGCATCCTGTTCATCGCCATCGCGACCTGTCTCACTGGCCTGCAGGCCGGACTCCGCCCGCAGCGCAAGCCGCTGCACCGCGGCGTTCATCTGGCGCCGCCAGGCATAGACGAGCGTCTTCTCGAGCGGTTCGATCAGCTCCGGCAGTTCGGCGACAAGCGTCTTCCGGGCAGTCGCGTCGGAGATGCCGCGCTGGACCACCATCTCCTCGACCAGGGCTTCGATCTGCCAGACCACCATGCGGTCCGTCATCTGGCCGACGGCACGGGTGATGGAGATCGCGGCATCCTCGGTCAGCTGTTCCCGGCGCACCAGCTCGATGATCGTCGTCAGCGCGTTCTGGTCCTTCTCAGTGAACGCGATGTCGTCGTCACCGATGTTGGGAAAGCCCATCGCGCGCCACAACTTCCGTGCCGACAGGAGCGACACTCCGGCCCCTGCCGCCACATCGCGGCGCCGCAGGGTGCGCTCCGCACCCAGCAGCTCGATCTCGAGGTTGCGGATGATGTCCCGGTCCAGGTGGACGAGGGGTTCCGGCCTGGCGGCGGCCTCGCCCACGAACGCTGCAGCGTCCGACCCGGCAGCGGCAGCTGCATTCCCGCTGCGGGCGGTGGGCATGGAACCTGCTGCCGGCGCTGTGCCGACGTCCCCCTGCAGGCGCCACACCGCCTTGGCCGCGGCGTGCGCCCCCAGGCTGCGACGGGCGGCGGGCGGCGCCTCCGGGCCCGGCCCCGCAGCGGCAGCGGGCGGCGCATCATGTCCTGCACCAGACTCCGCAGCGGCAGCGGGCGGCGCGTCATATCCTGCACCAGACTCCGTGGTCATGTCCTGCCGTCCCTCCGCTCCTGCCTGGCCCCAGGGTCATCCTGACGGGCGTAGTCCGAATCAATCTCCATGTCTACACCATCGAACATGACGGTCAGTGGGAGCTCGCTGACCGCTGCCACCACATAATCCTTGAAGGTATGCACCTGGGGAACATCCCGGTAAGTGACCACGCGGTCACGTCCCAGGTCCACCAGGAGGGTTCCGCTGCCCACGAACCGCTGCAGCAGCCCCTGGGTGGTGTCGAGCTGGTAGACCGCAGACAGCGGCACCTGGTGTTCACGTCGGCGGG
>NZ_KI914855.1:0-29041 GCF_000520555.1 Arthrobacter sp. Br18 | reverse complement strand
CCCCGCCGGTGGATGAGGCGCATGCTCGTCAGCACGTAGCGGTTATTGAGCCACCGCACAAAAGGCCGTCCGAACAGCTGCACCAGCACTACCAGGAACAGTCCCGCGGAGAGAAGTGTCAGCACGGGCCTCCAGTCGCGAAGCGCGTCGGGAAGTGGTGCGGTGCCCAGCCAGCCGCACACGAACCCCCCGACGCCCAGCAGGACTACCGACGCCGCGACCGGCCATGCCAGGGGCATCGGAGAGGCCCGGGTGCGGACCACCACACGTTCCCCCGGAGCAAGCCGAATCCGCATCCCGTCCTAACCCTGCGGACGCAGATGCACCACGTCGCCCGCTGACACGGTGTGCCGTTCGCCGTCGTCGTTCCGCACGACAAGGGCCCCGTGGGCATCGAGGGCCAGCGCGCGCCCGGTGAGCACCTCGTTGCCCGGCAGTTCCGCCCGGATCTCCTGCCCGAGCGTGGCCATCCGGTCGGACACGCGGTTGGCGAGGGAGAGCCCTTCGGGCCAGGCGGCCATCGCATCGCCGTCGACCGCGCAGAACGCACGATAGTGCCCGGCGAACGTGCGGAGGAAGGATTTTAGGAGGACATTGCGGTCGGTGGTCCCGGCATACTCGAGCAGCAGGCTCGTGGCCGTCGGCACGGGAAGCTCCTCGCCCGTCAGGCTGACGTTCAACCCCACACCCACGACGACGGCGGGGGCACCGCCGCGCGGATCCGGCACGAACTGGGCGAGGATGCCGGCGAGCTTGCGCCCGTCCACCGTCACGTCGTTGGGCCATTTGAGCTGCGGGCTGACCTCGGTGCGCTCCTCCACGCTTTCGGCAAGTGCGAGTGCGGCCAGGAGGGACAACCAGGGATACCCCTGGGTCGGCAGCGGCCGGCCGGCACTGTTGACCGGCCGCAGCAGCACGCTGACCAGCAGCGACGACCGCTCCGGAGCCACCCATGACCGGTCGAGCCGGCCTCGCCCGGCGCTCTGCGATTCCGCTGTGAGGACGCTGAGGTCCGGCCACTTCGTGCCCTCCAGGCCGGCCTGCTCCACGAGGTCTGCATTGGTTGACCCAGTCCGCGGCACCAGCTCCAGCCGTGCATACTGTCCCGCGGGCACGCACAGGGCGGCACGGAGCGCTCCCAGGTCCAGCCCGGGACGCTCGAGGTTGGAATAGCGGGAGGTCATGAGTCGATCTTACCCAGCCGTCCCTCCTGTCCCGGGCTCAGAGGAAGATGTCGGGCACCAGCCGGTCCTCCGGCGCGCCGAGACTGTAGACGGAGAAATCCGTGCTGCCCTCCTGCCGCAGGACGTCCTCGTCGGTGAAGAAGTTTCCGGTGCAGTCCCTCGAGTTGCGTATCAGGACGGCATGGGCGGCGTCGGCGACGATCTCCGGACGGCGCGCGGCCTGCACCATCGTTCCGCCGCCGGGCATGTTGCGGATGGCCGCCGTGTCGATCAGCGTGGCCGGCCACAGCGAGTTCACACCCACGCCGTCGGCCCGGAACTCCTCCGCCAGGCCCAGTGTGGTGAGGCTCATGCCGTACTTCGCCATCGTGTAGGCGAGGTGCTTTCCCGCCCACTGCGGGTCGAGATTCAACGGCGGGGAGAGGGTGAGGATGTGGGGGTTGTCCGAGTGCCGGAGCACGTCGAGCGAGAGCTTGCTCAGGAGGAAGGTGCCGCGCACGTTGATGTCCGCCATGAGGTCGTAGCGCTTCATATCGATGTCGGGGGTCTTCGACAGGTCGATCGCCGACGCGTTGTTCACCACGATGTCGATCCCGCCGAACCGCTCGATTGCCGCGGCGACGGCCCCAGCCACGTCTCCGTCGTTTCGGACGTCTCCTACGATCGGCAGTGCGGCGCCGCCTGCCGCCTCGATCTGCCGTGCGGCAGTGTGGACCGTGCCCTCCAGCCGGGGATGCGGCACCCCTGTCTTGGCGAGCATCACCACGTTGGCGCCGTCCCGCGCCGCCCGGAGCGCGATAGCGAGCCCGATGCCGCGGCTGCCGCCCGACATGAGCAGGGTGCGCCCCTTCAGGGTGGGTGGGGAGGCTGGAGCTTCATTTGCTGGCTTGGTGCGTTCAGTCATCCACCCAGAATAGGCGGCGGCGCAGGAAACTGTAGGTGTCCTACAAGCTGTGCAGTGCCGCAGCTCACTAGACTGGGTGAAATGCCCTACCGCTTGGAGGAAACCTCCTTAAGGCGTTGCCACCTGCCTACCGGAGATCCCATGCCCGAAGACCTGACCGCTGATCTTCCCACCACCGCCGATCTCTCGACCACTGCCGGGAAGCTGGCCGATTTCCGGCGCCGGCAGGGCCTCGCAGCTGTTCCCTCCGGACCGGAAGCCGTGGAGAAGCAGCACGCGCGGGGCAAGAACACGGCGCGCGAGCGGATCGACCTGCTGGTGGATCCGGACTCCTTCGTCGAATTCGACGCCCTTGCTGTCCACCGGTCCACAGCGTTCGGCATGGCCAGGAAGAAGCCCCTGGGCGACGGCGTCCTCTCCGGCTACGCGACCGTGGACGGCCGCCTGATCGCCGTCTACAGCCAGGATTTCAGCGTCTACGGCGGATCGCTGAGCCAGGTCAACGGTGAAAAGATCGTCAAGGTGCAGGAGTTCGCGCTGCGCAACGGCTGCCCGGTGGTGGGTATCAATGACGGTGGAGGTGCCCGCATCCAGGAGGGCGTGGCGTCCCTGGCGATGTTCGCGGACATCTTCCGGAACAACGTGCACGCCTCCGGTGTCGTCCCGCAGATCTCGCTCATCATGGGCCCGTGCGCCGGCGGCGCCGCCTATTCGCCCGCGCTGACCGATTTCGTGGTGATGGTCGATAAGACCTCGCACATGTTCATCACCGGGCCCGATGTCATCAAGACGGTGACGGGCGAGGACGTCGACATGGAGACGCTCGGGGGCGCACGGCAGCACAACACGACCACCGGAACGTCCGCCTATCTGGCCACCGACGAACAGGACGCCATCGGGTTCGTCCGGGAGCTCCTCGACTTCCTGCCGTCGAACAACCTCGCCGAGGCGCCGTTGGCGGAGTTCACCGAAATGCTGGAGCTCACGCAGGAGGACCTAGCGCTCGATGCGCTCATCCCCGATTCGGCCAACCAGCCCTACGACATCCACACGATCATCTCCGCCATCGTCGACGACAGCCACTTCCTCGAGATGCAGTCCCTCTACGCACCCAACGTGGTGACCGGTTATGCGCGGGTGGAAGGGCACACCATCGGTATCGTCGCGAACCAGCCCCTGCAGTTCGCCGGTACCCTCGACATCAACGCCTCCGAAAAGGCTGCCCGGTTCGTCCGGCACTGCGACGCCTTCAACATCCCCATCCTCACCCTCGTGGATGTTCCCGGGTTCCTCCCCGGCAAGGACCAGGAGTTCAACGGGATCATCCGCCGCGGCGCCAAGCTGCTGTACGCCTACGCCGAAGCCACGGTGCCGAAACTGACCGTGATCACGCGCAAGGCCTACGGCGGTGCGTACATCGTCATGGGGTCGAAGAAACTGGGTGCGGACATCAACCTCGCCTGGCCCACGGCGCAGATCGGTGTGATGGGTGCTCAGGGAGCCGTCAACATCCTGTACCGCGGGCAGCTGAAGGCAGTGGCCGACGCCGGCGGGGATCTGGAGGCGGCCCGCGCGGACGTGGTCGCGCAGTACGAGGAGGAGCTGCTGAACCCCTACCAGGCGGCCGAGCTCGGCTACGTGGACGCCGTGATCGCGCCGGCGGACACCCGGGTCCAGATCGTCCGCGGGTTGCGGGCCCTCCGGGACAAGCGGTCCGCCATGCCGGCGAAGAAGCACGGGAACATTCCGCTGTGAGCCGGGATGAGCCGGACAACGACGCTTTCTCGGAGGAACCCGCCGGGGCCTCCTCGGATGCGGGTGCACCCGATCCGGCGCTGCTGTCCGTCGTGTCGGGCAAGCCCACCGACGAGGAGCTGGCAGCCCTCACCGCCGTCGTCGTTGCCCTGCAGGGAACGGGGAACACCGGTTCGGGGCCCGACGGCGGGCGGTCCTGGTTGCGGCGGACCATGCTGCGGCTGAATCCGCTCCCCGGCCCGGGCTCGTGGAAGCGCAGCGCGCGGTAGGAACCGGGGAAACGTCGGCGCGTCCGGCAGCGGCCCGTCGGGTCCATCGAGTGCACAGGAATGACGGGAAACGGGCCGCGAACCCGTCAATTCTGCACTCCCGATGGCGGGACAGCTAGGCTCTGCGTGTGATCACTGAACCCTCCTCCCCGCTGCCCACCCACCGGCCCGCCGATGCTATGCCCGCGCGGACACCCACCGCAATCGACGCCGTCGCCGATTCCCATACCCAGACCCTCATCCGGCTGGACCCCGGCTTCGCCACGACCCTGGGTGTGCCCGGACACGAGACCGAATACCGGGACTACTCCCCTGCAGGGCTCGGGGCTTTCGCCGGAGCAGCGCGGGAGACCCTGGAGCGGCTGTCCGGCCTCGAGCCGGCCGACGCCGTCGACGTCGTCACACTCGACGCGATGCGCGAGCGCCTCGGCCTGGAGATCGAAATACACGACACGGGGCTCGACTTCGCGGACCTCAACAACATCGCCTCGCCGGCGCAGGAGATCCGCGCGATCCTGGACCTCATGCCGACATCCACCGCCGAGCAGTGGGGCCACATCGCGGGGCGCCTGCACAACATCCCGAACGCCCTGGCGGGCTACACTTCCTCACTCCGGGAGGGCAGGACGCGAGGACTCGTTGCGGCGGGCCGCCAAATCAACGTCGTGATCGGGCAGGCAGGAAAGTACGCGGGGGACGGCGGATTCTTCGACACCTTCGCGTCCACGGCGAAAGCCGACGACGGCGACCTTCCGGAAGCGCTGCGCGCCGACCTCGCGAGCGGGGCCGATGCCGCCCGCCGGGCCTACGGTGCCTTCGCGGAATTCCTCCGGGAAGATCTCCTGCCGTCGGCTCCCGACAAGGATGCGGTGGGCCGGGAGCATTACTCCCTCATGTCGCGACGGTTCCTCGGCGCGGCAGTGGACCTGGAGGAGACCTACTCCTGGGGGGTCGAGGAGCTGGACCGCATCATCGCGGAGCAGGAAACCGTCGCGGACGAAATCTCGGAAGGTGCCTCGATCGAGGAGGCCATGCAGCTCCTCGACGAGGATCCGGCTCGCCGGTTGCAGGGCACCGACGCCCTGCAGGCCTGGATGCAGGAGCTCTCCGACAGCGCGATCAATGCCCTTGCCGGCAGCCATTTCGACCTCCCGGACATTCTGCGGACGATCGAATGCAGGATCGCACCCACCCATGAGGGCGGCATCTACTACACCGAACCCAGCGACGACTTCTCGCGCCCGGGCCGCATGTGGTGGTCGGTTCCCGAGGGTGAGGAAACCTTCGCCACCTGGCGGGAAACCACGACGGTCTACCATGAGGGGGTTCCCGGCCACCACCTCCAGATAGCGACCGCGATCCACCAGCGCCGACTCCTCAACTCCTGGCGGCGCAACGCCATCTGGGTGTCCGGCCAGGGTGAGGGCTGGGCGCTGTACGCCGAACGGCTCATGGAGGACCTCGGGTTCCTCAGCGATCCCGGCGACCGGCTGGGGATGCTGGACGCGCAGCGCATGCGGGCCGCGCGCGTCGTCTTCGACATCGGCGTCCACCTCGAACTCGCGATGCCGGCCCGCTGGGGCGAGGGAACCTGGACCCCCGAGAAAGGCCATGGCTTCCTCAGGTCGAACATGGCCATCAGTGAAGGCCAGCTGGACTTCGAGTTCAACCGCTACCTCGGGTGGCCGGGGCAGGCTCCGTCGTACAAGATCGGCCAGCGGCTGTGGGAGCAGATCCGGGACGAGGTAAGGGCCAGGGAGGGCGACGCGTTCGACCTTCGCGTCTTTCACACCCGGGCACTGAACCTCGGCTCGGTGGGCCTCGACACCCTGGCACGTGCCCTGCTCAGCTAGACGTTCGTCACATCCGGTCAGGGACGGTCCCTGTCCTGCCGCACCAGGATGGGGACCGGCCACACGAGGTCCGGTCCCCGGGTGCCTGGTTCACGTCATGTTTCGCAACCTGCGCTGTTCCTGCCACTGGTCCCGGCCTAGTGTTTCGGGGTGACCTCCACCTCCCCCCGCCCCACTGAGCGCCGCCTGCCGCGCTGGGCCACCTCCTTCGGACCCCAGATCATCGCGGCCCTGATCATCGGCCTGGCACTCGGACTGCTCGCGAAATACTCCGGGCACACGGCGGACACCCCGACCGGCCTCGGTGCCACCCTCGAGACACTCGGCTCAAGCTACGTGGCACTGCTGCGCGCAGCCGTCGTGCCCTTGATCTTCACCGCCGTGGTGAGCTCGATCGCCAATCTGAGGGCCGTCAACAACGCGGCCCGCCTCGCCGGCCGGACGCTGCTCTGGTTCGCCATCACCGCGTCGATTTCCGTGCTGATCGGCATGGGCCTCGGTGTCCTGATCCAGCCGGGCGCCACCACGAACGCCACTGCACCCGATGAGTACACCGGCCGCACCGGGGACTGGTGGGCGTTCCTCACGGGCCTCATCCCGGGGAACTTCCTGGGCCTGGAGGCGTCCTCGGCCGTCGCTGAGAGCGGCGCCATCACGACCTCGGTGAACTTCAACGTCCTGCAGATCCTCGTGATTGCCGTGGCCGTCGGTATCGCCGCACTGAAGGCGGGCAGGCCGGCCGAGCCGTTCCTCGCCTTCAACTCCTCGGCGCTCGCCGTCATTCAAAAAGTCCTCTGGTGGATCATCCGCATCGCCCCGCTCGGCACCATCGGGCTGGTCGGCAACGCCGTTGCCGTCTACGGGTGGGACACCATCGGTTCGCTCGGCAAGTTCACCCTGGCCATCTACACAGGACTCGCACTGGTGCTCTTCGCGGTCTACCCCGTGTTCATCAAAATGCACGGGCTCTCCGTCGGCCAGTACTTCTCCGGAGCGTGGCCGGCAATCCAGCTGGCGTTCGTGTCGCGCTCCTCCGTGGGCACCCTTCCCCTGACCCAGCGCGTGACCGAGCGCAACCTCGGCGTCCCCCCGGCCTATGCCTCGTTCGCCGTACCCCTCGGTGCCACCACGAAGATGGACGGCTGCGCCGCCATCTACCCCGCGATCGCGGCGATCTTCGTCGCCCAGTTCTTCGGGATCGAGCTGGGTGTCACGCAGTACCTGCTGATCGCGCTCGTGTCGGTGCTCGGTTCCGCGGCGACCGCGGGCACCACTGGCGCCGTCGTCATGCTCACGCTCACGCTGTCCACACTGGGCCTGCCGCTGGCCGGCGTCGGACTCCTGCTCGCCGTCGATCCCATCCTCGACATGGGCCGTACCGCTGTGAACGTCGCCGGTCAGGCCCTGATCCCGACGATCGTGGCAAAAAGGGAGGGCATCCTCGATACCGCGCTGTACAACGCGAAGCGGACGGGCGATCCCTTCGCGGACGACACCATCACAGAAACGGCAGCTGGAACCGACGGCCGGGGCGCCGCCGGCGGTTCACCTGCGCTCACCCGCTAGCGACCGGTCCGGAGCGGACCGGTTCAGAGTCGACGTCTGGAAGTGCATAGGCTGGGTGCATGACTCCGCGCCTTGTCCTCGCCTCCGCATCCCCTGCCCGCACCAAACTCCTGACCGCGGCGGGCATCCGGCACAATGTTTTTGCCTCCGACGTCGACGAAGCGGCAGCCGCCGCCGGCTACGGCGACCTTGATCCCTCCGACACCTCGCTCCTACTCGCCCGCGTCAAGGCCGAGGCGGTCGCCTCGCTCGGCGACGCCCACGACGCCCTCGTGATCGGCTGCGACTCCATCTTCGAATTCGAGGGCGAGGCGCACGGCAAGCCCTACGAGCCCGCGACGGCCCGCGAGCGGATCCGGCGCATGCGCGGGGCTTCCGGCGTCCTTCACACGGGCCATTGGCTGGTGGACAACCGGGAGAACGGCTCGGGTGCGACGATTGGTGCCGTCAGCTCGGCCACGGTCCACTTCACCGGCATGTCCGACGGCGAGGTGGACCGTTACGTCGCCAGCGGGGAACCACTGCAGTGCGCGGGATCCTTCACGCTGGACGGTCTGGGCGGTGCGTTCATCGAGCGCGTGGAGGGCGACCCCCACGCCGTCGTCGGGATCAGCATTTCGACGCTGCGCCAGCTGCTCGGCTCGGCCGGCGTCGGCATCACCGACTTCTGGGAGTAGGGCGGGGCCTTGTAGCATTCCTACAATGAATAGCGGTCCAACACTCCCCGACGGCACGATCCATAGGCGATAGCTCCAAAAAACAGCTAGGCTCCGAACAAATACGAAGGAGCTACATCCCCTATGAGCGAGCCCGCATCCGGCACTGCCCAGCCTCCCACTGCCCGTCCGGACTACCGAAGCCATTCCGGCCCCGTCACGAAGGTGCTCATAGCGAACCGCGGCGAAATCGCGGTGCGGGTCATCCGTGCCGCAAGGGATGAGGGAATCGCCTCCGTCGCCGTGTACGCCGACCCTGACCGCGATGCCCTCCACGTCCGCCTCGCCGATGAGGCGTTCGCGCTGGGTGGAGATACCGCAGCGGAGTCCTACCTCCTCATGGACCGCATCCTGGA
The DNA here is from genome assembly GCF_000520555.1 of Arthrobacter sp. Br18. GTDB lineage: Bacteria > Actinomycetota > Actinomycetes > Actinomycetales > Micrococcaceae > Arthrobacter_D. Next base: position 20,438 of record NZ_KI914855.1, on the reverse strand, counting down.
GGCGGCTGAGCGCAGCGGGGCGGACGCCATCCACCCCGGCTATGGATTCCTTTCGGAGAATGCCGAATTCGCCCAGCGCGTGATCGACGCCGGCATCACCTGGGTGGGCCCCTCACCCGCCTCGATCGCCCAGCTGGGCGACAAGGTGCAGGCACGGCATATCGCCGAGCGCGTCGGCGCACCACTGGTGCCCGGGACCAAGGATCCCGTGGCGTCGGTGGAGGAAGTTCTCCGGTTCGCCGACGAGTTCGGCCTGCCCCTGGCCATCAAGGCCGCCTTCGGCGGCGGTGGCCGCGGCATCAAGGTGGTCCGCAGCAGGGAGGAGATTCCGGAATCGTATGAGGCGGCCGTCCGCGAAGCCACGGCGGCGTTCGGCCGCGGCGAGTGCTTCGTTGAACGCTTCCTCGACGCACCCCGGCACGTGGAAACACAGTGCCTCGCGGACGCGCACGGCGGCATCGTGGTGGTCTCGACGAGGGACTGCTCGCTGCAGCGCCGGAACCAGAAACTGGTGGAGGAAGCGCCTGCGCCGTTCCTCAGTCCTCAGCAGAACGAACAGCTGTACACGGCGTCGAAGGCAATCCTCAGGGAAGCCGGCTATCAGGGAGCCGGCACCTGCGAGTTCCTTGTGGGCCAGGACGGCACCATCTCCTTCCTCGAGGTCAACACCCGCCTGCAGGTGGAGCACCCGGTCTCCGAGGAGGTCACGGGACTTGACCTTGTCCGGGAGCAGTTCCGGCTCGCGCGCGGCGAAGCCCTCGGCTATGGGGATCCGGAGATCCGCGGGCATTCCTTCGAATTCCGCATCAACGGCGAGGACGCCGGCCGCGGCTTCCTGCCCGCTCCCGGATCGGTGCGGACCCTGAGACTTCCCACCGGGCCGGGCGTTCGCGTGGACTCGGGGGTGGAGGAAGGCGAGGTGATCGGCGGCAATTTCGATTCGATGCTGGCGAAGCTGATAGTCACCGGGGCCTCACGCGCGCAGGCGCTGCAGCGCGCCCGTCGGGCCATCGCCGAGATGCAGATCGAGGGCATGCCCACTGTCCTACCCTTCCATGCGGCAGTGGTCTCGGACCCGGCTTTCGCGCCGGCGTATGGGCCCTTCACCGTGCACACCCGCTGGATCGAAACCGAATTCGACAATTCGATCGAGCCCTGGCAGCCGAGCGGAGCGGAGGCGGCACCCGAGGAGGACCAGCGCCAGCGCGTGACCGTCGAGGTCGGCGGGCGCCGGCTTGAGGTGGTGATTCCCGCAGGTCTCGGAGGGGGCGCGGTGAAGACCTCGCCCGGCAAGCCCAAGAAGTCACTGCGTCCGCGCGCCGGCACCGCGGCGTCGAACGGGGATGAGCTCACGTCGCCCATGCAGGGCACGATCGTCAAGGTGGCCCTGAGCAACGGCGCAAAAGTGACTGAGGGAGACCTCGTCGTCGTGCTTGAGGCCATGAAGATGGAACAGCCGCTCACCGCCCACAAGTCCGGCAAGCTGTCGGGATTGACGGCGGTTCAGGGAGACACCGTTTCCGCCGGTTCGGTGATCGCCAAGATTCACGACTAGCTCCTCCTGGCGGGAATTCGACCGGAGCGGCCGGCGTCGGACCCGCAGTGGACCCGGGGTAACGGCCCGGTCCTACCCGCTCCTGCCTTCGCCTCCGCCGTTCCCGGCGCCTCTGCCGTTGCTGTTGTCGTTCCTGGTGTCACCGGCACCCTGACCGCCTGCCCCGTCACCGGGTTCTGCCCCGTCATTGGGTTCCCTGCCGCCTCCGGAGTTGCCCTCCGGTGCGTCGTCCTCTGCGTCGTCCGCATCATTCTCCGCGTCCCGAACGTCCTCATCCGCACCGCCGGGAGCATCCGATCGATCCGGTGGAACCAGCGCGGGATCACTCGGCCCGGGAGCGGGGACCGTGGCCGGCGCGGGGGCGGTATCCTCGGCAGGCGCAGGGGCGGGCAAGGTGGCCGGAGCAGGCACCGGGACGGGCACCCGCTCCGCTGGGCCGGCCGGGAGTTCCTCCGTCGGGACCCCGCTCGTCGGGGCCTGGTTCGCCTCGCCCGATTGCCCGGCGTCCTCCTCGAGTGCTTCTATCACAGCGTCGATGCGCAGCGAAATCAGGTCACGGCGCTCCTCCGGCAGCTCTCCCGCACCGTGCGCCGCCGTCACATCCGCCTGGAGATCGGCCGCCCGTGCCATGGCACCCGCGCTGTCACCCGACGCCGCGAGCTGGGCTATTCCACGCACCCCGGACTGGAAGCGGTCGCTCAACGCTGAATCGATCGAGGGACCCCCGCACCCTGCCAGGAAGAGCGCACCGGCGAGAACCCCTGCAGCGCCGACCCGACCCGCCCGGCTCCGCTTCGCCCAACCCCTGGCCCTGGCCTTCATGGCTGCACACTTTCGTAGAGTTCCTCGAGCTTCTCGCCCGTCAGGCCGGGAACTGCCGGTAGGGGTTCGGGGTCGGGATCGGTCCCGCCGGCCAGGCCGCCCGAAAGGGTCAGGAAAATCAGCACGATCAGGGAAACCAGCACTGCCAGTCCGGCCACAATGACGCCGGAGCTCCGCCGGGCACGCGGCGTGGGGCCGGTAACGGCAGCGCCCGGCCCGGTCGGCGTTGCCGGCCGCGGACGGGTTCCTGCGTCGGCCTGTACGGGAGGCCGGACCGGTCTGATACCCGGGTCCACCGTCAGTGCGGCGGTCGCGGGTCCCGCGGTGAGGTCGGATGCCGCGTAAGGAGGGCCTGCCTCGGTCGGAGCCGGACTGCTGCCGGCGTTCCCGCCCAGGGCCTGGACGACGTCGTTAGCTGTCGGGCGGTCCGCGGGGTCGTCGGTGGTCATGGCAGCCAGCAGGAGGGTGAGCTCCGCCCCGGCCCGGCGGGGAATGGACGGACTCCGGTGCAGGCGCGCGAGGGCGCTCTCCAGGCCCGCCCCGGGAAAGGCCCGCTCACCCGACAGCGCCTCGATCAGCACGAGCCCCAGGGAGTAGACGTCGGTGGAGATACCAACCTCTCCGCCCCGCGCCTGCTCCGGGCTGAAATAGGCGGCACTGCCGATCACCTGGTTCGTTGCCGTCATGCGGCCGCCGTCGAAGAACCGCGCTATCCCGAAGTCGGTCAGCAGGTAGGCAAACAGGCCGCTCTCCGGCTCGACGTTCCGGGTCAGGATGTTCGAGGGCTTGAGGTCCCGGTGCATCACCCCGCGGCCGTGGATGTAGGAGAGTGTCCGGGCCAGGTCCAGCCCCAGTCGGCGGACCTGGCCCAGATCCAGCGCACCGGCCCGCAGGCGCCGGTTGAGGTCAGGCCCGGGCACGTACTCCATGACGAGATAGGCACCGTCGCCAGCTGTCTGTCCGGTGTCCATGTCCAGGACGCGCACCAGACCGGGGTGATCGAGGCCGGCGAGCAGCCTCGCTTCAGCGGATCCCCTCTCGATCCCGTCCGCGGTCCCGGGGCGGAAGACCTTGACGGCGACGTCTCGCTCCAGCCGTGTATCCCTGGCCACGAAGACGTCGGCCATGCCGCCCGAACCAACCCGTTCAGTGAGGTCGTACCGCCCACCCGCGAGTGTCTGCACGTGTGTCCCGCCCTTCCGTTCGCCCCGCCTCCATAGATGCTAAGCAAGCTTCCTTTTATCCAGTCTACTGGCATCACCACCGCCGCACGCATCGGATGTGCCCGCGGCAAGGGCGGCACTGTGGACGGCAGCGGCGCGGCACTCTCGGCTGCTTCGAGCTATGGGTGCCGCGCCGCTGTCGGCCCGTGCAGTACCGGGTTCGCGCTGGACCCGGATCAGGCGATGTTGTTCTCGTAATCGTTGTCGCGGGTTTCGCGGGACATCCACAGGGCCACGAAGGTCAGGGCAGCGGCGACCGTGAGATACAACCCCACGAGGACGGTGCTGCCGTCCGCCAGCTGCCAGAGTGCGACGGCCACGAAGGACGCCGGTGCTGCGCCGATCATGCTCGAGACGTTGTAGGCGACGGCGGATCCCGTGTAGCGGACGTTGGCGGGGAAGAGTTCTGGGAGCACCGCGGCCATGGGACCGAAGGTAAGCCCCATGAGCGTGAATCCGACGATCAGCAGCACCATGGCGCCTACGGTTCCCGCTCCGAACAGTGGAGCCCACAGCAGGCCGAAGACGGCGATGCCCACGGTGGTGCCGAGGAGCATCTTGCGGCGTCCGAAGCGCTCCGCAAGCGGCCCGGAGACGAGGGTAAAGATTCCGAAGAACACCACACCGATGATCAGCATCCACAGGAAATCGGTGCGTGCCATACCGAGGCCGGGCACGAAGGCGGCTGCCTGCGCGTCGGTGAATTCCCTGCCCGCGGCTTCGGTCCGGGCCTGTGCCTGCTCGAGGCTCGACGGCGCGGTTCCGTAGGTGAGCGTGAACGCGGTCATGAAGTAGAAGAGCACGTAGGTGGCGAACATGATGAAGGTGCCGAGGACCAGTGCACGCCAGTGGGAGCGGAACGTGGTGCCGAGTGGGAGCTTGACCACCTTGCCTTCGGTACGGACCTTCTGGAAGGACGCGCTCTCGATGAGCTTGAGCCGCACGTAGAGGCCGATGATCACCATCACCGCACTCAGCAGGAACGGTACGCGCCAGCCCCAGGCCAGGAACTCCTCGGGGGTGAGCGTGGTGCTCAGCAGGACGAACAGCAGGTTCGCCAGGATGAAGCCGATCGGCGCCCCGAGCTGCGGGAAGGTGCCGTAGACGGCTCGTTTGCCTTCCGGAGCGTTCTCGGTGGCCAGGAGTGCTGCACCGCTCCACTCGCCGCCGAGGGCGAGACCCTGGAGGAAGCGCAGCACCACCAGCAGCAAGGGTGCGAGGAACACCCAGCCCGGGTTGGTCGCGGCGGGAAGCAGGCCGATCAGGAAGGTGGCGATTCCCATGGTCAGCAGTGAGGCCACGAGGGTGGTCTTGCGGCCGACCTTGTCCCCGAAGTGGCCGAAGACAATAGAACCCAGCGGGCGCGCGACGAAGGCGACGCCGAAGACGGCGAAGGAGCTGAGCAGCTGGTTCGCGTCCGACTGGTTCGGGAAGAACAGGGCCGGGAACACCAGCACCGCAGCGGTGGCATAGATATAGAAGTCGTAGAACTCGATGGTGGTGCCGATAAGGCTTGCAAAAACCACCTTTCCCCGGGAATTCAGGGGTTTGGTGGTCCCGCGTGATACTGCGGGTGTGGAAGATGACATGTCTACGGCTTTCTCACGCATGGCACGCGGCCCGGAAGCGGATGCCTCATCCGGCGTGCGGAAGCAACAGGTGAACCCAAGTATTCGACCACTTGTGTCCATCAGGTGGATAAGCCTGTCCGGATGCTGGACAGGCGGAACAGATTGATTCTACCGCCCACCTGTCCGTCCCGGAGCGCTACCGGAGCCCTACCGGGGCGCTAGAGGTGCACGTGCAGGCGCCGCGCCGCTTCCGAGATGGAGCCGGTGAGCGACGGGTACACCGTGAAGGTATTCGCGACGTCGTCGACGTGGAGTTTCTTGGTGACTGCAAGCGCAAGCGGGAAGATGAGCTCCGACGCGCGGGGGCCCACGACGACGCCGCCGATGACCGTTCCGGAGCCCTTGCGCGAGATGACCTTCACGAAGCCGTCCTTGACGCCCATCATCTTGGCGCGGGCGTTGGTGTGCAGGGAAAGTTTGATGATGTCGCCCTGGTAGCGGCCGGATTCGACGTCGGCCTCGGAGACGCCCACCGTGGCGATCTCGGGCGAGGTGAAGATGTTGGAGGCCACCTGCTTGAGCTTCAGCGGCGTGACGGTGTCACCCATCAGGTGGGCCATGGCGATGCGCCCCTGCATTGCCGCCACCGAGGCGAGGGCCAGGACTCCGGTGCAGTCGCCCGCTGCGTAGACATTGGGAGCGGTGGTCCGGGAGACGCCGTCCACCGTGATGTGGCCCGACGCGCCCACGGCCACACCGGCGTTCTCCAGACCGATTCCCTCGGTGTTCGGGATCGCGCCGACCGCGACGAGGCAGTGCGTCCCCTCGACGGTGCGGCCATCCGCGAGACGGACCATTACTCCGTTCGCCGTGCGTTCGACAGCGCTGGCCCGGGCCTCGGAGAGTACCGTCATCCCGCGGTCGCGGAACACGCCCTCCAGGACCTCCGCGGCGTCGGCGTCCTCGCCGGGAAGCACGCGGTCGCGGCTCGAGACGAGGGTGACCTTGGAGCCGAGCCCGTTGTAGGCGGAGGCGAACTCGGCACCAGTGACGCCCGAGCCCACCACGATGAGGTGCTGCGGAATCTCGGTGAGGTTGTAGAGCTGCGTCCAGTTGAAGATACGTTCGCCGTCGGGCATCGCGTCAGGCAGCTCGCGCGGATGGGAACCCACGGCGAGGAGCAGGGCGTCGGCTTCGACGATGGTCGTGTCGCCGCCGCCGTCGGGCACCACCTCGATGCGGTGGTTGTCGAGGAGTGTGCCGGTGCCGATGAGAATGCGGACACCGAGGCGTTCAAGTGTCTGCCGGATGTCCGACGACTGTTCGAGGGCAAGCTTCAGCAGGCGCTGGTTGACGCGGTGGAGGTTGGCGGACACTGCGGTCTCATCGGCGAACTCGACGCCGAGATCGTGGGCGTCGACAAAGCGCGTCATGGTGTCGGCGGTGGCGATCAGCGTCTTTGAGGGTACGACGTCGGTGAGGACGGCGGATCCGCCGAGCCCCTGCCGTTCCACAATGGTGACGTCGGCACCGAGGGAGGAAGCCACCATGGCCGCCTCGTACCCGCCGGGCCCTCCGCCCAGGATCGCCAGGCGCAAGGAGCTGAAATCTAGTTGGTTGGTCACAAGTGTCGATTCTCCCTTATTCACGGCGGCGGCTCAAAACACGGCGGGAGGGTAAGTTGTACCGGTGATGAATGATCCATTTGACCTGGCCCGCAGCGCCGCTGACCATCTTGCCCGCGCCACCGGCGTCCAATCCCACGACATCGCCCTGGTGCTGGGATCCGGCTGGAGTGAGGCCGCCGGGTTGATCGGCGAGACCACTGCCAGCCTCGATGCGTCCGAGGTTCCCGGGTTCTCCGCCCCCGCCGTCGCCGGCCACGTGGGAACCATCCGTTCGGTACTCACCCCCACGGGTAAGCGTGCGCTCGTGCTCGGCGCGCGCACGCACTTCTACGAGGGCAAGGGCGTCCGGGCCGTGGTCCATGGGGTGCGCACCGCAGCCGCCGCCGGCGTGGGGACCCTGATCCTCACCAACGGGTGCGGCGGGCTGAAGGAGCACTGGCAGCCCGGCACTCCGGTGCTGATCAGCGACCACCTCAACCTGACAGCGTCCTCGCCGCTTGAGGGCGCAACCTTCGTGGATCTCACCGACCTCTACTCCGAGCGCCTGCGCCGGCTGGCGCTTGCGGTCGACCCCTCACTGGAGCAGGGCGTCTACGCACAGTTCCCCGGCCCGCACTACGAGACCCCGGCAGAGGTGCAGTACGCGAAGCGGATCGGTGCCGACCTCGTGGGAATGTCCACCGCGCTCGAGGCGATCGCGGCACGCCACGCAGGCATGGAGGTGTTCGGCATCTCGCTCGTGACCAATCTCGCTGCCGGCATCAGTCCGGTGCCCCTCAGCCATTCCGAGGTTCTCGAGGCCGGCCACGCCGCCGGACCCCGAATCTCCCGGTTGCTCGCGGACATCGTCGCCAAGCTGTAGGGACAGCAGTTATCCCTCCGCCCGTACATTCCGCCCTCCGTTAGGTTCCTATGGTCCACCCCGAGCTTGATTCCCTGCTGGCCCAGGCCGAGGCATGGGCAGCAGCAGATCCCGATGCCGCCACCGCCGAGGAGCTCCTCGCCCTCGTGGCCCGTGTGCGGTCGGCCGAGCACCCCGGCGCCGCGGCCGAGCAGGAACTCCTCGACCGTTTCTCCGGTCCGCTGCTCTTCGGCACCGCCGGACTGCGCGCCGCCCTGGGTGCGGGTCCCAACCGCATGAACCGCGTCGTCGTGCGCCGTGCCGCCGCCGGTGTGGCGGCACACGCCCTGCGTCTTGCGGACGGCTCCGGTACCCCCTACGTGCCGCGCGCGGTGATCGGCTACGACGCCCGGTACAACTCGAAGGTCTTCGCTGAGGAGACCGCCGCGATCTTCACGGCGGCCGGCATGGAGACCTTCCTCCTGCCGTCCGCGCTCCCCACCCCGGTGCTCGCCTACGCGGTGAGGGCCCTGCAGTGCGAGGTGGGGATCATGGTGACGGCGAGCCATAATCCTCCTGAGGACAACGGCTACAAGGTGTACCTGGGCGGCCGTGCCGTCGAGGAGGATGCCCGCGGTGTGCAGATCGTTGCGCCGCACGACGTCGGCATTGCGTCCTCCATCGCCGCGGTCGGAGCACTTGCCACGGTCAGGCTCGCGCCGGCCGGCTGGAACGTACTCCCCGAATCCCTGGAGAAGGACTACGTCACCGCTGTTGCGGCGCTGGCCGACCCGGCGTCGCCCGCACGGGACCTGCGGATCGTCCTCACTCCGCTGCACGGCGTGGGCGGCCGCACTGCCCGGGCGGTCCTGGCTGCCGCAGGCTTCGACGACGTGACGCTGGTGGCGGAGCAGGCCGAGCCCGACCCAGACTTTCCCACGGTCGCGTTTCCGAATCCCGAAGAGCCCGGCGCCCTGGACCTCGCGCTCGAGACGGCAGCCGCCGCCGGTGCCGACCTCGTCATCGCCAACGACCCCGATGCTGACCGCGTGGCGCTTGCGGCAGTGGACCCCTCGACCGGGTCGTGGAGGATGCTCCGCGGTGACGAGGTGGGGACGCTCCTGGGACTGCACCTTGCTGCACGGCTTCCCGCCGTTCCCGGAGCATCGCGGGTCTTCGCGAATTCGATCGTGTCATCACGGCTCCTGGGGAAAATTGCAGCGGCCGCCGGCATCGCCCACGTCCAGACGCTGACCGGTTTCAAATGGATCGCCCGCGTCCGGAACCTTGCCTACGGCTACGAGGAAGCGCTCGGTTACTGTGTGGCGCCCGGCATGGTCCGCGACAAGGACGGCATCTCCGCCGCCCTGCTCCTCGCCGAACTTGCCGCGGCGACGAAGGCAGGCGGACGAACCCTCTTCGACCTGCTCGACGACGCCTTCCTGGCCCACGGGCTCCACGCGGCGGATCAGGTGTCGGTGCGCGTGGCGAACCTGGGGTCGCTCGGCGTCCTGATGGAACGTCTCCGGAAAGACCCGCCGCAGTCCTTCGCCGGTTCACCTGTGGACACCCTGCAGGACCTCGCACAGGGTTCGGATGCCCTGCCTCCCACCGACGGCCTGCTGTACCTGACGCGGGATTCTACCCGGGTGATCATCCGGCCGAGCGGCACCGAGCCGAAGCTCAAGTGCTACCTCGAAGTGGTGGAGCCGGCCGGCTCCGCTGCCGCGCTCCGGGACGCCAAAGCGACGGCCCGCGCCCGGCTCGATGCCGTGAGGATCGACGTCGGAACGGCGCTGGGTTTCTGAGTTGTCCCGACGTCCCGGGGGAAGTCTGATCCCGTGGAAAGATGGATCCATGCCCAGCGACATTTCCCTTGCGTCCTACATCGACTCCACCCTCCTGAAGCCCGAAGCGAGCCGGGAGCAGATCCTTTCGGTGTGTGCCGAGGCCGCGGAATACCGGTTCAAATCCGTCTGCGTGAATCCGTTGTGGGTAGGCACCGTCCACACCGCCCTGAAGGGAAGCGGTGTTCTCACCTGCTCGGTGATCGGCTTCCCGCTCGGGGCCACCCCTCCCGAGGTGAAGGTCGTCGAGGCCCGCGGTGCGGTGGCTGACGGCGCCGACGAGATCGACATGGTCATCAACATCGCCGCAGCGCGGGCGCAGGATGCTGAAGCACTGGAACTCGAGATCCGGGCGGTGGCTGACGCCGTCCACGAAGGCGGGGCTATCCTGAAAGTGATCATCGAGACCTCGTTGCTGACGGATGAGCAGAAAGTCCTTGCCTGCACGGCTGCCGTGGCCGCCGGAGCCGATTTCGTGAAGACGTCGACGGGCTTCAACGGCGGAGGCGCGACCGTCGAGGACATCGCGCTGATGCGCAAAGCCGTGGGACCGGACCTCGGCGTCAAAGCCTCGGGCGGTGTCCGTTCGCTCGAGGACGCGCGGGCTCTGATCGACGCCGGCGCAACGCGGATCGGCGCGAGCTCAGGAGTCGCTATCGTTAAGGGTGAACAGGGCGCCGCAGGTTACTGACGGCACGACGGTTTTTGATCTCCGAGGAGTTTTCGCATGGCGCAGAAAGCAGACAACCAGTCCCCCGCCAACGCCGGAAGGGGACATCTGGTCAGCAACATCCTGGTGTTCGCCCTGATGTTCGGCATGTTCCTCCTCGGCGTGTACGTCCTCACGTGGTCCGACGGCACCAACGTCTGGCCTTTCGGGGTATGCATCGGTCTTGCCTTCCTGGCGTTCTTCATTCCGCAGGGCATCATCGGCCGTGCGGACACCGGATACGACCTTGCCGAGGGCAACCGGACCGACAAGAAGGAAACCTCGGCAAAGGTCGATTCCTAGCCTGCCGCACCACTGCTTCGGTGTCGCTTGCCGGAGCAGCGCAGCGGCCTATGGGGTGAAGATCGACTCCAAAACGGTCTGCGTCCACTGGAGGATCTCGGCGTCCACGAGGTCGCGGCCACCGATTCGAGCGGTCTTCGGCTTCGGCACCAGCACCGCGTTGAGCGCCGGCTTGATCGACGCCCCCGGGTACATACGGGCCAGGCGCATCTGCTTGGACTCGGGCAGGTCCGCCGGAGCGAACTTGATGAAGTTTCCCTGGAGCGCCACGTCGGTGAGGCCCACCGCACGCGCGGCCACCCGGAAACGGGCCACGGCAATGAGGTTCCCGACGGCGGCGGGCGGCTCCCCGTACCGGTCCCCCAACTCCGCGACGACGCCGTCGATCGCCTCGTGCGTGAGCGCGGAGGCGAGCTTGCGGTAGGCCTCGAGGCGAAGGCGCTCCCCCGGCACATAGTCGTGCGGAAGGTGCGCATTGACCGGAAGTTCGATCTTCATCTCGGCGGCCTTCTCCTCGGCCTCGCCGCGGAAGTTCGCCACCGCCTCGCCCACCAGCCGGATGTAGAGATCGAAGCCGACGCCCTGGATATGGCCGGACTGCTCTCCACCCAGCATGTTGCCCGCCCCGCGGATCTCGAGGTCCTTCAGCGCCAGCTGCATACCCGCGCCGAGTTCGTTATGGGAGGCCACTGCCTTCAGACGCTCGAGGGCGATCTCGCCGAGCGGCTTCTCCGACGGGTAGAGGAAGTAGGCGTAGGCGCGCTCGCGTCCGCGCCCCACCCGTCCGCGCAGCTGGTGCAGCTGTGACAGACCGTAGGAATCGGCCCGGTCCACGATCAGCGTGTTGGCGTTGGAGATGTCCAGCCCGGTCTCGATGATGGTGGTGCACACCAGCACGTCGAAGCGCTTCTCCCAGAAGTCGACGATGATCTGCTCCAGCCGCGACTCACTCATCTGCCCGTGCGCCACGGCGACCCGCGCTTCGGGGACGAGCTCCTTCAGATGCGCCGCAGTGCGGTCGATCGAGGACACCCGGTTGTGGACGAAGAACACCTGGCCCTCCCGCATGAGCTCACGCCGGATGGCCGCGGAGGCCTGCTTGTCGGTGTACGGGCCCACATAGGTGAGGACCGGGTGCCTCTCCTCCGGCGGCGTGGCCAGGGTGGATGTTTCGCGGATACCGGTCAGCGACATCTCGAGGGTGCGTGGAATAGGAGTGGCGCTCATGGCCAGCACATCCACGTTGGTGCGCATTTTCTTGAGCGCTTCCTTGTGCTCCACGCCGAACCGCTGCTCCTCGTCCACGATCACGAGCCCCAGGTCCTTGAACTCCATCTCCTTCGACAGCAGCCGGTGGGTACCGATGACGACGTCGACGGCACCTGACACCAGCCCCTCCGCCGTCTCGCGCGACTCCTTGGTGCTCTGGAAGCGCGACATCGGCCGCACCCGCACGGGGAAGCCGGAGAAGCGCTCGGAGAACGTCTCGAAGTGCTGCTGCACCAGCAGCGTGGTGGGCACCAGGACGGCAACCTGCTTGCCGTCCTGCACGGCCTTGAACGCCGCGCGGACCGCGATCTCCGTCTTGCCGTAGCCGACGTCGCCGGAGACCAGCCGGTCCATCGGAACCTCGCGCTCCATGTCCGCCTTGACCTCGTTGATCGTGGTCAGCTGGTCAGGGGTCTCGACGTAGGGGAACGCCTCCTCGAGTTCACGCTGCCACGGCGTGTCCGGAGCGAATGCATGCCCGCGGGAGGCCATCCTCGCGGAATACAGCCGGATCAGCTCCCCGGCAATCTCCTTGACGGCCTTCCGTGCCTGGTTCTTGGTCTTGCTCCAGTCCGAGCCGCCCATCTTGCTCAGGGCCGGGGCGTCGCCGCCCACGTACCGGGTGACCTGGTCCAGCTGGTCGGTGGGCACGAACAGGCGGTCGCCCGGGGCGCCCCGTTTGGACGGCGCGTACTCCAGCACCAGGTATTCGCGGATGGTCCTGGTGGGGCCGGCTCCGGTGGACCGCTGCATCAGCTCGACGAACCTCGCCACGCCGTGCTGCTCATGCACCACGAAGTCGCCCTCCTTGAGCTGCAGCGGGTCGACCGCGTTGCGGCGCCTCGAGGGCATCTTGCGCATGTCCCGCGTGCCGGCGGCACTGGTGCGGCCGAGGAGGTCGGCTTCGGTCAGCAGGCCGATCTTCAGTCCGTCCACCACGAAACCGCGGCCCGCGCACGCCGTCGTGATCTCGATGATGCCGGGCTGCGGCAGCTTCTCGAGCGACTCGACGCGACTGGTGGGGATGTCGTTGTCGTGGAACAGCTCCGCCAGCCGCTGTGCCGGCCCCGGGCCCTCGGTGGCCACCACCACGCGCCAGGAGTCGCGGACCCGGCCGCCGATGAAGTCCATCATCTCGGCGACATCCCCCTGGTAGCCGCGGGGTTCACGCGCCTGCAGTGTGAAGGTATCGACGTCGGAGAGTTCCTCGTCCGTCCCGAAGGACGTGATGGCCCACCAGGCGACGTCATTGGCCAGCGCGGTGGCCCGGGTGTCGGTCAGTGACCGGAAGCTGGCGGCCTGCAGGTCGGTGCCCAGCTCACCGCTGAGGTCGAGCGGTGCCGCACCCCCCTCGGAGGCCGTGGACCATGCCGCAGCAAGGAACTCCTCATTGGTTGCCGCGAGGTCATGGGCACGCGCGCGCACCTTCTCGGGCTCGATGATGACGGCGATGGACCCGGCAGGCAGCTCGCCTGCGAACGGCACCATCGCATCCACCAGGACGGGTGCGAGGGATTCCATGCCCTCTACGGTGATCCCACCGGCGATCTTCTCGAGCATGGCGGCTGCAGCGGGCAGTTGCGGCCCCAGGCGCGCGGCCCGCGACATCACCGACGGCGTAATGAGGATTTCGCGACACGGCGGCGCGTACAGCGCCGTCGGAGGTTCTCCTGAGGTGAGGGAGCGCTGGTCGGCGACGGCGAACCACCGCATCGCCTCCACCTCGTCGCCGAAGAACTCGATCCGGAGCGGGTGGTCCTCGGTCGGCGGGAAGACATCGATGATGCCACCACGGACAGCGAACTCCCCGCGGTGCGTGACCATGTCCACACGGGCGTAGGCGGCGTCGGCGAGCGCTGTGACCACCGCCGTGAAGGCCATCTCATCCCCCACTTTCAGCGACACCGGCTCAAGGTCTCCCAGACCCGCGACGAGGGGCTGGACGACCGCCCGGATGGGAGCGACGATCACGCGGATGGGCGAGCCGCCGGGATGGGCAAGGCGGCGGAGCACCGAAAGGCGGCGACCCACGGTGTCGGAGCGCGGGGAGAGCCGCTCGTGCGGGAGCGTTTCCCAGCTGGGGAACTCCTCGATCTCCGATGCGGGCAGATAGCTGCGCAGCGCACCGGCGAGATCCTCCGTTTCGCGGCCGGTCGCGGTGACTGCCACGACCACCGGAGGCGTGACGGACGGGTCGGTGGGACCGGCGGCGTCGCGCAGGCCATCCACTATCTCCGCGAGGAGCGGTGCGCGAAGCCCTGCGGGCGCTCCGATCTGCAGGTCGGTGCTCCGCTCGTCACCGGACCGGGAAGCGTTGGCGCGGACGCGCGCGTAGGAGGCGTCCTCGATCAGCGCGGCGCGCAGTCCGTTCAAACCCATGTCTCCGGCTCCTCGTCCTCAAGGTGGTGGCGACACCACGAAAGCCCGGAATTCAGCGAAGTCCGGGGATGCTTCAAGCGTACCGCGCAACCCTGTCGGTTCGCGTTGCCGGGTGCCGGGTGCCGGGTGCCGGGTGCCGGGTGCCGGGACAAGCGGTAGGTACTGCAGCGGCAGGCAGTGCACCAGTATTGTGCAGCCGCACCAGTGGCGTTCTGCGTCATACTGGGAGTCCCTGTTCTCCTCCGAACGTGCGGCTGGGGCTGTACGGAAAGTAGGACCGCATCTTCTCCATACCGCCGTTGCCGCCGTCAGCCCGGCCCGCTCCTTTGGGACGCCGGGTTGCACCCCTGGTCCTGGGTCTCACGCTTGCCCTGTCCGGCTGCACGACCGACGGGAATCCGGCTCCCGGCACGGCACCCGTCGAAGCCGAAGCCGCCCCGGAAGCGGTGGTGCTCGTGCCGACACCGGAGTCCCCCGCAGTCTTTTCTTCCGGTGCAGGAGCGTCCTCGCTCGCCGCGAGCCGGGCCTTCTTCGCCTCCAGCCCGGTGGCCGTGGTTCTTGCCGACGACGGACTTGATCGATCGCCAGATGAACCGGCAGCCCTCATCGGGCCCGCCGCCACGGCGGCGGCGGGGCTTGGCGTGCCGCTGCTGGTGGTCGATTCTCCCGGCGGCGAATCGGGCGTTCCGGCGGAACTTGAGCGGCTCGGCGCCGGATCGGTCGTGCTGTTCGGAACGCCTGCGGCAGGATGGGAGCCGGTCGTGGGCGGACTGCAGCAGGTCAAGGGTCCAGACGATGTCGCGGGCTTCCAGGAGAACCTCCAGTTGACGGTCCAGGCTTCGACCGTCGAGCCCGGCGCGCTTGTCGACGTGATCGCCGCTGCGCAGCCGGGTGAGGACCTCACACTTCCGGTGGTGGCGCCACCGGCACCGGCACCGGCACAAGGGTCCTCGCAGGCGATATCGCAGGCACCGACACCCTCGTCCCCTGCCGCTCCGGCGAATCCAGCAACAGGCCAGGCTCCGGCGACAAGCTCCGATTCCGGCAAGGTCCAGGCCCTACTGCCGGACTTCGCCCGAGCGCAGGAGCCGGCACACGCCGTCGTCCTCACCACCACGGACCCCGCGTCAGCCGGAGCGGTCGCCACCGCACGCGCCGCCGGCGCCCTCGTCCGGGTGGTCGCGGAGGCCGATCCGCGCGCCGATCCAAAGACCATCGCCTTCCTGCGCGAGCACCGGGACCGTGCGGTATTCGGTGTCGGTGATGATTTCGGCGACCAGGGCACCTTCGCGGCGCATACCGCCGTCGCCCTCGAAGCGCCGGAATTGCCGGGTGGCGGGCAGACCGTCTTTCCCGGCCGGAGGATGGTTGCCCTGTACGGCCACCCGAGCGGTGGAAGCCTGGGCGTGCTCGGGGAGCAGGGAATTGACGCCGCCATCCGACGCGCCCAGGACACCGCGGCGCTCTACGCCCCCCACAGCAGCGAACCGGTGATCCCCGCCTTCGAGATCATCACCACCGTCGCAAGTGCTGACGCGGGAGCCGACGGCGATTACTCCACCGAGACCCGGCCGGAGGACCTCGAGCCCTGGATCGACGCCGCGGAAGAAGCGGGCGTCTACGTGGTCCTGGATCTGCAGTCCGGCGGAAGCAGCTTCCCTGACCAGGCGAAGCTGTATGAAGAGCTGCTGAAACGGCCGCACGTGGGACTCGCCCTCGATGCCGAATGGCGGCTCGCACCGGGTCAACGGCCACTCGAGCAGATCGGTTCGGTGACCGCCGCCGAGATCAATGAGACGTCCACCTGGCTGGCGGACCTCACCCGGGACAACAACCTCCCGCAGAAACTCCTGATCCTGCACCAGTTCAACCTGGGCATGATTCCCGATCGGGATGCCGTCGATGTCAGCCGCACCGAGCTGGCGATCAGCCTACATGCTGACGGGCACGGAACACCGCGCGAGAAGCTGGAGACCTGGAACGTGCTCCGCAAAGGCCTGCAACCGGAAATCCGGATGGGCTGGAAGAACTTCTACGACGAGGATTCCCCCACCTTCACTCCGGAACAGACGTTCACCGATGTCCAGCCCACGCCCTGGTTCGTCTCCTATCAATAGCCCCTCGTGCCCGGACGACGACCCCGCCGTCGACCACCATCAGGCGGAACAAGGCCGTAGGATTGCTGAAGAAAACCGCCCCACACCACCCCCGGAGAAGCCATGGCCCTGAGCGCCTCGACCACCCTGCCCTACACCGTGCCGACAGTCATCGAGGTTTTCACCGACAAGGGCTTCCTGGAGCACATGAGCCGGAAGGCGGGCGGCTCGCTGGAGTCCATGATGCTCGACGGCGACACCTCCGGCGCGTTCACGCTCGTCGCGGTGCGCACCATGCCTACAGACCGCCTGCCTGACATGGCGCGGAAGTTCGTCGGCGAGACCCTCACCGTCACCCAGACCGAGCACTGGACAACACCCGACGCCGATGGATCCCGCCAGGCGCAGGTCGAGATGACGGTCGCGGGGGTACCCCTCAACGTGGCGGCCGTGCAGAGCCTCATCGCTGAGGGCGAATCGACACGGATCGACCTCCAGGGGTCGGTCACCTCCTCCATCCCCTTCCTCGGTGGCAAGGTTGCCGGTGCTGCCGAGCCGATGATCGGCAAGGCCCTCAGTGTCCAGGCCGAGGAAGCGCAACGCTGGCTCAGTAACCGCTGACGACACCCACCACCGAACCTACCTTCGCCGGGAGCACCGACCGTGTCACTGCCTACACCCCTCGCCCTCGTCCTGATTCTTGCCGGAGTCTGGACGCTGATCGTGTGGCCGCCGTTCCTCCGGCGTATCCTCAAGGACCCCCGCGCCCGGGATGGGAAGGGAGCACCCACCCGCTTCCTGACGGTGCACCTGATGCTCATCTCGACGTCGATGATTCTGGGTCTGGCGACGGCAATCATCGGCGTGCGGGCGCTGGCAGGTTAGTCCTGCCGGACACTGCAGACCAAGCACAGATCAAGGAGCCACTCATGAGTGACGGACCGCCGACCGATTCTCCGGTGCCGGACAGACTGCACGGCGCGAGGCCTGTCGTCCTCCAGCGCGGCAGTTATCCCGAGTACCTCCGCATCAACGAGATCCTCCGCAAGGAGACAGTAGGCGGGATCCTGCTCCTGATCGCGGCGGTCCTGGCACTGATCTGGGCGAATTCTCCGTTCTCGGACTCCTACTTCGCCATCCGGGACTTCGAGTTCGGCTATGAGCCCTGGCACCTCAGCCTGACCGTCGGCAAGTGGGCCTCCGACGGACTGCTCGCCATCTTCTTCTTCCTGATAGGTCTTGAACTCAAGCGTGAGTTCGTCGCGGGTGACCTCCGCAAGGTCAGCCGTGCCATCGTTCCCGTCGCAGCAGCAGCCGGCGGTGTGCTCGTCCCGGCCCTGATCTATACGGCGGTCAACCTGTCCTCCCCCGACACGCTGCGCGGCTGGGCGATTCCCACCGCGACGGACATCGCGTTCGCCCTTGCTGTCCTGGCAGTGATCAGTTCCCACCTGCCCGCCGCCCTGCGGATCTTCCTGCTGACCCTCGCGGTAGTGGATGACCTCATCGCCATCGCCATCATCGCCTTTTTCTATTCGGAGGATGTGCAGCTGAACTTCCTGCTGTGGATGCTGCTCCCGCTAGGGCTTTTCGGTCTGCTGGCACAGAAGAAGGCCAAATTCTTCGGTTCAAGCACGGGCCCCGCCTGGCTCATCCTCCTGCCGCTGGGAATAGCCACCTGGGCGCTCATGCACGCCTCGGGTGTCCATGCCACCGTCGCGGGAGTACTCCTCGGTTTCCTGGTTCCGGTGCTGAGGAAGAAACACGGCAAAGTCGCCCTCCCCCGCCCCAACAAACCGGGCCTCGCAGAGATCCTTGAGCACCGGTTCCGGCCCCTGTCCACAGGCATCGCCGTACCCCTGTTCGCCTTCTTCTCGGCCGGCGTCACGGTCGGCGGCGTGGAAGGATTCGTGTCGGCGCTGGGAGACCCCGTGCTGGTCGGGATCGTGCTCGGCCTCGTCCTGGGCAAGCCGGTCGGCATTCTCCTCACCACGTGGGCCGTCACCAAGACCACGAAGGCGACCCTGGATCCGGGGCTCAGCTGGTGGGACATCCTCGGTGTCGGCATCCTGGCCGGCGTGGGCTTCACGGTCTCCCTGCTGGTCAACGATCTCAGCTTCGGTGCAGGCACCGAGCACCAGGACAACGCCAAGGTGGCCATCCTGACGGCCTCCGTGACATCGGCGCTGCTGGCCACCGTAGTGCTGCGCATCCGCAACAAGCGTTATGCACGGATCAACGACGCCGACACGATCGATTCCGACTCGGACGGCGTACCCGACGCCTTCGAAGAACGGGACCGTTGAAAGGTCCGATGGCCGATCCTGCACAGCACCCCATCGGTCCGGGTGTGCCCGGACGGCATCCGGGCCGCCGCCGCAGAATCGTGCTCAGTGAGACCGCCCTCACCATCACCCTTTTCCTCACGGTGATCCTCGGGCTCATCCAGAATCCGCGGCTGCTGGAGAGTGAAGCCCTGGTCACCGGCCTGCTCGTGCATTTGGTGGTGCTGGGGGCGTGCCTGGCCACCCCCTGGTCCGCGGTGCCGGTCCGCGCAGCCCTCATCATCCCCCTGCTGGATTTCGTTGCGCTCGGTTTCATCCGTTCCGGAGCCGGCGAGAGTCTGAGCGGCGTCGGCCTGCTCGCAGCTTTCCCTGTAGTCTGGCTTGCGGCCTCGCGGATTCCCATCGCGGGGGCCGTCGGTACCGCGTTCGTCGGCTCCGTCTCGCTGGTCTGGGTACCTCTGCTTCTCACGGAGGACAACCTGTCCCTCCGGAACTTCGTCCAGCCGTTCCTCTTACCGATCATGCTCACCGGGCTTGCCGTATTCGTCGCTGCCCTGACCAGCGACCGCCGCAACCAGCAGGAGGCGTTGTGGGCTTCGCAGGCGGCACTTCGCGCGAGCAACGAGGCCGGCAGCAAGCGTGAGCGGCTCCTCAGCACAGTCCTTGAGACCGTCGACGTCGGAGTGCTCGCGGTGGACGCCGACGGCCACGACATCCTGATGAACGCCCGGCAGCGGTCCGTGCACGCGGCATCAGCGCCGCCCGGCAACGACGACCCGAACGAGGCGCAGCTCCTCGTCTACGGGCCGGACAGGGAAACCCTCCTTCCTCCGGACGAGCGGCCGGTGAGGAGGGCCGTGCTGGGCGAGGGCCTCACCGCCGAGCAGGTCTGGCTTGGCGGAGGCCGCAACCAGCGGTCGCTGTCGGTCTCCTCACGGTCCATGATCGACGAGGACGGCGCCGTCGCCGGAACAGTGATCTCCTTCATGGATGTCACCGACCTTGCGCTGGCCCTTCAGGCGAAGGACGACTTCCTCTCGAATGTCTCCCACGAGTTCCGCACGCCGCTCACCTCGATTCTCGGTTACCTTGAACTCACGCTCGAGGGCGGGGGGAGCCTCCCTCCCGCGGTGCACGGCTATCTGGAAGTGGCCCGGCGCAATGCGCTCCGGCTCGAGCAACTCGTCGAGGACCTCCTGGCGATCAATGCCGGAACATTCAAGGTGCAGCGGGAACTGTGCGATGTCGGCCGCATCCTTTCGGAGGCCGTGAGTTCGGTGCAGGTGAAGGCAGCGCGGGCGGGAGTGGACGTGGTGAACGCGGCACCGCCGGAGCTGATGGCCGTGGCCGACCCGGGCCGCCTCGCCCAAGCGGTGGACAATCTGATCTCGAACGCGGTGAAGTACAACCGCCGCGGCGGGACCATCACGCTGGCGGCGGCGGTCGAGAACGGCTGCCTGCGTCTCGAGGTGACCGACACGGGAATAGGGATCGATTCGGCCGACCTCAGCCAGGTCTTCGACCGATTCTTCCGCTCTCCCTCCGTCCGCACCTCGACAGTGCCCGGCGTCGGCCTGGGTCTCCTGATTACGAAGACCATCGTGATCGAGCATGACGGCACCATTTCCGTGACCAGCGAACCCGGCGTCGGGAGCACCTTCACGATACGGTTCCCGCAGGACAGCCGTGCCATCGCGGAAATCCTCAAGGACAGTAAAGCCGCGGCCAGCCTGTAGCATTGCTTGTCGGGCCCTTGACGATCTCCCGCAGACATCACCTCCCGAGACGCGCGACGTGTGCCCGCAAAGACCGCCCGACAGCAGAGGCTCCACAATCTTCCCAACCTTCCCGCCGCAGGTGAATGCGCTGTACGCGGCCGCCGTGGTGTCAGCGGGTAGGTATCTTCCTGA
>NZ_KI914854.1:73351-81087 GCF_000520555.1 Arthrobacter sp. Br18 | reverse complement strand
GTCCTTGTAGTTGTCGATGTAGGAGATCATCGCCGTGAGGGGCGGTCGAGCTCCGCCGCGAAGAAAGCCGACGCCGATTTCAGGATCCCATTCGCCCGCCGCAACTCAACGACCTCACGTTCGAGTGCTGCCAGCCGGGCGGCGTCATCGGTTGTGGTCCCAGGCCTCAGCCCCTGATCAATTTCAACGGTACGCAACCAGCCACGGATCGTGTCCGCCGGGATACCCAGCTGAGCACCGATCCTGGTACACGCACCCCGCCGGCCACTCTCCTTTTGACGCGGTACGAATGATGCCTAGACAACACCATTTTCCCACGTCAGGAGCACCTTTCGCCGTTCAACGTACCGCTCTGAGACCACCCTCATGAAAGCCCGAGGCTAATACGGCCGTATCAGCTAAGTCGGTCAGTACATGGAATTGTGTACTATTGGAGGATGGACACACTCACTCATCACTCAGTGCTTGCAAGGTTCGGCTATGCATTATCGGATCCGGTCCGTTCCCGTGTTCTCCTGGCTCTGCGGGATGCGCCGTCCTACCCGGGTGAGCTGGCTGAACTGGCGGGCGTGAGCAAGCAGCGGCTATCGAACCATCTGACCTGCTTACGTGGGTGTGGGCTGGTCGTTGCTGTCCCCGAGGGTCGGCGGGTCCGGTACGAATTGGCTGACAGGAAGCTGGGGGAAGCCCTCACGGCGCTACTGGACGTCGTCGCCGTCAGCAAACCCGAGTGTTGCTGCACCACGAAGGAAAACCACACCGATGGGAAGGCCTGCTGCTGATGAGCACCCACACACACGATCGCCCTGCATCCGTGGCAATCGTGGCACCAACGACTGAGCGGCGAGCTGTTTTGTCTCGGCGGATCCGCCTGTTCGTTGCCGCGACGATCACCTACAACGTCATCGAAGCGGTCATCGCGATCAGCGCCGGAACGATCGCGTCCTCGAGCGCCCTGATCGGTTTCGGCCTGGACTCGATCGTCGAGGTCCTTTCGGCCGCTGCGGTGGCTTGGCAGTTCGCCGGACGCGACCCTGAGACCCGCGAGAAAACGGCTCTGCGGTTCATCGCGTTCTCCTTCTTCGTCCTCGCCGCGTTCGTGACCTTCGACGCCGTCAGGACACTGCTTGGCGCCACTGAGCCTCAGCACTCCCTGGTCGGGATCGTCCTGGCCGCGGTGAGTCTGGCGGTCATGCCGTTCCTGTCCTGGGCCCAGCGCCGGGCCGGACGCGAACTCGGATCCCGGTCCGCCGTCGCCGACTCCAAGCAAACCCTGCTCTGCACCTACCTCTCCGGTGTCCTGCTCGTCGGACTGCTGCTCAACAGCACCCTCGGCTGGTCCTGGGCGGACCCCATCGCCGCCCTGATCATCGCCGCCGTTGCCATCAAGGAAGGCCGCGAAGCATGGAAGGGCGACTCCTGCTGCGCCCCAACCCTTGGAAACTTCGACGTCGACGAGGACATTGACGCCTGCGGGAACACGCCGGATGGCGGCAAGGATTCCTGCTGCAGCACCGACACCATGACAGGCGCAGCCGCCTTGATGACGAGCACCTCGACGGAACCTGCTCCGTTGATGTTGATGACCCGGCTTTCAGGAACCGGCGCCACGGCAAGCACGACAGTCATCTTTGCGTCGACAACTGGGGAGGCGTCCTGCGCCTGCTGCGCGCACGACTAAAACACCCGAGCAAAACTCCGACCCATCCCTTGTTCTCTGCAATCTGCCGGGAACAGGACGACGTAATCACCTGACGAGGATCAGGATCCCGTGCCGGTCCATGCTCATGCTGTACTTCTGGAAGGATCGGGATATGCCTACGCGGACCTCGTTGACTTCGTTACTAAAGCAGCGTCCGTACCGCGCATTGTGGACTGCCCGGACTATTTCCCAATGGGGGGATGCGTTCAACACGGTCGCCCTGGTTCTGCTGATCTACTCCCTGACCGGGTCCGGGCTCGGAGTCTCCGGGGTGGTCATCGCCGAAATCATCCCGGTGCTGCTCCTGGCTCCCCTGGCGGGCGCACTGGTGGACCGGTTGCCGCGAGTGAAAGTCATGATCTCCGCCGACCTGATCCGGGCCGGGCTCGCCTTTGCCCTGCCCTTCGTGGACGGCGACGTTTTCAACGTCTACCTGATCGCCGTCGGTCTCTCCGCCGCCGCCGTGTTCTTCAACCCAGCAGCCCAATCAGTCCTGCCCTCCATCGTCCGGGAACGGGACCTGGTCGCCGCAAACAGCGGGCTCTGGACCGCCGCCGTCATCTCCCAAATCGTCCTGGCACCCCTGGCCGGTGTGGTGGTCGCGGTCTTCGGCTATGACTGGGCGTTCTGGATCAACGCCGCAAGCTACCTCGCCTCAGCCGCCGCCCTGCTGCGCCTAACGGTACCTGCCCAGCCCGCACGCACACACAAGACCTCCTGGTACCGGGACGCCCGCGAAGGACTCATCGAACTCGCACGGCACCGGCTCTTGCGCGCGCTGGCGGCCACCCAGTTCCTGACAGCCCTTTCAGCCGGAGCAACCGGCGCGCTACTCGTCGTCCTGGCAGAAGAGCACCTCCGCCTCGATGAGGCCAGCTTCGGACTGCTCATCGGAGCCATCGGCGCCGGCGCCGCAATCGGACCCCTTATCCTCACCAAAATCACAGACAATCCACGCCGGCCCGGGTTTGTGCTGGGACCATTTGTCCTTCGCGGACTGGTGGACGCCGTCCTCGCGACGATCACCGGACTGGTCTCGGCCATGGCCGCATTGGTCGTCTACGGGCTGGGAACCTCCACCGGGGCCGTCACCTTCAATTCCCTCCTGCAGGCTGAGGTACCGGAGAAACTCCGTGGGCGTATCTTTGCCACCTTCGACATGCTCTGGCAATCCGGGCGGCTAATCTCGCTACTACTCGGCGGCATCGCCGCTGACCTCTTCGGCATCAGAGCTGTCTTCTACCTCGGCGGCGCCCTCCTACTGGCCGCCGCCTGGACCGGCTGGCGCGGACTCAGAAACGCAGACGTGGACAACTGAACGTTCCTGAATCTCAGTCGCCTTTTGAGGAGACTGGTTGTTTTGTCAGGGAATCCCCCGGTACAGTAGGCAGTGCAAAGGGCAGTAGCCCTGCGAAGTAGGCCTGGCAGTCTTCCGGATGGTATGACGAGCCAGGCTCGCGTATTTAAAGCCTCCGGACCTCACCAATCAGTGGTTCCACGTCCGCCCTCCATGATCCGCCTTTCTGGAAGCACCACGCGACGGCATCTCCCACCCACAGCAGGGGCTCCTCGTTACGGCGCATATGGCTGTACCGCAGGTGTCTGTTGTCCTGGACACGTAGCTGCTCGGCGATGATGCGCCGGTCAGCGGCCGCCAGGGAGTCATCCTGTTCCAGCACCAGACGCTCGGCATCGGCGTAGCAAAGATCTTCGATGAGGGCTTCCAGACAAGCAGGCCGTGCGACCTTGTCGGGTTCGCCGCTCACGACATACACCACGGTCTGCACCCCGGTCGCTGCTGCTCCTTTGAGGAAAGCCCGGCGCACGGAGTCCCGCTCACTCTTGAAATGAACTGCTGTGGACCCCTTATGCCGCAGACCCTTGATGGTTGACCTGGTGGCCACAACATCCGCCGGGGAAATGACTGCCGCGGCGATGTAGTAGCTGCCGCTTTTGGATTCATCAACAAACACGTGTGCCCGGCGGGGCAGTACAAAATCCATGAACCGACCCTACCGGGACGCGGAAGGCACGCCGCACCGACGGCTTTCCTAGGACAGCGGCGTCGCGCTTGTGGTGCGCCGGAGGGGAGTACCGAATCCGGTGAGGCCGCAGGCTAGGCCCTTTTAGCCCAGGTCTGTAGGTGACGAACCGGCGCAGGACAGTCGCCTGCACCAAACGATTATCCGCTCACTTTGTGGGCATAATCCCGGCTGATCAATTGCCCGCATGAGTCAGCCTCCTCGTTCGGCCAGTCGTTGGCGCATCTTGGCATGCCCATCATCAGACCGGGGTGAGGTAGGTGCCGGCCAGATTTTGCAGTTGGTAGATCCATAGGCTCCAGGCCCCTGACACCATGAGCAGTCCCACCAGGATCAGCAGGGAGCCGCCTGCGATGTTGAAGATCCGGATGTGCCGTCGGACAAATGACAGGGTCCGTGTTACCCACCCGACGCCCAGGGCTACCAGGACGAAGGGGATGCCCAAGCCGAGGCAGTACACGAATCCCAGGAGCGCGCCGCGCCACGCGGTACCGGTGGTGGCGCTCAGGGCCAGGACCGCGCTGAGGGTCGGCCCCATGCAGGGAGTCCAGCCCAGCCCGAACACCACTCCCAGCAATGGCGCGCCTGCGACCCCGTTCTTTGGTTTCCAGCTAAGTTTCTTGGTTTGCTGGAAGAAGGAGAAGCGCCCCACCAGGACCAGGCCCATGAGGATGACGAACAGGCCGAGGATGCGATGAGCAGGTCCTGCCAGCGCAGCATCCACCCTCCGATGAGCCCGAAAGCCGCCCCGTAAAAGGTGAAGACCAGCGCGAACCCGAGGATAAACAAACCGACACCGGTCAGGACCTTCCGCCGGTTTCCGGGGGAGTTCGGGTCAGTAAGCCCGGAAACGTACCCAACATAGCCTGGCACCAGCGGAAGGATGCACGGCGAAATGAAGGACACGATGCCGGCAATCAGGGCCAGCGGAATTGCCAGGAGGAGCGCCCCTGACTGGACGGATTGCGCGAAGAACTCTCCAATCGTCACTGGAAGTCCCGTCCGCTCTCGACCTGCCCTGGGTGCGTGTGTGGTGCCGGTTCAGCGTGCAAGGGACTGCTACTGGCCGGCCTGCACAGTCGTGGTGAAGGACGCTCCCTCATCCTCGGAGAACTCGATGCCCTCCTCTGTCGAGACCCAGATCCGCAGCTCGTCCTGCTCGTTCACGTCTGCGGCGATCGCGGAAGGCTGGGCTGTTGATCCTCCGGTTTCTTTCCATGTTTGTCCCGCGTCCTGGCTGATGTGCACGGCCCCGTCCGGGCTGATCCCTACGACGGTGTCCGTATCGGCGAAGGTCGTCAGCAGGAGCACCGGTGAGTCGGGCGGCAGCGCCCAGGTTTCTCCGTTATCGGTGGATCGTTGGACGCCTTCCTCCGTGGTCGCCAGGACGGTGGGTCCGTCGACGGACGCCGCAAGGTTCGCCGGTTGGACCTGCGCCTCTATCTCGGACCATTCCTTACCATCGGTTGTTTTCCGCAGTGTCCCGTCGAATCCGATGACGCCGTCTTCGGACACAGTCAGGGTGTGAAAGTCCGACTCGCCCTGGCGGGAGAGTTCCTGCCAGGTTTCTCCTCCGTCGGTTGACTCGATCAGCCCCATAGGGTTGGGAAGTTCCACTTCGGATCCCGGGTGCCCTGAGGCGTAGTACAGGTCTTTCCCGTTACTGGCGAATCCCATCAGGTCGAGGGTCGGGCCGAGCTTTTCGATGGGGTCGGCGGCAACGTCGAACAACCCGTTGTGGGTGGCCAGCAGGAGCTGTTCGGTGTCCTCATCGAACGCAAGGCCATGCACATGGCCGAACGGATCCTCCCCCGGGGACGACGATCCATCACTGTGGGGTGTTTCATCGTCATGTGGCGCTTCGTCGCTGTGTGCAGTCGCGCCTGCCTCACCGGAGGCCTGCTGCCCGCACGCCGCCAGGAGAAACATTGCGGCGACTCCCAGGGCGGCGGTGCGCACTTTCCTGCCGTTACCGGGAACAGTTTTGTGGGGCATGGGATCGCTTTCAATCGAATGTTGGTGGAGCCAAGGCCTGGAATGCCGCTCCGCTGCAGCGGAGCAGGGCTCATCCACCCGTGGCTATTACTATCAACGATAGTAGTTGAGGATTTGGGGCGGACCAAAATCAGTGTGCCGTAGCGCCGTGAACCAGGCTCTGCCCGCTCGTGCTTACGAGGTTTCGGCGTGCAATGGCGAGGGCCAGCAGGGGTGGCAGTGCGGCGCCCCAGAGGATCAGGCCGGCGATGGGCTGGTCGGTCGTGACCGGAATATTCCAGAGGTCGCCCACGAGGAGGCACCAATCTCCTCCGATGAGGCTCTCGCGTGTAGTCAGCGAAAGCCCCGCTGCTATATGAAACGCCAACACGGTGAGGAGCGCCGCGAGCTTAGCCTTCACGGCCCCAGGGGAGGGCGGGCGTGACAGTACTGCGTAGGCGAGCAGGTACCCGACCACCAATGTGGCACCGGTGGAGACGATCCGTCCGCCGTTGCTACTGACCACCGGCCCCAGCAACGGCGTGAAGTGCAGGGCCCCGTGGAACCCCACATAGACAAACGCCGCGGGCAACGGGTGCACCAGTGTACGGGTCACTGTCAGTCGTGCAGCGCAGGCGAGCCACTCCCTGGCTCCGAGGCTTCCATCGTGCCGCGAAGCCAGCGTGTCCCGAGCGAGCGAGACTGGACGTGCAAGGGCGAACAGGACGGGTACGGCAAGCCCGACGACGACCTGGACGGTGATGAACATACTGGGCAGCAGCTGCGCGTAGACGGCAGGGGCGCCATTGGTGGCCCACAGGAAAAGGGCGCACCCCACTACCCAGGCTGCGGTTCTAAGGATCGGCCAGGAAAGTCTTTGCCGTCCTGCTTTCCGTACCGCACGGAAATACCAGACGAGCAGCAGTGCGGCAACGGGCGCCCAGACGACGTCGACCCGCCATTGGTTCAGCCACTGCATAGCGCCAGGCTCCGGCGGCAAAGCAGCACCCAGGAGGGATTCCGCGGCTGTCTGGATGACAGATTCAGCGAACGGAGACGTCCGCCCCAGGGCGACGGACAGCCCGAAGGTGAACGCCATGATGAAGATCTCAAAACCCGCGAACAGGGCAAACGATCTTCCTGACGTGGCCCGCGATGCCAGCAGGGTGAGGATGCGGCGCCGCTGATACCAGCCGGCGGCACCCAACAGGAGAGCGGCCGCTGTCTTGGCTATGAGCAGGATCCCGTAGGTTCCCTCCAGGCTCGAGGCGGAACTCAGGCGCAGGAGCGCCCCCGCGATACCGGTCACCAGAACCAGGACGTAGCTCACTCCGGCAATCCTCGAATACCTTTGCGCGATCAGGGGAAAGTCCTCCCTCAGGGTTCCTCGCAGGACCACGAGCGCGGCCAAACCGCCGGTCCAGATCGTGACACCGATGAGGTGAAGCCCAAGCAGGTTCACCGCCGCTTCGTGGTTCGACGCGCCGTGGGCAGTCACCGTTAAGGGCAGCAGGGCAAGAAGACTGAGCAGGGTAAGGAACCCGAGGTGAAGGGTCCGTGTTGCCATCCAACACCCGGTCGCGACAATCAGCGCCAGGAAGGCGCTCAACCCCAAAGAGCGCCCCAGGTCAAAACGGGTCAGGAACTGGACCATGTCCCCGCCGTTGATGCTTGAAGGACTGGATCCAGCGACGTTGGAATAGGCCAAGGTGACAACAGCGGCACCGGAAACAGCCCACACCGAGGCCGCCACGAGGAAACCGATCGTCAGGGCCGCCGCGGAATCATGGAGGGCGCGGGCGACGGGGGTTCCCCACCGGGTGACCGGCCCCGGGTCGGGAAGCCCCAGGCCGGGAGGGCCCGCAGCACCTGCTGCGGCCAGAACCGCAACGGCAGTCAACGGCACCAGGACCAGCAACAGCCCTGCCCACACACCCCGGCGCAAAGTGCCGCTTCGGTTCACTGCCACGCCTTGTGCGCCTGCCGGCGGAGAACAGGGACTGCGATCAGTACGGCGG
>NZ_KI914854.1:42528-73251 GCF_000520555.1 Arthrobacter sp. Br18 | reverse complement strand
AACAAGCCAAGACCCAGCAGCACCCCTCGGGGAGCTTCCCGAGGACGGGCATCAGAGGCCCATACCTCGGACTCCCCACTGTTTTCGGGTGCGGCGACTGGCTCTTTGGCTCCTGCAGCGGCATCCGAATCGAGAGAGACCGTGAATGAGAAGGCTTCGTTCACCGGATGCCAGTCGTCCGCGGTGACTCTGTACGCGATCTTCCAGAGGGCCGATCCGCCGTTCGGTTGACCGGCAACTGCCCTTGGCGGGATACGCACAACCAGCGTCTTCCCCGCCGTCTCGGTCAGCGCGCCGTAGGCCGGACCGCCGGATACCGACACGGTCACATTGGCGAACTCCAGCTCGACCTGCTCCGTGAATTCAAGAGTTACTTGTTCTGGAGCCGCGCCCACGGTCGCACCATCGGATGGATCCGAGGACAAGAGATAGGTATGCGCCGAGGCAGGAAGGGACATCGTCAGGAGCAGGACTGCAGCAAGAGAGGCAGCCAGCCCCTCCCGGAGAGACCGCCCGACCCGGGTAGGACTACTCCTGATCCTGGGCGATTTCCGATCCATCAACCACTCCTTCACTTCCGCCGTGGAGCGATACCTCCATCAGGTGACGAGGCGCCTGAGGCGGACGAACCCTTTTCAGTACTATCAACCGTAGTATCTTATGCTCCCGACACCACACCTGCGGACCACGGACGCCCGGCGGGGGTGCTACCGCTTGGAAAACACCTCCTAACCCCTGCCGGGACCACTCCTACTAATTTGCCTAGTATTTTGCTACTATCTTTAGTAGTAGTTGATATTGACCGACCAATGAGAGGAACGTACGTGACTTTGAGTTTGTGGATACCAACCGCGGCAGCTGCCGGCCTTTTGGCCCTGGGAGCCGCTGCTCCGTCAGTGGCCGCCGGACCTCCGGCTGCCGAGAGCCCCCGCGCCACTGCTGAGGCCACCGACGATCATCACGGCATGAACAACCAGGACTCGGTTCCAGGCATGGCGCAGAGGCATGAATTGATGACCAGGGACAACCCCGGCATGAAGCGCATGCACGAGCAAATGATGAACGACAACCCGGGCATGGCGCGGATGCACGAACAGATGATAGACGCGGACTCCGAGATGGGTCCGAACGGGATGATGCCTTCAAGCCCAACCCCGACCCCGACCCCGACCCCGACCGATGAAGGAGAACTGTAGTGAGTGAAGCACTGTACGCCCTTGCGCTGCTGGCCTGCCCCGTCGGAATGGGTTTGATGATGTGGTTCATGATGCGGGGCAGCAAAGCGCCTCCCGCGCAGGCGGCTCCGACTGAAGCGGCGGAACTGACCAAGCTGCGCGCCGAAGTCGACCAACTGCGCGCCAGCCAGAACGACACAGCTGGCGGCACATCCCTGCCGCAGTCGACAGGGTCGACTCTTCGATGACTGAATGGGCATTGCGGTGGCTGTCCTCCTGGCATCGCTGAGTGCCACGTACTTTTTCTGTCTCCGGCCTATGCGGCGGGGACACTGCGCCATGGGCCAACGGGCATCCAACGCAGGATCGGGCGAGGTACCTTCAGCCCAGGCAGCCGAGCTGGCACAGTTGCGCGAGCAAGTTCAAGCCCTCAAAACGCAGCAGCAGTCGCCCTCCCGGCACTGAGGCGGGATTGCCCATCGGGTTTGGCGCGCCGTGGTGGTAACTGCTCTTTGAACGACCTCGGGTCAGGGCAGGCCGGCTGATGCATACCGTGACTCTCAACGCAGGAGAACTGCACGTGGTGTGAGCAGACAGAGAACACCCTGCAGGACATCTCAGCCACGCATCCACTAGTGATTGATGACGTCGAGCTCGCCAGCACCCGGGGCCGCGAACTCGACGTGCGTCACGGCGTTGTTTTCGCACCCGGCATCCTGCTTGACGGGCAGCTGTTCAGCTTCGGGCGACCGTCCGAGAAAAAACTCCGGCGGCGGCTCGCAAAGAACTAAACCGGTGCACAGGATCTACTGTCGTGCAGGGTCTACTATGCACGATAGGATTGGTGTCACAAGCACGTTTCAGTTCCGGTTTACTGCATGAAGAAAGGGTCCTGGCATGCATCGTCTCGGCCAGCTTGAATCCACCATTATGGATCGGATGTGGTCCTATCAGGGGGCGGCTGCTGTACGCGATATCCTGGAGGACATCCAGCGGGAGCGGGAAATTGCCTACATGACCGTCAAAACCGTCATGGACACTCTGCACCGCAAGGGGTTGCTGATGCGTGAACCGGACGGCCGGGCATTCCGCTACCGTCCCACGCAGACCCGCGAACAATACGCCGCCGCGCATATGGGTGAGGTGCTCGCCGGCGGCAGTGACCGCACGGCGACCCTGCTGCACTTCCTGGAGCAAATCCCTGCCGACGAGGTCGCGCAGCTGCGGGCAGTGCTGGACCAGGCCGCGCAGCCCAAAGCGCAGACCCAGGTGCAGACCCAGGCCAGCGAGTGAGCGTTCCGCTCCTTCTTTTCACCTACGCCGTGGCTGCTGCCGCGGTGGCGCCCCTGTTGTCCAGGGGCACGTGGGCCGACCGGTCCCCGAGGGTGGGAATCTTTGTGTGGCAGGCGCTGTCGGTGACGATTATCGCGGGCATCGTCTTCGCAGGAGCAGCACTGGCGGTGCCGGCCATGCCATTCACCTCGAACCTGGCCGAGTTCCTGCAGGCCTGCGTCATGACGCTGCGGGAACAGTACTCCACACCAGGAGGCGCTCTGGTCACCACAGCCGGCGGCATCACCGCCGTCGCTGTGGTGGCTCGCGTGGGCTTCTGTCTTATCGCCGAGCTGGCCTCCGCGTACCGGGCGCGCAAACTACAGCTGCAGTCCCTGGCATTACTGGGCCGCCGGGACTCCAGCGGGCAATTCCTCGTCGTGGAGCACGCCGAGGCGGCCGCCTACTGCCTTCCCGGGCGACACAACGAAATCGTGTTCACCTCCGCAGCATTGGGCGCCCTCGATGAGGATCAGCGAGCCGCGGTCCTCGCCCACGAGACGGCCCACCTGCGCGGCCGGCACCACCTGATTCTCGCCGCCGCGAACGCCATCCATCGCGCTTTCCCCCGCTTGCCGGCGTTCCGCATCGCACGCACCGAGCTGACACGCCTGATCGAGATGGATGCCGACGATCGCGCCGCACGCAGCAGCAGTCGCCTGACCGTGGCCGCCGCCGTCGTCCGGCTCGCCGAAGCCGGGTCGACGCCCAATGTGGCGTTGGGTGCAGGAGGCACCAGCGCCCTGGCACGAGTACGCCGGCTCGCCGCACCCACAGCACCCCTTGGTGCCCTCCGTGTCGTCCTGACGGTTTCCGCAGCAGCCGCAATGCTCGTACTGCCCCTGACCGTGGCTGCAGCGCCGGCAGTGTCGAGTGCCTATGCGCAAACCTGCCCCACAGGTTTTCCCGCCTCCACCTGATTTCCGCGTCCACAGACCCGCCTCGCCGCTTGGTGGAACAGCTTCGAGACCATCCCCGCCCGAAACAATCACAGTCTACTAAGATACGTAGTAGACTGTGGCATGCAGGTATGAACTCAACGCGAAGGTGGTGCGGATAGTGGACGGAATAACGGACGGCGGCATGATGGGCGGCGGCATGATGGGCGCGGCGGTGCTCTGGTCGCTGGCGGTGGTGCTGCTCCTGGCGGTAACAGCGACAGCGATCGTCCTCCTTGTCCGAAGGGCCGGCCAGGCTGACCCTAACAACCAAGGACGTCATTCCTCCACGAACAGGGAAGCCCGCGAAATCCTCCGCTCCCGGTACGCCAACGGTGACATTGACGACGAGGAGTACCGGCGCCGGCTCGCTTCCCTGGATGAGTCCGCGTAGCAGGTAGCAGACAAACCCCACCCTCCCGCGCACCTGCCCGGGGGCTTTCCTTCCCCACTCAGCGCCGGATGAGAACAACCATCCTGCCCGTCGCGGCAACGGCTTTCCTCTACATATCGGTGCCCCGGTAGCCCTCTTTTCACGGATGATGCTGCACCCTGCACCACGCATCGATAGCCGCTGAAAACCACCGCGTATCTCACGCAGGCGATCCTCGTGAGTAATAAAAATCTACGAGAAAGTAACCCCCACGATGAATGACGATGCGATGGATATGACGTCCATGGAAACAGCACTGCCCGGCTGGTTGACGCCGGTGTCCTGGATTTTCGTGGCCCTGGGAGTCATCAGCGCAGCGCTGGTGCTGTACGACATCTACGGGCGGCGCCACCGGCAGCCCAACGCCGCGATGGGCATCGTATGGCCAATCTCCGCCCTGTACCTCGGCCCGTTCGGCCTCTGGGCCTACAACCGGTGGGGCAAGACCCGCAGCAACACCCCGGGTGAACGGGCCGCGCAGCCCGAGAAGGATCTTCACGGGAAAGCCCTCACCGGCAGCACCCCGGGCGGAGCCGCTGCAACCGTGGGGCACTTCATCGGGGTCCCCCTCGTGGTCGCCAGCGGGCTGACCATCGCCGGAACGAACCTCTGGGTACTGATTATCGTCATCGCGTTACTGGCCATCGCGTTGTTGTTCGTCTTTGAATACTTCTTCGCTTCCTCAGCTGACCGCAGCTCTGCAGGGAAAAGCGCCGGTGTTGCGTTGCTGACTGCCACCGTCACCGTCCTGGCCTTCGACATCGGTATGGGTGGGTGGATGCTTGTCATGCACTTCGGGAACTTCATGCCGGCCCCCACCGACATCAGCTTTTTCTTCCTCATGCAGATCGGACTTGTTCTGGGGTTCCTCACCGCATACCCGGCAGTCCGGGCTCTTATCCGACGCCGTGTCACCGTCGCCGCATAAGCAGCACCCCGCAGGGAAACACCAGTTCCACCGGATGACAGTGCCGGCAGCACGTCGTGCTGCCGGCACTGTCAGTTTCATGTGCTCGAGCGCCACCGAACGCCGCTAAGCTGCTCATCCGGTCCCGGCCATACGATGGGTTCCGTCGTGTCGCGGGCGTGTTCATTCCGCCATCCTCGAGTGGAGTCCCTTCCATCCGGTGTAGGCGGTAAGCAGGAGGGCTCACCCGGGGTGGAGGACGGCCCTGATGCCAAAGAGATCAGCGGCAATGCCGCCGAGCGACAGGAAAAGGATTCCGCCGACAGCCCGAGCAAGCCAAAGGGTTGGGATGATCCGGCCACGCCATCCCTTCGGGACCGTCGCTCAGAGGAGTGCACCGAAGGTGAGCGCTCCGGCGGATGCTCCCAGCCTGCAGACGACGCAGGTGAGCAGGGTCGGCGCCAGAGCGGCAACCTGGACGGGGACGATACCGACCGGTCCGCGCAGGACACCACCCGGGATTCGCATGGAATTGCGCGTCCCTTGCGTGTGTCGAATCTTTGCGTCGACGAAAGTGCCTGAACGGATAAGGCATCGACCAGTAACTGAGCCCTTGCGGGTTCGTTGACTTCTAGGATTCTTTCGCGGGCCGGGGCGTCGGGGGTGTGAAGCGGTTGAGGCGGGCCGAGTTGACGACGACGCTGATGCTGGACAGTGCCATCGCAGCGCCAGCAACCATGGGCGAGAGCAATGCTCCCGTGACCGGATAGAGCAGGCCCGCTGCCAGGGGGATTGCTGCTGTGTTGTAACCGAACGCGAGGACGAGGTTCTGGCGGATGTTGCGCATGGTGGCTTTCGAGAGCGCAATCGTGTTCGTCAGCCCTGAGAGCTCCCCGGACATCAGGGTCACGTCCGCGGCTTCGATGGCCACATCGGTACCGGTTCCGATGGCGATGCCGACATCGGCCTGCGCGAGGGCGGGGGCGTCGTTGATGCCATCACCGACCATGGCCACGAGTTTGCCTTCATCCTGGAGATTACGGATCTCGGCAGCCTTATGTTCAGGCAGTACTTCGGCCAGTACCCGCTCGATGCCTACCTGCCGGGCGACGGCGAGGGCTGTTGCCTTATGGTCGCCGGTGATCATGGCAACTTCCAGGCCCTGCCTGCGCAAGCCGGCGACAGCTGATTCTGAGCTGGGTTTCAGGGTGTCGGCGACAGCAATGACACCGGCGGGTCGGCCGTCAACTGCTACGAACATGGGGGTCTTACCCTCGCCGGCGAACCGATCAGCTGCTTCCGTGAGGTCGGTGGTGGGTATCCCCTCATCCCTGAGCAGGGTCGCATTGCCGATGAGGACCTGACGATGATCAACGGTGGAACGTATCCCTTTACCGGTCATCGAATCAAAACCGGTCGCGGGCATCAACACCGCACCGCTGTTACGGGCGCCTTCGGTGATCGCTGTCGCCAGTGGGTGTTCGCTGTCCGCTTCGGCCGAACCTGCAAGGCGGAGCAACTCGGTCTCATCGATGCCGGCGGCAGGGAACACGTTGGTGAGTGCGGGTTTTCCCTGGGTGAGGGTGCCGGTCTTGTCCAGGACAACGGTGTGCAGTTTGTGGATTGTTTCCAAGGCTGCGGCGCTTTTGATCAGCACGCCAAGGGATGCGCCCTTGCCGGTGGCGACCATGATCGACAGTGGTGTGGCCAAACCCAGCGCGCAGGGGCAGGCAATGATGAGTACGCTCACGCCCGCCACCACGCCCAGCGGAAGGGAATCCGCGAGAACGAACCACAGCACGAACGTGCTGATCGCGATGAAGACAACCGCCGGAACGAAATAGCCCGACACCGTGTCCGCGAGGCGTTGAATGGGTGCCTTGGTGCTTTGTGCTTCCTGCACCAGTTTGATGATCTGGGCGAAGGCGGTATCGGCTCCGACCCGTGTGGCGCGCATCGTGAAAGCGCCCGTCGTGTTCACCGTTGCCCCGATGACGGTATCCCCACCGCTTTTGGTCACCGGGATGCTCTCCCCGGTGACCATCGACTCATCGATGGACGAGCGGCCCTCGACGATCTCACCATCGACGGGTATTTTCTCTCCCGGGCGGACCCGGATGTCATCTCCGGCACGTACCTGCTCGACCGGTGTTTCCACCTCCTGCCCGTCCCGCAGGACACGGGCCGTCGCCGGAGTCAGCGCGACCAGGGCGCGGATGGCGTCTCCGGATCCTGCCCGGGCGAGGGCTTCGACCAACCGGCCCAGCAGGATGATCGTGATGATGAAACTGACGACTTCGTAATAGACGTCCCTGACGCCCTCCGGGAGGATCTGCGGGGCGAAGGTGGCGACCAGGCTGTAAAGAAAAGCAGCCGTCGTTCCCAGTGCGATCAGGCTGTTCATTTCAGCGGAACGGTTTCCCAGTGCCCGCCACCCAATCCGGTGAATAGGCCAGCCGACGATCAGCATCACCGGCAGTGTGAGCACCAACTGAACGAGCGAGCTCTCCAGAATGTCGGGCACGTACTGCTCACCCACCAGCTCGGAAACCATCACCGCGTAGAGGACCGGCAGGGTCAACACCGCTCCCAGGGCGACCCTCCATCGCAGGTCTTTCAACTCGGCCTTACGGGCCTCGGCTTCAGCGTCCTCAGTTGACGCGGAACCCGGTTCGGGGCGCATACGCGCAGGGAATCCCGTTGAATCGGTCACCGCACGCTCGAGTGTGCCAACATCCACCTGATCGGCGTCGTACGTCACGACCGCGCGTTCGGCGCCGAAGTTGACCACGGCGGACCCGACTCCTGCAATGGCCGAGAGCTCGGCCTCGCTGCGTCCGGTATCGATGGGCAGGCTGCGCAAAGCTCCGGGCAACATGAACTCGGCGCGCTGGTAGTGGTCCCGGATCTCAAGGGTCGGCCCGACACCTACAGCCTTGGCCGTCCTGCTACCGCTGCCACTATCCGATGTTGCAGCGGCAGACCCGCCCGCGTCGGCGGCAGCACCCTTGGTGGTGGAAGCGCTATCGCTGGTAAAGGGAGGTTCAACGAGAAGTGTGCCGTGCAGCATGTTCATGCCACACCCCCAGGGATATTCGCCTGGTTCCTCAATCATCAAATCGACTGTTGTGGTGTCGAAAGCGGCCAGGGAAGCGCTTTTGCGCAGATCAGGGAAAACGACTCGGCTGGTGCAGTCGCTGTTGTCCTGCCGATCAAAGCGGAGCTGGACCGGGATGCCGGCCGTGACCCGGATCAGGTCCGGGGAATACCCGCCGCGGACCGAAATATCGGCAACCTGCACGCCCGCGCGAACCAACGCCACCTCGGCCTTGCGCGGAGCGAAGAAGTACCACGCCAGGAACCCGATCGCCAAAAGACCACCAACGGTGACAGCCACATCGACTAAATCCATAGAACACTTCTCCTGTTATCAGCCATTCACCCCGACCAAAGCCTAGGCACAGTGCCATCACCCAGACTTGCTACTATGAACGATAGTATCAAGTCTCGTGGTGAGGGACATTCCCGGGTGGACCGGAGCAACGAAGGGCGGAGACGGGCATGCAGCCACACGCAAAGGGTAGGAACCTACCAGCCAGAATCAATCCATCGCCAGGTTCACCGCGAACGAAGGGCGGAGACGGGCATGCAGCCACACGCAAAGGGTAGGAACCTACCAGCCAGAATCAATCCATCGCCAGGTTCACCGCGAGGGGTGCGCAGGACCGTCCGGGCAGCAGGCAGTATCGCCCTGGCCTCCGTAGTGTTCCTGGCCGGGTGCGCGGCCCCGGATTCTCTTGCCCAGCAAGCATCAGCCGGGGACAACAAAAACTACATCGCCGGGGACGGCTCCGTGTCCGAGTTCGCCGCCAGCGACCGGGGGGAGCCCATACCCCTTGAAGCGTCCCTTATGGATGGAAGCACGGTCAGCACCGCTGACCTGCAGGGCCAGGTGACCGTGCTGAACTTCTGGTACGCGGCCTGTGCACCCTGCCGGGCGGAAGCACCGGATCTGGAAGCACTCCACCAGGAGTTCTCGGACCAGGGCGTGGAGTTCTACGGCGTTAACATCCGCGATGAGGCACCGACCGCGGCCTCATTCGAGCGGAACTTCGGCATCTCCTATCCGAGCATGCTCGACACCGATGGCAGCATCCTGTTGGGCCTCAGCGCACAGGTCCCCCCGCAAGCAGTGCCGACCACGTTGGTACTGGATAAACAAGGCAGAATCTCAGCCCGGATACTTGGCATCACCGAAAAAAGCACCCTCAAAGCGCTCATTGAATCCGCGTCCAGCGAGTCCTAATCAAAGCGTACCCACTCTTTGAAAGCTGACGACACTCCCCCTGGCTGCCCTTGATCGACGGATCCTCCATCGCGCCTAGAGCCGCAAACCTTCCGGAACCCCCGGACCGGCGCTGCATCGGTGTGCTCGCCGACCCACGTCCCGCTGTGCACACATTTTAATCCCCCATCGAAATAGGTCATGAATACTCTCGCGGAACCCGCCTCTTACCTTCCATCCCCGACCATCAGCGCCGTCCAGCTGGGCCCGGTCACCCTCCACTTTTATGCGCTGTGCATCCTCGCGGGCATCATCACGGCCATTTGGCTGACGGACCGGCGCCTCACCCGCCGGGGCGGTGAGCCCGGGCAGGTTCTGGACGTGGTGCTGTGGGCGGTTCCCTTCGGAATCATCGGAGGAAGGCTCTACCACGTCATTACCGACTACCAGTTGTACTTCGCGCCGGGAAGAGACCCCTGGGGTGCGTTAAGGATCTGGGACGGCGGCCTCGGCATCTGGGGTGCCATCGCCCTGGGCGCCCTGGGCGCCTACATCGGGTGCCGCCGAAACGGGGTGCGTTTCAGCGCGTTCGCTGACGCCGTAGCCCCAGGCCTGCTCATCGCCCAAGGGATAGGCAGATGGGGGAACTGGTTCAACAACGAACTCTACGGAGACCCCTCCACCCTGCCGTGGGCCGTACAGATCCATGAAATGGACCTATCGGCAGGACGGGCAACCCTCGACGCCGCAGGGAACCCGATCGTTCTTGGATACTTCGAGCCGACCTTCCTGTACGAGTCCCTATGGTGCCTGGCCGCAGCAGCAGTGCTGCTACTGATAGACCGACGGTTCAAACCCGGTGCAGGAGCAGTCTTCGCGCTCTACGTGGCCTTCTACACCGCCGGCAGGTTCTTCTTCGAACTGATGCGCTCCGACTACGCGAACACGATTTTGGGATTGCGCGTCAACACCTGGGTATCCGGGATCCTCTTCATCGCCGGCACCCTGGAATTCCTGGCCCTCCACCGCCGATCCCCGTCCACGACCCCCACAGTGCTTGACGCCCGGGAAGAAGAGAAAGGAACAACCCCCGATACAGGCACAACACACAAAAACACTCTGTAGGCCGACCAGCCCCTCCACATCAACCATTTTGTGCCCGTTCTGCTCGACCTTCGGCCACGCTCAATCAAGAAATTTCCTGGCTCACTTACTGACCGAACCTCACGAACCGGGAGCAGGTCAACCCGCGGCAGTTACTTGCCGCGGATTCGTGAGCGGTCAGTTTCAAGAACTGAGTCGCGGTGGCAAATCCTCCGGTCGGCCTATGTGATAGGGGTAAGCGGCGGATTTGTGGCTTGGGAAGCTGTGGTCCGGTTTTGGTGGTTGGGGGATGTGGTCAGGTGATGACGAGGAGTCCGGTGGTGAACATGAAGGCAAGGCCGGTGATGATGCCGCCTGCGGTGAGGGGTGTGAGGGTTCGTCCGGTGTTGTCCTTGAGCATGGGAAGGAGTTTGATGGCGACTTGAGCGAGGGCTCCGGCTCCGATGCCGAGCAGGAACGCGGCCAGTGTGGGTTGGTAGACGGTAGCGCCGATGAGTGCGCCAAGGATTGCCGGTGCTCCTGCGATGAGACCGAGGATGGCGAGGCGGGTAAGTGGTGGGCGTTGTGAAGCCAGGGGTGTGACAATGGCGAGGCCTTCGGTGGTGTTGTGGATCGCGAAACCGATGACGAGGGACGCACCAAGGGCGAGGGAGCCGACAGCGTAGGCGGATCCGATGGCCAGGCCTTCGCCGAGGTTATGCAGTCCGATGCCGACCGCGATTAATAGTGACAGCATCTGCGGCGACAGTTGGCCGGGGTTTGCTATGCCGGCTGGTTTGGTGGCTGGGTGGGTGGTTCGTTGGTGTGCCCAGCCTTCGATGCCTTCCAGGATCAGGTAGGCGGTGGCGGCGCCGAGGAGTACGACGAGTGGGCCGCCGTATGAGGCGTTGTCGCGGACGAGTTCAATTCCTTCGAGGGTGGCGTCGATGGTGAGGTATACCAGGAGGCCGACGGTGAAGGCGAGCAGACCGCGGATCCAGGCTGGTGAGGATCGGCGGACAAAGGGCATCCATAGCAGTCCGAGGCCGATGGGTATGACGCCGACGTAGATTCCCAGCAGCGCCATGAGCCCGAAGAAGGAGGTGCCTTTGTCCGGGCTGAGGACCGCTGCATCGATCGTGGCGCCCACTCTTCCACCGGCTGAGGTGATCAAGGAAATATCGTAGGGATCACCCTGAACCCAGGGGTAGAAGACGGTGACGGTATTGCTTTCCAGATGCGCCATCTGGTTCTCGCTTTGGGTGAACCCGGCGTAGTAGTCAGAGACGACGACCTGGGCGATGGTGACCGGATCGGCGCCCTCATTGCGCACGGTCAGGGTGATCAGACCGTCGGTCAGCTCAATGTTTTCGACCACGACGGCTTCTTCGGGTGGCCTGTCGTCGCCAAGACCGGTCAGGCCGGGCGCATTGAGCAGACTGAACAGTGCGATCAAGGCAGCGATCAATACCAGTGGCCCAAGGCCCAGGACCCAGCGGGGTATCTTCGTCGTTTTCTCCGCTTTGTGCGGTGCGGTTCCGGGGCGGGTCATTAGTCGCTGACCTCGAAAAAGCCCATCCAGCCCAGTTCAGCGAACTCGGTCTTATGGGCGTGGAACATGTACTTGCCCGGGTGGGGGAAACGCATCTCCAGGATCCCGCGTTGTCCCTGTGCCTGCATGATGGTGTCGGTGTACTCGCTCGGGGTCAAGGACGTCCCGGTCGGGTAGTAGTTGAAGAAGTTTCCGTGCACATGGAAGGAATTGATGGGGTCGTATTCCAGGATGTTGATCAAGTGGATGCGCACCAGTTGTCCCTTGGTGACCTGCACGGGATGGTCCATGAAATGGAACGGCAGCCCGTTCACGGAGTAGAACTCGTTATCATCTCCCCCGTCAGTGTTATAGCCGTTCATGACCATGATCATTTCGTCCGCTTCGGGCCGGCCGGCCTTGGGTTCGACGATGAACGCCCCATAGAGGCCTTTGGCGATATGCGGGGCCAGCGGTGACTGATGACAGTGATAAAGGTGGGTGCCGAATGGTTCGGCATCGAACTCGTAGGTGAAACGTTGGCCCGGCAGGATCGATCCGGCACCGATCCCTGCGGTTCCATCCATCTCGGCCCGGTGCACCCCGTGGAAATGCATGGTGTGCGGGTGGGATCCTCCGTTGGTGAAATGAATGCGCAGCGCATCACCCTCCTGCGCCCACAAGCTGGGACCCGGAATCCTGCCGTTATACGTCCAGCCAGGGAACATCACTCCCGGCGCGATTTCTATGTCCCGGTCATACGCCGTGATCTCCCATTCGCGTAAGGTCCTTCCATCCGGCAGGGTACTGACGGTGCCCTTATCGAAGTCACGCAGGATCGCCGTCGGATCAATGCCTGCCCGTCCGGGGGGAACCGATCCCGACGGGAACCCGGCATGCCCTGCATGATTGGACGCCTGGCCCCCCGTCATCGCGGTGTGGTCCATCGCGGTGTGGCCCATCGCACCTGGCTGCGCGACCGCCTGGCCCCGGCCCAGCATCGACAACGGCACTGCGACCGCCGCTGCCGCACCGAAAAGCATCCCGCGCCGGCTAGGCATCACCGATGCGGTGTGCAGAGGTCGCTTCATCACAAATCCAATCCGTCAAACATCCAAGTTCGGCAAGACTAACATTGAACCTGAGTAGGGCGTACTAGCGATCTTGTGACACCTAATTTGCCTGTTGTCCTGCGTTAGGCTTGATTGCATGCCGGTATCCGACCTGACCAATTCCGCCCAGGACTACCTGAAACTCATTTGGACTGCCACGGAATGGTCGACAACCCCGATCACGGTCACCGTTCTGGCGGAACGCATGGGGGTTCGGCCCTCCACCGTCTCGGACAGCATCAAAAAACTCAAGGACCAGGGTCTTCTGACCCATGCCCCGTACGGGACGATCGAACTCACCCCAGCCGGGTCCGCACATGCCGTAGACATGGTCCGCAGGCACCGGCTTCTGGAAACGTTCCTGGTCCAGGTCCTTGGCTATGGCTGGGACGAAGTCCATGATGAAGCCGAAGTGCTCGAGCACGCCGTCTCGGACACCATGATCGAACGCATCGACCAACACCTAGGGCATCCCACCCGCGACCCCCACGGAGACCCCATACCTTCCGCCGACGGCCAACCACACCGTCCCGGCGCCATCCAACTCGGTCACGCGGAACCGATAAGTGAAGTAACTGTCGTCCGGATCTCCGACGCCGACCCCGCAATGCTCAGATACTTCTCCGACATCGGCCTGACCCCCGATGCCCAACTCACCATCCACCAACAACGCCCCTACACGGACACCACCAC
Organism: Arthrobacter sp. Br18; assembly: GCF_000520555.1. Taxonomy (GTDB): domain Bacteria; phylum Actinomycetota; class Actinomycetes; order Actinomycetales; family Micrococcaceae; genus Arthrobacter_D. Next base: position 59,762 of record NZ_KI914854.1, on the reverse strand, counting down.
CATCACCCTCTCCGGCCAACAAAAAAACATAGACCTCGGCCCCGCAGCCTCCAGCGCCGTCTGGGTCACCACCTCTTTAATAAACTCTCGACACGGCCAGGAACACATCGTGGAAACAACCACAGGGGAGTCATCCGCTCGGAAATAAGAGATGAATTGGCGTGTCGCGGTGAAGGATCCATCACCGGGGCAGCCCCGTGAGCCCTCACCGCCTACCCAGTAATCCGGGGCTCTTATCCGACGCCGCGTCACAGACGCCGCATAACCGCCGCACCCCGCCGGGAAATACCAGTTCTGGTTGGTGGCTCCCGGATATGGGTGTGGCACCTACCCCGGGGTCGGGGTAGGTGCCACATCGTCATGCAGGGGTTTGGCTAGAGCAGTCCGCCCAGCAGGCCCTCGTTGTCCTCACCGCTGTCAGTGGAACTGTCGACCGAGTTATCGGCATCGACGTCAGCGTCCACATCAGGGCTGGCATCAACATCAGCGTCATTACCGCTGAAGTTGCCGTTCAGGTTGTCCGACACATTAGTGTCGATCCCGTTGAGCACATTGTTGCCACTCGCGATATCATCAATGTCGAGTACACCACCGCCCAGGATGTTATCCAGCGACACATTGCCGCTGTCGGTGATCCGGTTATCGCTCACCTGGGTGGTGACCTCGTCCACGCTGGTCTCGGTGCTGTTGGCGCTGGCCATGCCGGCGCCTCCGAGAATCATCACACCGCTGATGGCGGTGGCGGCCAGGGACTTCGTCAAAAGATTCTGCATATCGTGCCTCCATAATTCTGTCGGGAGTTGAAGGACAATACTCAATCGGGGCCCGGACCGGAACCGGATGGGTATGCACCCGGGATTCTTCCGTACCCCGTTACCCCCCAACTGCCTCGCAACCGCTTCCAACACCCTGGTGCGCCGTTCTGCCCCGCACAAGAATTGCAGGTCACCCACAGGTTGGACGGCTTTGAGCTGATCCCCTGGGCTCCACCCGCCCACAGGTGGATGACCCGCAAAATTCTTCCAACCAGCCGCTGGGACTGATTGTCAGTGCCCGCCCGTAGTCCCTTCGTGTGGGCACTGAACCAGAAAACCGGTACTTGGTGCACTCACGAAGCTAAAGGATCAGCGGATCGAGGAGGTTCGTAATGCCCGCAGAAGCTGATCATGCCGCGCAAGGCCGAGCTCGACGTCGACAATGTAAAGCCCATCCCCTTCCCGCAGCCACGGCGGGTGTTCTACGCTCTTAACGCAGCCCTCCGGGGTGGTGAGATTAGCTGCTCAGGCACTGTCCTAGGGCTTCGTGTAGTTGGCCCGCTGTAGGAAGTCCGGCGACACCGTCCGGTGTGTGGTAGATACGGCAAGCGAGATCTGTGGTGGGCGCCCGTGTGGGAAAGAGATCGACACCATCAAGGGCGATGGTCGGAGAGCCCGCGAAAGCGGTCCCTTGGATTTCCGCTGCTGATGTCAGTTTCTTCCGATGCACTTTGAGGTCAGCTCTTCCCAAAGCGGCCAGTGCGCTACGGATTCTCAGTGCTGTTTCCTCTGTGTGCGGGCAATGTGGAATGTGCAGCAATTCAATTCTCATGGTCTTTTCCTATGCGCTCGGTGTTCCTATGGGCCGACTTCCGTGTGGGCTCGAGCAGCCGGTGGCGACGGGCGCAGGTGCTCATGCCGGGACGAATCGGCACGGGTCCGCGCGGATGTTTAGAGTCCTGGGGCTGCGGGTACGTCGAGGTCGGTCCCGACGAGGTGGTTGTCAGAAGGTGGTGCGGGAGATGCGGCGGAGCCCGTCGAGGTCGTCGATGGTGATGCGTCCGCGGCCCTGCCGGATGAGCCCGCGGGCGGCGAAGTCGGCCATGGTCTTGCTGGTCGCTTCGCGGGTGACGCCGAGGAGTCCGGCGAGCTGCTCGTGGGTGAGTTTCACGGCGCGGGCGTGGGTGAAGCGGCTGCGCGGGGCCGTGTCAGCGAGTTTGAGCAGTGTCGAGGCGGTCCGCGCCGTGAGGGGCCGCAGTGCCCTGTCGGTGAGTCGCTCTTCGAGGCGGGCCACCTGTTCGCCGAGGAGGCGGGAGATTTTCACAGCGATCTTGGGGTTGGAAAGAAAGTGTTCTTCGACGTCCGCGGCGCTGAGCTGGCAGATGACGGAGTCTTCGATGGCTTCGGCGTAGTTGTCATACATTTGCTGGCCAACCAGCAGCATCTCGCCGAAGACTGCGCCGGGTTCGAGGATCGCGATGGTGAGGGTTTTACCGTCCTCGGCGACACGGAAAATCCTGATCCGGCCTTCCTTGAGGATGAACAGGGCGCTCACCGGCTGGCTCTGACTGAAGACGAGTTCACCGCTGCCGAACCGTTTCGGAGGAGACGCCCGGTCCAGGGCTGCCAGGTCGCGCGCGGAGAGGTCAACGAAAAGCTCGACGGCGTTGAGGCAGCTGAAGGGCTCCCCTGTCTCAGCCAAGGAATCTACCTCCCGTTCGTGGGGTGCCCACCCCTTCACCAGCGTACTAGCGGCGGATAGGACAGTTCTCGAGCACGCATCATTCAAGCGGTGCGCTGTCATCGGTGCAGTCATCGGCGGCGTCGGATGATGACGGCCGCGACCAGTCCCAGAATAAGACCGTACATCAGGTGTCCCACCAGGGACATCAGAGACGATCCGCCGAGGGTGAGGACAGGCATGCCCATCATGGCAGGCATGATCACCAGAGGCCCGAGCACCCACCACAGGGCCCCGTAAACCAGACCAATGAAAGCACTTTTTACGAGGCTGCCGGTGAGCAGACCAGCGCCGGGAATGGTCAGGACAAGCCCTATCAGTATGGAGATAACCAGGTGAACGATGAATCCCACGGCTGCTGAAGTAGAGCCGATAAGGGAGGCAATCATCGGGAGCATACCCATCATGGCCATCAATGCGCCAAAAACCATTCCACCGCTCAGCCCACCGACAACACCTGCCAGGAGCCGCAACGTGATAGGTGGAGCCGTCGAAGCGGACGGAGTATTGCCGGCGGCATTAGCCGGTGCCGCGTTGTGTGATGCAGTCATGATGCATGCCTTCCTCGTCGCAGATGTTCTCCGACGGTAGGCTCCCACCTCGCCCCGGCTCTGTAATCTGGAACACACAACAGCGAAGAGCACCAGGTGGTGACACCCGGAGGGCTATAGCAGTCAGGCCCGATCATCGACCACTGACCGTCCGGTACACGGCATAGGCCGGTAAGCAGACCCAGAATGGTCCAGGAAGGCACCGCCCATCCCCATCCGTCCTGCCCGCAGAACAGGTCCGAATCACCTACAACGTCGATCGCGAGGATCGCCACCAGTCCAAGGGCCCCTCAAACTAGGGCACCTTCTTCGGTACCCGGTCGAACGGGACTGTAAATGAAACGGTGAATGAGCTATACCTGCAGTGGTTCATCCACCTGTGGGCGGGTGGACCCCTTGGAAGTCAGCTCAAAGCCGTCCACCTGTGGGTCAACCACTTCCATGAGCAGGTTAGGTGGTATGGCTTTGGCGGGGGACGGGGTAGGTTCTACCGGCTGCGGCGAGGCCCTGAGCAGGAATTTGCTGTCTTGGTGGAGTTTTAAGGATCGGTGGGTAGAAGCGACGGCAGTACCGGGCCGCTCGGCACCGGCGCTGGTCCCGGTGGCAGTACAGGCGGCAGTACAGGTGGATCACTTGGTGTGGGTACCGGCACGGTCGGAACAGGGGTGGGGCCACCCGATGGAGGCACCGGTTCGGGTGTGGGTTCGGCGGGAACAATGCTACTGAGCACCGGCGCGGGCCCGGGTGGTGCGGGGGTTACTGCAGGAACGCTCGGCGCCGGAACCGGCGCGCCAGGTACCACCGGAACCTGCTGCCGTGGAAGGACAGGAAGCACAGGCACCGGGGCAGGCACGGGAGCAGGGGCGCCAGGCAGCACAGGAGCCGGTTGCCGTGGAGGTACTGGCAGCACAGGCACTGGAGCGGGAGCTCTCGGAGGCAGTACTGGCGCCGGCTGTGGTGCTGGTGTCGGCGAAGCAGTGGAGGGTTCTGGGGGCTCTGATGTGGGTGTCGGGCCTGGTGTTGGTTGTTCTTGGGCGGTGATTCTGGCTTCCAGACCAGCCCGCAGGGCTGCTATAGCGGTGTCGATGCGCTCCCTTCGATCGGCGGGAACTGAACCGTTGTCGACCAAAAAGTTGAGCCTGAGAACGAGGCCGTCCAGGGTTTTCAGTGATGCACTGTAGTCCTCATTGATGGTGTGCCGGGTTACGGCCAGGACGTCCGCCTGGCGTTGCTCCGCGGCGCGGACATTGTAGTCCTGTGCCCCGCTGCAGCCGGTAAGCACAACAATCCACAACGCCGCCACCGTCGTAGTTTTGCGGGTCCGGTTGAAGTGGCGCATTTCGTTGCGGCGGAAAGTCATCAGGGGTCCACGCTTTCCTGCAGGTCAATAAGGAGTTCGCCCAGTTCCCCCGACGCTGGGGGGTAATCCACGGGAACGGGTTGAGCCTGTCCGTCAAAGACCAGCATCAGCGCCACGACGGTAAAAAGGATTCCGATTAGTGCTGCAAGAACAATCAGCACCCACCGCAGAACAGGCTTTTGATGATGTTCCGCCACCGAGGGATGTGGTTGCGTCGTGGTGTCGGTGGCGGTATCAATGTCGAGCGAGTCCGTGATGGGAGAGGACGATAAGGCGTCCAAGCGCAGTGACCCGGTGGGTCCAAGTTCAGTCGGCGTGCCTTTTCCCTCGGCGCTTGCGGTTTCGGGGACGATGTCCCCTGGCCGGGTGGGGTTGGCGTTGTCAGGTTCCACCGTTGCCTCGGGAAGGATGTGCGCTGCCGATTCAGGAATGATGTGCGATCCGGCGTGGAAGTCCTCTTCGGTTCCGAAAAGGGGGTCATTTTGCAGGGTTGCGGAGACGTCGGCAGCTCTCGGACGGGCGGCCGCGTCCTGGGCAGTCATGCGGGTGAGCAGCCCTACCCAGGGGTCGCCGAGTGTTACCGGGATGTCAGGGTCCCGGTGGAGACGCGCCACGGCTGACGCGGCGGCCGGACCAGGAAAAGCTGTGACTCCTGTCAGGGTTTCCAGCAGGACCAGCCCGAGGGAGTAAACATCGCTGGCTGAAGTGACAGGGCCGCCCCGGGCCTGTTCAGGGCTAGAGTACGCGGCCGTTCCGATGGACTGTCCGGTACCGGTGAGACGGGATTCGTCAAGAACGCGGGCGATACCGAAGTCAGTGAGCTTGTAGCGGGTCCTCCCGTGGAGATTCTCATCGTTTGAGATGAGGATGTTCCCCGGTTTCACGTCCCGGTGAATGATGCCGCGCCCATGAATGTCGGCCAGGGCGTCGGCGATCCCGGACCCCAGGGTCGCCGCCGGGGCCGAGGCGAACGGTCCCTGGTGCTTGGCGCGCTGCAGATCCGTTCCCCGGACCAGTTCCATCACCAGGTACGTTTGTGGATGCAAGGTACTGGTATCTGTTCCGATATCAAAAACAGTCACGAGGTTAGGGTGATTCAGCCCTGCCAGGACCTTTCCTTCACCATGCTGGCGTTGGGCATCGTTTTGCGTCGTTGAACTTGCCCGGAAAACTTTCACTGCCACTTCCCTGCCAAGCAGTTCATCCGTTGCCTGGTAGACAGAGGCCATGCCGCCTTGGCCGATCAGGACACCCAAGGCATACCGGTCACCCAGGACGATGGCTCCCTGTGACCTGGGACCGCCCACCGGGATGGCCGTATCAGGCGTGGAGCCCTCAAGTTGATCGCCAACGCTGCTCATTTTGTGACTCTACCGACAATACTGATGACCCGTTGATCCGTTCCCGGCGCTTTCAGCCGGACAATGAAAACCCTCCCCCGACGCCGCCCGGATTTCCTCGTCATCCGTGAAAGCCACTGCACTATATTCCGGAATTCGAGAATTTCGGACTCCTAGTGTCCTAGGGTTTCAAAGTCTTTCACGACTTTCGGGAGCCCCAGTGAGGGTCGGTCCCGCCGCACATCGCGGCCGACCCTCACTGGAAGAAGTGGGAGTAGCTCTGTCCGCAGCACTGGAGCTTCTGCTTGTCCCGAACGGTGGTGCGAGCCCCGGCTGAAGGGCCACCAGGTGGTTGGCGGAAATGCTCGGTGTCGCCATCGAGGTATGTTGCTGTCGCGCCGACTGGACGATCAGAGGGTGGCTGCTGTTCTTCCACTGGCTGCTGTTCTTTTTGCTGATGGATGGTCCGGGCTGTTCCGGGTCGAGTTCTGCCGTGTTCTTCCCGCAGCGCACTGATGGTCACCATGACCTTGTTGTGGTGGATGGTGACCATCAGTGCTCAGTGTGGTCGCGTTGCTGCGAGAACCCGCTGCGAGGGTGTTTCTTTACTCGGAGGCTGCCGGGGTGTTGTCCGCGGTGGTTTTGTTCCCCATTTTGTGTTGTACGGCCAGTGCTGCGCCGGCGGCCAGGGCCACTCCGCCGCCGAGGCCGATCAGGCCCATGTCGGGCTGGCCGGTGGTGGATCCTTCGATTCCGGTGTCGGGTGCGCCCGAGGGCATCGCTCCGGCTGGTGCGGCGGCGAGGTTTCCGCTGCCGTTGAGTTCGCCGTTGACACCGTTGGGGAAGAACCCGCCGGAGCGTACGGGCTCCGGGTTCAAGTACACGATGTTCAGGACCTGACCCGGGGTGCGGCTGAAGACCAGTCCGTTGGCATCAGTGGGCACCAGGTTCGCGACGTCGTTCAGCACGATGGGCTGATCGATGTCCTCGGGGCCGTCGACCTTGTCGCGAAGATCGGAAATCGCGATGGTCGGGGCGATGAGGTCGAGCCCGGACAGGGTGGTCCGGATGATCCCGGCGTGGTACGCCTCGACGGCGAGGAGACCGGCCGCGGCGTCGAGGAACGTCTTGTTGGTGATCAGCGGGGCGGCGCCCTTGTAGGCGGTGACTCCGACATCTTCGAAGATGAACGCACCCAGCAGGAAGTTCTCTTCGCTTTCGTAGACGTCGAAGGGCTCGCCTTCCTTGATCAGCCCGGCGGCCACGGCGGCCGCGGTGAAACTCGCGCCGATGTCGATGGCAGGCCGGGACACAGCGGAACTGCCCAGTGCTGTGCGAAGGAGAGCGACGTGTGCTTTCTCGTCAGCGGCGATTTCCCTGGCGTACTGCTCGATTTTCTTGGTTTTGAAGGGAACGGCGTGTCCGCCGGTCACACCGCCGGGGGTACCTGTTCCGCCGATCATGTCCGATGACAAGCCCTGGCCGTCGATGGCCCGCAGGTAGAACTCTGCTTCCAGGTATTCCAGGTTCAGTGCGAAGTTCAGGATCGCGGAATCGCTGGGCCCTTCCATATCCATGGGTGCGGCGCTGGCTGGTCCCGCGGTGGCCAGCAGGGCCGCGGAGCTGACGCCGAGACCGGTCAGTCCTGCGGTCCGGAAGAAACGGCGACGGTCAACAGGACTTTCAGCACTCCTGGAAATAGCTTTGGCAATAAAACTCTGATCGAACATAACCCAGCACCAACCGTTCACTAGAGACCCTGGGAGATGTTGAGAAACTCCCTCGTGTACTCCTGATCATCATGGTTCCAGCAGGCAATTACAAGAACCGCGCCGACAAATGACCAAAAAAAGTGACTAGGTTCCGGCGGGGTGGCTGGAAATGAGGTAGGCATACACGACGGTGTTCTGGGTGAATTCGCCGGTGGAGGGCTCGTAACCGCCGCAGGTAATCAAACGCAATTCCGCCCGGTCAGTAGGCCCGTACACCTCCATGGTGGGAAAGTTGTCCTGATCATAGGTATCCGTCCGATACACCTGGAACACCGCGACCGTCCCGTCCGCGCGGGTCACCGAGACCTGGTCCGCGTCCTGCAATTCATGCAGACGGTAAAACACACCGATACCGGTCTGCGTCGAGTTGACATGACCGAGGATGACCGAAGCCCCCAACTCGCCGGGTGTCACCGAGCCCTCATACCACCCCGCCGGAGAACCAGCATCCCCGGGAGGAACAGCCACCGTCCCATCGGGCTCCAGCCCCAGTTTCATCAGCGAAGAATCCACCCCAATAATGTCACTGGCCACACTGACCGGCTCCGAAAACGGTAGGACCGGCCCTACCACGGCACCTGAGGTGCCCGGAACCTCGGGAGCAGCCGGCGCCGCAGGAACTGTCGAAGCCTCAGGAACGGGCGGCGCCTCAGGAGCGGGCGGCGCCTCAGGAGCGGGCGGCGCAGTGGTCAGTGGGAGAGCAGGAGGCGATGACGGTACAACCGTGGATTGGTAGGCGGCGGTCTCGGCTGATGCGTCGCTTTGCAGACCGACACCAACAGTGCCGATCCCACCCGCCAGGAGCACAGCCGCGGCCACGGACAACAGCCTGCGGCCGCCCGAACCCATGGCCCTCGATCGTCTATGTTTCATCTACCCAGCCACCGTTACCCTCAGGAACGCCCTGCGATTTGCAGGCCCGTCTTTGATGCCGACGTCGAAACCATCCACTGCACCTTTGTCATTGTCATTGTCATTGTCATTGTCATTGTCATTGTCATCGTCATGCCGCCGCGCTGCGCTATTCACGAATCACACGCCGCGCACGGGATGCGATGATCCTTAGCTGACCATAGAGCGATTCGGTCTGTCTAGGACGCGGAAAGGGACGCGAACCGCGATGGTTGTCACTGACCGGCACTGCCGATGGTCGCTCGATCGCCGGGTTTGGCTGGAACACGGGGGGTCGGGGATTCGCTGACACGCGGGCTTGGGGGTTCTTCGCTGCCACGGGCGCTCGGCGGTTCACTGATTTCGGATCCCAACGGCTGTCCAAGGGCGGAATCAGAGGATGCCGGCGATGCTGCGTGCGCTCCTGCGGTCGGCCCTGGAGGTGGTGGGGTATGGGCTCCCGACGCGGGCCAAGGTGCGCCTGCGTCGGGGGGCTTGATCGGCTCTTCCAAGTCATCGGCCAGGGCTTCTTTGATGATGCGCCGTGGGTCGTACTGGCGGGGGTCGAGTTTACGCCAGTCGACATCATCGATTTCAGGACCCATTTCCTCCCGGAGCTGGACACGGGCGCCGCTGGCCATCCGGCGCAGGGTACGCACCAACTGCCCCAGTTGCGCGGCATAGTCCGGAAGCCGCTCAGGACCCACGATGATGACAGCAAGGATTCCCAGCAGTATGAATTCGTACCCGTTGATTCCCAACACAACGAGAACACTACAGCGACGATCACCGCGGAATCGCTCAACTATCCCGATTAATCAGTTTCAGTTGGTCTTCTGACAGCACACAATCCAGCATTTCCTGACCGATCAACACACGCAAAAAGAAGCCGGCGCCCCGGGACAGTGATGACCTATTCCACGTTCTGATCACAACTCTGAACAGAACACGCGAAGGTCTGATCAGAACACCCGAAGTTCTTTTTTCCTGTCGCCGATTAGATTCCGTCGATCACTGAGGCCCGGTTGGCTGTTGCCTCCAGATATGCCTGCTGGACGGTGTTTCTCCGGGCCCGCCGCTTGTCGTTCAGCAGGCACAAACCGATAGCGATGAAGAAGAGCAGCAGCATCGGCGCCGCGAGGTAGAACATGCTCATCGCGTCCGCACCAGGGGCTGCCATCGCAGCGAAAAGACACACCAGGAAGATGGTGATACGCCACGCCTTCAGGATCTGCTTTCCCGAAACGATGCCCACCAGATTCAACCCGAACAACACCACCGGCAGGAGGAACGCTATGCCGAAGGCAAGCATCAACCGCAAAAGGAACGTGATGAACACGGTCACGGTGATGATGTTCGAGAAACCCCCCGGGGTGAAGTCCGTCAAGACGCGCACCGCGTTAGGCAGGATCAGCCACGCCAGGAAGATCCCGGACAGGAACAACGGCACGGCCACAGCAATGAAGGCGACCGTGACCCGGCGCTCCTTCGTTTTCAGGCTCGGGGTGATGAACGCCCACAACTGATACAGCCACACCGGGCTCGACAACACCAGACCCAGGAACACCGATACCTGAATCATGAGGTCAAAGGGCGAAGCCACACCATCGAAGTTCAGTGCCGCGCTGCGTCCCTCGCGGGCATTCAAATCCTGAATAGGGCGAGACAACGCGGCCAAAACCGGATCATAAACAACGAAACCGGCCACGGTACCCAACACCACGGCAACCGCCGCGATGAAAAACCTGTCCCGTGCCTCTTTCAGATGCTCCCCAAGCGCCATCCGCCCCTCAGGATTGGATTTACGTCCTCCCCCGCGCACCAAAACGCCCTACAGCGAACGGGCCGAAGGATGAACAGAAGCCTGAGGTCCGGGACCGGGCCTGGCAGCATCAGGCCCAGCAGCATCAGGCGCAGCAGAGGCATCCGCTGCCCGGGCCGTGCCGTCCGGGCGAGAAGGAACAACAACATTACCGACAACCGGCACGGATTTCTCCTCCGCTGTGTCATGGCCATCTTCCTTCATCTGCTTGACCTCTGATTTGAAGATCCGCAGAGACTGCCCGACGCTACGCGCCAGCCCCGGCAGTTTCGGCGCCCCGAACAACAAAACAGCAACCGCGATAATAATGATCAAATGCCAGCCCTCAAGCCTCATACCCATAATCCTCTCGTAAGTCCACCCAGTGTAAGTCATCACCAAAACACACACCCCCCACCCATTCCACTGAAACAAAACAACAACTAAAAAGCCCTTACGTGGGGATAACGATCTACGAGGGAAGGCCACAGCTGTCAAAGCCGATCGATAAAAATAAGTGCCCTGAAGGTCGGATCCTGGTCAGGGAAAAACGTCCCGGTGACGCCCCTGCCGCATCCCGCATGGCGGAGCGTTACGACATGGAAGCCGGAGCAATCCGCCCCTTCGCATTTGAGGACGGGCCGGGCGCCTTCGAAGAGTTGCAGTAGCCGGCTCCGCCAGTACATGTACAACCGCGAAAGTGCACTAACGAACATGGCCTGAATCCTCGTGGTACCTGGTGCGCCCGTCGCGGCCTGGCTGTGTAAGCCCACGTGTAAAAAAGTCTCATCGTGTCGATTAGTGAAGCACGAACGAAACCGAGCCTCGTCCGCTACGCCCTTCTTGGCGCCGTGGGCGGCGTTGTTGGAGGCGCCGTATTCATCGGCGTAACCATGTGGTTCTCAGCAACCCAGGGCAATCCGGCGGTCGCACCATTCAACCTCATCTCATCGATTGTCCTAGACGACATCAGGTAGGAACCCGAGGCACTGGAGAACGCCTCCAACGGCCCTGTCCCGTCGAGGATCGGCGACGGCGCGAACGTCACGATCACGATCCGGGGCCCGCTGATGGCCGTGCCCCGGCACGTGTCCCCGACCGCCGAGTCAGGACGGTGGCCGCCCCGGCGAGACAGCTGAGCATGAGAGCCGCCGTCAACAGGTGGGTCTCTGTCGGGAGGTACGAGGCGATCAGGTCCCGCTGTGGCACCAGCCACCCTGTGGCCGCGACGGCGGCGATGAGTGTGAGTACGCCCACCCTACCCAGCCAACTCCAGATCCCGCGGGCGGGAAGGGGGCGCCACAGCCAGCTCCGATGCCCGACGAACACTTCTCTGAGGAGGTATCCACCCCACCCCAGGGCACCCGCGGCCAGTAGGCCTCCGACGATCAAGAACGTGGTTGCCACGGGTTCGAGGTCGCTCTCGAGCCGGACACCAATATTGGAGGAACCGGTTCCCAGCCATGCCTCCCAAGCCTGCATGATTACGCCGATCACTGCGTAGTTACGACTGTTGGAGAGTACGACGATGCCTTCGCCACGATCGGGCAGGGTCATAAACTGTGTCGAGGTACCCCTGTTACTACCCCCGTGGCCGATCCCGGTAGCGCTGCTTGGGAGGGCGTCGACCTCGTACCCGAGGCTGGTGGTCATCTGATCCGGCAGGATGAACTCGCCGGTCATCAGGAAAAACGTCCCGGGCAACAACACGCCGCGTCCCGAGGGCTCGCCGTCGGGTCCGGGCATTCCCGCTGCCATGAACCGGGCCACGTCCGTGGCCGTGCTGTAGAGCCCGCCGGACGCGCGCTCGGTGAACACGGAGTTGGGCATGGGCTGCCCCGCGTCGTCGTACCCGATTGCAGTGACGTCCTGCATGTCGTCCCGCCATTGAAAGGTGCTCCGGGACATCCCCAGGGGGCGAGGACCTCACGCTGCATGTAGGCGGAGTACTCCTCACCGGTAACTTCCTCGATGACCAGCTGCAGCACTGTGAACCCGCCGTTCGAGTAACGGAGCTGCTGACCCGGTTCCATGGTGATACGCACATCGTCGGGCCGGCTCCTGGCATCGACCGCGCCGCTTTCACCGGCCAACGATTCCTCCAGAGCGGGCAGCGATTTGGTGATCGGCAACGGGGAGTAATCCTGATTGTTCAATCCAGCGGAATGACTCAACAAGCGACCAACGGTGACGCCGTCGCTGTCATAAGGTGAGGCCGGGAACTGCCACCGGCTCAAATAGCTTTCGACCGGCACATCGAGGCCAAGCCGTCGCTGCTCAACGAGCCGCATCACGCCCCAGGCGGTCACCGCCTCGGTCAACCATTCGGCCTGATGACGGTCAAGGTGTTCAGTGAAGCCCTGCATATCTCCGCTGGCGGTTGCCGGTCGGGCGATGAACCCCGCCAGCACCAGACCGGCTGCCGGACAGGCGACGAACCCTACGAGCAGCCACCGCCACAGCCTCCTACGGGGCGGGCTGGTGAGAGGGTCCTGATACATGGCATCTCAGTCTCAACTGATGGGATCAGCTAAGGCTGCGCCTGTTTCAGGGCCGGCACCATGACACGTGATTGACGATCACGGCCATCAGCAGCAACGCGAAACTGCGTGACGGCCTTCGCTGATGCTCGGTGAGGTGATTGGCGATCAGAACGGTGAGTCTGCACCTACTCCTCTCCCGAGAATCTGAAGATTCGGGCACGGTTTGAACTGGGCATCCCGGCGATCGCTCACGTCGAAGGCATCGGTGCAGAAATCATGGGAGCCGGCAGGGCCGATGACCGGTGAGGACCATCGCCGCGATGAGTGGTGAGGGTGAGCAGTGCGTTGTCTGAGAGGAGACCACGATCGGCCCTCTTTCGGTGACGCGGTGCTCTCGATCACGCTGCCGGCCCGCCGTTGACGGCAGGAGACGGTGGCACCGTTCCGGGTGCAGCGAATTCCGTAAGGATCCGAAACCCCTGCCTGTCGACAGAACCGTGAACCGCCGCGAGCACAACGACGCCGGTGCCGGCGTCCCGGTCGAGTCCAATCCAGCTGCTGAACCCACCGGTGCTGCCGTTGTGCCACGTGACCTCACGGCCCCGGTGCTCGAGTGTGATCCACCCCGCACCGATACCGACCCGGGGAGTGAATTCCGAGACCGGATCGAGCGCGGAGAGACCCCTAGCTGTCCCGTCGAGGACCGAACGAAGAAAGCCGCGCATAGTGCTTATGGTCGCGCGCACGCCTCCCGCGGGCGCGACGGCCTCACCTACCCAGGGGTGCATCGGGCGTCCGAACCGATTGAATCCCGTCAGATCCGCACGCCCGAGGTCCTCCGCGCGCGCGGGAGTCGAGAACCCGGCGCCCAGGACGTCCTGCAGGAGTTGTTCGTAGCTACTCCCGGCTGCTTTCGCTACGGCATGCCCGAGTAACTGAAAACCCAGGTTCGAGTACCGAGGTCGAGGGACGCCAAGGCGCACGTTGCGTGTCTGGTTCAGGAGGTCGACCAGCGAATCACCGTAAGGGTTTTCACCTCCGATCACGAACCTCAGGTTTCGACGAAGCGGATGCATACCTGGCGGCAAGCCCGGAAGACCGGAGCGGTGAATGGCCAGGGAACTCAGGCTCACGGAGCCAACCTCTCCGTGACCCTCAAGCGGAAGCAACTCGCGAAGGACTGTCGTCTGCGAGATGAGGCCGAGCTCTGTCACATGCCTGTACAACATGCCGGTGAGCACCTTTGAGATCGACCCGATCTCGAAGGTGGAATGATGGTCAGAACCCGCTGTCGCAGTCATCCCACGCTGAGGGGTAACCACCGCCACCGCTGCCGCGGGCGCCGTTGTTCGGAACGCGCGGTCCACGGCGCGCACAAGTTCAGTGTCCCCAAGCCATTCGGTCTTCACGACGACCCTCCTCTCTCGGAACTGGTGCTGCCCGATAGGTTCCCGGGCTTACGAATTGTCGGGATTGCGCTGTTCAGGGCTCTGAGCCGGAGCGCAGTAGATCTCGTGACAGTCGGCGTGAACCTGGTCGCCGTCTACGTGTGCCCGTCCATTCGTGATGGAAAGGCTGCGGTCGGCCCAGCCGCCTGCTTGCTGGCCGCGCTGGCTGGTGAGGCCCAGCCCTGCCGGTGTAGCAGCTCGAATCCATCGAGGAGCAGGTTCAGGGCGAACTCGAACTCGAACTGGTCGTCGCAGCCCTGCCCTACAACCGAGGCATCGTCGTGCGCACTTGATGCAGCAATGACGGCAATGTTCGGATACAGCTCTGCCATCTGCTGCAGCATCACCGCTCGGGCGGCCGGTGACATCTCGGTTTGGCCGGCGGCCTCGGCAGAGTCGTCGAACAGCTCCTGAGTGAAGCCCCACATGCGCCCGCCCAGAGCATGCATGACGTGGTGGGTGAGATCGGCAGAGAAGCCGCCCGCCAGGAACATGCCGATGAAGGAATCCATATAGGCGAGGACGGCAGGGGTCTTCGTGGTGCGGGATTCAACAACCCGCCGCGCCCAGGGGTGCCGAGCCAGCGCGTGCCTCGCCGAGAGAACCCGCAACCGGACAGCTTCCCTCCAACCGGCACCTGCTTCAGGGGGCGTGATCTCAGCGACGATGGCTTCAACCATGCCGTCAAGGAGCTCTTCCTTGTTCGAGACGTGCTTGTACAGCGCCATCGGTGCCACCTGGAGCTCCTGGGCGAGCCGGCGCATGCTGAGCGCATCGATGCCGATCTCGTCGGCCAAGGCGACGGCGGCTTGCAGCACGCAGTCCCTGTTGAGGCGAACCCGCCGGTCCCCGTCGAGCTTTTCGATCACTTCCTGCACTCTCCTCGTCAACCGCTGGTGAGGTCATTAGCGGGAGTGCAGCGTACACGTTACAGTGCCGGCTTCATAGGGACGCTGCATCTCTTCGGGGCCCTTTCACCGCGCGGCCGCGGCGACGTCGGCCAGGGCTGCAGGAGCGGTGAGAATACCCATGGGGCGGAAGCCCTTGGTGATGAGCCACACTGCCAGGGATACCTCCCAAGCGAACACGGGAAGCGCAACGAGGAGGCCAACGGTAGACATCTGCTCGTATGCGCCGAACATCACGGCGATCGCGGAAAGGACGATCAGCACCCCGCCGACCAGCCCGAGCACGGCGATGGCGCGGGGTACCAGACCTGATGAGTACATCAGGTAGGCCAAGAGCAGCGAGGCGGCGCCGAGGGCGAAGTTCGGTCCGAACAGGAACGTCCAGCCGTGCAGGGCCACGAGCGAGGAGCCGATGGTGGAAAGTGCCGCCAGGTCTGCGTCGGCGGCTCCGTCGAACTGCCGGCGAAGCGTGACGATCGACAACAGGCTGAGGATCCCGACGAGAAGAACCGCCGCCTCCAACACGCGGGCCGCGACGAAACCAAGAGCAACCCCTTCGTTCTGCCGTTTGAGAATCGGGTACAGCGTTACGGCGGTGCCGACGGCGGAAATCACCAGGAGCAGTTCGAAGAGAGCGCCGAGAAGGATCGAATCATCTGTGCCGGCACCGGTGATGTAATCGGTGCCTCTCAGGATCGGACTGTAGAGGGCAGCTCCTGCGATCGCGCCCATCTGGGTGAGGAGGAAGAACACTCCGGCGATGACGGCGGTAGGTCTGGACAGTTCCATCAGAATCCCCTTTGACAAGGGTATACGGCATACACGCTGTGATGAAACCTAAGGTGTACACCGTACTCCTGTCAAGATCCGCCGGCGCCGGAACTGATGGCGGCGGTATGGCGGTGCAGCGCCAGCATTTCGCCAAGGAGAGAGGCTGGACACGACGGTGTGGAGACGACGTTGGAGTTGAAGAGGCGGCGCTTTCTGCGGATCCGGTACCGCGCGGTTCACGTCATCAAGAAGCGGCGCTCGTCAGGCGTCGGCGAAGCGCTGGATCAGTCCGAGAGCCACAATCACGGTGCCCCAGGCGAGGCCGAGTGCAACAGTGAAACGGTTAAGGTTACGCTCGGCCACACCCGACGAACCCATGCTGGACGTCATACCGCCACCGAACATGTCGGACATTCCTCCGCCGCGCCCCTTGTGGAGCAGGATCAGGAGGGTCAGCAGCAGGCTGGTGACACCCAGGAGGACGAGCAGGATGGTTCGAAGGATTTCCACAGTGCCCTTTCAAGGCTGGTGGCCGCGGATCAGCGGCGTGCGCACGAACTAGTCTGTTCCCAGATGCTGTTCGAACCTGACAATACTAGCAAACTCGGAGACATCGAGGCTGGCCCCGCCGACGAGCACGCCGTCGACGTCGCGTTCCCGGAGGATCGAGGCAGCGCTGGCGGCCTTGACGGATCCGCCGTAGAGCAGGCGCACCTTCGCGCCGGTTTCCGTATCGAAAAGGGTACCGAGCTCGGCCCGGATAGCCGCGCACATCTCCTGCGCGTCGTCCGGACCCGCGACCTCGCCGGTGCCGATCGCCCAGACAGGCTCATAGGCAATCACGAGGTCGGCGGCCTGCGCGCGGTCCAGCCCCGCAACCCCCCGGCGCACCTGCTCCAGCGTGTGCTCTACATGGGCGCCCGCCTGACGCACCTCGAGGCCCTCACCGACGCACAGCACCGGCACCAGGCTGTGGCGGTAGGCAGCGTGGACCTTCTCGTTCAGCACCTCGTCGGTCTCCTGGTGGATCGTCCGGCGCTCGGAGTGTCCGACCAGGACGTACGTGCAGCCGAGCCGGCTGAGGAACTGTCCAGAGATGTCGCCGGTGTAGGCGCCGGAGTCCTTCGGCGACAGGTCCTGGCCACCGAAGACCACAGAAAGGTCATCCCCCTTCACCAGGGTCTGCACCCCCCGGAGGTCGGTGAACGGCGGAAAAACCGAGACTTCCACGCGTGAGTGGTCGTGTCCGGCGTCGTCGAGCGTCCATGCGAGCTTCTGCAGGAAGGTGATGCCCTGGACATGGTCCAGGTTCATCTTCCAGTTTCCGGCGATCAGCGGACGGCGGTCGAACTTGCCGTTGGTCGAGGTGGTCATCTGCTACTCCATTCGGGTGGGTGTCATGCCGGCAGGACC
>NZ_KI914854.1:2291-42428 GCF_000520555.1 Arthrobacter sp. Br18 | reverse complement strand
CGGGTCCTGCCGGGTGGTTCTGCCGGACTGCCCCACCCCGCCTCGCGAAAATGGTGCGGCGCGGCCCTAGGATCGTTCGAGTGCGCTCAGCCCCGGGAGTTCCTTGCCCTCGAGGTATTCGAGGCTTGCTCCACCGCCGGTGGAGATGTGGCCGAACTGGGAATCATCGAAGCCGAGGCCGCGCACGGCCGCCGCGGAGTCGCCGCCGCCCACCACGGTCAGAACGCCGGTCTTTCCGACCGCCACGAGGGCTTCCGCAACCGTCCGCGTGCCGCCCGCGAAGGCATCGAACTCGAACACGCCCATGGGGCCGTTCCAGAACACGGTCTTCGCCTCGGAGATGTGGTCGGCGAAGTCGGCTCCCGTGGCGGGTCCGATATCCAGACCGAGACCGCCGGCACCGTACGGGCTCGATTCGATCGCATCGGCTGCGACGACACTGTTGCCGGCATCGGCGGCGAATTTCTCCGCCACCACGATGTCGGTGGGAAGCACGAACTCGCTGCCGGCTTTCGAGGCGCGTGCGAGATAGTCCCGGACCACGTCGAGCTGGTCCTCCTCGAGGAGGCTTGCACCGACCTTGTGACCCTGCGCCGCGAGGAACGTGAAGACCATGCCGCCACCGATCAGCAGGCGATCGGCCTTGCCGATGAGGTTGTCGATCACCGCGAGCTTGTCCGAAACCTTCGAGCCCCCGAGCACGACGACGAAGGGCCGCTTCGGATCCTGTGTCAGTTCCTGCAGCACCTCGACCTCGGCCTTCACCAGGTCACCCTGGTAAGCGGGCAGCAGCCGGGCGACGTCGAAGACGCTGGCGTGCTTGCGGTGCACCGCGCCGAAAGCGTCGTCCACGTAGGCGCCATCGGAACCGGCGAGGTACGCGAGTTCCCGTGCAAAGGCTGCGCGCTCCGCGTCATCCTTGCTGGTCTCGCGGGCGTCGAAGCGCAGGTTCTCCAGCACGAGCACCTCCCCCGGCTGCAGCGCCTCCGCGGCAGCCCTGGCGGACTCGCCCGTGGTGTCGGACGCGCGGCGGACCGGAAAGTCGGCAAGGCCTTCGAGGGCATCCACGGCCGGCTTCAGCGAATACTTCTCCTCAGGCGTGCCCTTGGGTCGGCCGAGGTGGGCCAGGACGATCACGGCAGCTCCCGCCTCGCTCAGCTTGCGCAGAACGGGGAGCGAGGCACGTACGCGGCCGTCGTCGGTGACCCGCAGATGCGGTACGTTCCCGTCCAGGGGAACGTTGAGGTCGGAACGCACGAGGACGCGCCGTCCCTGCACGCCTTCCGCGAGGAGGTCCTCCAGGGATGCGAAGCTCACGGCGTGGCCGCTCAGGAGAGCTTCGCCGCGACGATTTCGGTCAGGTCGACGAGGCGGTTGGAGTAGCCCCACTCGTTGTCATACCAGCCGACCACCTTCACCTGGTTGCCGATCACCTTGGTCAAGCCCGAGTCAAAGATGCACGACGCCGGGTCCGTCACGATGTCGGAGGAGACGATGGGCGCCTCCGTGTAGGAAAGGTAGCCCTTCAGCGAGCCGTCCGCTGCCGCTGCCTTATAGGCCGCGTTCACCTCGTCCACGGAGACTTCGCGGCCCAGGGTGACGGTCAGGTCGGTGGCCGAACCGGTCGGCACCGGCACGCGGATGGCGTAGCCGTCGAGCTTGCCCTTGAGCTCGGGGAGGACGAGCCCGATGGCCTTCGCGGCACCCGTGGAGGTTGGCACCATGTTGATGGCCGCGGCACGTGCCCGGCGGAGGTCCTTGTGGGGGCCGTCCTGGAGGTTCTGGTCGGCGGTGTAGGCGTGGATGGTCGTCATGAGGCCGCGCTCGATGCCGAAGGAGTCGTTGAGGACCTTGGCGAGCGGGCCGAGGCAGTTGGTGGTGCAGGACGCATTCGAGATGATGTGGTGGTTCGCGGGGTCGTAGTCGCCGTCATTGACACCGAGAACCACGGTGAAGTCCTCATCGGACGCAGGAGCCGAGATCAGCACCTTCTTGGCACCGGCGTCGATGTGCTTCTGCGCATCGGCGGCCTTCGTGAAGAAACCGGTGGACTCGATGACGATGTCCACGCCCAGGTCCGCCCAGGGGAGATTCGCAGGATCGCGCTCGGCCAGGACCCGAACGCGCTTACCGCCGACCACGAGGTCGCCGTCCTGCACTTCGACCGTGGCGGCCAGGCGCCCGGTCACGGAGTCGTACTTGAGAAGGTGCGCGAGGGCCTCGGGGCTGGTGAGGTCATTGACGGCAACTATCTCGAGGTCGGCGCCCTGCTCCAAAACAGCCCGGAAGTAGTTGCGGCCGATGCGGCCGAATCCGTTGATTCCAATACGGGTAGTCACTGGTTTCCATCTCCTTGTTAGGTGGTCCTGCCGGGGCACGCCATCGTGCACCATTACTGAAATTCTGCGGAAGCCATGCGGAGGATGATCCGCCGCACGGCTTCCGCCACTGGTGCGTCGGTCAGGTGCCGGGGGTGATCAGGCGCGAAGCACCCGCGCGGGCACCTTCGAAACGGGTCTGGACGTCCGCCCAGTTCACGATGTTCCAGAACGCCTTGACGTAGTCGGGCTTGACGTTGACGTAGTCGAGGTAGAAGGCGTGCTCCCACATGTCCAGCATCAGCAGCGGAATCGTGCCCACGGGAACATTGCCCTGCTGGTCATAGAGCTGTTCGATGACGATGTTCCTGCCGAGGGGCTCGTACGCAAGTACGGCCCAGCCGGAGCCCTGCAGGCTCGTGGCTGCTGCCGTGAAGTGGGCGCGGAAGGCATCGAAGGAGCCGAAGGCGTCGTCGAGTGCCGCCGCAAGCTCACCTGTGGGCTTGTCGCCTCCCTCGGGGGACATGTTCTTCCAGAAGATGGAGTGGTTGATCACGCCTCCGACATGGAAGGCGAGGTCCTTGGAGAGCTTCGGAATGGTGCCGAACTCGCCCTTCTCCCGTGCTTCGGCCAGCTGCGCCAGCGCGTCATTGGCGCCCTTGACGTAGGTGGCCTGGTGCTTGCTGTGGTGGAGCTCCATGATGCGCGCGGAGATGTGCGGCTGAAGTGCCGCGTAGTCATAGTCAAGATCGGGCAGTACGTACTCGCTCACGTATTCCTCCAGGCTGGTTCGGTGCTGTGGACTCGTTCCATCCTATGCACTCCTTCACTCGTCCAACATGTCGGGAGTCACATTCGCGTCGGTTCCCGGTATTCCGAGATCCTGCGCCCGCTTGTCGGCCATGGCGAGGAGCCGCCGGATGCGGCCCGCGATGGCGTCCTTGGTCATGACCGGATCCGCGAGACGGCCCAGTTCGTCAAGGCTGGCCTGCTTGTGACCCACCCGGAGCTCGCCTGCGTAGCGGAGGTGCTCCGGGACGGTCTCAGCGAGGATTTCCAGGGCCCGCTCCACCCGTGCCCCCGCCGCCACGGCGGCCTGCGCCGAACGGCGGAGATTGGCGTCGTCGAAGTTGGCCAGCCGGTTCGCCGTCGCGCGGACCTCCTTGCGCATGCGCCGTTCCTCCCACCCCATGAGGGCGTCGTGGGCTCCCATACGGGTCAGCAGGGCAGCGATCGTGTCACCGTCGCGGATCACCACGCGGTCCACTCCCCGCACTTCCCGTGCCTTCGCCTGGATATCGAGGCGACGCGCGGCTCCCACGAGCGCAAGCGCCGATTCCGGCCCCGGGCAGGTCACTTCGAGCGAGGACGAGCGACCCGGCTCGGTCAGTGAACCATGGGCGAGGAAAGCGCCACGCCACACCGCTTCCGCGTCTGCTGTGGAACCATTGACGACCGCGGAGGGCAGGCCGCGCACCGGCCGCCCGCGCGCGTCGAGGAGCCCGGTCTGCCGTGCGAGGGACTCGCCGTCGCGCACGACGCGGACAACGTAGCGGTTGCCCCGCCTCAGGCCGCCACCGGAGACGACGGTGATCTCGCTGCTGTGACCGTAGACCTCGGCGATGGCAGCGCGGAGGCGTCTTGCCGTGGAGGCGAGGTCCACCTCCGCCTCGATGACGATCCGGCCGGACACGATGTGGAGCCCCCCGGCGAACCGAAGGAGGGCGGAAACCTCAGCTTTGCGGACCGAGGACTTCTTGATGTCGAGGTGTGACAGTTCCTCTTTGACATCTGCGGTCAAGGCCACGGATTCACTCCTGATTCTCGCCGAACATGTCGTGATAGGCGGTTGCGAGGCGCAGCGGGTCGTGGACAGGCTTGCCGGTTGAGGCTCCCACTCTACCGAAGACGGCGCGGCCTCCCATCCCCGCAACCGCTGCCTCGAACTCCGCGGTATCTGCTACCACGGACGGATCGGCCAGGACGACGTCGACGGTGAACTCCGGTGCGTAGCGCCTGATGACTGCGAGGTGGTCCACGGCGCTCATGCCCTGGGTTTCCTTGGTGTCGTTGGTCAGGTTCATGGTGAGGCAGCGTTTGGCACTGGTGCGGCACAGCGCATTCCGCAACTCGGGCAGCAGAAGGTGGGGCAGCACCGAGGTGTACCAGGATCCGGGCCCGAGGATCACCCAGTCGGCAAGCTCGATCGCCTCCAGCGCATCGGCGCACGCCGGCGCGCCGTCCGGAAGCAGGCGGACGGAGCTCACATTGCCAGCCTCGGCAGCAAGGGCGAGCTGGGCCTGGCCCACGATGGTCCGGAGCCGGAGCGCTCCGTCCACCTCGGTCAGCACGTCGCCCTGGATGGTGAGGGGCACCCGGGCCATGGGAAGCACCTTGCCCCGCGCCCCGAGGAGCGCCCCCGCCCACTGCAATCCGGCCACCGGGTCACCCAGCAGCTCCCACAGGGTGACGATCAGCAGGTTCCCCATGGCGTGCTGATCGAGTGACCCCTCGACGCCGTTCCGGGAGCTGAAGCGGTGCTGCATGACGTCCCGCCACGTGCGTCCCCAGTCGGTGTCATCACAGAGAGCCGCCAGCGCCATGCGGAGGTCCCCTGGGGGCAGCACGCCGAGCTCCCGGCGCAGGCGTCCTGAGGACCCCCCGTCGTCGGCCACCGTGACGACAGCCGTCAGTTCCTGCGTGAGCAGCCGCAGCGCCGACAACGACGACGACAGCCCGTGCCCGCCGCCCAGGGCGACCACTGAGGGAGCGTGTTCCTGCCCGTCACCGCTGCGGCGCGCCGCCGGGGGGATCAGTGGGAGGGGTCCGGAAAGCATCGACATCATTCACGCCCGAGGTCGCGGTGGTGCGCGGCAACCTGCACACCCGGCAGCTGGGCCAGTCGCTGGGCGATTTCCTCGGTGACGGCCACCGACCGGTGCTTGCCGCCCGTGCAGCCGACGGCGATGGTGGCGTAATGCTTGTTCTCGCGCCGGTAGCCCTCGAGGACGGGAATCAGCGCGTGGACGAACCGGTCGATGAAATCGCCCGCTCCTGCCGCGGAAAGCACGTAGTCGCGCACGGGCTCATCGAGCCCCGTCTGGGGGCGCAGCTGCGGCACCCAGTGCGGATTGGGGATGAACCGGACGTCGGCCACGAAATTGGAGTCGACGGGCAATCCGTACTTGAAGCCGAAACTCAGGACATTGAGACGGAGCACGATGGGACCGGACTCGGAGAAGAGTTCGGTGACGGCGGTGGCCAGCGCATGAACATTGAGATCCGTGGTGTCCACCACGATGTCCGACGCGTGCTTGAGTTCGCTCAGGATTTCCCGCTCCTCAGCAATGCCGTCGAGGATCCGGCCGTCCCCCTGGAGCGGGTGCGGGCGGCGCCCCTGTTCGAAGCGCCTCACCAGCACGGCATCATCCGCGTCGAGGAACAGCACGCGGTAGGCAACGCCGGAGGTGCGGAGCGCCGCCAGCGCCGACTTGATGTCGCTGAACAGCTCCTTGCCGCGGACGTCGATCACCACAGCGAGCCGGGGGATCGACTGCGGCATGCGTGCCACCAGGTCAGTCAGCATTCCCAGCATCTGGGGCGGGAGGTTTTCCACCACGTACCAGCCGTGGTCCTCAAGGGCATTGGCGGCGGTGCTGCGGCCGGCACCCGACATGCCGGTGACCACCAGCAGTTCGGATTCGGTGGGTTTGACCGGAGTCAGGCTTGTCGCCTCAGTCATCTATATTTCCGTTCCAGCTCTTGGGTTCATTCAGGCGAGATCCTGCTGGGCCGTGCCGCCACGACGGCCTGCCTCTTTCTCACCCTAGCTAAGATTCAAGAATCTCGCCCGTGGCCATGTTCACCGCGGGCACCGCCGCCTCACCGGGCAGCACGGCGAGGCCCCGGCGGATGGTCTCGGCAAGGGCCGGACCCACGCCGGGAACCTCGAGCAGCTCCTCGTTCGTCGCCGCCCTGAGCTTTTTCACCGACCCGAAGTGCTTCAGCAGCGCCTTCCGCTTGGCGGGTCCCAGGCCGGCGATGTCGTCGAGTGCCGAAGCCGTCATCGACTTCCCCCGCTTCTGGCGGTGGAACGCGATCGCAAAGCGGTGCGCCTCGTCCCGGATCCGCTGGAGCAGGAAGAGGCCTTCGGAGGCGCGCGGCAGGATCACCGGAAAATCATCGCCGGGCACCCACACCTCCTCGAGCCGCTTGGCGAGCCCCACCACGAAGACGTCGTCGATACCGAGGTCGGCGAGGGCCCGCGCCGCTGCCGCGACCTGCGGCGGGCCGCCGTCCACCACCACCAGGTTCGGTGGGTAGGCGAACCTGCTGCGGGGCGTCGGAGTCGTCGTGTCGGCTACGGGCGGGCTCACTGGGACATCCACGGGGACCTCCGCAGTCGCCCTGACGATCGCGCCCTGGAGGTCACCCACGTCGTCGGTCGCCTCACGCACGTCCGGCGCCTCTGCAATCCCTGCCGCCTCTGCAATCCCTGCCGCCTCTGCCGTTTCCGGTGTCTCCGGCGCCCTCCCCGCCAGGTAGTTCCGGAACCGGCGGTAGATGACGTCGTACATCGACGCCGTGTCATCGCGGGCGGCCTCACCCGTGATCGAGAACCGCCGGTACTCGGCCTTGCGGGGCAGTCCGTCCTCCACCACGACCATGGAGGCCACCACGTTGGTGCCCTGGACATGCGAGATGTCGTAGCACTCGATCCGCATCAGCGGCTGCGGCAGGCCGAGCGCCTCCTGCAGTTCCTGCAGGGCGGCCGAGCGCGTGGTGATATCCCCCGCCCGACGGCTCTTGTGCAGGCGAAGGGCATCCGCGGCGTTCTGCTCGACGGTGCCCATGAGTGTGGCCTTGTCGCCGCGCACCGGCACCCGCACGTCCACGCGGGCCCCCCTCAGGCCCTTCAGCCATTCGAGGACCTGCTCGTGGTTGCTGGGCATCACCGGCACCAGCACCTCACGCGGAATACGCTCGTTGCTGCTGCTGCCCTCGCCATACACCTGCTGCAGCAGGTGCTCCACGAGGTCGGCGGGGCCCATGTCCTCGACCTTCTCGACGACCCACCCGCGCTGGCCCCGGATGCGGCCTCCCCGGACGTGGAACACCTGCACCGCCGCTTCGAGGTCGTCCTCCTTGAGGGCGAAGATATCAGCGTCGGTATCCTCGGAGAGAACGACAGTGTTCCGCTCGAAGACGCGCTTCAGCGCTGCGATGTCGTCGCGGATCCGTGCGGCGGACTCGTAGTCGAGTTCAGCAACGGCCTCCCCCATCCTTCGCTCGAGATCCGTGATGAACCGCTTCGCCTCACCCGACATGAAGTCGCAGAACTCCCCGGCCAGCTGTCGGTGGTCCTCCGGGGAGATCCTGCCCACGCAGGGCGCCGAGCACTTGTCGATATAGCCGAGAAGACACGGCCGTCCGGTGCTTTCGGCACGCTGGAAGACGCCGGCGCTGCACGTCCGGACGGGAAAGACCCGCAGGAGGGTGTCGACGGTCTCGCGGATGGCTTTGGCCGGGTAGAACGGGCCGAAGTACCGCGTGTTCCGCTTCTTGTCGCCGCGCATCACCTGCACGCGGGGGTACTTCTCACCCATCGTGACCGCGAGGTAGGGGTAGGACTTGTCGTCCCGGAACATGACATTGAAGCGCGGGTCGAATTCCTTGATCCACGTGTACTCGAGCTGCAGCGCCTCGAGTTCGCTGCCCACCACGGTCCACTCGACGCTGGCCGCCGTGAACACCATGGCGCGGGTGCGGGGCAGAAGTCCGGCGGGGTTGGCGAAGTAGGAATTGAGCCGAGACCGGAGGTTCTTCGCCTTTCCGACGTAGACCACCCTGCCGTGTTCATCCCGGAACCGGTAGACGCCAGGATCCACGGGTATCTCGCCGGTCTGTGGACGATACGTTGTCGGATTCGCCACGGTCAGGCCTCCGGTCGGCCCGGTCCGACGGTGCGGCCGGGCATGGCGACGGCGGCTTTCGCCCTGCCGGACCACCCGAGGGCCTTCACCAGGTCGGCCGCGTCGGCAACGACCACCAGCGCACCCGCCGCCTCGAGTTCCCCGGGCGCCGCGAAGCCCCAGGAAACCCCGATGCATCCGAGGCCGTTCGCGGCGGCCCCTTCGACGTCATGCCTGCGGTCACCCACCATCACCGCTTCGTCGTACGCACCGTCGTATCTGCGCAGTGCTGCCGCGATGATCGAGGTCTTGCCGTCCAGCAGCACCGTCGTCTCGTCCCGGGGCGAACCGTGGACCGAGTCGAACAGGGACCTCAGGCCCTGCACCTCGAGCAACTCCTCGGCGAGCCACTCCGGCTTCTGCGTCGCGACGGCCACTCGACAACCCTGCGCCCGGAGGCGCTCCACGCACTCCACGATGCCAGGGTAGGGGCGGCTCTGCGCCATGCCGTGCGCCCGGTACCCGGCGCGGTACGTGGCCATGACACGCCCGACCAGCGTCGGCGGCACCTGGGCAATGGAAGTCAGCGACACGGCGAGGGACGGGCCGACCATCGCCTGCAGGTCCTCCGCCGCCGGAACCGCGAGGCCGTGGGCGAGCAGCGCGGCCCGGATGCCGCCGGTGATGGCACCGGCGGGATCGACGAGCGTCCCGTCGAGGTCGAAAAGGACGAGCCGGGGTGCGGAGGTCATTCGGCGGTCCCTACTTCGCGCCTGAGAGGGTTTCGGCCAGGAACGTCCCCGTGTAGCTGCGGTCGCTCTTCGCCACCTGCTCGGGTGTTCCGGTGGCAATCACCTGGCCGCCGCCCGAGCCGCCGTCGGGCCCCAGGTCGATGACCCAGTCGGCGCTCTTGATCACGTCGAGGTTGTGTTCGATCGTGATCACGGTGTTGCCCTTGTCCACCAGGCCCTGGAGGACAAGGAGCAGCTTCCGGATGTCCTCGAAGTGCAGTCCGGTGGTGGGTTCGTCGAGAACGTAGATGCTGCGCCCGTTGGACCGCTTCTGAAGTTCGCTGGCGAGCTTGACGCGCTGCGCCTCGCCTCCCGAAAGGGTGGTGGCGGGCTGCCCCAACCGCACGTAGCCGAGGCCCACCTCGACCAGCGTGGTGAGGTGGCGGGCGATCGGGCTGAAGGCCGCAAAGAACTCCGCTCCCTCCTCGATGGGCATGTTGAGCACATCCGCGATGGTCTTGCCCTTGTAGTGCACCTCCAGCGTCTCCCGGTTGTACCGTGCGCCGTGGCACACCTCGCAGGGAACGTAGACGTCCGGCAGGAAGTTCATCTCGATCTTCAGGGTGCCGTCCCCGGAGCACGCCTCGCAGCGACCGCCCTTGACGTTGAAGGAGAACCGGCCGGGCAGGTAGCCCCGCACCTTGGCCTCCGTGGTCTCGGCGAAGAGCTTCCGGATGTTGTCGAACACCCCGGTGTACGTGGCGGGATTGGACCGCGGCGTCCGGCCGATCGGGCTCTGGTCGACGTGGACCACCTTGTCGAGGTGCTCGAGGCCGTCAATCCGCTTGTGCCGCCCCGCCACCTGTTTCGCTCCGTTGAGCTTGTTGGCCAGCACCTTGTACAGGATGTCGTTCACCAGGGTCGATTTGCCCGAGCCGCTCACGCCGGTGACGGCGGTCAGCACACCGAGGGGGAACGCGACGTCGAGCTTCTGCAGGTTGTGCTCGTGCGCGCCGACCACCTTGAGCTGCCGGGACCGGTCGATCTTCCGCCGCTTCGCCGGGATGGCGATCTTCCGCCGCCCGGAGAGGTAGTCGCCCGTGATGGAGCGCTCGTTGGTGAGGAGATCCTTCAGGAGGCCCGAGTGCACCACCTCGCCGCCGTGCTCACCGGCTCCGGGGCCGATGTCGACGATCCAGTCGGCCTCGGCGATGGTGTCCTCGTCGTGCTCCACCACGATCAGCGTGTTCCCGAGGTTCCGTAGGCGCGCGAGGGTCTCGATCAGCCGGCGGTTGTCCCGCTGGTGCAGGCCGATGGACGGCTCGTCGAGGACGTACAGGACACCCACCAGCCCGGATCCGATCTGGGTCGCCAGGCGGATGCGCTGCGCTTCACCGCCGGAGAGGGTGCCGGCGGCCCGCTCCAGGTTCAGGTACTCGAGGCCGACATCGAGCAGGAACCGCAGGCGGGCCTGGATCTCCTTGAGGACCTGGTTGGCGATCTGGGCTTCGCGGCCCGTCAGCACGAGGTTGTTGAGGAAGTCGCTGCAGTCGCGCATCGGCATGGCCGCGACCGCGGAGATGGATTTGCCGTTGATCAGCACCGACAACGACGCCGGGTTCAGCCGGGCGCCGCCGCACGCGGGGCACGGGATCTGGCGCATGTACTCTTCGTAGCGGTCACGTGCGTGGTCGGACTCGGTCTCGAGGTGCTTGCGGTGGATGTACTGCACGGCGCCCTCGAAACCGGTGCTGTACTTTCGCTCACGCCCGAACCGGTTCTTGTACTGCACCGTCACCTTGTGGTCCTTGCCGAACAGGGCGGCGTCGCGCGCCCGGTCCGGCAGTTTCCGCCACGGCGTGTTGATGTCGAAGCTCAGTTCGTTCGCGAGCCCCTCGAGCAGCCTCGTCCAGTATTCGAGCGTGGCGGTGCCAAGGGACCACGGAGCGATGGCGCCCTCGGCGAGGCTGAGGTCCGCGTTCGGAACCACCAGTTCCTCGTCGACCTCGAGCTTGGTACCGATGCCGGTGCAGGCCGGGCAGGCGCCGAAGGGGTTGTTGAAGGAGAAGGAGCGGGGCTCGATCTCGTCGATGGCCAGCGGGTGCTCGTTGGGGCACGCCAGATGCTCTGAGAAGGCGTGGAGGCGTTTGGCGTCGTCCTCGGGAAGGTCCACGAAGTCGGCCAGCACCCTGCCGTCCGCGAGCTTCAGCGCCGTCTCGATGGAGTCGGTGAGGCGCTGGCGAATGCCGTCCTTGATGACGAGGCGGTCCACGATCACTTCGATGGTGTGCTTGTACTGCTTGCCGAGCTTCGGGGGGTCGCTGAGCTGGATCAGCTTGCCATCGACCCGGGCCCGTGAATATCCCTTGGCGGTGAGTTCCTGGAAGAGGTCGACGAACTCGCCCTTGCGGCCCCGAACCACCGGCGCGAGGATCTGGAACCGGGTTCCCTCGTCGAGTTCCAGCAACTGGTCCACGATCTGCTGCGGTGTCTGCTTGGCGACGGGTTCCCCGCAGACGGGACAGTGCGGTCGGCCCACGCGGGCCCACAAGAGGCGCATGTAGTCGTAGATCTCGGTGATGGTGCCGACCGTCGAGCGGGGATTCTTGCTCGTGGACTTCTGGTCGATCGAGACAGCCGGCGACAGGCCCTCGATGAAGTCGACGTCGGGCTTGTCCACCTGCCCCAGGAACTGCCGGGCATAGGCCGAGAGGGATTCCACGTACCGCCGCTGGCCTTCGGCGAAGATGGTGTCGAAGGCGAGGGAGGATTTACCCGAACCGGACAGGCCCGTGAAGACGATCATGGCGTCACGGGGGAGGTCGAGATCGACGTTGCGCAGGTTGTGCTCGCGGGCACCCTTCACGATCAGGCGCGAGAGATCCTGCGGCTGCGGATTGGGGTTGTGGGCGTGCTGCTCAAGAGAATTAGCTATGGACACCAGATAACTCTAAGTGAAATTGTGCTCGAAGACATCTTCGAATAGTGTCCCTCCGCGGCGTTGCGCGGGTCGGTCCGGACCCCGTTCACGCTCGGCGCAACGCGGCGCGGAGATAGGCGACGGCGTCGTCCTCCGTCAGCCCGGCGTTCCGCACGATCCGGGCGTAGGCCGCTGCCGCCTCGGCGGTCCGGCGGCGGGCGTCGTCGCCCCCCGCCNCCCCCGCCGCGATGACGGTGCCCGCCCTCGACCGCGTCACCACCACCTGTGCCTGCTCCAGCTCGCGGTAGGCCCGCGCCACCGTGTTCGCCGCCACACCGAGGTGGGCGGCGAGGACACGCACCGGCGGCAGCCGGGTGCCGACCGGAGCCGTCCCGTTGTTGGCCGCCTCGAGGATCCGCTGGCGCAGCTGCTCGTACGGCGGCACCGAACTGGCCCGGCTGATGCCGAGCCAGGCGGGGATGTCCTGCTCCATTCGTGCTTCCTTCCGGCGCTTTTCCTGCACCCTACCGCTGGAGGAGCCCCTCCCGGCAAGCCGGCCCCTAGACTTGGGCCATGCGTGACCTCCAGGACATCACCATCCGCAGCATTTCCGTCTCCGAGATGGACAACAACGTCTACCTCCTCACCTCGAAGGCCAGCGGTGCGCAGGTGCTGATCGACGCAGCGGACGACGCCGACGCGATCCTTGCGCTGGTCCGGGAGGGCACGGCCGACACCGCCGCCGCGGCGCACCCCGCCCTGCTCGTGACGACCCACTCCCACTGGGACCACGTGCGCGCGCTTGCCGCCGTCGTCGAGCGGACGGGCGTGCCGACCGCGGCGGGAGCCGACGACGTCGCGGACATCACCGTGCCCACGGATGTTCCCCTTGAACACGGCGACATTCGCTCGTTCGACGGGTTCGAACTCGAAGTCATCCACCTCCGGGGCCACACCCCCGGCTCCATGGCACTGCTCTACCGGGACCCCGCCGGCCCCGCGCACCTCTTCACGGGGGATTCACTCTTCCCGGGAGGCATTGGAAGGACAACAACAGGTAACGATTTCGACTCGCTGCTTAATGACGTGACCGCCCGCATCTTCGACTACCTACCCGACGAAACCCTCGTGCATCCCGGCCACGGCAATGGGACGACGCTCGGCGCGGAACGCCCTCACCTGGCCGAATGGCGCGTCCGGCGCTGGTGAGCTAGGAATGGACGATCTCGGAAGCGTTCTTCTAGGCGCGGGCATAACCGCGATAGCCGGCCTTCTCGGCCTTGTGTTCACGTCATGGAATGAGCATCGACGTTGGCTGCGAGGCGAACGGCTGAAAGCGTATGTCTCGTACCTCGACGCCATATATCACGTAGCCGGAAAGCGCGACCAGATTCAGCTCGGCAAAGAGACGTTGGAGACTCTCGGCTCGCATTATGTGACTATTTCAGACTGCCACCCAGACCTGCTGGGATCGCGCAGGGTGAGGCGGGCACTCCGAATTTTCGTGCCAGCATTCATCGAAGAGGCGACAGACGCGGATGAGCGCCGCGGCGAAGTAGATGAAGCTTACAAACACGCGATCGCTGACCTCGAACTAGCTTTCCGGCGCGACCTCGGCATTAAGACATTGAAGCCAAGCTTCCCAGTCATGCTGGCCGAGAATCCGAACGGCTCTAGTTGAATTTGCAAAGTGTGGCAAGCCCTCGCGTCTAAGATCCGCAAACGTAGTCAACGATTTCGGTAACTCTAGCCGGGAATGATTGAAACACTGCTGGCAGCGAGAGGAGTACGTCGCCATTGCCGTGATGTAAAGCGAAGGTGGTTTCCATCTGCACCGTCGGCGTCAGGGGGCTGTCTGCCCAAAATGGCTTAGAGAACTCTATCCACATAACCAATTCGTTCTTCAAGCCAACGAGGCGCGGATCGGCGTTCTTGAAGGACAGCTCGGTGCCTGAATCAAGGCCGATGAGCAAGTGATCCATCTGCGACTCGCTCAGGACCGGACTAGCAACAAGATAGTCACGGTGCTTGTCTGCTATGTCGAGGTGGTGCAAATTCCACAAAAATGTCTCTTCCATTCGCTCGACCGTAAACGGTTGGAAGTGTTCTACTCTTTCCAGCACTTCTGTCGAGATAGACGATAGATTTGTTCGCGCGGCCCTCCAGGCCTTTCCAGTTTCAGCAACAGGGAAGTAAATAGATTTCGGGTTCGGTGTCGGTCCGGCCGCGTTAGCAAGCTGCCAAATCATATTATCGAGGGCAGAGCGCAAATTGTGAATACCGTCGCCAATGATTAGGGCCGCTTCGTCGAGGGGCGGTTCACCATGGGTATCGAGGAAGAAGTCAATTCTTCTTCTATCCTCGCGTGGACGCATCACTGCAATATTGGGGTTTGCCTCAGACCAAGAATCTAGAAGTCGTTGAGCCTCGCCGAACAACTTAATCGCACGAGCAATTTTCCGCTTTGGCTCTCTGGTCACATCAGGGAGGTTCACGCGGACCATCTTACTGATGCTGTGAGTGCCTGCGAGGGTATGCGACCCCAGGACCGCTCAGTACCGTCGACTGTATTGTGCCTCGCTCCTATCGTCCCAACGCATGAGGGCATCTTCTTTTGCCGCACCAAGCACGGATCACCGGAGGCCCCGCAACGATGCTGCGGGGCCTCCGGTGATCCGTGCTTGGCGCTGGTCGGCTCGGGCGTCCTAGGCCCCGTGGTGCCGGCCATCGTTCCCCCGCCGCCCTACCAGGCATGTGGGCGGGGGTGACGTTGACGCCATGGCGCGGAAACTTAGACGGCCGGAGCCGGGGCAACCAGGTCAACGACTCGAAGCGACTTCGGAGACGAAACCTCCAGCGCGACACGCACTTCGAGACGCGGCTCGATGAGGTTCCGGCGGAAGTTACCGACCGTCGTCGGGGCTTCCTCCGTGCCGGCAATCCCAACGAAAGGGTTCCATGCCAGGAGCGCCGAGGAGCGGGCGAGGAGCGTCACCGTGGACAGGTCACCAACGACAGCCTGCCCGGCTGGCATGTCGTTCGTCAGGGTGACAGGCCGGTTCCACAACCGACGCTCCGGGGCTGCGGTCGGCTGATTCGGGCCGAGGAGGAAACGGCCGTCAGCATCCGTGGAAAGCTCCACGTCCATCCAGTCAGTCGGGTTCATGACGATGCCCGTTGCCGTGGTCCCGTTCGCTTCCAGGTCTCCGAGGGCACGCCGTACCGACTGCATTGCCGACACGGCGTAGGCGGTCTGGAGGACACCGGGAGTAGTCAGGATGCCCTCGACGGGGCTGCCGTCCTCAGCGA
The DNA here is from genome assembly GCF_000520555.1 of Arthrobacter sp. Br18. Classification (GTDB taxonomy): domain Bacteria; phylum Actinomycetota; class Actinomycetes; order Actinomycetales; family Micrococcaceae; genus Arthrobacter_D. The sequence continues at coordinate 27,238 of NZ_KI914854.1, read as the reverse complement.
TACCGCCGCGCAGGATGAAGTCCGAAACCGCCGATTCCAGGCCGTAAGCCATTTCAGCGACGAGGAACCGATCCAGGGCGTTGTAGTCCTCGAAGTGCTGAACCGGGATCGGCTCGGCCAGGTGCGCGATCGTCGCGACTTTCCAAGGCACCGGCTCCAGGGCGTAACGGCTGACGGGCTTCAGTTCGCCGGTCGCCACGGTCGCCGCGTTGTTCTCTCGGAGCGTCTGCCGGAGGTAGGAGCCGTTCGGGGTGTCGATAGGCCGGCTATTGACCGCTGCGGGCAGGGAATACTCCGCCTTCGGGTCCTCGATGATCCTGCCGTCGAAACCGAACGCAACCGCGCCCTGCGGGACGAGGGCCTTCCCTACGGCGGGGCCGCCGATCGTGCCGGCGGCCTGGTCGAGGGCTTTCCGCATTACGCCGGCGAACGCCGCCGCCCGCTCGTGCTGCCCGCCGGTAGCGCCTGCAGCTTTCCTCGCAGTGGCACGGAAGGGCTGGCCGGGGCCGCCGGCCGGCTCGTCATTGCTGGTGGAGCTCTGCAGGTCCCCTCCAGTAATCCCGGCGATAGCCGCCGACGCCGAGTTCTTCGCCGCGATGCGGCGTTCGGTGTCGCTGATGCTCTTGCCGAGCTGCTCGGCCCGTTCGCCGTCCGCCCTGGTGAACGTGGAGGCCTTGTTGAGGGCCTTATCGCGGAGGGTGCCCGCTTCCTTGCGGAGCTGTGCGAGCTGTTCTTCAAGTGTCATGACCGACGCCTATCTATGTTGAAAGTGGGTACATCAGGCGGCGGTAGTTACAGCATTTCAGGGGCCGGCGGTCGAATGTGTGCGTTTTCGGCCGCCGGCGGCGATTATTTTTCGCGGGCGGCTTTCGCCGCCGCTTCGAGCTGATCCAGCCGGGCACCGTATTCGTCGAGGATCCTCTCGGGTCCTATGCTGGCCGGCATCTGGGCGGCCATGGCGAACATGGTCCCGGTCAGTCTCTCGACCTGCTCCAGCTCCTCGACCGGCATGGCCGCTGCCTGCGCTTCCAGGACGGCGAGCGCGTCCGTATCGTCCAGGCTGGTGGCGCGGAAGAGGGCAAGGGCGAACCTGTTGAAGCGGAAGTAGTCGTCGGTCAGTAGGTGCAGATTCTCGTCAGTTATGGTCGTGCCTTTCGGGTGCTGTTGCTGGTGGTGGAGGTGATCGTCAGCCGGCGAACGGATTGCCAGCGTCGGCTGTCGGGATGCGGTCCTCACTGCGGCGTGCTGCCGGGGTGAGCTGTAGCTGCACCGCCCACAAGCGGAGCTGCTGGGATGCTTCCCTGCCGGCGGCGAGGCTCGGATTCTTGACGCGGCGGCCACTGTCAGCGCTGGACCGGCCCTCGACGGTGACACCGCGCTCCCGCACGTCCGCCGTCGCCGCGCAGAAGTCGCTCCAGAATGTGCAGAAGGCGACGAGCCCGGCCCGGTCTGCCTCGGTGAACCTGTCGCGCTCTGCGGCAAAGACTCGAGCAAGTCGCCGCCACTCGGCAAGGCCCTCGCCGTGCAGCGCGGCCGGCTCATCCGCCCACACGAGGCTAGGACCGCCGGCGGTGACGTTTGGAGCCGTCGCGGGCCGGGCAGGGCGGGCGTGAGCGGGCGGCATGAGCTTGAGCCGGGGTGAGGCCGGCCGTCGAGCTGCCGGCGCTTTCTTCGGTGCTGGTGATGCGGTCATTGTGCGGCCTTCCTGGTCGTCGCTTTCAAAAACAGGTTTTCGCTAGGCGTATCGCACGGCGAGCTACCCCGGCGCGGATCTGTCTGCGAACTTTTGCAATCGCGACCCCCGCTAGGGGGTGCTGGGCGTGTGCTGACTGCTGCGTGGTGGTGTCTCATGCTGCGCCGCGTTGTTGTCGGCGGTGGCGCTTCCGGTCGGCTTCGGTGAGGCCTCCGAGGACGCCGTGGCGCTCTTGGACGGCGAATGCGTAGGCGCGACATTCGCGGAGCGCGTTGCAGCCGTTGCAGAGTGCTGCGGCGCGTCTTTGTTGCTGCTGGTCGTCGCTTGTCCACTCGGGGCCGTTGACGCATGGCATGATCGCGCTGCTGGTTGCGGCGAGGAAGTTCCGCCATTCCGCTGTCTCGGTGGTGTCGTCTCTCGTGGTCTCCCTGCTCATGCTGTTGCCCGCCTTGCGCGTTGGCCTGCGCTCCAGGCTGCTGATCGGTGCTCGCGGTCCTGCTCAGTGGTGCCGGCCCACACGCCTGGTTCCCGCGGGTGGCGGTGGACGTATGCGCGGCATGCGTCGAGCACGGGACAAGAGTCGCATAGTGCTGCTGCCGCTTCCTGCTGCTCTTGTCGTGGGTCCAGCCAGTCGAGGCCCCGCGTCACTAGGCATGGGGTGGCGTCCTTGTGGGCGGCTACCTGCTCGACGAGGGCGGCGTGTAGCTCCTGACGGGCACCCTTGAGAAGGGGCGGGGACCCTCGGTGCTTGCGGGGGCTCATGGTTGCTGCCAGCCGGCGAGGAGGATTCGGGGCGCGGCGTTGAGTTGCAACATGAACGGGCTTTCGGGGTTGACCCCCTCACCGTCTCTGCTGATGAAGACGACGCCGAGGCGGCCGTCCTCGGTGAGCGCGAGGGCTTCGAGCGGGTCAGCGCCGTCTGGGAACCGGCGTCCGGTGCTGATCCAGCCGAACGGCGTGAGGTTCGTCAGGACGCCGTTTGCCCAGCACGTCGGGAGTTGGAGGGCGTCGCCTTGGGTGAGTGGCCGTTCGGCGAGGATCAGGCGGGCGAGTCCGGGTGCGATGTTGTCGAATCGGATGCTGTCGGGGGTGTTGGCGGGGTGCTCGGGGGTTGTCATTGTATTTTTTCTCCTGTTGAGGGTTTGTCACTCGTGTTTGTCACCGTGGGGTGTTTCATCGTTTTGTCGTCTTTCTGCTGGCACCTCGGTTAGTTGTTTTGAGGTACTGAACAGGAACCCGGGTATATACCCGGGGTTACCCGGGTTCAGAAGCCGGGTACACCGGGGTTCACCCGACTACCCGGGTTAGGGGTTTCTGGGAGGAAGTAGCATTTGCCACCGCCCCTTCCGGGCCTGTCGCGCTCGACGATGAGGCCGGCGGCCACTCCCTGCTCAATGGCTGTTGCCGTGGCTTTGTCGTCACCTGGCAGGGCTTGCTTGATTCCGGTTTTCGACGTGCCCGGGGAGTTAGCGAGGAACTCCAATACCTGCGGCAGCTTGTAGGCGCCCTTGACTTCCTTGCGCCCGCCGCCGGCATACGTCAGGTGCCGGCTGTCATGGCTGTAGGAGAGTGAGCCCTCCGCTAGGTCCACGTCCCTGCCGTAGGCGCTGAAGAAGCGGGGCGACGACGGGTCGTCGTTCTCTCGCATGATCTTCCATGTCACGTCGGGCCAGTCGAGGAGGCGCGAGGAGCCGCGCTGCCGCTCGCCAGAATGGCCCATGTGGTGCACGACGATGCTCTCCTGTGCGCCGACGTCGGCGAGGAACTCATCCCACGCGACGAGGAACTGCCCCGCGTCGAGGTTCTCGTCAAGCCCGAGCGCGTCGAGTGTGGGGCGGAGGCAGTCGAGGATGACGACTTCCGCGCCGCGCAAGGTTGCCGCCCAATCAGCCCGGTTGTCGTCCTCGCGGGGGTCGAAGGAGGACGCCTTGCCGCGCAGGTTGAGGACGGCGACTTTATGGACGTTCTCGATGCCTTGCGCTCGCAACCACCGGCGGAGCGTGCGCGTGTCGAGTTCGTTGTCGATGAGGACGACGTAGCTGTTGACGGGTCGGACGGGGAAGGTGCCGAGGAACGGCGCGCCGTCTACGAGGGAGCGCAGGAGGTTCCCAATAAGCGTCGACTTTCCTGCCTTGTATTGAGCGGCGAGGATGCAATTGCCGCCGGTCGGCAGGAGACTGCCGATGCGATACTGCGCTTCATCGTCAGGGCTCGCGAGGAGCGTTGCGAGGCTTACCGGCGTCGGGCGGGGCCCCTTAGCCTGTGCCTGTTCGGCTTTCACCCGCCGGGCGGCGTGCTCGCGCAGGCGGAGGTCCCGGGCCTTGCCTTCTATCTCCCAGTCGTCGAGAGCTTGTTGCATGTCGATCGGGCCGGCGCTCGCGACTTGCTGGGCGAAGCTGCCTCCGGTCTCGACGTTCGTTATTGTCCAGTCGCGGAGCCGTTCGAGGCTGGTCTCGGTGAGCTGTCGTCCGCCGTTGCGTTGCTCGGCGTCGGCGGTGGCTGCTGCCAGGGCGGTGCTGTAATGGTCTCGTGCTTCCTTCGTGAGGGCGTCGAGGCGCGCGCGATGCATGAGTGCGTGGACGGTGGCATAGCGCGTCATGCGTTGATCCCCTCTTTGCGGGCGCAGGTGTCGCAGAAGCCGAAGAGGACGACGAGGATCTGCCCCCCTGGCCGCGTGAAGCGAACTCCGCCGGGGTACACGCCGCGTGGGTCGATGTGGCCGCAGCGGTCGCAGGCGTTGTCAGCATCTCCGGTCAGTCGGAGGCGCAGCGGCTCGCAGGCCTCGCAGACGACGAGGTGGGGGTCCCAGAGCGCGGCTATCACGGGCTGATTGATTAGAGCAAGGTGCCCGCAATGGTGAACGTCGCCGGCCGTGATGTTTGAGGCGACTTGCTGAACTTGCTGCCGGAACCAAAGGCTTGGCTCGTGGTTGCGGACGGCGCGGAGTGCCTGCCCGGTTTCGGCGTTCATGACTTGCCCGCTTCGAGGCCGGGCAGCTCGACGTTTGTGAACGCGGGCGCGCTGGTGGCAGCGGTCGGCGTGCCGGTGAAGAGGGCTGCGAGTCGGGCGCGCTGCTCCGTGGTAAGTGGCGGGGCGTCGGCGACGATCTTCTCGACGTAAGCTTCGAGCTTTGCGGCGGCGAGTTCTCGCTGCAGTTGCGAATGATCTTTGTTTGGGTGGTGACGGGAAGCTGCCGCGAGTTTCGCTCGTGCGGCTCGTGTTGGAGTAGACAAAGGGAAAGCCCTTCCAGGATGCAAACTACGCACCTCGCCGGAAGGGCTCGGTCTAACTCCAAGATCATCAGGGCCACTTGGCTGTCCCGCCCCTCAGTGAAGGGGGCTATTGCTAACGACGCTAGCACCTGCTAGCGCCGGTAGCAAGTGTTCAACCAATCCGATAATTCACTGTGCTCGTATCGAAGTCGGCTTCGAGTTTTCGGCACATCTCGTCAACGGTTTCCCAGCTCCCGCGCAGGTCGAGACGTCTGCCCTCAGACTCGCAGCGAGGGCATCGCATCGATAGCGGCTGGGACCGGACCGCCAGCACCGAGGTTTTCCACCCTTCGCCGTCAAGCGGCTGGTGCTGGCCGTCAGTGCCACTCGCGACGCGCCCCAAGGTGTGACCGTGCGGACATTCGATTATGACGATCCCGCCGAGCATCGGCGCCCTCTTTCGCTTCCTGCTCATGCTGCCTGTCCTTCCCATTCGATGCCGACTGATTCGGGTTTGAAGCCTGGTCCGCGTGTTGTTTTGAGGATGAGCACCCGCATGCGGAGGAGTGTCAGTAGCCGGCGCTGCTGCGCTATGTCCCAGCCGTCCCACAGCTCCGCGAGCCGGTCGGGGTCCGTGCCCGCAATTTCCTCTAGCAGGCCTGTCGGCACGTTCGACCGTTCCGCGAGGATCCTTTGCAGCTTGTCGATGCTCGGCGTTATGCGGCCGGTGACGGTTTCGAGCTGACCGATGGATAGCCGGCTGGCTAGATAGGATTCGGTGGCTTCATCGAGCTTCACGCGGAGCGCGGCGAGCGCTTCCCGCTCTTCCCTATGGTCGGGGGCGTGCGCTGCCTGGATGACCTCAGCGAAGTCGGGGCGGGCCATGCGGGCGAGGACCACGCTGCGCACGAGAGCATCGACGTGGCCTTCGTTGCGTCCTACACATGCCTTATCGAGGCAGACGTAAAGCGACACCTTCGCGCCCGGCTTACCCTTCGGAGCGGTGCGCAGGATCCCACCACAGACGCCGCAAGAGCCTATGCCGCCCGTGAGGAGGTGCTTGAACGCGCCGGCCTTCCCGAGGAGCTCCCCCGGCTGGAAAAGGCCTGTCACCGCTTCGTACTGTTCCATGCTGATGAGGGCCGGCCACGCGGCAGGGAAAAGCTCCTGGTCGGACTTGCCCCGGTGGTGCAGCCGTAGGGCCGCGTTCGACGGACGGAGGGCAATCTTTTTCACCGTGGACGGTAACCACTTCGCCGCTCCCCCCTCGCGGTGCCCGAGGTATGCGCTCGGCGTCGGCACTTCCCGGTCGTTGAGGTCCTTCGTCACCGACCGGAGGGACTTCCCCGCCAGCAAGAAACCGACGATGCGACGGACGACGGCGGCGGCTTCCTCGTCCAGGCTGTCCGTGAAGGCGTTCGACTTGCTGTCAGGGTCGTAAGCTCTCGTCCATCCGTAGGCGACGGCACCGGCCGCCCGTCCTTCCCTGGCCCGGCGGTTCGCTGCGGCGCGGATGCGCTCCGACTTCACCTCGGATTCCATCGTGTCGAACTCACCGATGAGACCGGCCATTCCTCGCCCGTAGGCGCTCGACAGATCCAGCTCGGGGCCCTTCACGGCGGCGATGGACACTCGATGATCGGCGAGCGCCTTGATGCCGTTCGCCCGCTCGATACGGTTCCTCCACAGCCGGGACGTGTGAAACACGACGATGCGCGAGAAGCTTCCGGTCGCGGCGTCGTGCATGAGTTTGCTGTAGCCGGGCCGGACTTTCCCGCCGAGGGCCGAGATGTCGTTGTCGGAGTAGACGCCGCCTACCGTCCATCCGCGCTGTTCCGCCATTTGCCGTGCGTCCGCTATCTGCTGGTTCACGCCGGCGGCTTCGCCCGAGGGGTCCTCACTTATACGCGCGTAGACCGCTACCGTTTGTGTCGATTCCATATTGCCACTCTAGCGCCCTCCGCATTTCCCGGCGGTCTCGGCAATACCCAGGGCGATGCCGCCCGGTTCCGCTCCCTCTTCGCCGACGTCGAGGAGCGGGTCTTCCGCTACCTCCCTGATGACACGCTGGTGCACCCCGGTCACGGCAAGGGGACGACGCTCGGAGCGGAGCGGGGCTCGCTCGAGGAGTGGCGCGCTCGCGGCTGGTAGGCGTCGGGCGCTTCAGTCCGCCAGCTTCTGCCCCACTGCAAAAATCCGCCGGAACGGGAAGACCGTCCCGGCGTCCGAGCGGGGGTACGCTTCGCGCAACAGTGCGCCGTAACCGTCCTCGAATGCGGCGCCCTGCTCGGGCGACAGGGCGCTGAGGACCGGACGGAGTCCAGTCCCCCGCACCCATTCAAGGACCGGGTTCTCCACCTGCAGCACCTGCAGGTACGTCGTCTCCCACGCGTCGACGCGCAGCCCGGCCGCACTGAAAAGTTGCAGGTAGTCGTTCGGCTCCCCCACTGCGTTCTCGTGCCGGAGCACCCCGCCGAGCAGGGGTTTCCAGGCCGGCGTCGCTGCGTGCTCCCGCATCAGGACATGCGACGGCGCACGGAAGTTCCCCGGCACCTGAAGCGCGAACCAGGATCCCGTGGGCATCGCTGCGGCCCATACCGGCAGCAACTCCCGATGCTCCGGAATCCACTGCAGCGCGGCATTGGTGACGACGACGTCGTCGTCCGGTCCGGGTGTCCACTCCCGCAGCTCGCCGATTGCGAACCGGAGGTTGCCCGGTGCTCCGGTGGTCGCCCCGGCCGCCTCGATCATTTCGGCGCTCGAGTCGATGCCGACCACCTCGGCGTCCGGCCAGCGCGCTGCGAGCGCCGCGGTGAGTTCTCCCGGGCCGCACCCCAGATCGACCACCCGCCGGGGAGCGGCGGAGTCGATCCGCGAGACGAGGTCGAAGAATGGCCTGCCGCGGTGGTCTGCATACTGTGCGTATTTCGCTGGGTTCCACGTCATCAGTTCACCCTAATGCCGCACCGGTAGGCTGAACGGACCATGAGAATCCAAGAGCACCTCCCCGCGCCGTCCACAGGCGATCTCCCTCCTGACGCCGTGTACGAGGCCTTCACCGCCTGGACCGCCGCGCGCGGAATCGAGCTGTATCCGGCACAGGACGAGGCGGCGGTGGAGCTCGTCTCCGGCAACAACGTGATCCTCGCAACGCCCACCGGATCCGGAAAATCGCTCGTCGCCGTCGCCGCACATCTCAAATCCTTCTCGGAGGGCCGCACCAGCTACTACACGGCACCCATCAAGGCACTGGTGTCCGAGAAGTTCTTCGCGCTCTGCGACATCTTCGGGCCGGAGAACGTCGGCATGATCACGGGTGACTCGGGAGTGAACCAGGGCGCCCACATCATCTGCTGCACCGCGGAGATCCTCGCGAACCTCGCCCTGCGCGAGGGTGCGCAGGCCGAGCTGGGCACCGTGGTGATGGACGAGTTCCACTTCTACTCCGATCCCCAGCGCGGCTGGGCGTGGCAGGTCCCCCTGCTCGAACTCCCCCAGGCGCAGTTCCTCCTCATGTCTGCGACCCTCGGCGACGTCTCCCTGTTCGAGAAGGACCTCACCGAGCGCACCGGTCGGGCCACCGCAACGGTCACCTCCGTGGAACGGCCCATTCCGCTGCACTACTACTACGTGGAAACGCCGATCCAGGAGTCCCTCGAGGAGCTCCTCAGCACCAACCAGGCGCCGGTCTACGTGGTGCACTTCAGCCAGGCCGAAGCGATCGAGCGCGCGCAGAACCTGATGAGCGTCAACGTCTGCTCACGGGAGGAGAAGGACCGCATCGCCGAGCTCATCGCTCCGTTCCGGTTCTCCTCAGGATTCGGGAAGACCCTTAATCGGCTCGTCCGCCACGGTATCGGCGTGCACCACGCGGGAATGCTGCCCAAGTACCGCCGGCTCGTGGAACAGCTCGCGCAGGCCGGCCTCCTTAAGGTGATCTGCGGGACCGACACGCTCGGCGTCGGCATCAACGTCCCAATTCGCACGGTGCTCCTGACGGCGCTGAGCAAGTACGACGGCGTGCGGACCCGCGTGCTCAAGGTCCGCGAATTCCACCAGATCGCCGGACGCGCTGGCCGCGCAGGGTACGACACCGCCGGGACCGTCGTGGTCCAGGCGCCCGAACACGTCGTGGAGAACACCAAGGCCATGGCGAAGGCCGTCTCGAAGTTCGGGGATGACCAGAAGAAGCTCCGGCAGGTGGTCCGGAAGAAGCCGCCCGAGGGTTTCGTGTCCTGGGGCAAGCCCACCTATGAGCGCCTGGTCGGGAGCGTGCCGGAGCAGCTCACCTCCTCCTTCGGCGTCAGCCATTCGATGCTCCTGAACCTGCTGGAGCGGCCCGGCAACCCTTTTCAAGCGGCCCAGCGGCTGCTGAGTGAGAACCATGAGAGCCGGGCCTCCCAGCTCCAGCTGATGCGCAAGGCCATCGGCATCTACCGCGAGCTCGTGACAGCCGGCATTGTCGAACGCCTGCCCGAGCCCGACGCCGACGGCCGCCAAATCCGGCTCAAGGTCCACCTGCAGGCCAACTTCGCCCTGAACCAGCCGCTCTCCCCGTTCGCGTTGGCGAGTCTCGAACTCCTCGACCCCGAGGCTCCGGGCTACGCGCTCGACGTCGTCTCCGTCATCGAGGCGACGCTCGAGAAGCCCCGGCAGGTCCTGTCGGCCCAGGAGAAGAAGGCGCGCGGCGAAGCCATTGCCGCCATGAAGGCCGAGGGAATCGAGTACGACGCCCGAATGGCCCGGCTCGAAGAGATCACCTACCCCCAGCCCCTCGCGGAACTGCTGCAGCAGGCGTTCGACGTGTACCGGGGTACCGCTCCCTGGCTCGGCGACTTCGAGCTGGCTCCGAAGTCAGTGGTGCGGGATATGTATGAACGCGCCATGAGTTTCGGCGAGTACGTCGCGTTCTACTCGCTCACCCGGTCCGAGGGAATTCTGCTGCGCTACCTTGCGGACTGCTACAAGGCGCTCCGCCAGACAGTGCCCCTGGAGGCGCTCCGGGAGGACCTCAGCGACATCATCGAGTGGCTGGGTGAACTGATCCGTCAGGTGGACTCGAGCCTGCTCGACGAGTGGACCCGCCTCACCACGCTGGACGCGGATGGCCTCCCCGGGCCCGCCGACGTCGTCGAGCTCCCGGAGGAACCGCCGTCGGTCACCTCGAACGAGCGTGCCTTCCGCGTCATGGTGCGCAACGAGATGTTCCAGCGCGTTCGGCTCTTCGCCGACGAGCAGGACGAAGCCCTGGGTACCCTCGACGCCGAATCCGGCTGGACCGCCGGCCGGTGGGCCGAAGCGATGGACGGCTACTTCGGTGACTACGAGGACATCGATGACGGCCCGCAGGCCCGTGGACCCGACCTCCTCCTCATCGAGAAGCAGCCGGGAGCGTGGAAGGTACGCCAGATCCTGAAGGATCCGGAGGGCAACAACGACTGGGGCATCAACGCGCTGATCGACCTCGCCGCGTCCGACGACGCCGGAACACCCGTGGTGCGGATCGTCGGGGTGGGCGCGCCGTAGCAGGCGTCGTCGGCAGGCTCTCCCGCCGTCGTCGGAATCGCTAGGCTGGATTCCATGAATTTCATTCGTGAGGCCATGCCCGACGACGTCCCCACCATCCTCCAGCTCATCCACGACCTGGCGGTGTATGAGAAGGAACCCGACGCCGTCCGCAACACCGTGGATCAGCTGACGGACGCGCTCTTCGGTCCGGATCCCAAGGTCTATGCCCACGTCGCCGAGTCGGGCGGCCGCATCGAGGGGTTCGCGCTCTGGTTCCTCAACTATTCCACATGGGAGGGCGTTCACGGGATCTACCTCGAGGACCTGTACGTCCGCCCCGGGGCGAGGGGCGCCGGCCACGGCAAGGCACTGCTCCAGAACCTTGCCCGCATCGCCGCCGAGCGGGGCTACGCGCGCGTCGAATGGTCGGTGCTGAAGTGGAACGCGCCCTCCATCCGGTTCTATGAGAGCCTCGGAGCGCGGGTGCAGGAGGAATGGTCGACCTTCCGGCTGACCGGCGCCGCCCTCAGCGGTTTCGCGGGCACTGCCAGGGCATGAGCAGCAACCTATGACCCGCAATGCACCAGCGTCCGAATACCGCCGGGGCAACCGCTTCGCGATGCGCGGCGCGATGACCACCGAACACTTTCTCACCGTTCCCCTCGATCATTGGGGCGGAGGCGGTGAGACCATCGAGATTTTTGCGCGGGAATACACCTCGCCGGACTTCAGCGAGGACGAAGCCGCAAAACTTCCCTGGCTGCTCTTCCTCCAGGGCGGGCCGGGCGGGCGCGGAGTCCGCACTCCGCGGCTCAGCGGGTGGATGAAGGCAGCGGCCAGGAATTTCCGCATCCTGATGCTGGACCAGCGGGGAACGGGCCTCTCCTGCCCGGCCGACGCCGCCACGCTCGCCACGCGGGGCGGGCCCGAGGAACAGGCCGTCTACCTGGCGCACTTCCGGGCGGACTCGATCGTTGCCGACGCCGAAATGGCACGATCCCACCTCAGCGCTGAACCCTGGACGGTCTTCGGGCAGAGCTACGGAGGCTTCTGCGTACTCACCTACCTCTCCTTCGCACCGGAGGGTATCCGACGTGCGCTCATCACCGGAGGCCTCCCACCCCTGGCAGGTTCACCCGACCAGGTCTATAAGGCCACCTACCAGCGCGTCGAGGAACGCAACCGGGAATACTTCGGCTGGTACCCTGGAGACCGCGTGATGGTCACGCGCATCGCCCGGCACCTCGACTCCACTGTCGAAGAGCTACCCACAGGGGAACGCCTCACCGTGCGCCGCCTCCAGATGATCGGCTCGTTCCTCGGCGGCAACACCCGGGTCGACGCCCTCCATTTCCTGCTCGAGGACGCCTTCGTGGACACCCCGGCCGGGCCGAGGCTGTCGGCAGCATTCCTTCACCAGGTGGGTGCCCTGGTCACCCGGGCTCCCAACCCGCTCTACGCGCTGATGCACGAATCCATCTACTGCCAAGGCGAGGGTTCGGACTGGGCCGCGGAGCGGGTCCTCGCCGTTTTTCCACAGTTCCTTGCCGGCGCAGAGCAGCCTCTCCTGACAGGCGAGATGGTGTATCCGTGGTATTTCGAGGAAGATCCGGCGTTGCTTCCTCTCCGCCGGACAGCCCAGCTGCTGGCCGGGAAGAAGGATTGGGGTCCGCTCTACGACGTCCGGAGGCTGCGCCGGAACACCGTTCCTGCCGCAGCGGCGGTGTATCAGGACGACATTTACGTGGACCGCGAACTGTCCCTGGCGACCGCCCGCGACGTCAAGGGGCTTGCGGTGTGGGAGACGGCGGAGTTCCACCATGACGGGATTTCCGACGACGGCGAGTCGATCTTCGAGCGGCTGATCGCCCTGACCGGATAGGCCCGTGCGTGGCAGGAACGCCTGGAGCAGGGCTGACCCTATGCCGGGACGATCGCCGTCGTGAGCGGTTGCCGGAGGCTGCCGGCAGCGGCCACCAGATGCGAACCGAACAGGTGGATGTGGTCCTCGATCCGCAGCGCGGGCCCGGAGATGTTCAGAGCAGCGATGATTCTGCCGGAGAAATCGCGGACCGGAGTGCCGATACCGATGATCTCCGAATCGAAGATCCGGTTCGCCACTGAGTACTGACGCTGTCGGGACCGTTTGATTTCCTCCAGGAACGCGGCCGCCTGACTTCTTGATCCGTTCGGGTCCGACACCTCTGCAATCTCGAGGATCTGGTCGTCATCGTGATCCATCAGCAACGCCATACCACTCGAGCTCCGACCGACCGGAATGGTCCGGCCCACCCACCCTTGAGTCTCGATTGAACGCCGCGAACTCTCCGAGCGCACGGTGAGCACCTCGCCGTCACTGAGGACGGTCAGGTGCGTGCGCTCACGCACGTGGTCGGTGAGCTTCCGCATGACCGGTCCGGCCTTCTTCGCCAGATGCTGGTCACCCGCCCGCGATGCCAAAGCGTAAAGCCGCCAGCTCAGCTCGAAGCAGCCGGCCGGGTCCCGGGAGACCAGTCCGGACTCCAGCAGACTTTTCAACTGCCGGGAAACGATCGATTTATCCCGGCCCAGCGCCCGGGACACTTCCGAAACCGTCATTCCATGGGGATGCAGCACCGCGTCCGCCGTGCCGAGCACCTCGAGCACGGCCATGATTTTGGCTGCACCGCTTTGCTTCTGACCTGTGCTCATAACGCACACTCTAGGAGCCGTATGTGAAATTCACAACCCGAAAACGCGAATTTAGCAACACAACTACCCCTCCTCTGCCGCCAGTCGCGATGCTTCCCGCGCAATGAGGTCCGCCCTTGATTCCTGCAAAAGCGGCCATTTGCGGCGGAGAAGCCGCAGTTCGCCCAGATCCAGTTCGGCATCCAGCTGTCCGGGCTCGGACCCCAATTGTCCGAGCACCTCGCCCGAGGGATGAATCACCCGCGAACCGCCCCAGAAGTCCCGCTGGTTCTCCTCACCGCAACGGTTGACGAAGATCACAAACGACTGCAGGACCACCGCGGCGTGAAGCAGGAGGATTTCCCAGGCCCGCTCCGTCGGCACGCCGACGTGGCTCGTTGCGCTGTTGACGGGCACGACGAGGACTTCGGCACCGCCGTGTGCGGCAAGCCACGGAATTGCCGGTTGCCAGGCATCATTGCAGATCAGCACCGAAAGGCGGGTATCAAGGAGGTCCTCACAGTGCAGCTGACCGCCTGGACGAAAGTGCTTGCGCTCCTCCCACCCGCGGTAGGTGGGCAGGAACATCTTGCGTTGAATACGGGACTCACCGTTGGTGAGCAGGGCCGCACTATTGAAGGTGTGGTGGCGAAAGGCTTCGGCGAAACCCACCACCGCTGCCGGACCGTGCCGGCCAAGACCGAGCAGGCGCTCGTCGGTGGGCGGTAGGGGCAGGGCATCGGGAACCTCACTCAGGTGGTACCCATGTGTTGCAAGTTCCGGCAGCACGACCAGGTCGCGATCGGAGGCGGCTGCAATCAAGGAGTCCATTTCGCGCAGATTGCCATCTACATCCCCCAGCGTCGGATCGGTCTGTAGGAGCCGGACCCGTAAGGTCCCGTCCTTGGCAGCCCGGTCCTGCAAAGCTCCAGTCACTGACTAATCCCTTCTTGCGCGGCAGATCCGCCGCATCCGGAGAGTGGGGGCCACTCCCGTCATCGTCTGCACCACTATTCATGCCTGATGCTACCGCCGCAATCGGCAGTGCATTTATCGCAACTACGCGCCTCCGAAACGACCTGCCTGATCGAACTGGCGCGGTGGAGCGCCAGAAGCGACAGTTGCATATATTGCATCACAGTGTTGTGTTACTCACATTTCACTCCTAGAGTCGTCCCCATGAACCCGGGACTAGATCAGAGTCGATTGCCCCCGCCCTCCGCGTCGCCGGACAGTGGGCGGACGTCTGCAGATGTTTGATGTCCACGTCCATGCCGCGCCGGATGTCATTGACCGCATCGGATACGACGACCAGGTTGGCGAGCAGTACGCTGCTGATGGTTTCAGCGGTTTCGTCCTCAAAGGACATCAGGAGTCGACCGTCGGACGGGCGAAGGCACTGGCACGCGCATCCGGGCTCGACGTCGTCGGAGGCATTGTCCTCAACAGGCCAGCCGGCGGGATCAACCCGGTATCGGTTGCCGCCACCCTCCATAGCGGCGGCCGCGTCATCTGGTTTCCGACAGCCGACGCCCACACGCAGGAGAGTGCTGGACTACCCCGCCTCGCCGACCTCCAGCCCCGGCTGGGCCGCGCAGCGCTGTGCACCCCACCGGTACTGGCAGCCAACCAACAGCAGTTGGACGACATCACACTGATCCTTGACCTGATCGCGGAATTCGACGCGGTCCTGTGCACCGGCCACCTCAGCGGTGACGAGTGCCGCTGGCTCTTCGATCAGTGCCAAAGCCGGGGAATCACGCGATTCCTCCTGACGCATCCCTCGTATACCGTTCCCGCGATGAGCGTGGCGGAGATTGGCGAGCTGGCCGAACAGGGGGCCTACGTTGAAATCACCGCCTACCAGCTCTGGCACCAGCCGGACATGACCGAGGAGCTGCTGGCCCAGGTGGCCCGGGCGGCCGGGGACAGGCTGATCCTCGCATCCGACGCCGGCCAGCCCAACAGCCCGCCGCCTCCCCTGGCGCTTCGGGAACTCATCGAACGTCTCGCCCGGCAGGGTCTTGACCACAGCTGGCTGCTGGCCAGTGCCTCCGACAACCCCAGGAAGCTTGTGCTGTGAATTTTCTTGAATTCCTCATCAATCGCAGCGATGACATGCTCGAACTCGGGCTCGGCCACGCCGCCGTCGTCGGTGTATCGGTGCTGCTCGCCACCGTCATCGGGGTAGGCCTTGGCGTCGCCACCTATCGGAAGCCGCGGCCGCGCGAGGCCGTCCTCGCCGTCACCGGCGCGTTTCTGACCATACCGTCCTTCGCGCTCTTCATCCTGCTGATCGGGCCCCTCGGCCTCGGATTCATGCCGGTGGTGGTCGCCCTCACCATGTACGGGCTGTTGCCGATCGTCCGGAATACGATCACCGGGCTGCGCGAGGTGGATCCGGCCATTGTCGAATCCGCCAGCGGCATGGGAATGAGCCGCAGACAGCAACTGCTGCGCATCGAACTCCCACTGGCCTGGCCCGTGATCATCACCGGAGTTCGCGTGACCTCTCTGGTATTGCTCGGCATCGCTGCAATCGGCTCGATCGTCCTCGGCCCCGGTTACGGCGAGATGATCTTCACCGGACTGGCCCGGGTGGGCACACCGGTGGCGGTCAACCTCGTCCTCGCCGGCACCCTCGGCATCATCATTCTCGCCATCCTGTCCGATGTCCTGTTCTACGTCATCCGCAGACTCACAACCTCCCAAGGAATCCGATGACCAGTGCACCCACCCCCAGTCAGCCACCCCGTAAGGTCATGATCCGGTTGGAGAACCTCACCAAACGGTTCCCCGGCCAGAAGCAGAACGCCGTCGACAACCTCACCCTGGATATCTATGAAGGCGAGATCGTTGTGCTGGTCGGCCCGTCCGGCTGCGGCAAGACCACCACCATGAAGACGATCAACCGGATCATCGAACCTACCTCGGGCAAGATCATCCTCGACGGTGAAGATGTCACCACTGCTGATCCGGACACGCTCCGGCGGCGGATCGGCTACGTCATCCAGCAGGTGGGCCTCTTTCCCCACCTGACCATCGGCGAAAACATCGCGACGGTCCCGAAACTGCTCGGCTGGGACGCCAAGCGGGTATCGGCACGGGTCGACGAACTGCTCGAAATGGTCAATATGTCTCCGGCTGACTACCGCGACCGCTATCCCAAGCAGCTTTCCGGCGGTCAGCGTCAGCGGGTGGGCGTCGCCCGGGCGCTGGGTGCGGACCCCGACGTCATGCTGATGGACGAGCCCTTCGGCGCGATCGATCCCATCACCCGCGACCGCCTGCAGAACGAATTCCTCCGTCTGCAGTCCGAGGTCCGCAAGACCATCGTCTTCGTCACCCACGACATCGACGAAGCCATCAAGTTGGGAGACCGCATCGTCATCCTCCAGGAAGCGTCGCGCATCGCCCAGTACGACACCCCCGAGAGAATTCTCACCGCCCCGGCCAATCAGTTCGTTGCCGACTTCATCGGCAGGGGAGCATCACTGAAGCGACTGAATCTCAGCCGGGTGTCCGATATCGAGCTGTCCTCCTGGCCCACTGTCCGCGTGGGCACCGACCCTGGGCAGGTACTTGATCTTCTCAACAGCAGCGGGCGGCATTCCGTGCTGGTCCTTGACGACGCCGACCGCCCACGCCGCTGGGTCAGCGCCGGGGACCTTCGATCCTCCCCGGGTAGTGCACTCGATGAAATCGGCACACCCGTCGAAGGCATGGTCGAACCCACCGCCACGCTCAGCGATGCGCTCAACGAACTGGTCGCCGCCCACAACAGTGTCACGATCGTGGTCGATTCCGCCGGCGCCTATCGCGGAGTGGTGGACATCAACCAGATCAACGAGACAATCCGCGCCATGCGCAGCACCTCCGCCGCCCAGAATGCAGCCGAACTCGCTGAACGCTCGACGGCAGGATCAGCCGGTGAGCGACCATGACCACCCACGCACACGACCAGGACCTCGTCGTCCAGACCCCGCCACGGACGCAGAACCGGTCGCTGGCCGGCTATGTGATATTGCCGGCCATCCTGGCGGTGGTATGCCTAAGTATGTACCTATATGTCAGTTCGCAGGAACTCGATAACATCGAGGCCCGCTCCCTCAATGCAGCGTCCCTCGCCACAGCGACGTGGGAACACATCCAGCTGACCGCGGTGTCAACCCTGCTCACCCTCATCGTCGCCGTCCCGCTCGGGATCCTCCTCACCCGTCCGCTCACCCGTCGGATCCGACCGTATGTCCTGACCCTGCTCACCCTTGCACAAGCGGTACCGACGATCGCCGTCCTCGTGTTGCTTGCCGTCGCTTTTTTGTTCCTCGGCTTCCAAGCGGCCGTTGTGGGCCTGGTGCTCTACGCGATCATCCCGGTGCTGCTGAACACCATGGTCGGTCTGGAGCAAGTGGATGAATCGGTCCTGGAAGCCGGCCGGGGCATGGGTATCTCGAAGTTCGGGGTACTGCGCCGGCTGGAACTCCCCCTGTCCGTGCCGATCATCCTGGCCGGTGTGCGCACCGCGCTGGTCATCAACGTGGGCACCGCCACGCTCACCACTTATATCAATGCCGGAGGCCTCGGCGACATCATCGTTGCCGGTCTGTCCACAAACCGTGTGCTGATCCAGATTGTCGGCGCCGCTCTCACCGCGGTCCTCGCCCTGCTGATCGATTATCTGGCGGGAATCGCCGAAGACTTCCTGCGCCCTAAAGGGCTGTAAAACCATTCCACCCACTAGAAGAGGAACCATGAAAACAACATCCGCACAGGCGAAAACCCTCACAGCCCTTGGCGCCGGCCTTGCCCTCATGCTGACTGCGTGTGGAGGCGGGGATGACGGCGGCGGTGCAGCCGCGAACGGCGAACTCGCCGGCGCCGAGCTGGCCGTTGGATCCAAGGAATTTACCGAGTCGATCCTGCTCGCGCAGATCACGGCCGCCGCGCTCGAAAATGCCGGCGCAACGGTCGAGGACAAGACCGGCATCTCCGGCAGCGCCACGGTCCGTGAAGCCCTGGAAACCGGTGAAGTCGATGTGTACTGGGACTACACCGGCACCGGGTGGGTCAACATTCTCGGCAACGCGACCGAGGATGTTCCCGAGGACCTGTACGCCGCCGTCGCCGAAGGCGATGCCGCGAACAACATCGCCTGGCTGGAGCCGGCACCCTTCGAAAATACCTACCGCATCGCGGTACCCAGCGATTTGGCTGAAGAAAGCGACCTCACCACCATGAGCGACGCCGCCGCCTACATCCAAGAAAACCCGGACGAAGGGAACGTCTGCGCAGCCAGCGAATTCATCAACCGCGACGATGGGTTGCCCGGCCTTGAAAAGGCCTACGGCTTCGAGTTCAGCAGCGTCGTCGAACTCGACCTGAACCTCATCTATACCCAGATCGGGGAGGACTGCAGTTTCGGCGAGGTGTTCTCCACCGACGCCCGCGTGGTCTCCAACGACCTGACCGTCCTCGAAGATGACCAGGAGTTCTTTGTCGAATACCAGGGCGCGATGACCCTCCGCCAGGAAACCCTCGACGAGTACCCCGCCATCGCCGAAATTATGGCACCCATCAGCGAAGCGCTCACCAACGAGACCATCACCGAGCTCAACGGGAAGATCGACAACGACGGCGAAGAACCGCGCGACGTCGCTGACGAGTGGCTCGAGAGTGAAGGCCTGATCGGCTGACCAGGCTCCATCCCACCAAGACTTTGAACACGAAACAGAAGGAAACACAGTGATTGAGAAGGAAACCACGTTCTTCAGCGAGGGAAGCCGCCTCAAGGCGACTCTTTACTACCCCGACGACCTCCCCGCAGGCGGCCCGCATCCGGCGTTGATCGTCAACTCCGGATATCAGGGCTTCAACGAGTTCTACCCGAAGATGTTCGCGAAGAACATGACCAGGCGCGGTTACATCTGCCTCGGCTTTGACTACCGAGGAATGGCGGACAGCGAGGGCGAAAAGGGCACCGTCCTCATCGAGCAGCAGGTCGAGGACATCCGCAATGCGATCACCTTCGTGCAGTCCCAGGACGAAGTGGACAATCACCGGATCGGGCTCATCGGCTGGGGAATGGGCGCCGCGAATGTCGTCATCGCCGGCGGAAAGGCGCGGAACGTAGCTGGAGTGGCTGCGCTGAACGGCTTCTACGACGGCGAGCGGTGGCTCAAGTCGATCCACACCTTCGACGAGTACACCAAGATTCTCGACGCGGTACAGCTTGACCGCACGCGGCGGGTCCTCGAAGGAGACTCACAGCTGGCCGATACGTTCGCCCACTATCCGCTCGACCCTGCCACGGAGGACTACGTCGGGAAGGAACTCTCCCAGGTGTATGGGTTCGGGCACCCAACCCGTCTCCAGTTCACCGAGTCGATCATCGACGTGAAGGTGGAGAAGGTGGTCAGGGATTTGGCGCCGGCGCCCCTGTTCATCGGGCACGGCTCGCGCAACACGCTGCACCCGTATGACGAAGCGTTGTCCCTCTACGAGGCGGCGTCCTCTCCCAAAACGCTCTACACGATCGATGGCCGGCACAATGACTTCATGTACGGCGATCACCCGGAATTCCTGACCCTGTGCGATCGCCTGCAGGAGTTCTTCGATTCCGCGTTCGCTGCAAGCACGTCGCCGTCCAGAAGTGTCTCGGCGTAGCCTGATCCCGATCGCCAAGGCGCCGGCACCTCGTTTGTTGGGTGCCGGCGTTTTCGGTGCCTGAGGTTCCTTTGGGGGACCACCGAATTCCACGACCCACCAGCTCGGCCTCAGCTCCTGCCAGGAGGTCTGCAGCGACAGTTGCGCTGAGGCGTCCGTGGAACCGACTCCTCCGGCATGACACTATTAGGCTGTATTCAACACATAAATAACAGGGACGGCAGATGTCCGAGACGACAGCGGCCGACGTGATGGCCGAGCTGGCCGAGCTGGCCACGATCGAGGATCGCAAGATGCGCAGCGTGAACGAGAAGCGCGGCGACGACCACGGCGTGAACCTCAGCAAGCTTCGCGTGATCGCGAAGCGCTTGAAGATGCAGCAGGATCTCGCACTCGAACTCCGGGCGACGGACGACACAGCGGCTCGGCTGCTGGCCCTTCTGATCTGCCGCCCGAAAGCCTTCGAACGCGACGAGCTGGATGCCATACTGCGCGCGTCGCGCGCTCCTAAGGTGCACGACTGGCTGGTCAACTATGTGGTCAAGAAGAACCCGTGCGCCGAAGAGCTGCGCGTCACGTGGTCTGCGGATGCGGATCCGGTGGTCGCCAGTGCAGGGTGGGCCCTGACCTCGGAACGGGTGGGGAAGAAGCCCGAGGGGATGGACCTCCCTGTGCTGCTCGACACCGTCGAGGCGGAGATGAAGTACGCGCCGGACCGCCTTCAGTGGGCGATGAACCACCCCCTGGCCCACATCGGGATCGAGCACAGTGAACACCGCGCCCGCGCGATAGATATCGGAGAACACCTCGAGGTGCTCAAGGACTACCCCACTCCCCCGAACTGCACCTCCCCGTACGCGCCCAGCTGGATCAGCGAAATGGTGAGCCGGCAGGGCGGGGCCTGACACCGTAGGCCCAAGCCTGGTACGAGCCCTGGTCGGGGGCCGCTCCGGAAAAGCCCATGAAGGGCGAACACCCCAGGCACACCGACCTCAAGCAGGAACGGCGCCCCTGGGAACCGTTCACCAGGGGCGCCGTCTCAGCTGGGAGCGAACTAGCTCAGCGTCGCGGTGTCGATGACGAACCGGTACCGGACATCCGAGGCGAGGACGCGCTCGTAGGCGTCGTTGATCTTCTCGGCAGGAATGACCTCGATCTCGGCGCCGAGACCGTGCTCAGCACAGAAGTCAAGCATCTCCTGGGTCTCGCGGATCCCGCCGATCAGTGATCCCGCGAAGGACCGCCTTCCTCCGATCAGCGCAAACGCGTTGACGGGCAGCGGCTCCGCCGGTGCGCCGACATTGACCAGCGCACCGTCCAAAGCCAGCAGGCCCAGGTAGTCGCTGATGTTGATCGAGGCGCTAACGGTGTTGATGATCAGGTCGAAGGAACCGGCCAGGTCCGTGAACGTGTTCTCATCACTGGTCGCGTAATAGTGCGCGGCGCCAAGTCGGAGACCGTCTTCCTGCTTCTTCAGCGACTGGGACAGCACGGTCACCTCGGCGCCCATAGCGGAGGCCAGTTTGACGGCCATGTGGCCAAGTCCGCCGAGTCCGACGACGGCAACCTTCCTGCCCGGGCCGGCACCCCAGTGGCGCAGTGGTGAGTAGGTCGTGATGCCTGCGCACAGCAGCGGCGCGGCGGCGTCGAGCTCGATTCCCTCGGGGATTCGGAGGACGAAGTCCTCGGTCACGACGACGTGCGTGGAGTAGCCCCCCTGGGTGATGGAGCCGTCGCGGTCAACTGCGCCGTAAGTGCCGGTGTTGCCCTTGAGGCAGTACTGCTCCTCGCCGGCCGTGCAGTTCTTGCACTCACCGCAGGAATTCACCATGCAACCGACACCGACCCGGTCACCGACGGCATGCCTGGTGACGTTCGGGCCGACTTCAGTGACGATGCCGGCGATCTCATGGCCGGGCGCCAGCGGGTACTTTTGTGGTCCCCAGTCTCCGCGGACCGTGTGGATGTCCGAGTGGCAGATGCCGGCGAACTTGATATCGATCAGAACGTCGTCGGGTCCGACATCGCGGCGTTCGATGGTCGTGGGGATGAGGGCCTCTGCGGCAGACGGCGCTGCATAAGCGGAAACGGTGGTGGGCATGAATGACTCCTGCGCATCGTGTTGCTTGAAATTCTTCGTCCTGTGGTGCCAACCTTCGACGCCGGCACCGTATTCCTCACCGGTAACCAAGAGGAACGTTAGGGCAAGCGCGACGGTCGGAGCACGGAGGCCTCGCTGGCGCCTTCGGGCTCGAGCGAAACCCGCAAGACCTGTTGGAGAATGGTCACCATGCCCACGTCCCATGTTCCTGCACCCGTGCTCATGCTCGTGGCAGTCCTGTCCGTCCAGTTCGGTGCGGCGCTCGCGCGGACTCAGTTCGAAGCGGTTGGCCCCACCGGCGCGGTGCTGCTGCGACTGCTGTTCGGTGCGCTGATCCTGCTCGTCGTCGTCCGGCCGAAGGTCTACCGCTGGACGCGTCAACAGTGGGCGGCAGCAGCGGTGCTGGGTATCGCCCTGGCGGGGATGAACACGCTGATCTATCGTGCCATTGACGTCATTCCGATCGGCGTCGCAGTGACTTTGGAGTTTACCGGCCCCCTCCTCCTCGCCCTGGTGCAAACCCGGCGCTTCATCGACGCCGTATGGGCGCTCCTGGCCTTCGCCGGCGTCGTACTCCTGGGTTTCGAAGCCGGCGAAAGCCTGCCGCTCGCAGGGATCGCCTTCGCGCTCGGCGCGGGCGCGTTCTGGGCCGTGTACATCCTGTCCAGCGCACGCGTGGGCAAACTCCTGCCGGGCGTTGAAGGGCTGGCCGTATCCATGGCCATCGGCGCAATCATCACGCTGCCGTTCGGCGCATCGGCTGCGACTGCCGGAGCCCTGGCGTCGCCCGTGGTCCTCCCAGTGTTCCTCGGTGTGGCGTTCCTGTCCAGTGCCCTCCCCTACGCGCTGGAAATGCTGGCGCTGCGGCGCCTCTCCACCCGTGTCTTCGGTGTGCTCTCCGCTCTTGGACCGGCGATGGCAGCCCTCGCTGGACTCCTTGTCCTCGCTCAAGCGCTAGGCCTTCGCGAGATCCTGGCGCTTGCCCTCGTCACCGCCGCCTCGATCGGTGTGACGGTCGGGGGACGACGACGGCGCAAGCCCGACACCAGAACTCCGGTGCCGCCAGCGCCGTGACCGCGGCGTAAGCGCTGCTTCCACATTCGATGAGCTGGCGGGACGAATCCTCCACCCACGGCATCGAATGGGGTAGGAGGCACTCCAGTTCCCAGAGGAGGAACGAACGCCTGCAGACGTCGGATCCGCCGCATCCGGCAGCGGATGGTCACGCTGGATCTGCGCCTCGCCACGGCGCCCAACTGGAGGTGCCTCGTCGCAACGCCACCTGAGGAATGGGCCGAGCCACCTGGATGTCGATCCGGTCGAAAAACGCTCGCGATCACTCCTGGTTGGCGTCCTGCCGCCGGACCGGAGGCATCGCCCGATCAAGCAGCTGCGCCAGGTGGATTCCCTTCCGTTCACTGAGGTCCTCCAGTTGCGTTCGGCAGGAGTAACCGTCCGCGAGTACGACGGCGTCGGCCTCCGCCGCACGGACCGCCGGCAGGAGCTGCTGCTCAGCTACCGCCACGGAGATGTCATAGTGGCCGCGCTCCACCCCGAAGTTCCCCGCGAGGCCGCAGCACCCGCCGAGCTTCTGCAGGTTTGCGCCGGCACCCTCCAGAAGCGCGGCGTCGGGGCTCCAGCCCATCACGGCGTGGTGGTGACAGTGCGGCTGCGCGATGACGGTTGTCCCCTCCAACGACGGCGGGATGTAGCCGGGCGTCTTGGCGAGGAATTCCGCAAGGGTATGCATCGCAGCTGCCACCGGACCCGCGGCGGCGCGGCCCAGCAGTTCAACGGCATCCGAGCGCAGCACTCCCGTGCACGAGGGCTCCAACCCCACGATGGGGATGCCCTCGTCCACGGACTCGCCCAGCACCCCGACCGAGGAACGCAGGATCTTCCGGGCCGCATCCAGCTGACCGGTGGAGATCCAGGTAAGGCCGCAGCACACGGGCTGATCAGGGATCCGCACCTCGTACCCGGCCGATTCGAGTACCCGGACGGCTGCCTGACCCACCTCCGGGGTGAAGTTGTTCGTGAACGAATCCGCCCACAGGAGCACCGGCGGGCGGCGCTCGGAGGAGGGTGCTGCCGCATCCCGCGTCGCGAACCACGCGAAGAACGTCTGCGGAGCGAACGCGGGAATGTTTCGGCGCTGGTCAACGCCGGCCAATCGGAGCCCTACCTGCCGCAGGCCGGGCAGCCGCACCAGGGCGTTCACGAAGCGCGGAGCGTACGCGGCAAACCCCGCCCACCGGGGTAGCCAGCCCAACGAGTAATGCGACAGAGGACGGAGCCTGCCCTTGTAGCTCTGATGCAGCACCTCAGCCTTGTACGCGGCCATGTCGATCCCGGTCGGGCAATCGGACGCGCAGCCCTTGCAGGACAGGCAGAGGTCCAGGGCCTCGTGGACCTCAGGCGCCCGCCAGTTCGGCGTGCCGCCTTTCACTCCGCCGGTGACGCTGCCGTTGATCATCTCTTGTAGGGCACGGGCGCGACCACGTGTGGAATCCTTCTCCTCGAGTGTGGCGATATAGGACGGGCACATGACGGTCGAGTTGTCGTTGTGGGCGGCGCGGCACTGGCCCACGCCAGTACAGCGGTGGACTGCCTGGCTGAAGTCGCCGTCGTCGTGCTCATAGCCAAATCCCAGCTTCGAGCGCAGCGGACCTGCCTCGGCAACGCGGACGTTCGCGTCCAGCGGCTCCGGATCCACCAGCACGCCTGGGTTGAGGATGTTGTCCGGATCCAGGATGCCCTTGACCTTGCCGAACAGGGAGATCGCCGCCGGCGTATACATAAAGGGAAGGAGCTCGCTGCGGGCGCGGCCGTCGCCGTGCTCGCCGGACAGGGACCCGCCGTAGCGCGCCACCAGCGCGGCGGCGTCGGTAAGGAACGCACGGAAGGCGGCGGTGCCGTCTTCGCGGTGGAACGGGAAGTCGAGTCGCACGTGCACGCAGCCATCGCCGAAATGGCCGAACGGGAACCCGGTGAGGTGGTGCGTGAGCAGGAGGTTGTCGAAGTCGCGGAGGTAGTCGCCCAGCGTTTCCGGCGGCACGGCGGCGTCCTCCCAGCCGGCGTGCGCCGGCACTCCGGCTGG
>NZ_KI914854.1:0-2191 GCF_000520555.1 Arthrobacter sp. Br18 | reverse complement strand
TCCGGCTGGCGACCGGCCCGCCAGTCCGCCGCCGTCCTCGCGGATTCGCCAGAGCGCAGCGGCCTGTCGGAGATCCTCGATGATGCGGGTATGCCGGGCGGCGTCAATGCGGCTGACCCGCGCGGCCCGGTCGGCGACCTCCTGGGCATCGTCCCCGGATATCTCGACGAACAGCCAGGCAGCGCCGTCGGGTAGTTCGGGCACGGCCTGTGGGCCCTTGCGGGTACGAACCACCTCGACGATGCGCGAATCCAGGCCCTCGCAGGCGGTGGGCTTGAAGGGCAGCACGGCGGGCACCGCGTCGCCGGCGGCGCCGATGTTCTCGAACCCCAGCACCACCATGGTTTTGTACGGCAGGTCGGCCACCAGCCGCACTCCCGCCTCAAGCACGACGGCGAGCGTGCCTTCACTGCCGACGAGCATGCGGCGCAGGTCGAACCCGCGCTCCGGCAGCAGGTGCTCCAGCGAATACCCGGAGACCTGCCGGCCGAACCGCCCGAGTTCGGTGCGGATGGTTCCCAGCTCGGCACTCACCAGTGAGCGCAGCGCGTTAGTTTCCGGCGATGACGGCGTGCCGTCCGCGCCGAGGTGTAGCCGGGTGCCGGAGCCGGTCACGACGTCGAGGTGTGTCACATTGTCGGCGGTACGCCCGTAGGCAAGCGCACGCGAACCACAGGCGTTGTTGCCGATCATCCCTCCCACGGTGCAACGGCTGTGGGTGGAAGGATCGGGACCGAACCGCAGGCCGTTGGCCAGCGCGACCTTCTGGAGGGTGGCGTGGACCGCGCCGGGTTCGACGACGGCCGTGCGGGCCTCGACGTCGAAATTCAGGACCCTGTTCAGGTGGCGGCTGAAGTCGAGAACGACGCCGGGCCCGATGGCGTTACCGGCGATGGACGTGCCGGCGCCGCGCGGCGTAAAGGGAATACCGCGTTCACGGCAGACCTCCAGCGTAGTGAGGACTTCGTCCAGGTGTCGCGGAAAAACGACAGCCGCCGGCTGCACCCGGTACAGCGACGCATCGCTTGAGTAGACCGCGCGTGAGGTTGCATCCGCCCGGGCGTCCGGGACACCGCGGGACTGGAGTTCGGATACGAGGGAGGTGGGTGCTGTGAGCGTCGTCGCCATGAGTAACATGTTACTCCCTGTGTCCAGCGCTGCGGCAGACTAGTCTTGGAGTCATGTCACCATCGTCCGCCGCCGCCTTCGACGCCAAAGAGCGCCCGGGGCGTCCCCCCACTCTCACTGACCGCACGATCGACGCAGTACGCGAGGGCATTCGGAACGGCACCCTGGTCCCGGGCGAGCTGTATTCGGTGTACCGGCTGGCCGACAAACTGGGCGTCTCCCGCAGCCCGGTCCGGGACGCACTGCTGCGGCTGGCGGAAACCGGGATGGTGGCCTTCGAGCGCAACCGCGGGTTCCGCGTCGTCCTTCCCGGAGCGCGGGAGCTGACCGAGATCATTGCCGTCCGCCTCGCGCTGGAGGTGCCCGCTGCCGAGCGTGCGGCCGAGAGGGCACAGGAGGCCGACCGCGAAGCGTTGGAATCCGAGTACAAGGCGATGCTGAGTGCGGTCGCCGCCGGCGACGAAACTGCTTTCATGATGCATGATCAGCGGTTGCACGGGCTGCTGCTGGAGCTCGCAGGCAACGCCCATGCCACCCGGATTGTCGAGAATCTGCGGGATGCAACCCGACTGGTCGGCACCTCCACCATTCGGGCGTCCCGCTCCCTGGATGACGTATACCGGGAACATCGACCGATTCTTGACGCCATCGAGCAAGGAGACCCACGTGCGGCCGGAGCAGCGATGCGCCGTCACCTGGAATCGACGGGCCTGCTGCTGCTGCGGGAGGCTGCGCGCGGCCATAGGACGGACGCAGACCTCAATGCGCTCTGGGACAACCTGGTGGGACTACCACCCGGGCCATCGGCCTGACGTGCGGAACGTCGCATCGTGAGACTCCTGGCACGACGGCTGGCGCCGGGAACCTCCGAGATGTTCATCGTCACCGCCGCTGGCCTCATGATCGGAGCTGCGCTGGACCGGCCGCGGCGTTCCGGCTGATCCCAAGCGCCGTCGGCCATAGCATCAGGCCGGAATCTGTCAAGGCGTTTGAGACACAGCCAAGTGGTTAGGCGTGTGAGGGGACCTCTCTTTGCTGTGGCTGGTTGATCCACGCCGCCGTG
>NZ_KI914853.1:84496-95384 GCF_000520555.1 Arthrobacter sp. Br18 | reverse complement strand
CGGCGATCAACGACCCGGCGCAACGAGCCTAACTATCGGCTCATTAACTACCCCGAGCATGTCTCATTTGACTTGACAAGTTCCGTCTCTGCCAGCACGGCGATCGCGGCCAACGCCGCCTGGGCGCTCCAGAACCGGCCCGACCGCACCAACGGCGCCCAGATGCCGGTTGCGGTGAACGCCCCCGCAAGAGGCCAGCCTGCCGAACGCCAGATCTCCTGGGTACGGGCGGAACCCCGAGCCTGGTAGACCGCGTAGGCAATGGATGAGGCGAAAATGGGAAACCAGACGGTGAACGCGTAGGCGGCCGGCTGAATCACGTTGGGCGGCGCGTCCTCACCCCGGAACCGTGGACCGTAGAACGTGGGCAGGAGCACCTGAGCAGCAGCCGCCGCACAGGTAAGCACTTGACGGGAGGAATCTCCCGAAACCACTGCCCACACACGGTGAGGGCTGCTGGGAACGATGGCGGTCATGAGAGCTCCCCGGACGGTGAGGTTGGGCCCGGCCGTGGAGCCCGTCGGCGTGTGTTGTGAGAAGGCTGAGCAAGCCCCTGCCGAGTACCGCCAGAGACGATGCGGGCCGACCCTGCCGATCTTCACGGCTAAACATGGCATCAGGGTAGAGTGTCACCGGGCTGACGGCAACCCTTGGAGCGCCTTTGTTGTCAGCCGGTGGAGCTCGCCCCGTTCAGCCTCGTTGAGCGCGTGGAACCTCCTGAAAAGGGATTCCTCCCGGTCGGGCTGCAGCCGATCGATCAGCCAGCAGCAGTTGGAACTGCGCGGGGTTCAGTTGAGGGGCGGGTGCAGAGGCGACACGCTGGGAAGTGTTCGAAGCCGAGGTAGGTCGCAGAACAGGCGGAAGCCGCAGAACGTAGGTCTTGGAAAGGGCGAATGTTCTAGCCTGCCCAGGCGTGGTCGAGCAGTTGCTGGATGAGTTGGTTCCTGTCGATTAGAGCGCGAAAGATTAGCGGGCGCGACTCCCGGTAGGAGCGGGAGGGATGAGTTTCCTCAAGGTAGAGGCTAGGAGGGCTGACAGGTCATCCGGGCTGGGGATGATCGCGCCATTGCGGGGTTTTTCCAGGGTGTAGCGCAGAATTCCAGGGATGATGTGAGCGAGCATCGTACTTTGTTGGCGGATCATGGCTTCCGTTTCACCGGCTTGTGCGAGGCGGCGGAGGCGAAGGTAGAGAATATCGCCTACCTCCTCGTGAATGATGGAAAGCCGTTCCATTTCTTTCTGCATCAGCGACGGCGTTTGGCTGATCATCTTCATGCGCGAGGCGATGAGTTCAGCCTCGGCGGTTTCGCCGGGCATGAGTGCAGCGAGAAGGCCCAGCAGGTCGGCGAGAAGGTCCGGCGAGTCGGAGGCGAGGAACTCGCGCACCTTGTGCTCGTCGAGACTGGGAGGTGCGCTTCCGAGGATTGCCGCGTCTTTGGTGCCGTAGTAGTTGAAGAAGGTCCGTTGGGATACGTTGCTTGCTGCGCAGATCATGTCGACGGTTACGGCGTCGAGGCCGTGTTCGAGGACAAGCGCGACGGCGCTCCGTTCGATGGTGAGTGCCGTCGCTGCTTGTTTGCGCTGGCGAAGCCCGGGTTGTTTGGGGACTGCCATGCGCGGTTCCTCCTGTTGAAATTCGTTGCACTCCCCATCAGGGAGGGCTGCTCGAGTCCTGGGTGTGGCTACTCGTAGCGTAGCGAGTCGATAGGATTTTTCCGGGCGGCCCTGCTTGCGGGAAGGGTTCCGGAGATGAACGCGATGACCATGATCAGGGCAATGATGCCGATGATCGCGGAGGGCTCGAAGAGCAGAATCTCCAGCCCGGGTAGGGCTTCTAGGGGACCTGCGCTCAGGGCTGCGTTGAGGGCGGTTCCGATGACGACGGCCGTGGGGGCTCCGGTAGCGCTGCCGAGGAATCCAATGAATGCCGCTTCGAAGCTGAAGAGGAAGAAGACCCTGCGGCTGCGCATTCCCATAGCTTTCATGAGCCCGATCTCGCGTGTCCTTTCCTGCACGCTCATCAGCAGCGTGTTCACGATTCCAAAGGCCGCAGCGATCAGGGCGACGATGGCGAAGGCGTTGAGTACACCGACGATCCCGTCGATGACGGTTCTGATGACGCCGAGCTGGTCCATGATGGTTTGCGCCCCGTAACCGGCGTCGGTGATCACGTCATTCAGCGCCTGGATCGAATCTTCGGATTGGGACGAATCGAAGTAGGCCACAGCGAGGGGGTAGCGGACCGGCCCGGCGTCCACTCCCGCGGACTGTAGGTCCGCTGCTTCGGCGACGAGGGCGGGGTTCGCGCCTCCTCCGGAGGAAAGCAGGCTTTCCTGGGCTACCCCGGCGACGACAGCAGAGATCTGGTGCTGCGCGCCGAGGACGTCGGTCAGTCCTAGCTGAACGGTGGCTCCAACGGCGTCCTCCGGACTCGCGAAACCGAGCGATTCGACGTAGTCGGCAGGAATCATGACCTCGAGGGTGGAGGCGGCTTCGGAGAGTTGCTTGCCGGCGAGTAGGTCAGCCCGGGTGATCGACGAGGTGGGGTTGATGCTGAACTCGTACTCCTGCCCGCCCTCGTGCTGGATGAAGTCGATGGCGACTGCTTGAACCGGGTCCACGCTGAGGATGCCGTTGATTTGGGCCAGGGTGGAGAGATCGGCATCGGTGAGAGGGTCGCTTTGTCCTGCTCCGGGTAGTCCGGGAGCGCCGGTGCCGGAGGACGCACTCGAGGTGGCAGGGTCGTAGGTTGCGGGCCCTTCCGTGGTCGTCGGGGCCGCCCGGGTGACGATGAAGACGTCGTCGGTACCAAGACTTGCGACCTGCTTCTCAACGTAGTCGGTGACTCCTGCTCCTACTGCGGTGGTCAGGGTCAGTGTGAAGGCGCCGATGAACAGGGCGAGGACGGTCAGGGTTGTGCGGAGCTTGCTGCGGAACGTGTTGCGTACTGCTGTCGTGACCAGGTCGATCGTTTTCATGCTGCGGCACCCGTCCTGGAGGTTTCGGCGGCGATGGCGCCGTCGCGGATGATGATTTGGCGGTCGCACCGTGCGGCGAGGTCCTCGTCGTGGGTGACGATGACCAGAGTGATCCCGAGGTCCCGGCTGAGG
This sequence comes from Arthrobacter sp. Br18, assembly GCF_000520555.1. Lineage (GTDB taxonomy): Bacteria > Actinomycetota > Actinomycetes > Actinomycetales > Micrococcaceae > Arthrobacter_D. The sequence continues at coordinate 92,274 of NZ_KI914853.1, read as the reverse complement.
GCGAATAGGGAGTCCTCGACGACCGTCCCCGTGGCAGTGTCCAGGTTGCCGGTGGGCTCATCGGCGAAGATGACATTGGGTTCGTTGACCAGCGCCCGGCTGATGACCACGCGCTGCTTTTGCCCTCCGGAGAGATCAGTAGCTTTGTTCGAGGCCTTGTCTGCAAGTTCGAATTGGTCGAGGACCGTCAGTCCTCGTTCCTTGCGCATCCCGGCCGGCATTCCTGCGATCTTCAACGGCAGCGTGACGTTGTCCAGTACGGAGGTGCCAGGCGTCAGGAAGAACTGTTGAAAGACGAAGCCGAACTCCTTGTTCCGAAGCTCGCTGATTCTCCTCGGTGAGAGCGATAGTGCATCCTGCCCCGCGAAGGAGACCGTTCCCGCATCCGGCGTATCTAGCAGGGCGATGATGTGCATCAATGTGGACTTCCCGGAACCGCTCTTGCCGACGATCGCTACGCTCTCACCCTGCCCAATCTGAAGAGAGACGTCGCGCAGCGCCTCGAAACGACCAGTTCCCGAACCGTAAGCCTTGCTGATGTTCCTGACGTCGATGATCGGTGATGCGGTCATCGTTGCCGCCGAGTTGTCTTGGTCATGATCACTCCCGATAAAAAATATACAGTTACTGCATTATATAACACAGTCACTGTATTTTTCGGTGATTTTGATGCACAATTTGGCTACCCATCGGGGTGCCGGCGTCGACGTTCCCTCCGCCCCGGTTCAGCAGCGAGGCTTCTCCTGTCGTAGGGTGCCGCAGCCTTGGTGGGCGTGGGTGGTCCAGCCCCACCAACCTGCCGATGTGCTTGAATAAACTATTGATAAGCGATAGTTTGATACTGGTATTCAACTGAGGGAGATGGCATGGGAAAGCTGACAGTTGTCGCGTTACGCATTGTGCTCACGATGATGTTCGCCGGCTCGATTTTCATCCAGGTGGTGATGGTTCCGCTGCTTGGGCTTGATCTGAGCGAGGCCGATCCTGACGTCGCAATGATCCGCACGCCGCTCGTCGTCTTCACCGTTCTCGGCATTTTCGCCATCCAGGTCGCTGTGGTGTGCGTGTGGGGACTTCTCACGATGGTGCGCCGAGGAACAGTGTTCTCCTCTGACGCCTTCCGACTGGTCGATGTGGTGATTGGCGCATTTACGGCCGCTTCCCTGTTGGCGTTCGGGCTCGGTGTAGCCCTTGCGCCGGGAGAAGCCGTCGCTCCCGGCGTCGTCCTGTTGATCGGTGGAGTGGCGGTGATGATTGCCGCTGTGGCCCTGATCGTCCTCGTACTGAGGGCTCTGCTTGCACAGGCGGTCGCCCGCGACGTTGAGGTTCGCACCCTTCGGACCGAACTGGATGAGGTGATCTGATGTCCATCGTCGTGCGCATCGACGTCGAACTGGCCAAGCGGAAGATGAGCGTGGGGGAGTTCGCCGAACGCATCGGCCTTACGCCGGCGAACGTGGCAGTGCTAAAGAATGGTCGCGCCAAAGCGGTCCGGTTCAGCACCCTGGAGGCCATGTGCAAGGTGCTGGGGTGCCAGCCTGGTGACTTGCTGGAATGGGTTGATGACGCGGACGGTGTCCTCCGTCAGCCGGACGACGACGCCGCTGCCTCGGACTCCGGACGCGGAGAGGTTCCGTTCCCTCGCTGAGGGCGCCGGCACGAGTACAGCGCGGCGTCGGCACGAGCACAGTGCGGCGCCGGCTGATGTGAAACGTGCTTGTCCTGCGCCGGAGACTGAGCGAGAGCTGATTCGGGACCGCTCGACGGCCGGCCTGCGATGTTGGCTATCGACCGCGACCCGGGTGGCAGTTCCGTGCCTGTCGTCCGTCAGTACGCTGGGACGCATGACCGGGCAGGAACCGGCCCTGCCCAGGGCCGGTGCGGTTTCCCACGGCGAGGGCCTTCCTGAGGACGCCGCCGCCGATTCCACGCGGGTCGAGGACGGTGACACGCCGCGCCTGGCCGATATCGGAGCTCTCGATACGTCCCTGCGCAGTACTGAACAGCGGTCCCGCACCTTCACCGGGATCCTGGTGAACACCGCCCTCGCCAACATCACGACCAGCTACCTATGGTTTTCCCTGACATTCTGGGTATATCTGCAGACGCGCAACGTGATCGCTACCGGGGTCATCGGCGGCGCCTACATGCTGCTGATCGCCCTCTCCAGCATCAGCTTCGGCACCTTCGTGGACCGGTACCGCAAGCTGGCCGTGATGCGCTTCGCCGCCGGCTTCACCCTGGTGATGTTCGTGCTGTCCGCGGTCATGTTCCTGCTGACACCCACCGCCTGGCTGCTGGACCTGACGCGGCCATGGTTCTGGGTCTTCACCCTGGTCGTCCTGACCGGCGCTGTGGTGGAGAACATGCGCAACATCGCCCTCTCCACCACGGTCACCATTCTCATCGAGCCGGACCGTAGGGCCAACGCCAACGGGCTGGTAGGCATGGTGCAGGGACTGATGTTCATTGTCACCTCAGTACTCTCCGGGCTGTCGGTCGGGCTGCTGGGCATGGGGTGGACGGTTGTCGTCGCGGTCGTGCTCACGGCACTGGCTTTCCTCCATCTGCTCACACTGCGCATGCCTGAGGAGGTAAGGCCTGCCGCCACGGATGCGCACGGCGCATTCGACCTCCGCGGCTCGCTCACCGCCGTGCTGGCTATCTCCGGGCTGTTCGCGCTCATCCTGTTCTCCTCGTTCAACAACTTCGCCGGTGGCGTGTATTTGGCGTTGATGGACCCGTACGGACTGGAGATGTTCTCCGTGGAACTGTGGGGGACCTACTTCGCGCTCGGCGCCACCGGGCTCATCGTGGGCGGTGCGCTGATCGGCAGGTTCGGGCTCGGGTCCAACCCGCTATGCACCATGCTCTTCGCGGTGAGCCTCCTGGGTGTCTGCGGTGCAGTGTTGACGCTGCGGGAATGGGCGTGGCTGTATATTGCCGGGATCTGGCTGTATCTGGTCCTGGTGCCTTTCGTGGAGGCCGCCGAACAGACCATCATCCAGCGGGTGGTGCCCCTACATCAGCAGGGCCGGGTGTTCGGATTCGCGCTGGCGTTCGAGTCCGCGGCAGCGCCGATCACCGCGTTTCTCGTCGCTCCGATCGCCCAAATCTGGATGATCCCCTACTCGCGGTCCGCCGAGGGTGCCGCCCAGCTAGCCCCACTTCTGGGCGAGGGCATTTCCCGCGGCATCGCCCTGGTGTTCCTGTGCGCCGGGATCACCATCGCGGCGGCCGCACTGCTGGCTTTCCTGACGCCGGCCTACCGCCGCGTCTCGGCGTCGTATGCGCAAGCGGCCGCAGAGACTCCGAAGGCGACACCTCTCCCGTTCGACCCGTGACGGGGAGGTGACGGGGGAATTCCGGTGAGCCTGGCGCGACGACGCAACTTGAGCCCCTGACGCTCAACCCCATTTTGCCTTTCCTTCGGACGCCGGTATAGTTGAGTGCAGAACGCTCAATCTACGCGCCCATCGATTGGACGGAGCTTGAGTGCTCCCCCATTCGGGCTTTCGAAAGGAAATTGCATGTCACGTGCAGTAGGCATTGACCTCGGAACCACCAACTCGGTCGTCTCGGTTCTCGAAGGCGGCGAGCCCACCGTGATCGCGAACGCCGAAGGCGCCCGCACCACGCCGTCGATCGTCGCATTCTCCAAGTCCGGCGAAGTACTGGTCGGCGAGATCGCCAAGCGCCAGGCCGTCAACAACATCGACCGCACCATCGCCTCCGTCAAGCGCCACATGGGCACTGACTGGAGCGTCAACATCGACGACAAGAAGTACACGGCGCAGGAGATCTCCGCCCGTACGCTCCAGAAGCTGAAGACCGACGCCGAAAGCTACCTCGGCGAGAAGGTCACCGACGCCGTCATCACGGTCCCCGCGTACTTCAACGACGCCGAGCGCCAGGCCACCAAGGAGGCCGGCGAGATCGCAGGCCTCAAGGTGCTGCGCATCGTCAACGAGCCTACCGCCGCGGCACTCGCCTACGGCCTCGACAAGGGTAAGGAGGACGAGCTCATCCTCGTCTTCGACCTCGGTGGTGGCACGTTCGACGTCTCCCTCCTCGAAGTGGGCAAGGACGAGGACGCGTTCTCGACCATCCAGGTCCGGTCGACCGCCGGTGACAACCGCCTCGGCGGCGACGACTGGGACCAGCGCGTCGTCGACTACCTGCTGGCGCAGGCCAAGGCCAAGGGCGCCGATCTGTCGAAGGACAAGATCGCTCTCCAGCGCCTGAAGGAAGCAGCGGAGCAGGCCAAGAAGGAACTTTCCTCGGCCACCTCCACCAACATCTCGCTCCAGTACCTGTCGGTCACGTCCGACGGTCCCGTCCACCTCGACGAGCACCTGTCGCGGGCCAAGTTCCAGGACCTCACCAAGGACCTCCTTGACCGCACCAAGAAGCCGTTCCGCGATGTCATCGCCGAAGCCGGGATCAAGGTCGCCGACATCGATCACATCGTCCTCGTCGGTGGTTCCACCCGCATGCCAGCCGTGGGCGAACTCGTCAAGGAACTCGCCGGCGGCAAGGAGCCCAACAAGGGCGTCAACCCCGATGAGGTCGTCGCCGTCGGCGCCGCCCTCCAGGCAGGCGTGCTGAAGGGCGAGCGCAAGGACGTCCTGCTGATCGACGTCACCCCGCTGTCCCTCGGCATCGAGACCAAGGGCGGGATGATGACCAAGCTGATCGAGCGCAACACGGCCATCCCCACCAAGCGGAGCGAGACCTTCACGACGGCGGACGACAATCAGCCGTCCGTGGCCATCCAGGTCTTCCAGGGTGAGCGCGAATTTACCCGCGACAACAAGCCGCTGGGCACCTTCGAACTCACCGGCATCGCCCCGGCCCCCCGCGGCGTTCCCCAGGTCGAGGTGACCTTCGACCTCGACGCCAACGGCATCGTGCACGTGTCCGCCAAGGACAAGGGCACCGGCGCGGAGCAGTCCATGACCATCACCGGCGGCACTGCCCTGTCGAAGGAGGACATCGACCGCATGGTCCGCGAAGCTGAAGAGCACGCGGCCGAGGACAAGACGCGCCGTGAGGCAGCCGACACCCGCAACGGTGCCGAGCAGCTGGCTTACTCCGTGGACAAGCTGATTTCCGACAACTCGGACAAGCTGCCCGAGGAAGTCAGGACCGAGGTCCAGGCCGACGTCGACGCCCTCAAGAAGGCGCTCGAGTCCTCGGACAACGACGCAGAGGTGAAGACCGCCTTCGAGAAGCTGCAGGCCTCGCAGACCAAGCTGGGCGAGGCCATCTATGCCTCTGCCCAGCAGGAAGCCGGCCAGCCAGGCCCGGATGCCCCTGCCAATGACGAGTCCGCTTCCGCCGGCGCCGACGAGGATATTGTTGACGCCGAGGTTGTAGACGAAGACACCAGCGAAAAGAAGTAATTATGCCGCACCACGGAAACGAAGAAGAGCATCAGTCGGAACCGGTAAGTTTTCAGGACAACCGCAAGATTGACCCTGAAACGGGCAAGGTCCGTGGGCAGCAGAACGACGCCGGCGGCCCGGCACCGGGAATTCCGGTGACCGGGGGGCCTGCGGGTGCGTCGGCCTTCGATCCTGGGGCACCGGACGCTGAGGAGCTCGGCCCCGATGTGCTGGACGGCGAGGTGTTGGACGCAGCGGCGCTGAACCCCGAAGCATCCGCCGCACAGGACGAAATGGACGGCGATGCCCTCGCCCAGGCCGAAGCCATCCTCAACGAGGCAGGCGCCGGCGGCGAGTCCAACCCGGCGGTCGACGTCGTCGCGGAGCTTCGCGACGACCTGCTCCGGCTGCAGGCCGAGTATGTGAACTACCGTCGCCGCGTCGAGCGTGACCGTGACGTGGCCCGGGACCAGGCAGTGATCGGTGTACTCAACTCACTGATGCCGGTGCTTGATGACATCGATGCCGCGCGCCAGCACGGCGACCTCGCCGAGGGGCCGTTCGCTGCGATCGCGGGCAAGCTCGAGAACGTCCTCAAGGCGTACGAGCTGACACGCATCGACGAAACCGGTGTGGATTTCGACCCGAACATCCACGAGGCACTCATGCAGCAACCCAGTGCAGGGGTGACGACGGACAGCGTGAACCAGATCCTCCGGTCGGGGTACCGCAAGGGGGAGCGCGTCCTCCGGGCCGCCCAGGTGATCGTCGCGGTTCCGGAGTAAGCGTCACCATGAGCGTCGGAGCAGTTCCCGAACGGCGGCAGCGAAATTCCGTCGGGCCTGGCGGACCTCGGAATATTAAAGCCGCCTTCCTCGGGAACTGCTCCGCCTCCGCCGCTTACTCACCCACGTTCTAGAAGCTAGTACAAGGAAAAGGAGACACCAATTGGCTAGTCAGGATTGGGTCGATAAGGATTTCTACAAGATCCTCGGTGTCTCCAAGGACGCGTCAGGTACTGATATCAAGAAGGCCTACCGGAAGCTGGCGCGGAAGCACCACCCCGACCAGAACGGTGGGGACGCAGGCTCGGAGCGCATGTTCAAGGACGTCTCCGAGGCCTACTCGGTCCTCTCGGATGCCGAAGAGCGGCAGCAGTACGACGCCATCCGGGCCATGGGCGGCGGAGCGCGGTTCTCCGCGGGCGGGGCAGGCGGTGCCGGCGGCCAGTCGGGCGGTTTCGAGGACGTCTTCGGGAATCTCTTCGGGCAGGGTGCCGGTCCCCGGACCCGCAGTGGAGCACGCGGCTCCAACGGCTACAGCAACCTCCCGCCCGAGTTCGCCGACCTCTTCGGCGGTGGGAGCGGCGGCGGCTTCCCCGGGGGTTTCCAGCCTCCGCCGCGCAAGGGCGCCGACCGCACCGCGAACACCACCATCTCCTTCGCCGGCGCCATTCGGGGAACCACGGTGGGCCTGCGCGAACCGTCCGGCGAGCAGATCGACGTCCGCATCCCCGCCGGCATCAAGGAGGGCCAGAAAGTACGGGTGCGTGGCAAGGGCCAGACGGGCCCGGCGGGCACGGGCGACCTCATGGTCACCGTGCACATCAAGGATCATCCGTTCTTCCAGCGCGACGGAGACAACATCCGCGTGCACGTACCCGTCACGTTCCCCGAGGCCGCACTCGGAGCGCAGATCGAGGTGCCCACCCTGTCAGGTGACCTGGTGCGGATGAAGGTCCCCGCAGGAACTCCCTCCGGCCGCACGCTCAGGTTGAAGGGCCGCGGTGTCGCGACCGCAAAGAGCGCAGGTGATCTCCTGGTGACCATCGACGTCGTGGTTCCACAGAACCTGTCGAAGGAAGCCGCCGCTGCGGTGGAAGCCTTCGCGAAGGCGACGGCCGACACGAACCCGCGCGGCACCCTGGCCGAGAAGGCACGGCTCTGACGGGCTGGTCCGACCCGCAGGCCCTGCGGACATGAGAACTTGGCCATGAGAACTTGGCCACGAGAACGTTGATCAGGTACGGCGGAAGGAGGTGTCCGGTATGGAGTCATCACTTCCCATCTACGTGATTTCCGTGGCAGCCGAACTCGCTGACATGCATCCGCAGACCCTCCGCCAGTACGACCGACTCGGGCTCGTGATCCCCAGCAGGGCGCCCGGGCGCGCCCGCCGCTACTCCCAGAAGGACGTCGGAACGCTCCGGGAAATCCAGAGGCTGTCCCAGGAGGGTGTCTCCCTCGAGGGGATCCGGCGGATCCTGCAGCTCGAGAACCAGGTGGCGGCCCTGCAGTCCCGGGTGCAGGAACTGAGCACCGAGCTTGCACTCCGCCGTGGCCAGCCGGATTCGAGCCGCGTCTTCGCGGCGGGCCTCGCCGGCGACGTCGT
>NZ_KI914853.1:80975-84396 GCF_000520555.1 Arthrobacter sp. Br18 | reverse complement strand
CCGGCGACGTCGTGACCCTGGCCAGGGGCAAGCGCCCGCGTCCACGGAGCCAGGCCCTCGTGGTGTGGCGACCGGAAAGCCCCCGGAGGGCGAACTAGCCGCCGGCGTTTCTGACGGCGGGCCCTGCGCCTGTGGAACCCCGCACAATGAGATCTGCCTGGAACATGATGTCCGTCCTCGTGGTCCTGTCCCCGCTGAGCTCGGTCACGAGTGTGTGCACTGCGGCCTCGGCCATGGCGGGAATATTCTGCCGCAGGGTTGTCAGCGGTGGATCGGTGAAGGCCATGAGCGGCGAATCGTCGAAGCCGACCACCGAGATATCCTCAGGCACCAGGAGCCCGCGGGTCCGTGCTGCGCGCATGGCACCGAGCGCCATGATGTCCGAGGCACAGACAATGCCGGTGTGGCCACTGTCGATCAACTCGTTCGCGGCACTCTGCCCGCCCTCGATCGTGAACATGCCGGTGGCGATGTGGGAATCCGCGTCATCCTCGCCGAGGAACTGCACCAGACCGGAGCGGAATCCCTCCAGCTTGCGTCGGCTGGGGATGAAGCGGTCGGACCCGGTGGCGAAGCCCACCCGCTGGTGGCCCTGCGCAACGAGGTGCCGCACGGCAGTGCGGATGGCCGTGGCGTCGTCATTGGAGACGGACGGGGCATCGATCTCCGGGCGTGCACCGTTGACGAGCACGAACGGGACACGGCCGCGCAGTCGCCGGTAGCGCTCCACGCTCGCCCGGCCATCAGAGTGTGCCGCGCAGACGAAGATGATGCCGCTGACGCCCTGGTCCAGGAGAAGCGCCACGTACTCGTCCTCAGTAATGCCGCCTCCCGGCAGCGTGCAGAGGGCCGGTATGTAATCGTTGGGTGCCAGCAGCGCCGCAATGGCACCTGCGAAAGCGGGAAAAATCGGGTTCACCAGGTCCGGGACCACGACGCCGATCTGTCCCTTCGAGCGTCCTGCGGTGCGTGAGGGACGCTCGTAGCCGAGGCTGTCCATCGCGGCGAGGACTGCCTGACGGGTTTCCTGGGATGCTCCACCTTTCCCGTTGAGTACGCGGGACACCGTAGGAACGCTGACGCCGGCGGTGCGCGCCAGATCATCCAGGCGCGGACGCTCGCTGCGGGTTTCCGGTGTCATTGCTTCAATCTAGCGCACGCCGCGCAAACGCAAGGAAAGTTTGCGTGAAACTTTCCTGTTTTCCTTGACGGCAGGAGGAGGCCGTCCGTAGGGTCGGACTATCCACCCTGCTTCGTCCGGCCCTGCAGTGACGCATGGCCGTGGAAGGACCACCATGATCCCCCTTGAAACTTCCGGCGCCGCCAGGACGCCCGCCCGGCGTCGGGTGCGCCTGGCCGCCGTCGCGCTGACAGTGCCGCTCCTCGCAGCGCTGGCGCCGACCCCGGCACTTGCCGATCACACGGGGGCCCCCGGCACCGTGGCGCTCGTCGGCTCCCTGCAGTCGGAACTCGGCTGCCCGGGCGACTGGCAGCCCGAGTGCGCAGCCACACGGCTGCAACCAGTAGCTGGTTCCCCGGACACCTGGACGGCAACCTTCGACGTTCCCGCCGGAACCTACGCCTACAAGGCGGCGCTGAACGAATCATGGGGTGAAAACTACGGTGCAGACGGCGCAGCGGGCGGTGCCGACCTGGTGCTTCAGGCGCCCGGCGGGCCCGTGACGTTCACCTATGACCATCGGACGCACGTCATCTCCAGCGACGTACCCCAGGGTCCGACAGCAGGCATGGCGGCACACTGGCTGACGCAGGACACCATCGCGTGGGATCCTGCGGACCTGCCGGACGGCACCCGGTACCGCCTCCAGACCGCGCCCGACGGCGGTCTGGCCGTTGAGGACGGCGTCGTGGTGGGCGGCACGTCCGTGGAGCTCACCCCGTCGGGCGGTGCGCTTCCCCCGGCCCTGGCGCAGAAGCACCCCCACCTGGCGCCCCTTCGGACCTTCCAGCTGGGTAAGGAGGATGCCCGCCGCGCCAATGGCCTGCTGAAAGGCCAGTTGTTGATGACCGCGGTGTCACCGGACGGCGTCGTGCTGGCCGCTACCGGCGTCCAGGTTCCCGGCGTGCTCGACGACCTGTACGCGGGTGCCGCGCGCAGTGAGCTGGGACTGGGCTGGAAGGGCCAGAAGCCACACCTCGCGCTGTGGGCGCCGACCGCGCGGAGCGTGTCCGTGCAGGTCTTCCGGGACGGGGTGGACGAACCGGTCGCCGTCCGCGCCCTCCGCGAGGGTAAGGACGGCACCTGGAGTGTCGACGGCGAGAAGGACTGGAAGGGCGCGTACTACCTGTACGACGTCGAGGTCTTCGTGCCGGAAACCGGCGCCGTGGAACACAATCTCGTGACCGATCCCTACAGCGTGGGACTGTCGACCAATTCGGAGCGCTCCCTGTTCGTGGACCTCGCCGACCCGGCCCTCGCGCCGTCGAACTGGTCCGGTTTGGAGAAACCGGCCCTCGACCGGCCCGAAGAGCTCTCGGTGTACGAGCTGCACGTCCGGGACTTCTCGATCAGCGACACGACGGTGCCGGAGGCGGAACGCGGCACATATGCCGCCTTCACACGGCAGGACAGCGATGGCATGAAGCGGCTGTCGGAGCTCGCCGACAGCGGGCTCAATGCCGTGCACCTGCTGCCCGTCAACGACATCGGCACCATCGAGGAGGACCGCGCCCTCCAGGCCGAGACGGATTGCGATCTTGCGTCCTTCGCACCTGACAGCGACCGCCAGCAGGAGTGCATCTCCGCCGTCGCTTCCCGGGACGGCTTCAATTGGGGCTACGACCCGCTGCACTACACGACGCCGGAAGGCTCCTACTCCACCAACCCGGAGGGCGCCACCCGGATCCACGAGTTCCGGGACATGGTCGCCTCGCTGAATTCCTCCGGCCTGCGCGTCATCCAGGACGTCGTCTACAACCACACCGCCGGTGCGGGGCAGGAGTCCACGAACAACCTCGACCGGATCGTTCCCGGCTACTACCACCGCCTCAACCCGGAATCGGGCGCCGTCGAAACCTCGAGCTGCTGCCCGAACACCGCCACGGAGCACACCATGATGGGCAAGCTCATGGTCGATTCGATCGTGACCCTGGCCCGGACGTACAAGCTCGACGGCTTCCGGTTCGACCTCATGGGTCACCATTCGAAGCAGAACATCCTCACCGTCCGGGCGGCGCTGGACAAGCTGACCCTCGAACGGGACGGCGTGGACGGCCCGTCCGTCTACCTCTACGGCGAGGGCTGGAACTTCGGCGAGGTGGCGGACGACGCCCGCTTCGAGCAGGCGACGCAGGCCAACATGGCCGGCACCGGAATCGGCACCTTCAACGACCGTCTCCGCGACGCGGTGCGCGGCGGCGGACCGTTCGACGCCGACCCGCGGGTCCAGGGCTTCGGCTC
>NZ_KI914853.1:53305-80875 GCF_000520555.1 Arthrobacter sp. Br18 | reverse complement strand
CCCGCGGGTCCAGGGCTTCGGCTCGGGTCTGCTGACCGACCCGAACGGTGCCGAGGCGAACGGCACCGACGAGGAACAGCTCGCCCGGCTGCTGCAGTCCCAGGACCAGATCAGGGTGGGCCTCACCGGCAACCTGAAGGACTACACCTTCACCGACCGCTTCGGGAACGAGGTGACGGGTGCCGGCGTCGACTACAACGGATCACCCGCCGGCTACACGGCCGACCCCCAGGAAGCCATCACCTACGTCGAGGCGCACGACAATGAAACCCTCTTCGACGCGCTCGCGTTCAAGCTGCCGACGGACACGCCCATGGCGGACCGCGTCCGGATGCAGACCCTGTCCCTCTCCACGACGGCGCTGGGCCAGGGCATTCCCTTCTGGCACGCGGGCGGTGATGCGCTGAGGAGCAAATCCCTCGACCGCAACAGCTACGACTCGGGTGACTGGTTCAATATCCTTGACCACACAGGGACGGACAACGGTTTCGGTCGGGGGCTCCCGCCGCGCGCCGACAACGAGGACAAGTACGCCGTCGTGCAGCCGCTCCTGGCCGATTCCGCCCTAAAGCCCACAGCCGATGACATTGGTGCGGCGCGAAGCCGGGCCGAGGAGTTGCTCACCATGCGGCAGGGCAGTCCGCTTTTCAGCCTCGGTACGGCGGAGCTGGTGCAGCAGAAGCTCTCCTTCCCGGGTGCGGGCCCCGATCAGGCGCCGGGCGTGGTCGTCATGCACCTCGACGACACCGTGGGACCCGACGTCGATCCGGAGCGCAGGGGCATCGTGGTGGTCTTCAATGCCTCCGATGAGGCCACCGTGCAGCAGGTGCCGGCCGCCGTGGGTCAGTCGTACGCGCTGTCTGCCACCCAGGCAGGGGGGAGCGACGACGTCGTCCGGCAGGCCGCAGCGGGTTCCGACGGATCCTTCTCGGTCCCGGCCCGCACCGTCGCCGTCTTCGAGGCGCGGTAGGGCCACCTGACGCCGGAGGGGCCCGGCATTTCCCACGGGAGGTGACGGGCCCCTCCCGCGTCAGGTGGAAACGTCGGTGCCGCCGCTTCGGAGGACCAGCCGGCGGGACCGCCGACGCTAGTGCGTCCGTGCTGCGGTGCTCGACCGGATGATGAGTGCCGTCCGCGCGGCATGATGGGCGGAGCGATGGGCGTCCGGGTCCTGCAGGATCTCCAGGAGGCGCTGGACGGCACGCTGGCCCTGCTGCTGCGGGAACTGGGCCACGGTCGTCAGCCCCAGCGCCTCCCCGAGCTCGTGCCCGTCGATCCCGATCACCGAGATGTCCTCGGGGACGCGGAAGCCGAGCTCGCGTGCCGCGAGGATGGTGCCGATCGCCATCTCGTCCGAGGCGCAGAAGACCGCCGTCGGCGTATCGCGCGGGTAGCCGAGGAGCTGCTTCGCCTGGGTGTAGCCGCCCTGGATGGTGAAATCGGCGTCGATGCGCCATGAGCCGAGAATCTCGAGGTTCGCAGCCTTCATGGCCGACTCGTAGCCGTGCTTGCGCGTTCCGGAGATCCGGAAATCGTTCTCGAATGCGTCCGAACCGCCGAGGTGCGCAATCCGCCGGTGGCCGAGGTTGATGAGGTGCTCTGTCGCGAGTTCGGCGATCTCATGGTCGTTGACGCTGAAGGTCTCCGCCCCCGGAAGCGGCCCACCGATGCCGACCACAGGCTTCCCCACGGCCAGGAGTTGGCCCAGTTCCTCACGGCTGAGTTCCAGCGAGACGGGGATGACGCCGTCGCACCGCTGGCGCAGGAGGAACTCGGAGAGGACGCGGTCGCGGTGCCCGGCATCCTCGTTGAGGTTGTAGAGCGTGAGGTCGTACCCGGCCTCGAGCAGCGATGCCGCGACGCTGTCCACGATCTGGGAGTAGTACCAGCGGGCCACTGACGGCACGACGACGCCGACGTTGCGGTGGCGGCCCGAGGCGAGGGAGGACGCCGTCGAGCTCACCACGAAGCCCAGTTCCTTCGCGGCCTGCAGGACGCGCGCCCGGCTGCGCTCCGAGACCCGACCGTTGCCGCTGAGTGCACGGGACACGGTGGCGGTGGAGACCGCGGCAAGCTTGGCGACATCCTTGATGCCGGCCATGGTCTCCCTTCCGGAGGTTTTCGAAGGACACTCCGGGTGGAGTGTGCTTCGTCTGATCATCGCGGAGTGGGCAGTAAAGCGCTATCCGGCGGCGTGCATCAGCCAGACGCAGGCGTCGGGCTGGAGCGTTTGGTCCTCCACCGCACCCGGCGTGCTCGCGACGATGACATTGCCGGTGGGCAGCGGAGTGGCGAACTCGCCCATGTTGAGGACCACGAGCACCTCTCCGTTGAGGAACGCGACGGTGTCAGTCGTTTCGAACTCCCTCGACCAGCTCAGTGACCCTGCACCGAGCTGCAGGTCGCGCCGAAGCTGGAGGGCGGTGCGGTACAGGGACAGCGTCGAGTCGGGATCCCCGGACTGGACGTCGCGGGCGTATCCGGCCCAGCCCTCCGGCTGCGGCAACCAGGGCTGCGGAACGGCGTTCGTGTCATCGCCGGTCGCTCCGAATCCGTACAGCGGTGCATCGGCGAGCCACGGCAGCGGAACCCGGCAGCCGTCACGGCCCAGCCGCTCCCCACCGGTCCGCACGAAGGTGGGGTCCCGGCGCGCGTCCTCGGGCATGGCGGTGTGGTCGGGCAGGCCGAGTTCCTCGCCCTGGTACAGGTAGATGCCGCCGGGCAGGGCGAACATCGCCAGGGAGGCGGCCCGGGCCCGTGCGAGCCCGGTTGCGGTGTCGGGCTGCGCGTCGGATCGGCCGATGCCGTCGCCGCCGCGGGGGGCGCCCCCGGTGAGGCCGAAACGGCTGGTGTGCCGTACGACGTCGTGGTTGCTCAGCACCCACGTGGTGGGGGCGTCGACGGCGTCGAACGCGGTCAGCGACGACGAGATGACGTCGCGCAGGGCATGGGCGTTCCAGGGGTGGTGGAGGTAGGCGAAGTTGAAGGCCTGATGCATCTCGTCGGGGCGCACCCAGTCGGTGAGCCGGGGCAGGGGATCGATCGATGCCTCGGCGCAGAGGATGCGCTCGCCGTCGTATTCGGCGAGGATGCCCCGCCACCGGCGGTAGATGGCGTGGACCTCCTGCTGGCCGAACATCGGAGCCTCCGAGCCGGGGAAGCCCTCGGAGGATCCGCCGTCGGCGCGGCCGCCCCAGTCCGGCAGGCCCTCGGCCTTGATGAGGGCGTGTGCCACGTCGACGCGGAACCCGCCGACGCCGCGGTCCAGCCAGAAGCGCAGGACGCGCTCGAACTCGGCCCGCACGGCGGGGTTGTCCCAGTTGAAATCCGGTTGGGTGGAATCGAACAGGTGCAGGTACCACTGCCCGGGCGTGCCGTCGGCGTTCGTGGTGCGCGTCCATGCGCGGCCGCCGAAATGTGACTGCCAGTTGTTGGGGGGTTCGCTGCCGTCGGCGCCACTGCCGTCGCTGAAGATGAACATGGATCGCTCCGCTGAGCCCTTCGGAGCCGCGAGGGCTGCCTGGAAGAGTGCATGATCACTGGAGCAGTGATTGGGCACGAGGTCAACGATGATCCGGATGCCGAGGTGGTGGGCGCGGGCCATGAGCGTGTCGAAGTCAGCGAGGGTGCCGAACAGCGGGTCGACGTCGCAGTAATCCGCGACGTCGTACCCGCCGTCGTGGTGCGGGGAGGGGTAGAACGGCGACAGCCACACGGCGTCGATATTGAGCTCGGCGAGGCGACCGAGTTCGGCCGTGATGCCCGGGAGGTCGCCCGTCCCGTCACCGTTCGAGTCCCGGAACGAGCGCGGATAGACCTGATAGATGACGGACGAGCGCCACCACTCGGCATCCATCGAGGCAGAGTGCAGGGGTGCGTGGAACACGGCCGGCGAGGACAGGGGATCGCCGTACAGGGCGGGGGCGGTCTCAGACATGCGGACAATTCTAAGCCGAAAAGCGGTCAATTGTGTAAGCGCTTCCAGTCATCCGTCTGACAAATTTGTGCGCCGCCGCATCTTTTGTGGAGCTTTTCCCCACAGTTGGAATTTTTAGTGCAAACGCTTACAGTTGTGATTCGTGTCACGGCTTCCCCAAACGGGTGGGGTTGTGCCCAAGACGTATCCCGGCCGGCGGAAGTACCGCACCTGCGCCGGGATACTGACCGAAGACGCTCACGAAAGGTTCACCAATGAAGGTGCGATCCACCCAGCCGACGCGTCGGCTCGCTTTGATCACCGGCGCAATGTCGGTTGCAGTCCTGGCCCTCACCGCCTGCGGGGGAGGGGCTTCCGAGCCCTCCGCCACCAGCAGCACCCCGGCCGCCGGGGGCCTCGCCGAAGGAGGCGCCACCACCCTCACCATGTGGGTCGATGCCGAGCGCGCGCCCGCTCTCGAGGAGATCACCAAGTCCTTCAAGGAGGACACCGGAATCGAGGTCAAGCTCGCGGTCAAGGACTTCGCCGCCGTCCGCGACGACTTCATCACCCAGGTGCCCACGGGCAAGGGACCGGACCTGATCGTCGGCCCGCACGACTGGCTGGGCACGTTCGTGCAGAACGGCGTCATCGCTCCCGTCGAGCTGGGCGACAAGGCCTCCGAGTTCCAGGAATCCACTATCCAGGCCATGACCTACGACGGCAGCGTCTACGGCGTGCCCTATGCGCTGGAGAACATCGCGCTGCTGCGCAACACGGACCTCGTTCCCGAAGCGGCAGCCACGTTCGAGGAGGTCATCGCCAACGGCGAGGCCGCCGTCGCCGCGGGCGACGCCGTGTACCCGTTCCTGGTGGGCATGGACCCGAAGCAGGGCGATCCCTATCACCTGTACCCGCTGCAGACCTCGATGGGTGTCCCCGTCTTCGGCCAGAACGACGACGGCAGCTACAACGCCGACGAACTGCTTCTGGGCGAGCCCAACGGCGTCGAGTTCGCGAAGAAGCTCGTCGAGTGGGGTGACACCGGGTCCAAGGTCATCAACTCGAACATCACGGGTGACATCGCGAAGGAGAAGTTCAACGCGGGCGAGTCCCCCTACTTCCTGACCGGGCCCTGGAACGTGCCGGACGCCCAGGCCGCAGGCCTGAACCTCGCCGTCGACGAGCTCCCCACTGTCGGCGCCGAGGACGCGCAGCCCTTCATCGGCGTCAACGGCTTCTTCATCTCGTCGAAGAGCGCCAACGCGCTCGCGGCGAACGAGTTCGCCGTCAATTACCTCAGCACCGAGGCCGCGCAGGACGCCATGTACGACGTCGGAGGCCGCCCCCCGGCCCTGAATGCCAGCTTCGACAAGGCTGCCTCCGATCCCATCGTCGCAGCGTTCGGCGAGATCGGAGCGAACGGTGTGCCGATGCCGGCACTGCCCGAGATGCAGGCCGTCTGGGCCGACTGGGGAGCCACCGAGCTCGCCCTGATCAAGGGCAGCGACGATCCCACCGGCGCCTGGACCACCATGGTCGGCAACATCGAGGCGAAGATCGCGGGGCAGTAGCAAGCAGGCGCCCGTCCTCTGTCCGACGGGCGCCACCCCTGCTGCTCCGGCAGCAGCGTGTTCGCCGCGGACCGGGTTCCCTCCGGTCCGCGGCGGCTTTCCCCACCGCAGCGGCTGCCCGTTCGGCCAATCAACGAAAGCCTCCACCATGCCCACTCTGGCCCCTCCCGGTCCCGCTGCAACGCGACCCCGCAAGAAGTCCGGCATCACGCCCGATTCCACCCTCGGCCTGCTGGCCAAGATCGTGCTGCTCGGCCTGGTGGATGCTTTCGCCGTCTACGTGTCGATCACGCTCTTCCTGCAGGAAAAATGGGTCATCCTGGTCTTCGCTTCCGCGGTGACCCTGCTCATCAACTGGATCTACCTGCGGAAGGGCGGCCTGCCGGCGAAGTATCTGGCCCCGGGTATCTTCTTCCTGGTCATCTTCCAGGTGTTCGTCATGGTCTACAGCGGTTACGTCGCTTTCACGAACTACGGCGACGGACACAACAGCACCAAGGCCGACGCCGTGAACGCCATCCAGCTGTCAGCGCAGCAGCGCGTGCTGGATTCGCCTGCCTATCGGGTCTCCATCCTTGAGCGCGACGGCGATTTCCACCTCCTTGCCACCGATCCCGACGGCGGCGTTTCTGTCGGAGCCACGGATGCCCCGCTCGAGGATGCCGACGCCATCACGGACGCGACGGGCAGGGCGGTGGAGCTGGAGGGGTATCGCACCCTCCAGTTCGGTGAGGTCCTCGCCAACCAGGAGGACATCCTCGCCGTCACGGTCCCCTTCTCGGACGACCCCGAGGACGGCAGTCTCAGGACCAGTGACGGATCGAGCGCCTACGTCTACCGGCCCTCACTGAGCTTCGACGAGGCGACCAGCACCTTCACCGACCTCGAAACCGGCACCACCTATACCGACACGGGAGAGGGATCCTTCCAGTCCGCGGACGGCGAACAGCTCAGCACCGGCTGGAAGGTCAATGTCGGGTTCGACAACTTCACCAAGGCCTTCTCGGACCAGAACATCCGGGATCCGCTGCTGCAGGTGGTCCTCTGGACCTTCACCTTCGCGATCGTCTCCGTCCTCTCGACCTTCGCCCTTGGTCTCTTCCTCGCGAACGCGTTCAACCTGCCGGACCTCCGCGGCAAACGGATCTACCGCATCCTCATGATCCTGCCGTATGCCTTCCCGGCGTTCCTCGCCGGGCTCGTCTGGTCCGGGCTCCTCAACCCCGAGTTCGGCTTCGTGAACACCACTTTCTTCGGGGGTGCCGACATCCCGTGGCTGACCGATCCGTTGCTGGCGAAGGTCAGCGTGCTCGTGGTGAACCTCTGGCTCGGCTTCCCCTACATGTTCCTCGTGTGCACCGGGGCCCTGCAGTCCCTGCCCGAGGAGGTCAACGAGGCCGCCCGCATGGACGGCGCCTCCGCCTGGCGGACCTTCACGGCCATCAAGCTGCCGCTGCTGCTCGTGTCAGTAGCACCCCTGCTCATCGCGAGCTTCGCGTTCAACTTCAACAACTTCAACGTCATCTACATGCTGACGGACGGCGGCCCCCGCTTCGACAACACGACGGCGAACATCGGGCACACCGACATCCTCATCACGATGGTCTACGAGATCGCCTTCGGCACGGGAGTTGGCCGCGACTACGGCCTGGCCAGCGCCCTGTCCATCATCATCTTTCTCATCGTCGCCGTGGTTTCGGCCGTCAGCTTCCGGCAGACCAAGGCACTGGAGGACATCAACTGATGACTACACTCACCGATTCCCAGCCCGCCGTCGTCGAACCTCCGGCGCACGGCTCGGGCAGTATCCCCCAGCGGCGCAGGCGCACCTTCGGCCAGTGGTTCCGGCACAAGGGATGGCGCCATACCGTAGGCGTCGCGACCACGATCTTCGCCGTGTTCCCGCTCCTCTACGTGTTGTCTGCGGCCCTGAACTCGAACGGAACGATGGCTGGATCGAACGTCCTGTTCAGCAGGATCGACGGCGGCAACTTCGAGGCCCTGTTCAACAATCCGAGCAGGCCCTTCGGCCGCTGGTTCGTCAACACGATGGTCATCGGCGTCGTCACCTCCGTTGCGACGGTCTTCCTCGGAGCGCTCGCCGCCTACGCCTTCAGCCGCATGCGGTTCACGGGTCGCCGGGTCAGCCTGCTCTCGCTGCTGATCCTGCAGATGTTCCCCCAGCTGCTGGCAGTCGTCGCCATCTTCCTGCTGCTCAACGCCATCACGGACGTCGTGCCGTGGCTGGGACTGGGAAGCCAACTGGGGCTCATCATGGTCTACCTCGGCGGAGCCCTGGGCGTGAACACTTATCTGATGTACGGGTTCTTCAACACGGTGCCGAAGTCGCTCGACGAGGCGGCCCGGATCGACGGCGCAAGCCACGTGCAGGTCTTCTTCACCATCATCCTGCCGCTGGTCACGCCCATCCTCGCGGTCGTGGGTCTGCTCGCCTTCATCGGCCTGAGCAGCGAATTCGTGATCGCCAGCGTCGTCCTGACCGACCCGGATTCGCAGACCCTCGCGGTGGGCCTCTACTCCTACGTGGCGCAGCAGCGGTCCGAGAACTGGGGCGTCTTCGCCGCCGGCGCCGTCCTCGCCGCCGTTCCGGTCATGGCGCTGTTCCTGTTCCTGCAGAAATACATCACCAACGGCCCCACGGCCGGCGGTGTCAAGGGCTGACCCATGCAGGAACCGGGCCCGGCCGGCGCGCCCCACCACGACGGCTCGCCACTGTACGTAGCGAACCAGGCGCCTGCGCTCGGGGATGTCCTGGCCCTGCGGCTGCGGGTCCCCGCGAGCTGGGGAACCGCCGTCCGGGTGTTCCTCCGCTCGCTCCGCGACGGTGAGGCGCACTACGACGAGGCAGGGAGCTCCCCGGGCGACGCCGGCTGGTCCTGGTGGGAGGCACAGGTCCGAGCCGTGAACCCCGCGCTCCGCTACCGCTTCCTCCTCGAGGTCGCGGATGGAGACGGCACCCGATGGATGTGGCTCAACGCCCGAGGTGCTTCCTCCCGGGACACCCCGGATCGGGACGACTTCCGGATCGACTGCCGGCCCGCTCCGGCCGACTGGGCACGGAACGGCGTGGTGTACCAGGTCTTCCCCGACCGTTTTGCGAGGTCCGGGCCGCGGAAGCCGGACGGACTGCCCGGCTGGGCGGTGGCGTGTGCCTGGAACGACCCCGTCGAGCCGCGCGGCGAGCTCACCCCCCGGCAGATCTACGGCGGCGACCTCGATGGGATCATCGGGAAGCTCGACCACCTCGTCGCACTCGGCGTCACGGTCCTCTATGTGACGCCCTTTTTCCCCGCACGTTCCAACCACCGCTATGACGCGACGACGTTCGACGTCGTCGATCCCCTCCTGGGTGGGGATGACGCCCTTGTCCGGCTCGTCCGAGCCGCCCACGCCCGCAATATCTCGGTGATCGGTGACCTCACGGCCAATCACACCGGTGATGCCCACGAGTGGTTCCTCACGGCGCTCGCCGACCCGACGAGTGTCGAGGCCGGCTTCTATTACTTCACTGAGGACCACACGGACTACGCCTGCTGGTTCGGCGTGCCGAGCCTGCCGAAACTGGACTGGGCATCGCCGGAACTGCGCAGGCGCTTCGTGGAGGGGCCGGACTCCGTGGTGGCCCGGTGGCTCCTGCCGCCGTTCAGCCTGGACGGGTGGCGGATCGACGTCGCCAACATGACGGGACGTCACGGCGACGTGGACCTGAACACCGAGGTAGCCCACCTCATCCGGGCCACGATGGACGCCGTCCGGCCGGGACTGATCCTCCTTGCGGAGTCCACGGGGGACGCCACGGAGAATCTCGCAGGCCAGGCGTGGGACGGCGCGATGACCTATTCCAACCTCACCCGACCGCTATGGCAGTGGCTCGCGCGCGGGGACGCGGCCGTGAACTTCTTCGGAACACCCTTGCCCGGCGTCCCCCGTATCGGGGGCGGCGATGTCGTGGCCACGCATGTCGCCCTGTCCGCAGGCTTTTCCTGGCGCATGCGGACGCAGAATATGAGTGCGTTGAACACACATGACACGGCGCGGGCCGGGACCGTGATGATCGA
Organism: Arthrobacter sp. Br18; assembly: GCF_000520555.1. GTDB lineage: Bacteria > Actinomycetota > Actinomycetes > Actinomycetales > Micrococcaceae > Arthrobacter_D. The sequence continues at coordinate 71,306 of NZ_KI914853.1, read as the reverse complement.
CGGCGGTCCTGCCGTCGGCATCGTCCTCATCTTCCTGCTGCCGGGCCTGCCCACCCTGTTCGCCGGTGACGAGTTCGGGCTTCGCGGCGTCAATGGTGAGGACTCGCGCGCGCCGATGCCGTGGGATGCCTCCGCAGCGGATCGGCCGGATGACCTGCGTCCACTGATTGCGGCGCTGTCCGTTCTCCGTGCGGGCTCCCCTGCGCTCCGTGAGGGCGCAGTGCGCTGGCTGGCCGCCACGGACGACGTGATCGTCCTCGCCCGGGAGCACGAGCAGGAATGCTTCGTGATCGCTGCGGCGAGGGCCGATTACGACGGCGTTCCGGTCCCGCTCAACCTCCTGCCGGGGCCCTGGGCCGACGCCGAACAGGTGTTCCTGGGCGTGCCGGGCGCCAAGGGACTGCCGGAGGACGGGGTGCTGGTGCTCTCGGGCCAGGGCCCCGGCGTCCAGGCGTGGCGGTTCCCGGGGCTCCGCCTGCCCTGAGGGGCGATCTGGATAATCACCCGCGCTCAGGGCAGACTAGAGGTATGTGCAACTCTCCACAACCCTCCGGGAGGATACTGGCGTAATGGATTCCTTCATCGAGATTTTCGCCGTAGGGGTGGGCATCCTCACGGCGACCGGAATCGGCACTGCCGTGACCGGGTGGATTGTGGTCCGGAAGGTCAAGCGGTCCCGCATCGTCCAGCGTGCTGCAGGAAACAGCATTCTTGCCGCGAAGGCGTTTGCGCCCGACAGGGCGGTCCGCGAACCGGCGAAGCTCATCGGTGAGCTGCGCCGGTCCAGCAGGGCAACACGGGGAGCGCTCGAGGAAGCAACGCGGCAGGGGTGGCCGGTCGGTCACCTGCCGCGGGCAGCGCAGGACCTCGAGCGCGCGATGCAGTCTCTCGAGAATCAGCTCCGGTTCGCTGATCGGGAACCGAACCGGGCGCTCAGGGCGGAGTGGACGGCGGACCTTGGCCAGCAGACCCGGACCCTCGAAGGACTGTCGGCGGACCTCCGGCGGTGTCTGCTCCAGACCAGCCGGTCGGTCGATCAGCTGCAGCTCGAGCAGGCAAGCTCACGGCTCACCGCGGAGATCAGCGCCATGCAGTCCTGGCAGAGCTCCTACGGTTCCCGGCAAGCCTGGTAGGGCGCCCAGTGTCGATCAAGCGCCGCCTGACCCGCATCGTCCGTGCCAACCGGGCCGCAGCGGAAGCATCGAAGGAAGACCCGCAGGTCAACGCGCAAAACGCGCAGGACCAGCAGCAGGGCATGCTCGACCGGGCGAGACGCGCCGCCGCCGATGTCGCCGCGCATCGCCGTCGGATCGAGATCACCGCCTCCGAAGCCGGCGCCTACGTACGGTATCTCGATGAGCAGGCCACTGTTGCGGTTCAGCGGGGCGACGACGAAACCGCCCGCAACGCGATTCGTGAGGGAATCGCCGCCCGGAAGCGCTATGACACGCTGACCCAGCAGTTCTCCGAGGCCGATCGGCAGAGCCGGCAGCTGCAGGGTGATCTTGACCGCCTGGAGCGCCGGATCTTCGACAGTTCCCTGGAGTACCAGAGCATGGTGGCTCGGCGGGCAGCCGCGGAGGCCGCCCTCGGTGTGCAGGAATCGATCAGCGCCTCGTCCAAAGCCTCGTTCGGCGCTGAAGCAGCCCGCCGGGAGGCCGAGCGCGAGGTTCGGCAGTTACGCGCGCAGGCCGAGGCGCGCGAGGAACTCGCCTGGACCGATCCGTCGTCCCCGCGGATGGAGCGGGCATTCGAGGAGCTTGAAGCGGAGGCCGAGGCGCAGCAGGAACTGGACCGGCTGAAGAAGTCGCAAGCTACCGGCTATCGTCCCGGGCAGCCGTAAGGGCATCGAGGACGGCATCGTCGACGTCGTCGGGTTCCCGCAGCCGTAGCCGCCAGGCGAAGGGATCGCCTGCGGCTCGCACGGGTTCAAGCGCGGCAACATCGGGCAGTTCCACCCGGAGGAAGACGTCGAGGGTCGTCCGATTCGTGGGGGTCACCTGGGCGAATTTCCGGCGCGGTGTCTGGAGCGAGACGTAGGTCTTGCGCATCTGGATGTCGACGCCGTCGGCGGCCTGCGCCCAGTGCAGCAACCGGTCCGCGATCGGCCGCAGCGCAGGCCGGTCGAGGTACTGGCCGTCGTACAGTTCGTCGGCGGACTGCAGGAAGAGCTCGGGGTAGCCGAACATCTCCCCGTCGATGCTCAGAAGGTTATAGCCCGTGACGCCCAGGCCCCTGAGCCAGGAGGACAGGGACTCCCGAGTGGCGATGCCGGCGTCGCGGGCGGCGTTCGCCCACCCCGTGGCACTGCGGCCCGTGGTCCGCTGCAGACGTTCCGCGTTTGAATCGATCATGCTCTGCCACGTTTTGATCCGGCCCATTCGAGAACAATATCGGACTGCGTCCGCGCCCGGTGTCGACGGCCCGCAAGCCGGGGCGCGTTTAGTGGCCTTCCGTGGCTTCGAGAACTTCCTTGCGGACCTCTCCGCTCACCTCCTCCGCTTCGGTGATCGTTTCCCGGATCAGGGTGATCCGCTCCACCGCGACGATCTCCAGTTCCACAACGGGCCGCTCCTCGTAGAGGACGATCTCGTACTCCCCCTCGTCGAAGGGAGTGCCGATCCGCGTCACGCCGCTATCCGGAGGGGTAGCTTCGCCCGCGTCCTCCATCGGGAGGTGCTCAACCCGGAGCTCCTCCCGGCGCACGGGAAAGGTCTCAGTGACGGTTTCGGTCACGATGTACTTGGAAACGCGGATGGTGCCGGTTTCCCGGGTCACAGTACCGACCCTCAGCTGCTCCTCGGAGCGGGTCAGCACCGTGTCGGTTCCCGGGACCGCATCGTGGGAGTCGTCGGTCCCCGCATGGGCGGGGACGCCGTGTCCGTAGTGACGAAGAAGCTGTTGTTCCTCGTCAGGGCCGAAGCGTCCGTCCTCCGGCATCCGCGGCGACCCTTCGATAAGGTCCCTGCTGTAGGGGACGCGGACCGTCCGGCTATCCACGGTGGCTCCGGGTGCCGGAACGAGGACCGCGGCACTTCCGGGCGTGCCGGCCGCCACCAGAATCCAGGTCGGCCGGCCGGTTGAATCGTCGATGAAGATCTGTTCCACCGCACCGAGGTCGTCGCCGTCGTCCGTATGGACGTGGCCCTTCGTCTCGATCAGTTGAATCATCTGTTCCTGCGTGATCACGGATATCTCCTCTAGCTGGGTCGGGCGGGTTGCGGGTCGGGGGCGGTTCCTAGCGGGAGCCGGGCCCGGCGCCGTCGATCCCGTCGGTCTCCAGCCGTTCCTTGCGGAGCTCCCCGGTGACGGTCTCGCTGCTGGTGACTGTTTCCTTGATCAACCGGATCCGCTCGACCGGGACGGTTTCCTTCCCGACGACGGCGCGTTGCTCATGCAGGGTGATTTCGTACACTTCCTCACTGAGTTCTGCGTTCCGGGAGGACTTCCTCCGGCCGGCCTTCGGAATGGGTTCGCGCTCGATGCGCAACTCCTCACGGGAGACCGGAACGGTCCGGGTGACGGTCTCAGTGACGACATACTTCCTCAACCGGACGCGCCCGGCTTCGTACTGCTCGACGCCCACTTTCAGCTGCTCCTCGGAGAGTGTCATCGCCCGGTCGGTCGGCGGACCGGAGACGCCGGTGTCAGGGGTGCCGGGCCCGGCAGTGCCGGTGCCGTGGTGCCCGGTTTCCGCACTCCCCGTGGATTCCCTCCCGGGGGATTCCGACGGGCTCCCGCCCAGCCCGTAATGGCGGTGGAGGAGGTGTTCCTCCTCCGGGCTCAGGTGCCCGTCGCGGTCCACCTTCGGTGCGTCCTTGACCTGCTCCCTGGGATAGGCAACCCGAAGGTCCTTCCCTTCAAGGGCAGCACCCTCAAGGGGGATGAAGGTCTCCGAGGTCCCGAACAGGCCGGTGCTGACCGTCACCCAGCTCGCCTGGTCGGTACCGTCATCGACGTAGATCTGGCCGATCGAGCCGATCTTCTCGCCGTCGCTGGAGAAGACCTTGCCATGGCCCCGAAGGAGGGCGTCCACGTTATCCTGCGTAATCATCGGTGCTCCTCGTAGCGGGTGTTGGTGTTGGTGTTTCGTCCCGGCCGGCGGTGTCGATACTGCCGGTTTCGACAACTTCCTTGCGGACGTCGGCGGTGAGTGCTTCCTCGTCCAGGACCATGTCCTTGGTGAGTCGTACCCGTTTCAGCGCGACGGTTTCCATCCGGATCACGGGGCGCTCCTCGTGGAGCACGATCGTGTACCCTCCCTTGCCCAGGTCCGACCCGTCGATGACCGTAACGGGGGCCTCGGCGGCGGTGGACACCGGGCCCGGGCCTGCCATCGATGCTGCATCGGCGGCCCCTGATCCGCGGTCGACCCGGATCGCCTCGCGTCGGATCGTCACCGTCCTCGTGACATTTTCGGTGACGACGATCTTGTGGAGGCGTACCCTGCCGCGCTGTTTGGTCTGGGTGAGTGCCCGGAACTGCTCTTCGGACCGCACGATGACGTGGGCGGCAGGAGGGCTGGATGCGCCGCCATGGACCGGCCGGGCAGCCGTTCGGGCCGCGGAACTTCCACTTCCCGCTGCTGCGCGGTTTGCAATCTTCTTGCCTTTGCGGCCCTTCCTGCTGGCAGGCGCGGCGCCCGGGGCCGGCGCGGCGGCTCCGGTGGGAGGAGTCGAGCTGCCGGCGCTCATGGACTTTGAGGCCTTCCTGCTGCCTCGTTTCTTGTCGACGTGGCCGGTGATTCCTGACGAGGAGGCAGGGTCGCCGGTTTCCCGCTCCGCTTCGGTGGGGTCCCCGACCGGGCGTTCCACCTGTTTCCGCGTTGCCATGCTCTGTTTCCTTCCGTCAATGGGACCGGGGCCGCCGCATCGACTACGCCCGTGGCGGTGGGTCCTGCAGCGGGATGGTTTTTCCGTGTCCACTCCACACAATACCAAGCAGGCTTAGCAATATATGACAAATGCTCCAGGTATCCCCACCAGAGGTTGGTAAGCTCACCGCATGACTGAGCTCAGCGGGTCCCACCTCCTCGTCGTCGGCGCCACCGGAGTCCTGGGAACAGAACTCGCACGGAAGCTGGCGGCCCGGGGCGCCCGGCTCACCCTCTCGGGAAGATCCGGGGAGAAACTGCGGGCCCTGGCCGACGAACTTGGAAACGCCGTCGAGGGGACCGTCGCCGCCGATCTCGGGAAGCCGGGTGCGCCGATGGACATCGCAGCAGCGGTGTACGGCAAGGAGCTCAATGGCCTGGTTTTCGCCGCAGGAGTGGTCGCCTTCGGACCGGCTGTCGCAGTAGATGACGACACCCTGGATGAGTTGATGCTCGTGAACCTTCTCGGCTACATGCGGTTGATGCGTGAAGTGGGTGCGCAGCTGGCCAGGGACTCGGTGGTGGTGCAGCTGAGCGCCGTCGTTGCGGAAAGCCCGACCGCTGGAATGGCCGCGTACTCGGCCACGAAGGCCGGGCTCAGCGCCTACGGCAAGGCACTGACCCTCGAGCTCCGGCGTTCCGGTGTCCGCGTGATCGACGCTCGCCCGCCGCATACCGAGACCGGCCTGGCGACGCGGCCCATCGCCGGTGACGCGCCGCGCCTGGCGCAGGGCAAGGATCCGGGCGCCGTAGCGGACCGCATCGTTCGGGCGATCGTGGACGGCGAAAAGGATCTGCCGGCGTCGTCGTTCTGACGTGCGGTGACAGAAGTCTGCGAAGCTGCCGGCCTACGGTCGGGCGGGCAGTGCCCCCGGCGCGGACCGCAGGGCGCACACCGCGATGATTCCGGCGAGCACGGCCAGGCCTGCGGCGAATCCCGCGACGCCCACCCAGCCGATGCGCACGAAGAACAGGCCGCCCATCCAGCCGAGCAGGCTCGAGCCGGCGTAGTAGGCGAAGTTGTAGAGGCTCGATGCCTGGCCGCGGCCCACGCTGGCGAGCGCCGGCGTCCAGCCCGCAGCCACGGAGTGGACGATGAAGAAGCCCCCGGTGAAGATCAGCAGGCCCACCAGGATCCAGGGAATGGAATCGGCAAGGGTGATGGCGAGCCCGCCGACGATCACCGGAATGCCTGCAAGGAGTACCGTCAACCTGCCGTGCCGGACCGTCAGGCCTCCGGCGATCCGCGACGTCGCGGTCCCGGCAAGGTAGGCGAGAAACATCAGGCTCGCGAGGGACTCCGGCAGGAGGAACGGCGCGCGCTCAAGCCGGAACCCCAGGTAGTTGTAGACCGCCACGAACCCTCCCATGAGCAGGAAGCCCTGCGCATACAGGGCGAGGAGGCGCCCCGACCGCAGATTCAGCACCACCCGCTGCCACAGTGGCGGGCCTGCCCCGGGGACGAATGCCTCGAAACCGCGCGGAGGTGGGGCAAGCCAGAGAAATGCAGCGGCCGCGAGCGCGGCGAGAACACTTACGCTGAACACGCCCACGCGCCAGTCGCTCCACTCGGCAACCGGTGCCGCGACGATCCGCCCGGTCAACCCGCCGATCGTGGTGCCTGCCACGTAGGTTCCGGCAGCCACGGCCGCGTGCAGCTTCTGGATCTCCTCGTGCAGGTAGACCAGTGCCACCGCCGGAATGCCCCCGAGTGCCGCTCCTTCGGCGAAACGGATCAGAAGCAGGGTTTCGAAGGTGGGCGCCACGGAGACGAGGAAGCCCAGGGCGACAGCGGCGCTGATTGCCCACGCCATCGTGCGTTTGCGGCCCACCCGGTCCGCGACCCAGGACCACGGGATGACGGCGAGCGCCAGCCCCAGCGTGGCTGCCGACACCGAGAGTGCCGCATCGGCTGGAGATACCCCGAAGTCGCGGGCAAGCCCGGGAAGCACGCCCTGTACCGAATACAGCTGGGCGAAGGTGGCAATTCCGGCGAAGAAGAGCGCCAGGAGAAGCCGCCGGTACCCACCGCTGCCCCTGGCGTGCCCCGTCCAGGGCCGGTCCGCGTCGAAACGGCTCACGATGATCGTCGGCGGATCTCAGCGGCGGCGGTACGTGAGGTCGAAAACCATCCGCCCCGCCTCGATGGCCTTGTTCTCGAAGCTCGTCAGGGGGCGGCCCTCGAAACGGGGAGCCCACCCACCGAGGGTGTCGGTGCCCTCGTTGACGCCGGTATTGCCGGTGCTGACGGGATCCTTGCCCTCGCGGACGGGTGCGCCGCCCACCACGAGTTCAACGCCGCTCTCCCAGACCTGGGTGAGGGGGCTCTGCGCGCCGGCGCGCTCGCCGTGGTGCAGGTTCTCGAAGTCGGCGGAGGCATCGAGGACGCTGCGCATCTGCACCGCGTAGCTGGACCAGTCGGTCGCAAGCCGGAACAGCGCGCCGGGTGTCAGCACCCGGGCGGCAAGGACGGCGAAGCTTTCCTGCACCAGGCGCCGCTTGAGGTGCCGGGCCTTGTGCCAGGGGTCCGGGAAATATACCCACAGTTCATCGACCGACGACGCCGGCAGCATGCCGGCCATGGCCTCGGCTGCGTTGACCTGGGCCACGCGGACGTTGGTCAGGGACTGCTGCTCGATCCGCAGCATGGTCTGTGCCAGACCCGGCCGATACACCTCGAGGGCGAGGAAGTTCCTGCCGGGTTCACGCTCCGCCATGGCGGCGATCGCTTCACCCAACCCTGACCCCACCTCGACCACGAGGGGTGCGCGGCGGCCGAATACGACGTCGGCATCGAGGACGAAGCCCGGCGCGACGGAGGTGTCGGTGGTGATCCTCGGAACGTCGATCAGGTAGTCGTCCGCGAGCTCGGCCCACGCCTCCCGGCGCCGGCCCTGCAGCCTGGAACCCCGCCGGACGAAGGACACGGGCTGGCTCCGGAAAGGTTGCCGCCCTTCGGCGGCGGTGCCGGGGACGGTTAGTGCTGGTGCGGCTGCCGGGACGTCCTGATCTGCGTTCATCGCTTTCTAGGCTACCGTGTGCGCATGCCGCGACCGGCTCCGGCCGTCATCCTCCGGACGCCTGCCTCGGGAAATCCTGCTAGTCGGGTACTTTGCCCCCGGAGTCCGGACCTTCCGCAGGATCCTGCGCATGCACCCCGGTGTCCGACGGGTCGGCCGTGCGGTCGCCTTCGGCCGGCGCCTCGTTGTGCTGGCGGGGGACTGCCTCCCGGCCCTCATCCTTCTTGCCCATGTCGTCTTCCTCCTGGGGGTTTGCTGAAACCGTTTCGGCCCCACTGTAGGCTCGGCACTTGCACGCACGCAACGGATTTCCCCGAACCGTGCCGATTCCCGGGAGGTGGATGAGTGCGGGTCCGACGGGAAGCACCGACCACCGCACGCCACGACGAGGATGGAATGCCTGCTGGTACTGGGGTGGCTGCCGGACGCAGCGTCCGACTGGGCCTCGCCTTCGTGGGCGTTCTGCTGATCGCCGTCAACCTGCGGGTCTCCTTCGTCAGTGTCGGGCCGCTGCTGAATGACATCAGCACCGATCTCGGGCTGTCGAGCGCCGGCGCCGGGCTTCTCACCGGCCTGCCGCTGATCGCCTTCGCCGTCTTCTCTCCGGTCGCTCCTGTATTCGCCGCGCGGCTCGGCCTCGACCGGGCCCTGTGGATTTCCCTGCTGTTGCTTGCTGCGGGGATCGTCCTTCGGTCGGTTCCCCTGACGGGTTCGGTCTGGGCCGGGACGGGATTGATCGGAGTCGCCATCGCGTTCCTCAACGTTCTGGTGCCGTCCCTGGTGAAGCGGGACTTCCCGAGCCGGGTCAGCCAGGTGACCGGCTGCTACACGGCGGCCCAGGCCGCTGCGGCCGCGTTGGGCGCGGCCCTCGTGGTGCCCATCGCGCAACTGCCGCAGGCGGGGTGGAGGGTTGCCCTCGGTCTCTGGGCGGGGCTCGCCCTGATCGCTCTGGGCGCACTCCTGCCGCTCCTCCTCCGATCCAACGGGCAGCCGCAGGGATCGGAGGAGGAGCGGCAGGCGTCCCTTTCCCCCTGGAAATCGGTACTCGGTTGGCAGGTCACCCTGTTCATGGGGCTGCAGTCCGTCGCGTTCTACGTGCTCATGGCCTGGCTTCCCAGCATCGAGCAGGGACAGGGGGTCTCCGAAGCTGCTGCCGGAACGCATCTGTCGATATTCCTGCTCGTGAGCGTCGTGGCCAGTCTCGCCACGGGAGCGTTGCTGCACCTGCTTCCCGACCAGCGGATCATCGCACTGTCGGGCAGCGTGCTGGTACTCCTCACCTACGCAGGCCTGGCTATCGCGCCGGGGCTGATGATGGTGTGGGTGATCACGGGTGCCCTCGGCTGCGGAAGCCTGATCGTCATCGCGCTGTCCCTGTTCAGCCTCCGCACCACCCACCACTCCCAGGCGGCAGCGCTTTCGGGAATGGCCCAGGCGGTGGGCTATGCGCTTGGAGCAGCCGGCCCGGTCTTGTTCGGCGTACTCCGTGACTGGAGCGGCGGGTGGACCCTGCCCCTTGCCGTGACGGCCTGCAGTATGGTCCCGTTGTGCGTCACCGCCGTACTCGCGGGCCGGAATCGCTTCGTCTAGTGCCCCCGCAGCCGTTCCCCTTCGCTGCAGGCGGTCCCTCCAGCGTCGTCGTTCAGTCGAATCGCCCGATGATCGTCCTGTCCATGATTCCGGCGATCCGGTCCTGCTGCATCCGGGCGCGGTCCTTCAGTCGCTGCAGGTCCTCCGGATCGAGCCGGTCGTCGTTCCGGGCCAGGGCGAGCAGTGACGTCCACAGGCTTTCCTTGCCGTGCACGGCGGACTGCAGGGCTTCCAGTTCGAGCTGACCGTTCCGTCCATCGCTCCGGTGCAGGGGATTCAGCGGTCCGGCCTTGCTCACCTGCGCACCAACCCAGGCGAGCGCCATCTTGGCTCTGCCCGGGGTGTAACCGAGGCGCCGGATCAGGGCAGCGAGGTCGTCACGGTCAGCTGCGACGTCCCGTCGTATCTCGTCGAAGTCCGAACGGTACTCGGTATCCTGCCAGGTGCGTTTCGCTGACTCGAAGAGCCGCACCCCCGATTCGGCAGCCAGGAGATGATCGCCGAGGTAGCCGGAAAGTCTGTCGTCGTCGATGCTCATTCGCCGCTTCGTGGACCGCCGTCGTCCTCCTTCGGCGCGTCCTCTTCGGGCTCGAAGTTCGACGGTTCCTCGGTCGAGGTGGCGCCGATGCCATCCGCAGTGTCGGGGATCGTGCCCTCGGGCCCCGCTCCCTGTCCGTGCTCGTTGGTGTTGGAGCTGTCCGACGTGTTCATCCGGTTGTTCCTCCCGTGCTGAATGGCGCTGAATAGCGCATGTATGAGCAATTCTAGGTGTTCGGGAAGTACCTTACGGGATTTCCGAAGGGGATCGGGAACACGCGCGGTTCGGCTACACCACGCCGAGCGCGAGCATGGCGTCCGCCACTTTGACGTGGCCGCTGATATTCGCACCGGCCACGTAGTTGCCGGGAACGCCGTACTCCTCGGCCGTCGTCGCGCACCGGTGGTGGATGCCGACCATGATTTCCGTGAGGCGCTGTTCGGTGTGCTCAAACGTCCAGGAGTCACGGCTCGCGTTCTGCTGCATTTCCAGTGCCGATGTCGCAACCCCGCCGGCGTTGGCGGCCTTTCCCGGACCGAAGAGGACGCCGGCCTGCTGGAACGCCTCGACGGCGGACGGCGTGCACGGCATGTTCGCGCCCTCGGCCACTGCGAGCACGCCCGACGTGATCAGTGTTCCCGCCGCCGACTCGTCCAGCTCGTTCTGCGTGGCGCAGGGCAGTGCCACCGTTCCTCCCACATCCCAGATCGACCCGCCGGCCACGAAATGGGCGCCGCTTCCCCTGCGCTCCGCGTACTCCGAGATCCTGCCGCGCTCCTCTTCCTTCACCTGGCGCAGCAGCGCGACGTCGATACCGGCTTCCTCGACCACGTACCCGGAGGAGTCGGAGCACGCGACGACGGTGGCCCCGAAGTGCTGCGCCTTGGCAATGGCATGGACGGCAACATTGCCGGAGCCGGAGACGATCACCCGCTGGCCATCGAAGTCGAGCCCCCTGGCTTTCAGCATCTCCCTGGCGAACAGGACCGTCCCGTAGCCCGTGGCCTCGGGGCGGACCAGGGAACCACCCCAGGTGACTCCCTTGCCGGTGAGGACGCCGGATTCGTACCGGTTGGTGATCCGCTTGTACTGGCCGAAAAGGTAGCCGATTTCCCTGCCGCCGACCCCGATGTCACCGGCCGGCACGTCGGTGTATTCGCCGATGTGCCGGTACAGCTCGGTCATGAAGGACTGGCAGAAGCGCATCACCTCGGCATCGGACCTGTCCCGGGGATCGAAGTCCGACCCGCCCTTGCCGCCGATCGGCATGCCGGTCAGGGCATTCTTGAAGAGCTGTTCGAAGCCGAGGAACTTCACTATTCCCAGATACACCGAGGGGTGGAAACGCAATCCGCCCTTGTAGGGCCCGAGGGCGGAATTGAACTCCACGCGGAATCCGCGGTTGATGCGGACGGTTCCCGAGTCATCCACCCACGGCACACGGAGGATGATTTGTCTCTCCGGTTCGCAGATCCGCTCCAGGACGGCCGCATCAACGAACTCGGGATGCTTCCTGAGCATCGGGCCCAGGGAATCGAACACCTCGACAACAGCCTGGTGGAACTCCGTTTCGCCAGGGTTGCGGCGGAACACCTGATCACGGATGGGAAACAATGCCGGGTCCATGGAAATCCTCGGTTTCTCTTGATGTTCCGTCAGGTCCTGGATTCAGGCTGTCCAACTGACCCGCCGTTGTCAAAATCTTTTGAAGCATCGACCGGAAGAATGTCGCCGGTTGCTTTCGGGTGGCTTTCTCCGTTCCTACTGCCCTGATTGCGCTGTGGAAGCGGTATTGCAACACTTGGGCACACCAAGTACCGTGAGTGGACTTTCTTCGCCCGCGCCGGCAGCCACGGGATGGAATCGCCTCTCCGCCTCCCTCGCCGCATCCGGCAGCCGCGGTACACAGCACTCGTTTCGGCCAGCACCTGTTTCGGCGCCAAGGAAAGGGGAACGGACGTGGCCTCGACCTTGAGCAGCGGTTCGCCCATTCCCGGTCCACCGCCGAAACGGCTGATCGGCAACCTCGACCAGCTTGACCCCCACGGCCTTGCCCAGGGCTTCATGCGGTTGGCCGGGCAGTACGGGGAGATTGTCGCGTTGACGTTGCCCGGCAGGAAAGGACGCACCATTCTGGTGTCCTCCCAGCGACTGGCGGATGAACTGTGCGATGAGGAACGATTCGACAAATCGGTTCACGAGGCCCTCGAGCATGCCAGGAATTTCGCGGGGGACGGATTGTTCACCGCTTGGACCGAGGAGGAGAGCTGGGGCAGGGCTCACCGGGTCCTCATGCCGGCGTTCGGTCCCCTGGCGCTGCGTGGGATGTTCGACGGCATGGCCGACGTCGCCGACCAGCTGTTGCTCAAGTGGGAACGGCTGGGGACTTCGGCCCGGTTCGACGTCGCGCTGGACACTACGCGCCTCACCCTCGACACCATTGCCCTGTGCTCGTTCAATTACCGGTTCAACAGCTTCTACACCGAGGGAATGAATCCCTTCGTTGAAGCGATGGTGCGGGCGCTCGAGGAGTCGGCGGCACGGATGCGCCGACTGTCGGTCCAGACCCGGCTTATGCCCTTCACGGGGCGGCTGTACCGCAGGGACATCCGGCTGCTGCACGATGTCGCGGACCGGTTGATTGACGAGCGGCTGCAGAAGCCGGTTCCGGAAGGCCCTGAGGACATCCTCGGCACGATGCTCCACGCCGCTGATCCTGTCACCGGCGAGCGGCTGTCCAAGGAGAATGTGCGCTATCAGATGGTCACTTTCCTGATTGCCGGGCATGAGACGACCAGCGGGCTGCTGACCTTCGCGATCTACGAACTACTCAGGAACGCCCAGGTGCTGGCCAGGGCACAGGCCGAAGTGGACGCGGTTCTCGGGAACCAGCGTCCTAGCTTCGAGCACCTCCGGAAGTTGCCGTATCTGGACCAGGTCCTCAAGGAGACGCTGCGGCTATGGCCCACCGCTCCCGCGTTTGCTGTCCATTGCCGTGAAGAGGGGACAGTGCTGGGGGGACGGTACCGGATCAGTCGGGAGGATGAGATCCTCGTGCTTCTTCCCACCCTGCACCGCGATGTCGAGGTGTGGGGGAGCACTGCCGAGGTGTTTGAACCGAACCACTTCTCGTTCGAGAACGCACGAAGCCGGCCTCCGAATTCATGGAAGCCGTTCGGCAACGGGCAGCACTCGTGTATCGGCCGCGGTTTCGCTCTGCAGGAGGCGCAACTCTTCCTGGCCATGCTGCTGCAGCGCTTCGACCTCTCACTGGACGACCCGCACTACAGCCTGACGATCCGGGAGACACTCACCCTCAAACCTTCGGGCATGCTCATCCGCGCCACCCGGCGCGCTGTCCAGCCCTCCGCACAGCAGCCTTCCGCGCAGCTCCCCTCGGACCCGGGACGCGTCGGTCGGAAAAGTAACGGCGTCCCCCTGATGGTGCTCTACGGTTCCAATTCCGGATCCTCCAGGGCCTTTGCCCACCAGATCGTCGCCGACGCGCGGCAGCAGGGGTATGTTCCCTCCCTGGCAACGCTGGACTCCGCCGTGGGGCACCTGCCGACGGACGGCGCCGTCGTGGTGGTGTGTGCCTCGTACGAGGGCCTGCCTCCGGACAATGCCCGCAGGTTCGTTCCCTGGGCCGACGGACTGCCCGCCGGGTCCCTTGGGGGCGTCCACTACGCGGTCTTCGGCTGCGGCAACCGCGACTGGGCACGCACCTATCAAACGGTGCCGCGGCTCATCGATGAATCCCTGGCCCGGGCCGGCGCGTCGAGATTCCTGGAACGCGGCGAAACCAACGCGCGGGGTGATCTTTCGGGCGAATTCGAGGACTGGTACAACGGCTTTTGGGGTGCGGTCAATGCCGAGTTCGGGCAGGCGACACGGGATCCGGCCACCGGCGTCGGACTGGACATCGAGTTCCTGGGAAGCGTCCGGGATTCACGGCTCCGCACCGGCGATCTCTCGATCGGCACCGTCGTCAGCAACCGTGAACTGGTGGATATCACCCGGCCGGGCGGGCGGTCGACAAGACATCTGGAATTCACGCTGCCGGAAGGGATGACCTACCACCCTGGGGACTACCTGGCGGTGCTGCCGCTGAATCCGGGGGAAGCCGTGCGCCGGGCCCTGTCCCGATTCAACCTCGCCCATGACGATCAACTCGTGATCACTCACGGCCCGCACACCGTTACCCATCTGCCCGTGGGAACGCCGATCACTGCGGGCGACCTGCTGTCCGGCTATGTGGAGCTGTCGCAGCCCGCCACCCGGCGCCAGGTCGGCGAGCTCGCCGCTGAAGCCCGGTGCCTGCCGGAACAGCAGCGGCTGCAGGCGGCAGCCGACGACATCGACGCATACGACAGGGCAGTCCTCACCCCCCGCTGTTCGGTGCTGGACGTCCTTGCCCGGAATCCGTCGGTGCAGCTTTCTTTCGGCAGGTTCCTGCAGCTACTTCCCCCGCTGGCTCCACGCCAGTACTCGATTTCCTCCTCGCCCCGGTGGAGGAGCGACCGCGGGACCTTGACGGTGGCCGCGGTGCGGGATCGTCCCGAGGCCCGCGGCAGCCGGGCGGGTGTGTGCTCGTCCTACCTGGCACGCGTGCGTCAGGGGAGCAGGGTGGCGCTGGGCGTGAGGCCCGCCAACCCTGCGTTCCACCCGCCGGCACGGGCTGCGACGCCGATGGTCCTGGTATGTGCAGGATCCGGAATCGCGCCGTTTCGCGGGTTCCTGCAGGACCGCGCAGTGCAGATGGAAACGACGGGAACGCGATTCGGGACGGCGTTGCTCTTCTTCGGTTGCCACGGCCCCGATACCGACTTCCTCTACCGGGACGAACTTGCGGCGTGGGAGGAACAGGGCGTCGTCGAGGTGCGCGCCGTCTACTCCCGCGATCCCGAGGACGGGTTGCAGTACGTCCAGGACTGTCTCTGGGCGCACCGGGTACGGGTACTGGAACTGATGAAAGAGGGAGCCACGTTCTACGTGTGCGGTAACAGGCATTCCATGGCCTCGGCCGTCCGTGCTTCGTTCCTGCGGATCTATTCCGAGGAAACCGGCATGACGGCCGCCCAGGCGGCGGCTTGGCAGGACGACCTCGAGCGCAGGCATGGGCGCTACGTGACCGAAGTCTTCGCGTAGCCCGGAGCCGGTCAACTTCAGCCCCTGTGCCATGGCCACAGGTGGCTCCGAGCGGTATCGTAAGCATACTGACGAATAATGACCCGTTTCGTCATCGCCTGTTCTAGTTGAAGGAGACACTATGAGCACGAAAGTCGAAAAGCGCATCCTGGTGAACATGCCAGTGAGTACCGTCTACAACCAGTGGACCCAGTTCGAGGAATTCCCTCACTTCATGGGCGGGGTGAAAAGCGTCACGCAGCTGAGCGATGACCGTCTCCAGTGGGTCGCCGAGCTCGCCGGTGTCCGGCGGCAGTGGGAAGCGAAGATTGTTGAGCAGGTAGCGGACCGCAAGGTGGCCTGGGCCGCGACCGAGGGTGCCACGAACGCCGGCTCGGTGACGTTCGAGGACGTGGGAGGCGGCCAGACGTCGGTGCACCTGTCCCTCGAGTATGAGCCCGAGGGCCTGGTGGAGAAGATCGGAGACAAGCTCAATGTGGTGGAGAACCAGGCTGAGGGTGACCTGAACCGGTTCAAGGCCTTCATCGAGGATGAAGGTTATGCCACGGGCGCGTGGCGCGGTTCGGTCGGAGGCACCGCGGTCGGGACGCCGGGCGTCGAGGACGCCGCGGGATCGCAGGGAGACAAAGGCAAGGCGGGCGTCTCCGGGAAAGTGGCCGCCGGCGTCGGGCTTGCCGCCGCTGCTGCTGCCGTGGGTGTGGCCGCAGCAGCAGGCAGGAAGGACGACGACGAAGCATCGACGCCGACCCGCGAGCCTGTCTCCCCGGTGGTGACTCCGCAGCCTGCGCAGACCACGGTGCAGCCCCCGCTCCCATCCTCCAGCGGGACGACCACAGGAGTAGGTTCTTCGGGCACCGTAGCCGAACCGGACGTTGCGCGTCCGTTCGACCAGACCAACGGCCTGGTCGATATCGAAGGCGACTCGGATGGAACGGCGGAGAGCAACACGAGGAGCGCGGCAGAGCGTGGGGACAAGCCTCTGCTGTAACGAAAGGACGGCCGGGCCCTCCCGGTAGGTCAGGGAAGCAGGAAGGGGACCACGATTCGCAGGAGTCGTGGTCCCCTTTTCCTGCTGCATGGCGCAGCCCCGTGCCTGGCAATCAGGAACTCTTATCCTGCCTTCACCTCCCGCCCGACGTCCGGTTGAAAGGACACCATGGAACTAGGCGATCTCCTTGAAGCGCTGAATGCGGGCCGGACCATCACGGGGGACTCGCCGTTGCATGAGGTGATGCACCGGGTCAGCCAGGATGCCCTGCGTATCGTCGGCGACCTGAATGGCGGATATCAGGAACCGGAGCGCGTGCGGGAGCTGTTGACTGAGCTGACCGGGAATCCGGTTGACGGATCAGTGACGGTTTTCCCGCCCTTCTACTCCGATTTCGGAAAAATATCACCCTCGGGAAGCGGATTTTCATCAATTCCGGGTGCAAGTTTCAGGACCAGGGCGGCATCGTCATCGGAGACGACTGCCTCATCGGCCACAATGCGGTGTTGGCTACGCTCAACCACGACCTTGCTCCGAGCCGCCGCACGGACATGCATCCAGCCCGCATCGTCATCGGCCGGAATGTGTGGCTCGGAGCCAACGTGACGGTTCTGCCGGGTGTGACGATCGGTGATGACGCCGTCGTGGCAGCTGCGTCCGTGGTGACGAAGGACGTACCAGAAAAATCCGTCGTGGTGGGCTCCCCGGCGCGGCTGGTGCGCCTGCTCACCAGCTGAACTGCGGGCCCGGGCGCCAGTTCGTCGGATGCGTACACCGAACTGCCGCAGGGCTCCCACCCGGGGATCCAGCCATCACTACTTGAATTGCGAGCGGGCAATTCAGGTATTCACTACTCTTGTTGCACTCAACGCCGCCGAACACAGTGGAGGAGTCACAGCTGTGACGAATGAGCTTGTGGAAGTGGTGCGCAGTGGGCGAAGACATGATGGCAGGGCCCTTCTTCACCGTTTCGGAGGTAGCCGCAACCATGCGGGTATCGAGGATGACGGTGTACAGACTCGTGCAGTCAGGGGCGATCAGCGGTATCCGGTTCGGGCGCTCCTACCGGGTGCCGGAGGCGGCAGTAAAGCAATACCTTGATTCGGTGAACCCGGGGCAACGGTCTGCCGGGTGACACTGACGACACGGCCAACCCTGCCACCCGGCTCACGCCGCAGCCGGGTGGCCCCGCTGACCTCCGAAGCAGTCAGGTTCTTGGGGAGCAGGGGGCCGAGGTCGCACACAGATGCCAGGGCGCTCCTGATGACCACCACGCTGGCACTGGTCGCGATCGGGCTGATGATGGTCCTTTCGGCGTCCTCCTTCGAACTGGCGGCACAGGGAAAGTCTCCCTACGGAACCTTCCATAAGCAGATCGTCTGGGTGGGAATCGGTCTCGCCGTCCTGGTGGTCGTCTCCCGCCTGCCCCTGAATCTGCTCAAACGATCTGCAGGGCTGATCCTCACCGGATCCTTTCTGCTGACGCTGTTGGTCTTCACGCCACTGGGCATCGAAGTCAACGGAAACAGGAACTGGATCGGCGTCGGGCCCTTCACCGTGCAACCCTCGGAGTTCCTCAAACTGAGCGTCATCCTGTGGGCGGCCACCGTCCTGACGCGTCGATCACGGCTTCCCCGACACTGGAAACAGCTTGCCGTTCCCGTCCTCCCCGCGTCACTGGCCGCTGTGGCGCTGGTGCTCGCGGGAAAGGACCTCGGGACAGCAGTGATTCTGGCGCTCATCATCGCCGGATTGTTCTTCTTCGCCGGAGCCAGTCTGGCGGTCTTCGGTTGCGGTCTCGTCGTGACGGGGCTCGCGGCTTTCGCTGCCGTTATTTCGAACCC
>NZ_KI914853.1:3769-53205 GCF_000520555.1 Arthrobacter sp. Br18 | reverse complement strand
TCGCTGCCGTTATTTCGAACCCCAACCGGACAAGCCGCATCTCTGCATGGCTGGACCCTTCCAGTGCCGGGACAGCCGAAGGGCTTGGCTACCAGGGCGCTCAGGCAACCTACGGCCTGGCCGGAGGAGGCATGTTCGGCGAAGGAATGGGCCAGAGCCGGCAGAAGGTCCACTGGATACCGGAAGCCCATAATGACTTCATCTTCGCTGTCCTCGGCGAGGAGCTCGGGTTCATCGGCGCGGCAGTTGTCCTCATCCTGTTCGCGACCCTGGCTTTCGCGATCTACCGGATCGCAACCCTGTCCGGCGACTTCTTCGTCACCCTGGTGTGCGGTGGTGCGCTCGTCTGGATCCTGGGACAGACAGTGCTCAATATTGGAGTGGTCACCGGGCTGGTTCCGGTCGTGGGCATACCGCTGCCGTTCATTTCCTACGGCGGATCATCGATGATCTCGCTCCTGGCGCTGACAGGAGTGCTCCTCTCGTGCTCCCGGCACTCCGAAAAAATGGCGGCACGGACCGGACGGATCGCGCCGGCTACATTCTGACGATCATCTTTCCGGTGTTCACCCCGCGCATCATGGCCAGGAAGGCCCGGACCGTATTGTCGATACCCTCGACGACGGTTTCATCGAACACAACGTCGCCGTTCGTGAGCCACTGGACCATCCGCGCCGCGAATTCCGGTTGCAGGTCCTGGTGGCGCGTCACAGTGAATCCCTCGAGCGTGAGGTTCTTGGTGATCAGCTGTCCCAGATTGTCCGGTCCCGCAGGTGTGCCGGTGCTGTTGTAGCGGGATATTGCGTCGCACAGTGCGGCACGTCCGCCGGAATTCAGCGCATCGACGGCGGCCTCGAGATGATCGCCTCCCACGTTGTCTAAGTAGACGTCGATGCCTTTCGGGGCCGCAGCGGGCAGCTGATCCCGGACGGGCGCGACCCGGTAGTTGAATGCGGCGTCGAAGCCGTACTTCCCGGTCAGCGCCGCAACTTTATGCGCTGAGCCGGCAGAGCCGATCACGCGCCGGGCGCCCAGCAGGCGGGCGACCTGCCCGGCCACGCTCCCCACCGCTCCTGCCGCGGCGGAGACGAACACGGTCTCGCCCTTCTGCAGCCCGGCGATGCGGGTCAGGCCGACGTACGCGGTGAGTCCTGTGGTTCCCAGTGCGCCGAGATAGACGGAGAGGTTCAGGCCGGGAAGGTCACTGATCTTCGTGAACCCCCTGGCGGGACCCTGCGCAACGTCGCTCCACCCGGAGAAGTGGAGGACGGCGTCACCCTCGCGGAAGGCATCACTGGTGGACCCGGTGACCCTGCCCACCGCTGTCCCGCTGATGGCCTCGTCCAGGCTGAACGGCGGGATGTAGGACTCGACGTCGTTCATCCGTCCCCGCATGTAGGGGTCGACTGAAACGAACTCATTGGCCACCCGGACTTCGTTCCGGGCCAGCGGCGGCAGGTCAAGCCTCACCGTGTTGAAGTTGTCCTGCGTCGGCCATCCGGTGGGACGGGATCGCAGGTGGATCTGCGTACTGGAGACCATGGCTATGGAGTGCCCTTCTGCTGGCGGGCGGCGAACGGCGGGCCCTGGTGCGGCGTCAGCGGTTGAGCGGTGACATGTCGGCGTACCGGTCGCCGGCCGGAGCGGCAACGCTGTCGAGTGCCGCGAGCTGCGCATCGCTGAGGACGAGTGCATCCGCGGCAACGTTCTCCTCGAGGTACCGGATCTGCTTGGTCCCTGGAATCGGCGCAAGATCACTGCCCTGAGCCAGGAGCCAGGCCAGCGCCACCTGCCCCGACTTTGCGCCCAGTTGACCGGCGACGGCGTCGACCTGCTCCACGATCCGGATGTTCGCCTGCAGGTTCTCCCCGGCGAAGCGGGGGTTGCTGCGGCGGAAGTCCGACTCGTCAAGCTGGTCGACCGACCGGATGGTCCCGGTGAGGAATCCTCGGCCGAGGGGGGAGTAGGGGACGAAGCCGATCCCCAGTTCGCGGACGAGTGGAAGGATCGCCTGCTCGGGGTCCCGGGACCACAGGGAGTACTCGGTCTGCAGGGCTGTCACCGGGTGAACGGCGTGTGCGCGCCGAATCGTGGCGGGAGCGGCTTCCGACAGGCCGATATGCCGGATCTTCCCCTCCTGCACCAATTCCCCGAGCACACCCACGGTTTCCTCGACCGGAACGTCCGGGTCCATGCGGTGCTGGTAGTAGAGGTCGATGTAGTCGGTGCGCAGTCTCCTGAGGGAGCCCTCCACCGACAGGCGCACGTTCGCCGCGCTGCCGTCGACGCCCACCGCGTCGTCCGCGGTGTGCCGGATCGTACCGAACTTCGTGGCGATCACGACGTCGTCGCGCCTGCCCGCGAAAGCCCGGCCCAGGAGCTCCTCATTGGCATACGGCCCGTACACTTCAGCCGTGTCGAAGAAGGTGACGCCGAGTTCAAGGGCCCGGTGAATCGTTGCCAGCGCACCGGCGTCGTCCCTGCCGCTCCCCGTGTAGAAGGCCGACATTCCCATGCATCCCAGCCCCAGCCGCGACGCGTCCAGTGATGAACCCAACGTTACGTGCTTCGTGAATCGATGCCTTGCTCTCCGTCGATACCCCGAATCCACCCTAGACCAGCACCCCTCCTGCCTGCCTTCGGATCTTCGAGCCTTCCGGAGCCCCGGAGGGAGTGGTAGGCCTGCCGGAATTCCTCCACCGTCCGCACGGTTTGAGGGAGTATGCCTTTCCCCACCACCAGGTTCTCAATTCTCGATCGAGCCAACGCGCGGAGAGGATCCTCGGAAGCGGATGCACTGGGCGCGGTGGTGGAGCGGGCCGAGCGGGCCGAGGCGCTGGGCTACCACCGTTTCTGGGTGGCGGAGCATCACGGAGTCCCCGGGATCGTAGGTTCCGCGCCTGCCGTGCTGATGGCGGCGATCGCAGCCCGGACCGGGACGATCCGGGTGGGTTCGGGAGGAATCATGCTTCCGAACCATCAGCCACTGGTGGTCGCCGAGCAGGCGGCCACTCTTGCGGCGCTTCATCCCGGACGCATCGACCTGGGTGTAGGACGCTCGATCGGATTCACTTCCGCCGTCCGGGACGCGCTTCGCAGCGGCGAGGAGGCTTCGGACCGGTTCGAGGCCGACGTGCTGGAGCTGCTCGCCTACCTGTCCGGTTCCGCAGCCATCACCGCCCGCCCCCGGAACCACTCCGCGACGCCGGTATTCGTCCTCGCGACCGGCGCGGGAGTCCAGACCGCCGCAAGGGCCGGGCTCGGCGTCGTCATCGGCGGACCGGCACTGTCCCGGCGGAATTCCAACGGGACAATTCCGGCGGTCGAGCAATACCGTGCCCACTTCCGGCCGTCGGCGTGGCGGGACACGCCGTTCGTTATGGTGTCGGCGGACATTGCCGTCGCGGACACCTCCGAGGCTGCGCTGGAGCAACTGCTACCCGAAGCCCATGCCATGGCCATGGCAAGGACTCGGGGCGAATTCCCTCCCCTCGAACCGATGGCGCGCGGGGAATACGCCTCAGTGTCCGCCAGGGAGAAGAAGCTGATGGACGATTTTCTGGCCACGTCGGTTCACGGCACGCTGCCGGAGGTTGAGAGGAGGCTGGAGCAGCTGCTGTCGGGTACCGGAGCCGATGAAGTGCTGGTCAGCGGCGGCGCTTACGATCAAGGGGCGCAGAGGAGGTCGGATGAGCTGCTTGCCGCTCTTTTCGCGTAGTGTCCCACCATGACCGCACATCCAGCTCCAGTGGCTCCCCCTGAGTTCACGCCGCTCGAGCGGCAATCAGTCCTGAGAACACTGCGCACACCGCGCCTCCTGAAGACCGAGGTCCTTGCCGGCCTGGTCGTCGCCCTCGCTCTCATCCCCGAAGCCATTGCCTTCTCCATCATCGCCGGAGTAGACCCTCGTCTCGGGCTCTTCGCGTCCTTCACCATGGCCGTCAGCATCGCCTTCCTCGGTGGGCGCCCCGCGATGATCTCAGCAGCAACGGGAGCCGTGGCCCTTGTGATTGCCCCACTGGTCGCGAGCCACGGCGTCGACTACTTCATCGCCGCCGTCATCCTCGGGGGCGCCTTCCAGGTCATCCTCGGCGTCTCGGGTGTCGCCCGGGTCATGAGGTTCATTCCCCGCTCCGTCATGGTGGGCTTCGTCAACGCTCTGGCCATCCTGATCTTCCTGTCCCAGGTGCCCGAACTGCTCGGCGTCCCCTTCCTCGTCTATCCCATGGTCGCCGCGGGCCTGCTCATTGTGTTCGGCCTCCCACGGCTGACGCGGGCTGTACCCGCGCCGCTGGTCGCCATCGTCGTCCTGGCGGTGTTCGCCGTCCTGACGAACGTCCTGGTTCCCACGGTGGGCGACAAGGGCGCGCTGCCGGAGAGCCTGCCCTCCCTGTTCTTCCCGAATGTGCCGCTGACCGTCGAAACGCTCCAGATCGTCGCGCCCTTCGCCCTGGCGCTGGCTGCCGTGGGCCTGCTCGAATCGCTGATGACCGCGAAGCTCGTCGACGACATCACCGACACCCGCTCCGACAAGACCCGCGAAAGCTGGGGGCAGGGAGCGGCGAACATCATCACCGGGTTCTTCGGCGGCATGGGCGGCTGCGCGATGATCGGCCAGACGATGATCAACGTCAAGGCTTCCGGTGCCCGCACCCGGATCTCCACCTTCCTCGCTGGACTCTTCCTGCTCGTTCTCGTGGTCGCCCTGGGCGACATCGTGGCCATCATCCCCATGGCAGCCCTCGTCGCCGTCATGATTTTCGTGGCGATCGCCACCTTCGACTGGCACAGTGTCCACCCCGCAACGCTCAGGCGCATGCCCAAGAGTGAAACCGCCGTCATGCTGTCCACGGTGATCACGGTGGTGTGGACCCACAACCTCGCCATCGGCGTCGGCATCGGAGTGCTCGTGGCCATGGTCGCGTTCGCCCGTCGTGTTGCGCACTTCGTCACTGTCGAACGCACGGAGCGGCACCAGGACGGCGAAAGCACAGCCACCTATACGGTGAACGGCGAGCTCTTCTTCGCCTCCTCGAACGATCTCTACACCCAGTTCGAATACGCCACCGACCCCCGCCGGGTGGTCATCGACCTGCACGGATCACACCTGTGGGATGCCTCCACCGTTGCAGCGCTGGACGCGATCCAGGAAAAATACCGCCACTGTGGAACCGCAGTGGAGATCATCGGCCTTAACGATGCCTCCGCCCTCATGCGGAAACGGCTCGGCGGGAAGCTCGGCGCCGGGCACTGACAGGGAAGGCCGATGTGAGGCGGAGCGTGCGACGGCGTCCGGAGTGAGTGTTGAGAAGTGCTAGAATAAGAAGACTTGCCTGCGCACGTGCCGGTTCTCACCGGTGGTTTGACGCGCGGCATGCGTCGATGAACGCTTTCTTTTGTCCCGCAAGATGCTCCCAACAGCGTGAGCGCGGTGGACACTGTCTGACTTTTCTTCGGCGAACCCCTGTGCCAACCGGCGCCGGGGAAGATGAGAAGAAAGTTCGTGCTAACTACATGACTACTTTTGCTGCCCTCGGTGTGCCCAAAGCGCTGGTTGAAAACCTTTCCGCACAGGGAATCACCGAACCATTTCCGATCCAGGTCAAGAGCCTCCCTGACACCCTTGCCGGACGCGACGTCCTCGGCCGGGGCCGGACGGGATCCGGCAAAACCCTCGCTTTCGCGCTTCCCATGGTCGCCCGGCTGTCCGAGCAGGAAGCGGCCTATCGCCGCAAGCCGGGCCGTCCCCTGGCCCTGGTGCTCGCTCCCACCCGCGAGCTGGCCACCCAGATCAACAACACGATCGAGCCCCTGGCCAACGTGCTCGGGCTCAACACCACCGTCATCTACGGCGGCGTGTCCCAGCAGCGCCAGGAGAAGGCCCTCCGCGCCGGTGTCGATATCGTCATCGCCTGCCCCGGCCGTCTTGAAGACCTCATGCGCCAGAAGCTGATCACCCTTGAGTCGGTGGAGATCACCGTTCTGGACGAGGCGGACCACATGGCCGACCTCGGCTTCCTGCCCGTCGTCAAGAAGTTGATGGACACCACTCCGGCCGAGGGTCAGCGACTGCTGTTCTCGGCAACGCTGGACAACGGCGTGGACAAGCTCGTGAACCGCTACCTGACGAAGCCGGTCACCCACTCCGTGGACGACCCGCAGGCAGCGGTGACCACCATGGAGCACCACGTCCTGCTCATCGGGGACCAGACGCAGAAAAAGCAGCTGATCGTCCAGCTGGCGTCGGGAACCGGACGCCGGTTGCTGTTCATGCGCACCAAGCACCACGCCCGGAAGCTGGCCAAGACACTGACCGACGCCGGCATCCCAGCCGTCGACCTCCACGGGAACCTGTCGCAGAACGCCCGCGACCGCAACCTCGCGGAGTTCTCGACCGGCGATGTGCGCGTCCTGGTGGCCACGGACGTCGCAGCCCGCGGTGTGCACGTGGACGACGTCGAGCTCGTGGTCCACGTCGACCCGCCCACCGAGCACAAGGCGTACCTGCACCGCTCCGGACGTACGGCGCGCGCCGGCTCCTCAGGAACCGTCGTCACGATCACCCTGCCCGAGCAGAAGTCCGAAGTGCAGAAGCTGATGCGCGCCGCCGGTGTCGACGTCGCGTTCGAGAACGTGAAGGCAACCTCGCCGCTGGTGGGCAAGCTGATCGGCGATGTCGCAGAGAAGATCGATCCGCGCACCCGTGCTGCCCTGCTCGCGCAGCGCGAAACCCAGCGCGGCGACGGCAGCTCCACCGGAGCCAATGCCGAGCGCAAGCGTGCGCGCCGCGGCGCCGCGGCTCCCGCACCGGGCGGTCGTGGTGGCCGTGGTGGCCGCGGGCGCGTCGCCGCCGAAGCTTCCTCCAGCAACCGTGCCGAGCGTCGCAAGGATCAGCCGCAGGCTCCGCGGTTCGGTTCCGACGCCAACGGCGGAACAGGCGGCAGTCGGCGTCGTCCGGCCGACGCCGGAGCCTCGTCGTCCTCCGAGAACGGTGCGACCCGCACCCGCCGGCCGGCTGCCGGCCAGCGTGCAGGCGATGTCGCTCCGCGGCGTCCCGCCGCGGCAGGCAGCGGTCAGGCAGCAGGCGGGCAACGTTCCCACGCAGCGCCCTCGGCCGGCCGCTCCGACGCCGCGCGTCGGCCGAGCGGCTCACGCCGTGCAACCGCTCCGGCGTCGAACGACCGCCGCCCCCGCTAAGCACTCGAAAAGCGCTCCTTCCTTCCCGGGGAGGAGCGCTTTTTTCATGCCTGAAGCCCACACTCCGGGTTCCTGGGGAAGAATGAAGGCCATGAATACACTCCTGAACGTCATCTGGCTGCTGTTCGGCGGAATCTGGCTGGCCCTCGGCTACTTCGCGGCGGGGATCCTCTGCTGCCTGCTGATCATCACCATCCCCTTCGGAATAGCGTCCTTCCGGATCGGCGCCTACGCCCTCTGGCCCTTCGGGCGCAGCGTGGTGGACCGCGGAGGCCGGACCTACGCTTTCTCGACGCTGGGCAATGTGATCTGGGTGGTGGTTGCCGGCATCTGGATCGCCATCGGGCACGTGGTCACCGCCATTCCGATGTTCATCAGCATCATCGGAATCCCGCTGGGGATCGCCAACCTCAAGCTCATTCCGGTGTCCCTCATGCCGCTCGGCAAGGAGATCGTGCCCTCCTCCAGTGCACGCATGGCGTATTACCGGTAGCGGGACCGGCCCGCAGGAGCCCTTGAACCTCAGCCGTACTCGCGTTAGTATGTCAGGACAAACCAACGGAAGAGTTCCATGCCACTTGTGCGGATCGACGTCAACGAAGGGCGCTCCGTCGAGCAGCTTGCCCTCATCAGCAGGAGCGTCCACGGGCCATCCTTGCCGAATACCGTATCCCGGAGCGGGACCTCTTCCACATCCTGACCCGGCACGGACCCGGTGAGCTGATTGCCCAGGATGCGGGATTGGGGTTCCAGCGGACCAACGATGTAGTGATGATCCAGATCTTCACGCAGGGAGGGCGAAGCGAGCAAGCAAAGTCCGCTCTCTTCGCCCGGATGCGCAGGAACTCGGAGCTGCCGGCGTCGCAGGCGCGGACGTCTTCATCGGCTACGTGGAAAAGGTCCGGGTGACTGGTCCTTCGGCTTCGGGCGGTCGCAGTACCTCAACGGTGAGCTCGCTGTCCCCACCGGGTAGAACGCGAAGATTTGTCCTTATGTACTGACAAACATTGACAGACTTGCCGACGTGCTGAACAGTGTAACCAGAAGCCGGCCCATCGCCGGCAGGGACCGCATCAGGCACGATGGCGGGCCGCAACAGAGAAAGGTCAGGGTCGACCGTGACTTGTGAAGTGCTCACCATCGGACGTATCAGCGTGGATATCTACCCCAACGATATCGGTGTCGGTCTGGAAGACGTCACGTCATTCGGCAAGTACCTGGGAGGATCACCGTCGAACGTGGCAGTGGCCGCGGCACGCTACGGACGAAGTGCTGCAGTCATCACGCGGACGGGCCCTGATCCATTCGGCAACTATCTCCACCGCGAGCTGAGGAAGTTCCAGGTCGACGACACGTTCGTGACGGCCGTAGACGGGCTCCCCACTCCCGTCACCTTCTGCGCCATCAGACCGCCGGAGGACTTTCCGCTCTACTTCTACCGGACGCCGACGGCGCCGGACCTGCAGATCACAGCCGACGAACTCGACCTCGGTGCCATCCGGGACGCCGCAATCTTCTGGTCGACGGTCACAGGGCTTTCCCAGGAGCCCAGCCGGAGTGCGCACCTCGCAGCCCATCAGGCGCGGCGGCGGAAGGACCTCGGGGAGGGACAGTTCACCGTCCTTGACCTCGACTACCGGCCGATGTTCTGGGCATCCGAGGCGGAGGCCCGCGCGGAGGTGACAAAAATCCTGCCGCACGTCACCGTGGCGATCGGCAATGACAAGGAGTGCGCGGTAGCGGTGGGACCCGGCACGCCCGACGAGCAGGCCGACCGACTGCTCGACGCCGGAGTGCACCTTGCCGTCGTCAAGCTCGGGCGTGAGGGCGTGATGGCCAAGACACTGACCACCCGTGTCGTGTCGGCTCCCGTTCCCGTGGAAACGGTGAACGGACTGGGTGCGGGGGACGCCTTCGGCGGTGCCTTCTGCCACGGGCTGCTGTCCGGGTGGCCCCTGGAACGGGTTCTTGATTTCGCCAACGCCGCCGGTGCAATCGTCGCCTCACGGTTGTCCTGTGCGGATGCCATGCCGACAGAAGCGGAAGTCACAGCGCTTCTCGAAGAGCAGGGCCGGGCTTTCTCGGAGGTGGCCAAGTGAACGCGCACACTGCCACCCCCGACCCTTCGGACCCGCGCCGTTACGTCCACCTGACCGTCCAGAAGCTCGAGGACCCGGGAGCCGTTGCCCGCGCTGCAGCGAACAGGGGTCCCCACCCGGGGCTGAAAGCCGGCCACCAGAACTTCATCGTCGCCGCCGATCACCCGGCCCGCGGAGCGCTCGCCGTCCGGCAGGACCCCACAGCCATGGCGGACCGCCGTGACCTCCTCGACCGGCTTCTCGTGGCACTGGGAAACCCGCTCGTGGACGGCGTGCTCGCATCGCCGGACATCCTGGACGACCTGCTGTTGCTGGGAGCTCTCGACGGGAAGCTGCTGTTCGGCTCGATGAACCGCGGGGGGCTGTCCGGCCTCATCAACGAGATCGACGACCGGTTCACCGGCCACACCGCAGCCGCCCTCAAGGCCCTGGGCGCCAACGGCGGCAAGATGCTGACCCGGATCTGCCTGGGCGATCCCGTGACCGCCTCCGTCCTCGAAACCACGGCCAAAGCCATCGACAGCCTGGCCGAACAGCAGCTGATCGCGATGGTCGAGCCGTTCCTGTCCTTCTGGGAGGACGGCAGGGTGCGCAATGACCTCAGCGCCGATGCCGTCATCAAGTCGGTCGTCATCGCCGAAGCACTGGGATCCACCAGCGCCTTCACCTGGCTCAAACTCCCGGTCGTGGCCGACATGGACCGCGTGATGGCCGCGACAACGCTGCCCACGGTCCTGCTGGGTGGAGACCCGTCGGGCGCGCCCGATGAGATCTTCGCCAGTTGGGAGGCCGCACTGAACCTGCCGGGGGTGCAGGGGCTCACCGTCGGACGGACACTGCTGTACCCGCAGGATGACGACGTCGCAGGAGCGGTGGACACCGCCGCGTCGCTCCTGAAGAGGGAGTTCGTACCGGCAGCACGGGCACAGGAAGGAGTGGTGGGCTGATGTCGACACGCAGAATGACCGTCGCCCAGGCAGTTGTGGCTTTTCTGAGCCAGCAGTACACGGTCGACAACGTGGGCCGTCAGGAGTACCGCGAACGCCTGATCCCGGGAATGTTCGGCATCTTCGGTCATGGGAACGTGGCCGGGGTGGGGCAGGCTCTGAAACAGTTCCAGACAACCGACCCCTCGCTGATGCCGTACTACCAGGGCCGCAACGAGCAGGCGCAGGTTCACCAGGCGGTCGGCTACGCACGGCACACCCGCCGGCGGGCCACTTTCGCGGTGAGCGCATCGGTGGGACCGGGCTCCACGAACATGCTGACCGGAGCAGCGCTGGCCACCACGAACCGGCTGCCGGCGCTGCTGCTGCCCAGCGACATCTTCGCCACCCGCGCGGCGGACCCGGTACTGCAGCAGCTGGAACGGCCCGAGGCGTATGACATCTCCGTCAATGACGCGTTCCGTCCGCTGTCCAGGTACTTCGACCGCGTGTCGCGTCCTGAGCAGCTCTACTCGGCGCTCTTCAACGGGCTGCGGGTACTCACCGACCCCGCCGACACCGGAGCCGTCACCATTGCGCTGCCGCAGGATGTGCAGGCCGAGGAGATCGCCGTGCCCCTCGAGTTCCTCGAGCAGCGCGAGTGGCGCATCCGCCGTCCCGAGCCGGAAGCCGACGATGTGCGCCGCGCGATGGAAGCCATCCGCGCCGCGAAGCGTCCGCTCATCATCGCCGGAGGCGGAGTGCTGTACTCCTTCGCCCACCAGGAGCTGGCGGCCTTCGCGGAGGCGGCTGGCATCCCCGTCGGAAACACCCAGGCGGGAGTGGGTGTGCTCCCGTGGGACCACCGGCTGGCACTCGGCGCCGTCGGTTCCACGGGGACGACGGCGGCAAACGCCCTCGCCGCGCAGGCGGACCTGATCATCGGCATCGGAACCCGCTACGAGGATTTCACCACCGGGTCCCGTGCCGCCTTCCAGCATCCGGGCGTGCGGTTCATCAACATCAATATTGCTCCGATCGACGCCTACAAGCACGGCACCGCCGTGCCCATCGTGGCAGACGCCCGCAAAACCCTCCTGCGGCTCACGGAAGCACTGGGAGGCTATCGGACCGGAGCGGACCTCGCGGAGCTGACCGCCGGTGAGAAGCGCCGTTGGGACGCTGCCGTGGACGAGGCGTTCGACACCCGCCACTCGCCGCTGCCCTCGCAGAACGAGATCATCGGGGCAACGAACCGCGCGATGGCTCCCCAGGACGTCGTCATCTGCGCCGCGGGCTCCCTGCCGGGTGATCTGCACAAGATGTGGCGCATCCGGGATCCCTACGGCTACCACGTGGAGTACGCCTTCTCGTGCATGGGGTACGAGATCGCCGGGGGCCTCGGCGTCAAGCGCGCCACCCTCGCCGAGAGCGCCGGCGGCGGTACTGATCGCGACGTCGTCGTGATGGTCGGTGACGGGTCGTATCTCATGATGCACACGGAACTGGTCACCGCTGTCGCGGAGCGGCTGAAGCTCATCGTGGTCCTGATCCAGAACCACGGCTACGCTTCGATCGGCGCGCTGTCCGAGTCCCTCGGTTCGCAGCGCTTCGGCACGCAATACCGTTTCCTGGACGGCGAACAGCACAGCTTCGACGCCGGTTCCCCCCTGCCGATCGACCTTGCGCTGAATGCCGAAAGCCTCGGTGTGACGGTGACGCGGATCCAGCCGGGCGGAACGGCCATTGCGGATCTCGAGAAAGCAGTCCGGGCCGCGCGGTCCGCGCCTGAGGGAAGCGGACCGATCCTCGTCCATGTGGAGTCGGACCCTCTGCTGGATGCGCCATCGTCGGAATCGTGGTGGGACGTCCCGGTCTCCGCCGTCTCCGACCTGGACTCGACCCGGGGGGCCTACCGAACCTACACCGACCACAAGCTCCGCCAGCGCCCGCTGTTGGGCTAGCAACCGGCACTGATGCCGAAAAGGACAACGACGTCATGACGATCAACAAACTCATCATCGGTACGGCGCCTGATTCCTGGGGTGTCTGGTTTCCCGACGATCCGCGGCAGATTCCCTGGGAACGATTCCTCGACGAGGTAGCCGAATCCGGCTATCGGTGGATTGAACTCGGCCCTCACGGTTACCTCCCCAGCGACCCGGCGCGTCTGGCGGACGAACTGAAACAGCGCGACCTGTCCATCTCCGCGGGAACGGTGTTCACGGCGTTCCACCGGGGCCTCGACCAGTGGGAGGTGGCATGGGAGCCGGCCCGGAAAGTCGCCGAGCTCACCGCCGCGATGGGCGGCGAACATGTGGTGGTCATCCCGGCGATGTGGCGCGACGACGTCACCGGGAAGGCCGTGGAACCGGGCACACTGGGCGATTCGCAGTGGAACGACCTGTGTGAGGGACACGATCGGCTCGGCAGGGTGCTGCTCGAGGACTTCGGCCTGCACCAGCAGTTCCATTCCCATGCAGATTCGCATGTGGGGGCGCAGGCGGATATCGAGCACCTGCTGCGGCGCACCGATCCCCGACACCTGAACCTCTGCCTCGACACAGGTCACGCCGAATACTGCGGAGCCTCGAGCCTCGACCTGATCCGCACCTATCCGGAACGCATCGGATACCTGCACCTCAAACAGATCGACCCGGAGGTGCTTGCCCGGGTCAACGCCGAAAATCTGACCTGGGCAGCCGCGAACCTTGCCGGGGTGATGACCGAGCCGCCCCACGGGCTGCCGGACCTCCGCGAAGTCATCGAGGCCGTCGAAGCCCTGGACCGTCCCATCTTCGGGATCGTCGAGCAGGACATGTATCCCGTGGATTTCGACGTGCCCCTGCCGATCGCGAAGCGGACACGGGAGTACCTGCTCTCCTGCGGCTCCCGTACCCGCGTCCACTAACCACCCGCACAGGAAAGAGGCACTCTTGATGTCCAGAACCCTTGGAGTAGCAGTTATCGGCGCCGGACGGATGGGCGCAGACCATATCGCCAGGCTCAACCGGCGGATCGCCGGCGCCCGGGTTGCCGCCGTCGTCGACGTCGACCTGGCGCGTGCCCAGGCGGCGGTGGCGGACATCGAGGGCGCCGTGGCCCTCACCGATGCCGGGGAAGCGCTGGCGCTGCCCGGGGTGGATGCCGTCCTGATCGCCACGCCCGGCTTCCTGCACGAGGACATCCTCCTCCAGTCCCTCGGGAAGAACCTTCCGGTGCTGTGCGAGAAACCGCTGACACCCGACGCCGAGTCCGCCTGGCGCGTGGTGCAGGCCGAGAGAGAACTGGGACACCAGCGCATCCAGGTCGGTTTCATGCGCCGCTTCGACGAGGAATACCGGCAGCTCGGCGCCGTGGTCCGGGACCGCGGGCTGGGCGAACTGCTGATGCTGCACTGCGCGCACCGCAATCCGGCAACACCGGAGGGCTTCAGCAACGAGATGCTCATTCACGATTCGGTGGTCCACGAGTTCGACGTCATCCGGTTCCTGACGGGCGAGGAGATCACGTCGGTGCAGGTTCGCCTGGGCAAGCCGACCAGCAATGCGCCGACGGGGCAGCACGATCCCCAGCACGTGCTCCTCGAGACGGAATCGGGTGTCCTCGCCGACGTCGAGATCTACGTCAACGCGAAGTTCGGCTACCAGGTCTCCACCCAGGCGTCCTTCGAGGACGGAATCGTCGACATCGGTCGGGACACCGGCCCGTACGTCCGCACCGCCGGACGCTGGGGCGGCCGGGTGTCGCCCGGCTTCGAGGAGCGGTTCGGCGCTGCGTACGACGTCGAGGTGCAGTCCTGGGTCGATGCTGCGGCACGCGGCGAGATCGGCGGCCCGTCCGCCTGGGACGGGTACGCGACGGCCGCGTGCTGCGAAGCGGGTGTCGAGGCACAGCGGACCGGTGGAAAAGTTTCGGTGAAGCTGGAGGAGAAGCCTGCCCTCTACAGCTAGCACGCCCACCCGTCGCAAGCGATACCTGGAGACTCCATGAAGACTGCGCTCGATCCCACCCCGTTCCACAGCACGCACCGGCTGCTCGAGTTCCCCCGACTCGTGGCCGACCTCGGGTATGAGCACCTGCAGCTGACCCCGCATCCCGACTTCCTCCCCTTCTTCCGCCATCCGAAGGCCGACGACGCCCTCGTGGCGGAGTTACGCAGGGCCTGTCGGGACGCGGGAGTCGGTATCGCCTCGATCCTCCCCGTGCTCCGGTGGGCCTCGCCTGACGAGGAGGAACGGGTGGCCGCCGTCCGCAAGTGGAAGAGGGCCATCGAGATCGCAGTGGACCTGGGAGTGGACGTGATGAGCACCGAGTTCACCGGCCGCCCCGAGCTGGCGGAGAGGTCGGAGGACGCGTTCTACCGGTCCATGGAGGAACTGCTCCCGGTCATCGAGCGTGAGGGAATCGACGTCCGCATCGATCCTCATCCCGACGACTTCGTCGAAGACGGGTTGGAAGCGTTGCGCGTGATCCGGGGGCTCAACTCACCCAACATCGGTTTCGTGTACGTCGCGTGCCACTCCTTCCACATGGGCCACCCCATGCAGGACATCCTGCAGGCCGCAGTGAACACCCTGAGGCTCGTGCACGTCGCCGACACCATGGACCACACGGCCTCGACCGGTCTCCGCTACATCACCAATCCGCCGGGAAACTCGGTCCGGGTGCACCAGCACCTGAAGATCGGCGACGGCGACGTCGACTGGGGCGGCTTCTTCGGCGGGCTGAACAGTCTGGGCTTCTTCGACAGGGAGGACACGGTGATGGTCTCCAGCGTCTTCGCCGAGAACGAGAACGCCGCGGAAGTGTCCCGGTACCAGCTCGACGCCATGAACGCCTTCATCGCGAAGGCCAAGCAGGAGCGGAGCCAGCCATGAGCACCACGCCCATCCCGGCCGCGGGTGTCGCCGAAGGGAAACCGGGGAACACCAGGCAGGATCGGTTCCTGCGGAGGGTCACCTGGATTGCAACCCTCGGCGGCCTCCTGTTCGGCTTCGACACCGGAGTCATCAACGGCGCGTTGCCGTTCATGGAGGAGGACCTGTCCCTCACGCCGTTCACCGAGGGACTGGTGGCGAGTTCCCTCGTCTTCGGGGCGGCGTTCGGAGCCGTCCTCGGCGGACGGCTTGCAGACCAATACGGCCGACGCCGCATGATCATCGTCCTGGCCGTCATCTTCCTCGTGGGAACACTCGGTGCATCGCTGGCGCCCGACGTCATCGTCATGGTTGCCTCGCGCCTGGTGCTGGGTCTGGCCGTCGGCGGCGCGTCGGTCATGGTGCCGATCTTCCTCGCCGAGCTTTCACCGGCGGCGAGGCGCGGCCAGATGGTGACCCGCAACGAACTGATGATTGTCACCGGGCAACTGCTGGCCTTCACCACCAACGCGTTCCTCGGAAACTTCTTCGGCGACACCGACGGCGTCTGGCGCTGGATGCTGGTGATCGCCACCCTGCCCGCCATCGGGCTGTGGATCGGCATGCATTTCGTGCCCGAGAGCCCCCGCTGGCTCGCGTCCATCGGCAACTTCGGTGAGGCGCACTCCGTGCTGCAGCAGATCCGCGAAAAGGAGGTTGCACGGAAGGAATTCGAGGAGGTCAAGGCCCTCGCGGTCGAGGACTACAAAGCCAAGATGGGAACCTTCAAGGATCTCAGCGAACCGTGGCTGAAGCGCGTGTTCGTGGTCGGCATCGGACTGGCCGTGATCCAGCAGATCACCGGCGTCAACTCGATCATGTACTACGGCACCCAGATCCTGACGGATGCCGGTTTCGGTACCGAGGCCGCGCTCACCGCCAATATCGCCAACGGCGTCATCTCGGTCCTGGCGACCTTTGTCGGTATCTGGCTGCTCGGCCGGGTGGGACGCCGCCCCATGCTCCTCGTCGGGCAGATCGGAACGACGTCGGCCCTGCTCCTGATCGGGATCTTCTCCCTCATCCTTCCCGAGGGAACCGCACGCGGCTTCGTGATTCTCTCCCTGACCGTGACGTTCCTTGCGTTCCAGCAGGGAGCCATCTCACCGGTCACCTGGTTGATGCTGTCCGAGATCTTCCCGCTGAAGATCCGCGGAATGGGTATGGGGGTGTCCGTCTTCGTCCTGTGGATGGTCAACTTCGCGGTGAGCTTCAGCTTTCCCATCCTCGTCGCGGCGCTCAGTATTTCCACCACGTTCTTCGTCTTCGTGGTGCTGGGGATCGGAGCCATCCTTTTCGCACGGAAGTTCATTCCCGAGACACGGAACAAGTCGCTCGAGGAGCTCGAGCACGAATTCAGACTCAGCGTGTGAACGGCAGCCGCGGGTCGATCTCCTGGGAATCCCAGGTGCCGCGGACCCAGCCGTGGTGCGGGTCGTCGCTGATCAGCCACTCGCGGACCGCACCCGGACCGGCCATGATGTTGAGGTAGTACAGATCATAGCCGGGAGCGGCCATCGCCGGACCGTGCCAGCCGTAGGGGACCAGGACGACGTCGCCCGTGCGCACCTCCGCTGTCACATCGATCGGCCTCTCGTCCGAGGCATAGACCCGCTGATACCCGATGGCGTCGGTCGCGCCGGGAGCCGGGGAATCCCTCGCCACCTGCGTCTCGAAGTAGTAGATCTCCTCCAGGTTCGTTTCCCCGTCCTTCTCCTCGTCATGCTTGTGGGGAGGGTAGGAGGACCAGTTGCCCGCAGGCGTGAGGACCTCACAGACGATGAAGCGGTCAGCCTCGAGGGCACCCGGTGTTCCGAAATTATGCACCTGCCGTGAAGCGTTGCCGGCACCCCTCAGCTCGACCGGGATGTCAGCGGCCTTCAGCAGCCGGACGGGGTATCTCGTTCGCGCCGGGGCCGTGGCCACGGCAACCCGGCCGCCGTCGCGGGAACTGATCCTCACCGGTTCCTTCGTGCCCGAGTACAGCACGTCCGACGGCCCGGAAAAGACCGAGGGGCGTCCGTCGAGATCATGGTCCCGGCCTCCTGCGCTCACGGTGAAGGATCCGCTCAACGGCACCACGATGCGTTCCTCAGGTTCCGCCGGGAGCTCCACCGAGCCGCCGGCAGCCAGGAGAGCAACCCGAAGTCCCGTGTGGTGCCAGCCGTCAACAGGCGTCCCTGATCCAGCGGAACCGAGGGACACCTGCCAGCCGTCCGCCTTCGCCGATCCCAGCGGATATACCCATCGAGCCATTGGTGAAGCCTCTCTCAGCGGTTGACCAGGGTCGTTTCGAAACTGTAGGAATCGGCGCGGTAGACGTGGTGGCCCACCTCGATGTTCCGGCCGGTATCGTCGATCGCTGTCCGGTCCATCGTCAGGAGCGCGGACGCCGGCGCGATGTCGAGCAGACCTGCCTCGTAGTCGTCGCAGGTGCGCGCACCGATGCGCTGCTGTGCCAGGCGGAAGTTCACGCCCGCGGACCGGAGGATCTCATACAGTCCCCGGTCCACGAGGGCTTTCTCACTGAGCTCGGCGACGTCGTCGCGCACCCAGTTCTCCATGAGTGCCAGCGGCTTTTTNNNNCCCGCCGGAGACGTACGAGGTGGTACACCTTCGCGCCCGTCAGCAGAGCCAGGGCCTCCCGGACGGAGTCATCGGCGGCCAGATGGGCGAACGACAGCACATCGCTGCCCGGCTTGCTGCCGGAGTGCTGAAGGTCGTCGAAGAGGCTGGACAGCTCGAGGTGGCGTCGCACCTGGCTGGCCACCACCTGGGTGCCCACGCCCCGCTTGCGTACCAGAAGTCCCGACCGGACCAGCTCGTCCATGGCCTTCCTCATGGTGGGCCGGGACAGGCTGAGTTGCGCCGCCAGATCTATCTCGTTGTCCAGCTTGCTTCCGGGGGCAAGGGCGCCCGTGCGGATGGCGGCTTCGATCCCCTGAGCTACCTGATGGTAGAGAGGCACCGGCGAGGAGCGATCGATGTCGAGCCTCAACGAGTTCATTGATCCTCCTCCGTGACAGTGCGGTGAGCTTCGATTCGACCTCATGCCTGAGAGTGCATCGATTTGACCGGACAAACAACTGGTTCCACACTACCCCAGAGGTGCAGAGAAGGACATCGTCGATGAGGATCGCCGTAATTTTCCCGCTGCTTGGCTTGGAGCCGAAATGTAATTTGTCATGACATTAAGACTGAACGTCGACCTCGAGTAATCCGCCGAATGCAGTGAGCCCTGTGAGTCGGGACTCGTCGCGGGGAGGACATTTCCAACGAAGGCTTGATGGTGAGGACTGGTGGACCTATAGTTGGTACGATCGTACCAACTATAGGTCCACCAGGATGACGTACAGGTGAGGAGCGAATCATGGCGTGGGTGCTGATCGTGATAGCCGGGCTGTTGGAGACCGGATTCGCTGTCTCGCTGAAGTACAGCGAGGGATTCTCTCGACTCTTACCGAGTGTGCTGTTCCTGGTGTTCGCCGCGGGGAGCTTCACTCTCCTGAGCATCGGTCTC
The DNA here is from genome assembly GCF_000520555.1 of Arthrobacter sp. Br18. Classification (GTDB taxonomy): domain Bacteria; phylum Actinomycetota; class Actinomycetes; order Actinomycetales; family Micrococcaceae; genus Arthrobacter_D. Next base: position 34,544 of record NZ_KI914853.1, on the reverse strand, counting down.
CGGACCCTGCCGGTCGGTTCCGCTTACGCGGTGTGGACTGGTATCGGCGCAGTCGGCACGGCCGTCTTCGGAATGATCTACCTGGGCGAGTCCACGGATACGCTCAAACTGGTGTCCATTGTTCTCGTGGTCGCTGGCGTTGTCGGTCTGCAACTTTCCAGTAGTACGCACTGACATGGGCGCGGTGAGGGACGCGCAGCGAAAGACGTCGGTGCGAGGCGAACGCCGAAGGCAACTGCTTCTCGAGGCTGCCGGGAAGCTGATCATGCAGCGAGGTTTTGCAGCAGTCAGTCACCGCGCCGTCGCCCAGTACGCGGACCTGCCGCTGGCCGCCACGACCTACTACTTCGCATCGCTCGACGATCTGCTTGCCGAAACCGTTCATTACCTGGCGAAGGACTGGCTTGAGAAGGCGCGGCACGAAGTCAGGAAGTTGGATACACCGATTCGGGACGCTGAAGCGCTGGCGGAGGCCCTGATCCGCGTCGCCGCGCCGGTTCCAGTGGGTTCGGCGGACGTGGATAGAACAGCGTTGCTGAGCCTTTACGAACGCTACGTCGAAGCCGCCCGCCAGCCGCAGCTCAGGGCCGTTATCGCCGCGTACGACTCGCGGATCGAAGCGCTGCTCACGGATACCCTGCGCCTTCACGCCGGACCGGCGGTACCATACCGGGACATCGAGGCCGCAGGCGGCGTCCTGCTCGCCGTCATCGATGGAGCCCTGCTGCGGATTCTCGCCGAAGGGGCCGACCTCGCATCAGCCACCACAACCGTGCAGTGCCTGATCGAACTCCTCACGGGTCCGCGAGAAGGATGACTGAGGAGGAGTTCCGGTCTTCCGTGGCGGCAGAGCGTGCCAGATGCTCCAGGAGAGCACTCTCGTGCCAGGTGTCATACTGCGGGAAAGCGTGACAACCGGCACCCAATTTGGCCCACCTGCCGGACGCTCGCGATGCAGCTTCGGCTACCCGTTCTCCGACCTCACGCTGCACCTGCCCTCGTACTGCGGTGAACAGTCCTGCTTCGTCGCAGGAAGTAGCGCTTCCCTGATGGGCGAATGATTGACGCTGTAGGGCGCACGGCACCCGGCTGAAAGGTGCCCGCCCGCGGCGTCGTCGATCAGCTCGTTCACTGCCTGGGACACGCAGTTCCGTTCGCCGGCGGGGAGTGGCATCATTCCGTGGAGGTAGGCGTCCACTTCGGTCTCGCCGATGTCGCCGCCCATATTCACGTAATGGAGCCACACTTCACCGACGGTCAGGCCGGCGAAATCGAGAGCGTCCAGGGTCTGTTCGTGCTGCATGGTCACCTGCCTCTCCTCCGGGCCTTGCGGCCGAACCGTTCTCTCAAGGATGGGCTCCCGCCCTCAAGGGCCGCTTGCACGGAAGTTCTGTTTTTCCTCAAGAAGCGCGCCGGGTCCCACCTGATCGGCACACGCCCGGCTGGATCTCCCCAGCCGGGCGTGTGCGTTATTTCCCCATCAACCCGTCGACACCGCTGTTGGTGTGTCCGAGGACGACTCTGAACAGCCCCTGCTGGTCAGGAATCAGCTCCGGCATGACCACTGTCCGACGGCGCAGCAGCGGAGGAGCCCGTGGGGGAGGATCCGGTCGGGGCGTTCCGCCCGGCGGGGTTGGCATTTCTGAGGGCATCTCCCAGCAGCGAGATGATGTCCAGGCCCGTGGTGTCCTTGATCATCTGCGTGGTCTGGTGAACGCCGCTCGAGACATTCTTGCTCAGCTGGCTTGCGCCGTCGCTGGAAACCACCGTCATGTTCTTGATCGCGGACATGGGAGCCGCGACCTCGCGGGCCATGGCCGGAAGCACCTCGAGGACCTTGCTGAGGATCGCCGCCTGGTTGAACTTCTGGTATGCCTCGGCCTGTGCGGCGATACCGGCAGCTTCCGCCTTGCCCTTGGCCTCGGTCGAGACGGCCTCCGCATTACCTCGCGTGCTGATGACCGTTGCATCAGCACGGCCCTTGGCCTCGTTGATGGCGGCTGCGGCGTTACCGCGGGCGGTATCCGCCGCGGCATCGGCTTCAGCAGCCACGCGGTCACCCTCGGCACTCAGTTTCCGTTTGGCGAGCTCGACCCGGGCTTCGATCTCGGTGGCCTCGGAGGCACGCCGTCGTTCCTCGAGCTTCGCGTCGGCCTGCTGGATCAGCCGGTACTTCTCAGCATCGGCGGGCTTGCGCACCTCGGTGTCGAGCTCACGCTCGCGCAGTTCGGCGCGACGCTGGGCCACCTGCTGTTCGCGGATGATCACCTGTTCGTTCTGCTCGGCCTGGGCGAGCGGTCCGGCGGCGTCGGCCCGTGCCTGACGGGCGTCGGCTTCCTCCTTCAGCTCGGCCCGGCGGATGATCAGCTGCTGCTGCGCCAGCGCCACCTGCTCGTCGGAGATCGCGCGGGCCTGCTCGGACTCCTGTACGGAGCGCGCTTCGGCAATCTTCGCGTTCCGCTCGGCGAGCGCGGCTTCGGGCCGGCCGAGATTCTTCAGGTAGCCGGAATCATCGTCCACCGACTGGATCTGGAAGGTGTCGATCTCCAGACCCTGGTTGTGCATCGAATGTTCGGCTTCCTCCTTGACACTCTTGGCGAAGGTTGCGCGATCGCGGATGATCGACTCCACCGTCAGGGTGCCGACGATCGAGCGCAAGGAGCCGGAGAGCGTTTCCTGCGTGTAGTGGTCGATGGCGTCCTGCTGGTTCAGGAAACGCTGCGCGGCCTTACGGACGGAGTCGGCGTCGCCGCCGACCTTGACCTGGGCAACACCGGTGAGGTGCAGCTTGATGCCGTTGAGGGAGATGCCCTCGATCTTCAGCGAGACCTGCCGGGACGCGAGGGACAGGGGATAGGCCCGCTGCGAGAACGGGTTGATGAAGACGCGGCCGAAGACCACGCGCTGGCTGTCGGGGTCGGGCTGTCCCTTGCTGTCGCGCGAGGAGATGATGAGCGCCTGGTCCGGACTGGCGATATGGAGTGCCATCTTCGCGAGGATGGCAACGAGGACGAGGAGAACGAGAAGAACGATTGCACCGATGACGAACGGTACGAAGGAAAAATCCACTACGACCCTTTCTGAGGGCTTACCGGGATGAGCTGGAATGCATCCGCGTACGGATGCGGCCTATCAATGTCACGTCGCTGTGGAACCCCCATGTCGTCGGTCAGTGAACTGTCGGCACATTCCTAGCCTGCGGCTCCCCGCAGGAATGCTTCCAGAAGCGGCCCGCCGGACGTCGAACCCAGCTCTCCCTCTTCCACGAAGACCGCCACCGCGAGGTCGCCCTGCAGCGCGACGATCCACGCGTGGGTGCGCGGCGGGTCCTCGCTGCCGAACTCGGCGGTTCCTGTTTTCGCGAGGACCGGCTCTCCGGGGATGTCACTGAGGAGTTGGGCGCCGCCCTCGGCGACGACAGCGGCCATCAGGGTGCGCAGCGTCGCGGCTTCCTCCGGCGTGAGTGAGCTGGGAGCCGGAGCGTCCCCGGGTGTACCCGACGGGGACGGCGGGGCGGAGGACGACGGCGGCTGCCCCTCGTCCTGCCCCGCTGCCAGCAGCGTCGGGGTGACGCGGGCACCGTTGCCGACACTGGCGGCCATGGTGGCAAGTGCGAGCGGCGACACCAGCACTTCGCCCTGGCCGATCATGGCGGCGGCGTGCGCGGTGCCCTCGGCTTCGGCGGGCACCGCCCCGAAGAATGCAGGAAGCCCGACGGCGGATTCCACGCCGATGCCGAGATCAGCTGCCGCTGCGGCCAATTCCGGCTGCGAGACGATGTCGCGGTTCGAGATGAAGCCGGTGTTGCAGGACTGCGCGAAGGTCTGGAGCAGGGGGATGGTTCCCACGAACTGCGCCGGGTAGGTACTGGCATTGGTGAAGGCGCGGCCTTCGACGGTGAGTTCCGCAGAGCACTCCGTCGGTGTCTCGGGGGTGAAGCCCTCTCGGAGCAACGCCAGGCTCGTGGCCACCTTGAAGGTGGAGCCCGGCGGGTACTGACCCAGGAGTGCTGTCTGCAGGCCCTCGCTTCCGGGTCCGTTCGCCACAGTGAGGATCTCCCCGGAGCTGGGGCGGAGGGCTACGATCGACGACGCCGACGGCTCCTCGGCCAGGACCTGCTCCGCCAGCGTCTGCAGGGCCGGCTCAAGGGTGATGGCCAGCGGTGTGCCCTCCACGGGTGCCTTTTCGAAGAGCTGGCGGGGTCCCGCCCCATCGCTGGGCATCGCTGAGATCTCGAGGCCCGGCGTTCCTGCCAGCTGGTCGTTGTGCTGCAGTTGCAGGCCCGACAACCCTGCGATTTCTCCGGCGGTGAGGGCACCCTCCGACGATTCGATCTGTTCCGCACTCGGTTGACCCACGGACCCGAGAAGTTCCCGCGCGAACGTGCGAGTGGGCCCGAGAGCAAGAGTGTCGGCCTGGACGAGCGTTCCGGGAATTGCCTCGATCTGCTCATCGGTCACTGTCCTGGAGGCGTCATCGCGGAGCACGATGGCCTCCACGAACGCCTCCGCGCCAGCGGCGGCCACCTGCTCGGTGTACGCAGCGGGATCGATCCCCACGAGCTCCGCGAGTGCAGTGGCCGCTGCGGGCTGCTCCGGCTCCGGGACCTGCATCTTGTCGATGCCCACCCGGACCACGGGCCGTTCCGTCACGATGGCCTCACCGCCGGCACCGGTGATTCCTGCCCGCTCCGCCTGCGTTGTGGCCATCGTCAGGCGCTCGTCGACCTGAAGTTCCGGCACGAGGAGTGCGGGGTCCCAGACCGCCTGCCACTCGTCGTCCACGCGCATCAGTTGCGCCGTCGTCGAGTACGTCCAGTCGACGTCGGAGGCGTCCACGTCCCAGGTGTAGTTCAGGCGTGCGGTGGCGGCGTCGTCGCCCGTGGATTCCACCGACGCCACGGCGACCTGCGGGCGGAGGGGATCCAGCGCCTCGGTGATGGTGCCGAGGTCGGTCGTGACATCCTGCGCTTCTTCAGCGGTGAAGGCGGATCCGGAGACATCGAGCAGTGCGAGCCCGTCGGCCAGTTCCCGCGCGGCATCCTCCGCGGTGGGCCCGCTGGTGGTGCACCCCGACAGTGTGGCGGCAAGCACGGCAGTGCCCACAACGGCGTTGACGCGACGAAGGTTCCCCATCAGGCCATTATGGCCGATGGGGAACCTTCTTCTGCGCTAACCCGTCTGCAGGCGTTGCGGGCGGGAGATCATCCGGTCAGCCGGACGCAGAACTGTCCGCGGCACCGGCGCCGCTGCTCTGGAGCGCGGCGGCGCGGTCCTGCCTGATGAGGTCGGCACAGCGCTCGCCGATCATCATGGTGGTGATGTTCGGATTGACGGTGGTGAGTTCAGGCATCACCGAGGCATCTGCGACGCGCAGCCCCCGGATCCCCTTCACACGCAACTGCGGATCAAGCGGTGACAGGGGGTCATCGGGGGAACCCATCCGCACCGTGCCCGCCGGGTGGTACACGGTGTTGTGGGTGCGCCGGATGTAGTCCTGGATCTGCTCATCCGTCTGGACGTCCTTCCCCGGGTACAGTTCCTCGCCCGCCCATTCGGCCATGGCCGGCTGCGCGACGATCTCGCGGGCCTTCCGGATCCCGGCGACCATGACGCGCATGTCATGGGGGTCCGTGAAGTACCGGGGATCCACCATCGGCTTGTCGCGGAAGTCCCGGCTGCGCAGCTTCACCGTGCCGCGCGACCGCGCGTGGGTGACGTTGGGGGTGAGGCAGAAGCCGTTGTCGGTGGTGGGGTAGCCCTGGCGCAGCGTGTGCATGTCGAACGGCACCGAACCGTAGTGGAACATCAGGTCGGGGCGGTCGAGGCCCTCCTCGGTGGTGGTGAAGATGCCGATCTCCCACCACTGGGTGGAGGTTCCCGTCATCGGTTGTTTCGCCTCCCACTGGATCACGCCTTCCGGGTGGTCCTGCAGGTGCTCGCCTACACCGGGGGAGTCCACCCGCACAGCGACGCCGCGCTCCGTGAGGTGCCCGGCGGGTCCGATCCCGGAGAGCATCAGCAGCTTCGGCGAATCGATGGCACCGGCCGAGACGATCACTTCGGCGCGAGCCGTCAGCGCGGAGGTACGGCCGAATGCCCCCTCGACGACGTCGACGCCCGTGCATCGGTTCCCGGCGTCGATGCGCAGTTCACGCGCCCGCAGGTCGGTGAGCAGCGTGAAGTTCGCCCGGTCCAGGATGGGGTGGATGTAGGACACCGACGACGACGCCCGGGTGCCGTCAGCCTGCCGGTTGATCTGGAACAGGCCCGCCCCGTTGATGACGGTTTCGCCGGTGTTGAATCTGGCGTTCGGGATGCCGGCCTGCGCGCAGGCTTCGAGGAGGGCGCGGCCCGACGGGTCATGGGCGGGGATGTTCATGAGGTGCACGGGCCCGCTGTTGCCGTGGTGGGGCGCGTCCGGTCCGGCGTCCTCATTGGTCTCCAGCCGCTGGTACAGCGCGTAGGCGGTGTCGGAGTTCCACCCTGTGGCCCCGAATTCGCGCTCCCACTGGTCAATGTCCTCGCGGGGAGCCCAGAAGGCGATGCACGAATTGTGGCTCGAGCAGCCGCCCATGACCCGGGCCCGGGCGTGGCGCATGAAGGAGTTGCCGTTCTCCTGCGGCTCGATGGGGTAGTCCCAGTCGTAGCCGGATTCCAGCAGTTCCATCCAGCGGTCCAGCCGCAGGATGACATCCAGTCCACGGTCGTCGGGGCCCGCCTCGACGAGCGCGACCTCCACTGCCGGGTCCTCGCTGAGGCGTGCGGCCACGGCGGCTCCCGCAGAGCCTCCGCCGACGACGATGTAGTCGAATTCGGTCTGGTGCAGTCCGCTCATGCCGACTCCTCCTTCACGCGTGCCTCGAACCAGCCGGTGACCACGGGCTCGATGTTGTGGTAGATATGCTTGGCTTCCTGGTATTCGGCGAATCCCGTGGGCCCGAGTTCGCGGCCGATGCTGGAGTGGCCGAACCCGCCCCACTCCGCCTGCGGGAGGTACGGGTGGAAGTCGTTGATCCAGATGGTCCCGTGCCTCAGGCGCGCAGCGACGCGCTGGCCCTTGCCGGCGTCCTGGGACCAGACGGCACCGGCGAGGCCGTAGGAAGTGTCATTGCCGAGCTCCACCGCCTCGTCCTCGCCGTTGAAGGTCTCCACGGTGACGACGGGTCCGAAGGCCTCATCGACAAGGACCGACGAACCGCGGGCCACCTGGTCCAGCACCGTGGGCAGGTAGTAGAAACCCTTCTCGAGCTCACCTTCGCCCCAGGTTCCACCGCAGCGCAGCCGCGCGCCCTCGTCGACGCCCTTCCGGACGTAGGCGGTGACCTTGTCGCGGTGGGCGGCCGAAATCAGGGGACCCGCTTCGGCGAGTTCGTCGAAGGGCCCGCCGAGGCGGATGTCCCGGGTGCGCCGGACCAGTTCGGTGACGAATCGCTCGGCGATGGGTTCCTCGACGAGGAGCCGGGCACCGGCGGAGCACACCTGGCCTGAGTGGACGAAAGCGGCGTTGAGCGCGTTGTCGAGTGCGGAGTCGAAATCGGCGTCGGCGAACACGATGTTGGGATTCTTGCCGCCCAGCTCCAGCGCCACCTTCTTGATGGTGCCCGACGCCGCGGCGGCAATCCGCTTGCCGGTTTCCAGGCCGCCCGTGAAGGACACCATGTCGACGTCGGGATGCTCGGACAGGGGAGCCCCCACCACCGCACCGGCCCCCAGCACCAGGTTCGCGACGCCTTTGGGGAGCCCCAGCGAGTCGAGGAGGTCCATCATCAGGATGGCCGTGTGCGGGGTCAGCTCGCTGGGCTTCAGGATGAAGGAGCAGCCCGCTCCGATGGCCGGCGCGATCTTCCAGGCGGCCTGCAGGAGAGGGTAGTTCCATGGGGAGATAAGCCCGCAGACCCCGACGGGTTCGTAGGCGATCCGGCTCACCACACTGTTGTTCCCGGCATCGACGATGCGCCCTGCATTCTGACCGGCCAGCTTGCCGAAGTAGGCGAAGCAGTCGGCAATGTCGTCCATGTCGATTTCGCTCTCGACCAGGCGCTTGCCCGTGTCCAGGGTCTCGGCACGGGCGAACTCGTCCTTCCGGGCGCGCAGTTCCGTCGCCACCTTCAGGAGGAAGTCGCCCCGCTGCGGAGCGGGCACGGAGGACCACTCGCCCGAGTCGAAGGACCGGCGTGCTGCCGCGATGGCGCGCTCGGCGTCGTCCCTCGTGCCTTCGGAGACGGTCCCGACGTGTCCGCCGTCGGCCGGGCAGGAAATGGTGCGGGTGCCGCCGTCGGACGCCGGCACCCATGCGCCGCCGATGAACAGTGTTGCTGTACTCACTTGATCTCCTCCTGGTGCGGGAAGTCCGACGCCCAGTTGTCCTTGGCGCTCTGGTCCTCGGCGAGTGCCGTATTGCCGGGCACTGCGCGGTTGAGATGCAGGAACTCGAGGTGTGTCTCGTAGTGGTCCAGCACGTCGGTGATGACCTGTTCCGCGGTGTAGCCGGCGAGGTCGTAGCTGTGGCTGCCCTCGAGCGAGAAGACCTCCATCCGGTAGTACTTCGCGTCCGCCGCGGCGTTCTCGGTTGCGAAGGACGGCGTGTCGTACTGCACGGGGTAGATCTGGTACTTGAAGGGCCGCTCATCGCCGAGGCTGACCTGCAGGTCGACGTGGCGGATGCCGCAGGCCTCCACCATGCCGGTGGTCAGGGAGACGTCGGCGCCCTGGGCCGCCAGCTCGTCATGGACTTCCTGCAGGGCCGGCTGCGCCACGGTGTCGACGAAGTGGTTGGCCCGGGCAGGCCCGGGATAGGACATGGCGCGGGCGAGGCGCTGCCGCCAGTTCCGCCCGCCCCGGCCCTCGTTCGCGCGCCCGGAGATGATGCCGGGAAGGCTTGAGCGGTAGCTGTCGATCAGCGAGTTCTCCACGCGGAGGGCCTTGTAGAGCCCCAGCATGATGAACAGCAGCAGGATCGACAGGGGGAGTCCCATGATGATGGTGGCGTTCTGCAGTGTCGGAACGCCGCCGACCGTCAGCATGGCCAGGGTCAACAGGCCGGTGGCCACAGCCCAGAAGATGCGGAGCCACTTGGGGCCGTCGGAGTCGGCGTCCTTCAGGCGGGACGTGAAGGTGGACATCACGAGTGCGCCGGAATCGGCGGAGGTGACGTAGAACAGCAGGCCGGTGAAGGTTGCGACTGCTACCAGCAGCGGAGCGGCCGGGTACTGCTCCAGCAGTCCATAGAACGCGCGCTCCGGCTGGTTCATCGCGGTCTCGCCGAAGTCCGCATTGCCACCCATGACGAGGTCGAGGGCGCTGTTGCCGAAGACGGAGATCCACAGCAGGATGAAGGCGAAGGGAACGATCATGGTGCCGAGGACGAACTGGCGGATGGTCCTGCCGCGGGAGATCCGTGCCAGGAACAGCCCGACGAAGGGAGCCCAGGCGATCCACCAGGCCCAGAAGAACAGGGTCCAGCCGCTGAGCCAGGCATCGGGGCGGTCGTAGGCGAAGGTGTCGAGGGTCATGCCCGGGAAGCGGCTGAGGACATCACCGGTGTTCTGGATGATTCCGTCCAGCAGGAAGCTCGTCTTGCCGGTGATCAGGATGAACAGCATCAAGCCGAGTGCGAGGATGACGTTGAGTTCCGCGAGCCGCCGGATCCCCTTCTCCACGCCGGAGACCACGGAGACGGTGGCCATGAGGACTGCCACGACGATGAGGCCGGTCTGCACGGCGAGGTTCTCGGGCAGCCCGAACATGACGGTGAGCCCGTAGTTGAGCTGGACCACGCCGATGCCGAGGGAGGTCGCAATCCCGAAAATGGTGCCGAGCAGGGCTGCGATGTCCACGGCGTCGCCGAGGCCGCCGTCTACCTTCTTGCCGAAGATGGGGTACAGCGCGCTGCGGATGCTGAGGGGGAGGTTCTGGCGGTAGGCGAAGTAGCCGAGGGCAAGGCCCATGAGTGCGTACAGGGCCCAGCCGGTGATGCCGTAGTGGAACAGCGTGAGGACCATCGCCTGGCGTGCCGTCTCGGTGGTTCCGCCATCACCCTGGGACGGGGCGAGGTATTGCGTGATGGGTTCGGAGACGGAGAAGAACATCAGGTCGATGCCGATTCCCGCCGCGAACAGCATCGACGCCCAGGTGAACATGCTGAACTGGGGTTTGGAATGGTCGGGACCCAGCTTCGTCTTGCCGACCCTCGTCAGCGCCACGACGAGGACGAAGATCACCACTAGGGTAACGATGAGGAAGTAGTACCAACCCAGGTTGACGGACACCCATCCGACGATGGAGCCGATGACGGCCGCGGCACTCTCGGGCGAGACGATGGCCCACAGGGTGATGGCGAGGATGCCGGCCGCGGAGCCGAGAAAGACCGTCTTGTTGACCTGCGTCTTGCCCGGGGTCTTTTCGGGCTCCGCCGGAGTCGAAGCGCCCGGTGGTGCTTTCGTTGATTGGCTCATGTCTTCCCTCGGATCGATTGATGCCACGCTGATAGCAACCCCAACGGGCAAAGCGGGGCATTGGTGCAAAAATTTTACGCAGGAAATCGGCGCAAAGCTATGGCGCGGAGGGGACCATCAACACTACCTGCCGGACCCCGGGCGCCCCGAAACGGGTGACGGCCCTCACAGGCTGGTGCCTGGTGTGCGGTGCTTCGCCCTGAGCGAAGCGGGGGAGGATGCACTGCGGATCAGACTTGAGTGGAATACACTCAAGTTAACGATCCGTGGACGGTCGGGCGGCCGTCCATCAGAAAGGGACAGTGCTGTGGACACCAAATTCACGACCAAGAGCCAGGAAGCGCTCTCAGCTGCGGCAATGAACGCTTCCACCGCAGGCAACCCGCAGGTGGACACGCCTCATTTCCTGAAAGCCCTGATGGACCAGCGCGACGGCGTCGCCGTGGCGCTCCTCAAGGCCGCGGGCGCGGGCCCCGATGACATCAGCGTCCAGGCGAGTTCGGCCATCAAGGCGTTGCCGGCGTCGTCGGGCAGTTCCGTGGCGCAGCCGCAGTTTTCGCGGGGCTCCCTGCAGATGGTGGCGGCGGCGCAGCAGGAAGCGGAGTCGCTCGGCGACCAGTTCGTCTCCACCGAGCACCTGCTGCTGGGTCTCGCCGCAGATCCCGGACCGGCGGGCATCATTCTCCGCGGGGCGGGAATCTCCCGTGACGCCCTTGCGGCGGCGCTTCCCGGCGTCCGGGGCGACCGCCGCGTCACCTCGCCCGATCCCGAGAACACTTTCCAGGCGCTGCAGAAGTTCGGTGTGGACCTCACGGAGATCGCCCGGTCGGGCAAGCTGGATCCCGTCATCGGCCGCGACGCCGAGATCCGCCGGGTGGTCCAGGTGCTGAGCCGGCGCACCAAGAACAACCCCGTGCTGATCGGCGAACCGGGCGTCGGCAAGACCGCCGTCGTCGAGGGCCTGGCACAGCGCATGGTGGCCGGAGACGTTCCGGAGTCCCTGCGGGGCAAAACCCTCATCAGCCTCGACCTCGGCTCGATGGTGGCCGGCGCCAAGTACCGCGGTGAGTTCGAGGAGCGGCTGAAGGCAGTGCTGGAGGAGATCCGCTCAGCGAACGGCCAGGTGGTGACGTTCATCGACGAGCTGCACACCGTGGTCGGCGCGGGTGCTTCCGAAGGGTCCATGGACGCCGGGAACATGCTCAAGCCGATGCTCGCGCGCGGTGAGCTGCGCCTGATCGGTGCCACCACCCTCGATGAGTACCGCGAGCGGGTGGAGAAGGACCCGGCGCTCGAACGGCGCTTCCAGCAGGTCTACGTCGGGGAGCCGTCGGTCGTGGACACCATCGGGATTCTGCGGGGGCTCAAGGAACGGTACGAGGCGCACCACAAGGTATCCATCGCGGATGCCGCCCTTGTGGCAGCGGCTACGCTGTCGCACCGCTACATCTCGGGCCGTCAGCTCCCGGACAAGGCCATCGACCTCGTCGATGAAGCGGCGTCCCGGCTACGGATGGAAATCGACTCGGCGCCGGAGGAGATCGATCAGCTCAAACGTGCGCTCGATCGGCTCCGGATGGAGGCGCTCGCGCTGTCGGGCGAAAAGGATCAGGCGTCGCTGGAGCGCCTCGAAACCCTCCGTGCCGATCTGGCCGACAAGAGTGAACAGCTCAGTGCACTCAACGCCCGCTGGGAGGCGGAGAAGGCCGGCCTCAACCGGGTCGGTGACCTCAAGGCCTCACTCGATGACCTGCGCTCGCAGGCCGATCGCGCCCAGCGCGACGGCGACCTCGAGACGGCGTCACGGATCCTCTACGGCGAGATACCCCAGGTCCAGCGGGAACTGGACGCTGCCCAGGCGGAGGAGCAGGCCGACGGCGCTCCCGAGCTCATGGTCGCCGACGAGGTGGGCGCCGCCGACATCGCCGAAGTGATTTCGGCCTGGACCGGCATCCCTGCCGGGCGCATGCTGCAGGGCGAGAGCCAGAAGCTGCTGCAGATGGAGGACACCATCGGTGCACGCCTGATCGGCCAGCGGAGAGCAGTCGCCTCGGTGTCCGACGCGGTGCGGCGCGCACGCGCGGGGGTTTCCGACCCGGACCGGCCCACGGGCTCGTTCCTGTTCCTCGGCCCGACCGGCGTGGGCAAGACCGAACTCGCCAAGGCGCTCGCCGATTTCCTGTTCGACGATGAACGCGCCATGATCCGCATCGACATGTCCGAATACTCCGAGAAGCACTCGGTCGCGCGGCTTGTCGGGGCTCCTCCCGGGTATGTCGGGTACGAGGAGGGCGGCCAGCTCACCGAGGCGGTGCGCCGCCGTCCCTACAGCGTGGTGCTTCTCGACGAGGTGGAGAAGGCCCACCCCGAGGTCTTCGACCTCCTCCTCCAGGTGCTCGACGACGGCCGGCTGACCGACGGACAGGGGCGCACCGTGGACTTCCGGAACGTGATCCTCGTGCTCACCTCGAACCTGGGGTCACAGTTCCTCGTCGATCCGATGCTCGACGACGACGCCAAGCGGGCCGCCGTCCTGGCCACCGTGAATGCCAGCTTCCGCCCGGAGTTCCTCAACCGGCTCGACGACGTCATCGTGTTCGATCCGCTGAGCCTCGACGACCTCTCGCGGATCGTGAACCTCCAGGTCGAGGCACTGGCGTCCCGGCTCAGGGACCGCAGGCTCCAGCTCGATGTCACGCCGGCCGCGAGCGAATGGCTGGCGATGACGGGCTTCGATCCCGCGTACGGGGCTCGGCCCCTGCGGCGCCTCGTCCAGCGTGAGATCGGGGACCGTCTGGCGCGCGGCATCCTTGCCGGAGGGATCGACGACGGCGACACCGTGCTGGTGGACCGGGGCCGAGGGTCCGACGGCGATGGTGCGGATGAGGGCCTCATGGTGACCGTCGTGACGGGCTGAGGACCCGGCGCACCGGCGTCCGTGAAAGCATGTAACCTAGGGTTACGACAAATTGACCGAATACTCCGGGGCCTCACTGTAGCCTTGGGCCTTGCGCCCCAGTGACCACCTCCGGATCGACGCAAAAAAGGGGGTCACGCCATGGGGCGCGGCCGTCAAAAGGCAAAAGCTACCAAGCAGGCCCGGGACATGAAGTACTTCAGCCCGGCGACTGACTACACGGCACTGCAGCGCGAGCTCACAGGCCCGAGCGGTCGCGCCTCGAACCGCCGTACTGAAGCTCCCGAACCCGTGGAACCGGACTATTCGGAGTATGCGGACAAGTACGTCGAGGAGTACGGCGACGACGGCGAGGACGGCGGTTCACGCCGCACCGGCTGAGCAGCGGTATCAGGTTCTTCATCAAAGTGGTGCATCCAACCCCCGGGGCTGGATGCGCCACTTTTGTGCGTGGGTAACTTCCCGTCGAGTGCGCAGCAGTTACCGATAGCCCCGTCCAGTGCGCAGCAGTTACCGGTTTTTTCCGAGATCGGCGTCATTGCTGCGCACTCGATGGGGTTAGAGGGGTTCGGCCAGCGTCATGGCATAGCGTTCGTCCTCGTCCGTCCACTGCCCCACGATGGTCAGCCGCGCCGCCGCCAGCTCAGCCGCGATGCCCTCGGGGCGGAACTTCGCGGATACCTCGGTCCGCAGGACCTCGCCCCGCTTGAAATCGATCTCGAGTCCGGCACCGGGCAGCCGCACGTGCATGGCACGCGTGGCCCGAAGCCTCATCTCGATCCACTCCTCGTCCCCGTTCCACACCGCTACGTGCTCAAAGGCGTTGACGTCGAAATCCGCTTCCAGCTCCGCGTTGAGCACGCGCAGCACATTCCGGTTGAAGTCGGCAGTCACGCCCGTCGGATCGTCGTAGGCGGGGATCAGGATCTCCGGCGGCTGCACCAGGCCCGTACCCAGCAGGAGCGACCCGCCCTCCTGGCCCAGCAGTTCCCTCACCTGCTCGAGGAAATCTGCCCGAGCCTCCGGCTCGAGGTTCCCGATCGTTCCACCGAGGAAAGCGATCATCCGCCGACCGTCCCTCGGGAGAAGCTGCAGCTGTGATTCGAAATCCGCGGCGACAGCCTGCAGTGCAAGATCGGGGTAATCCCGGGACAGCTCACCGTTGGCTTCCGTCAGGGCTGTGTCGCTGACATCGACGGCAACATAGTTCCGGAGCGGTCCGGCGTCCTTCAGGGCGTCGAGCAGCAGGGGAGTCTTCCTCGATGAGCCGGATCCCAGCTCGATAAGTGTTTCTGCCGGGCTTGCCGCCGCCATCTCCGCTGCATGGTCCGCGAGGATCCGGCGCTCGGTGCGGGTGGGGAAGTACTCGGGAAGCTGCGTGATCTGCTCGAACAGTTCGCTGCCCCTCTGGTCGTAGAACCACTTGGGGGGCAGGGTTTTCACCGGTTTGGTGAGCCCTGCGCGGACGTCTTCGCGCAGCGTGCGCTCGAGGTAGTGCGGAGGGAGGTGATGGACTATCTCAAGCGCCGTTGTCAAAAGGTTCATCTGGGTGCTGGCTCCATTTCTGCGGGGATTATCGGGCTTGTTTCGACGCCATGCGAAGTGGCTACCAGCAGGGACTGATCCGGCACCTCGTGCCAGCCTGGACCGTCGTCGGAAGGCTCACTGGCAACGACTGTCCCCCTGTTATCTGAGCGCCAAAAAAGGGTATCACCGGCAGCTGTGGCAGCAATGGTGGTTCCGTCGGTCAGGAGCAGGTTGTACCTGCCCGTGCTGGAGGCCGACGCGTCGGCCACGACGCGCGCCAGCGCCTCCGCGGGAGAGTGTCCGCCCGCGGAGTCCGAGAAATCGAGCTGCTCCAGGACCAGCGCCCACAGCAGGGCCGAATCAACCCGGGCCTCGAGGGCAAGGAGCCGGGCCGGAGACAGCGTCGCAGCCAGTGTCTCCGCGGAGCGGGGCCAGCCGTCGATCCGTCCGTTGTGGCTGAACAGCCACTTCCCCGATGCGTAGGGGGCGGCGGCTGCCTCGTCCGGCGTCGTACCGGGTGTGGCCGACCGCACCGCAGCCAGCACTGCTCCACTGGTGGTGACCCGTGCCACGTCGGCGAAGGACTGGTCCGTCCACATCGGCACGGCGCGGCGGTAGCGGGCGGGGACGGGATCCCCCGGGGCGTACCAGCCGACGCCGAACCCGTCCGCGTTCATGGTGCCGTTGCGTTGGTACCGCGGCGACCAGGACTGCCGGAGGAGGCCGTGATCGGGGGCGGCCAGCAGCGTCGCCAGCGATGTCGGCGGTCCAAGGAAAGCCAGATGACGGCACACTCTCAGGCCCCTTCGCCTGAAGTGCTGTCGCGGGCGGTGCGGAAGCCGGTGAAGATCTGGCGCCGGATGGGGTAGTCCCAGTTCCGGAATGTTCCCCGGCTGGCCGAGGCGTCGACAGCCCAGGATCCACCGCGCAGCACCTTGTAGCCTCCGCTGAAGAAAACCTCGCTGTACTCCCGGTAGGGGAACACCCGGAATCCCGGGTAGGGGCCGAAATCACTGGAGGTCCACTCCCAGACGTCACCGATGAGCTGGCGGGCTCCCAGCGCCGATGCTCCTGCGGGATAGGACCCGACAGGCGAAGGTCGCAGCGATGCTCCGCCCAGGTTCGCGTGCCTCGGGGTGGGATCCTCGTCGCCCCAGGGGTAGCGACGGGAGCGGCCGCTGGCGGGGTCGTGGCGTGCGGCCTTTTCCCACTCTGCCTCGGTCGGCAGGCGCCGTCCGGCCCAGCGGGCGTAGGCCTGGGCTTCGAAGAAGGACACATGCTGGACGGGTTCGTCCGCGGGAACCGGTTCGAGAACGCCGAAGCGGGTCCGCCACCACGTGCTGCCCTCCCGCTTCCAGTACTTCGGTGCCGTCAGGCCGTCGTCGTTGCGATGCCTCCATCCCTCAGCGGTCCACCAGTGGGGGTTCGAGTACCCGCCGTCGTCCAGAAAGTTCAGAAAGGCGCCGTTGCTGACGGGCACCGTGTCGATCCAGTAATCGGGAACGTGCACCTCATGGGCCGGCCGCTCATTGTCCAGGGCCCAGGGTTCCACCGACGTGCCCATCGTGAAGGATCCGGCCGGAATCCGCACTTCCGGTGGAAGCGCCGCTCCGGTGGCCAGCACCGCGGCCTCCGGATCCACGGGGTGCAGCACCGGTTCGCCGATCCGGAGCTGGTGGGTGGCCAGCATGGTCTCTGCGTGCTGCTGCTCGTGCTGGATCATCATGCCGAAGGCAAACCCGCCGTCCAGCAGCGGTGACCCTGCCAGCGGGACCCGGTCCAGGATGTCCAGTGTCTTGGAGCGCACTTCAGCGAGGTAACCCCGGGACTCCGAGGGAGCCAGCAGTGGCAGCGAAGGGCGGCTGCTGCGCGAATGCTCGAAGGCGTCGTAGAGCCTGTCGATCTCCGGGCGAAGCGGCTCCATCCCGCCGACGTCCCGGACCAGCCATAGTTCCTCCTGGCTGCCGACGTGCGCCAGGTCCCAGACCAGCGGGGACATGAGCGGTGAATGCTGCTTGAGCAACTCCTCCTCGTCACATGCGGTGAGCGCGTGGGTACGACGGCGCGCACGCTCCAGGCCCTCTGCGATGAAGGCACGCACATCCCCCAGCCCAGTGGCGGAACTTACTGACACCGGATTCGTCATCGGGCGATTTCCTTTCGCTGTGCGGGGTCCGAGAACCGGCCGGTGCGGCGCCAGTCGTCGATCCGCTGGTCTGCGGGAGAGCGGCCGCGTGCTGCGTACTGCTCAATGAACGCTTCCACCCTGGACTTCGTGCCGGTATCGGCATTCAGCCGGTCCATGGCATCCAGCGCTGCCTCAGCGCACAGCCACCCTGCTCGTCCGAGGACGGGATCCGCCAGCCCATCCCGTGCCGCGGCGGTCATGGGGTCGGCGAGTGCGGCTACAGGGGCACAGGCTTCGGCGGCTGTGGCGGCTGCCAGTTCGTCCTCCACCAGTGCAGTCGTTATTGCGGCGGCGGCTTCCCAGTCGGAACCCGACTGGGCGTCGATGACCCGGATTTCGAGGAACCCGCGGGGGCGGATGAACGGAAAGAGCGTGCTGAGGTGGTAGTCGAGGTCCTCCTGCAGGACGGGCCGGGGACCGTGCCCGCGCAGCCAGCCCCGCATGGTCAGGCCGCGGGGTGCTTCCCATGATCCGTGTGGACTGGGAATGCAGAGTACCGAGGCATTGAGGGCGTACCGCGCCCACGCTGAAGGCGGGTCGTCGGAGTCAGGAACGGGCGAGGTGCGGGACGGGTCGGTTCTCAGCCACACTGCCTGACGGGTACTCTTCCAGCCGCTGGGTGCTCCGTGCCGGAAGGGGGAGTTGCCGAACAGTGCAACGAGCACCGGCGCGAGGCGGTGAAGGTGCTGCCAGCGCTGTACGGCACTGCCCGCACCGATCCCTGGAAGGCCTGCGTCCAGACACACCTGCAGGGACGAAGTGGAACACATCATGATCCGCCCGGCGGTACCCCCGCTGTCGAAGTGGGCTTCCATGGCCGCATACCGGGGATGGTTCAGCGTTCGCAGCGGAGGACGGGAGGGCTCCAGTGCAACACTGCTGAAGGAAAGCCCCGCGTCCCCGACTGCCCTGTCGATTACCGCCAGGTCGGCCCTTACAGCTTCGATCACCGAGGGAAGGTCGGGCGCGCAGGCCGAACTCAGTTCAAGCTGCCCTCCCGGTTCGTAGGTGATGACCCCACCGCCGGGAAGGTCCGTGCCCACTTCCGCAGCAGCGGCCCTGACTTCAGCCACCGGAATCGTCCGCTGCGGATCCAGCGCGTCGTGCACGATCCGTTCGACCTCCACACCCACGGCTCCCGGCGGGCCGGTCTTGAAGCATACCGACGCGATGTAGATTTCCGCCTCGGTCTCCGACAGTGGCCGCAAGTCCTCCAGGCCTGATAGCAACGTCATCTGTCCCATCCCTCCATTGCAGGGCAATCAAGTCAACACGGACAACGATATGAGGTTCCACGGCTTCCCGAAACCCCGCCCGGCGGGGCCGCATGGTGCCCGGCCCGGCGACGATGGTGGTAGGAGCACTTGGGAGGGCACCTCATGTCAACGGCCTGGAGCAGCGCCTGTCGGTGCGTTTCCCTGGAAGCCGCGACGGACCAGAAGGTAACAGGTAGCAGGTGGTGGCGTCGTCGGACATCGCCCGCGCCGGACCGACGAGCGCGCCGTCGGGGTCTTCTTCCTGCCACGCAAGCAGGTGGCCGCCGTAGTAGATTGCAGGAGCACCCTACCCGCCGAAGGAGGAAAGCACGTGACACAGCTTCCCGCAGTCGAACTCCATCTCCATATCGAGGGCACGCTGGAACCGGAGCTGATCTTCGAGCTCGCCGCGCGCAACGGCATGGCGCTGCCCTATGCAAGTATCGACGAGCTGCGGGAGCAGTACGAGTTCCAGGACCTGCAGTCCTTCCTCGACCTGTACTACAGCAATATGGCCGTCCTGCGGACGGAGCAGGACTTCGCCGACATGACCCGCGCGTACCTGGCGAGGGCCGCGACGGCTGGTGTGCGGCACGTCGAGATCATGATGGACCCCCAGGCGCATACCAGCCGCGGGGTGCCGCTGAAGGTATGCCTTGACGGGATTGCCTCGGCGCTGACGGACAGCGAAGACGAATTCGGGATCAGCAGCGGGCTGATCGCGGCGTTCCTGCGTGACCAGCCTGTGGCGGACGCGCTCGCGGTGCTGGAGGAGTTGCTGGCGATGCAGGCGCCAATCATCGGGATCGGCCTGGACTCGGCGGAAGCGGGCAACCCGCCCGGCGACTTCGTGGCGCTGTACGACCGGGCACGGCGGGCGAACCTGAAGTGCATCGCTCATGCGGGGGAGGAGGGGCCTCCGGAGTACATCCGGCAGGCCCTCGATCTGCTGCGGGTCGACCGCATCGATCACGGGATCCGCTGCCTGGAGGATGAGGAGCTGGTGCAGCGGCTGGTGGATGAGCAGGTGCCGCTGACCGTGTGCCCGCTATCGAACGTGCGCTTGAGGGCGGTTGACACGCTGGCCGGGCATCCGCTGCCGCAGCTGCTCGAGCGGGGGCTGAACGTGTCGGTCCATTCCGATGATCCCGCCTACTTCGGCGGGTATATCGATGAGAACCTGTCCCAGGTCCGGACCACGTTCGGATTCACTGCCGGACAGATGGCTTTGCTTGCTGCCAACGGCGCCCGGTCGGCCTTCGTCAGTGATGCGCGACGACGGGAGCTCCTCTCGGACATCGATGCGTGGCTGCACGGTCAATCGAAGGGCGGGCCGGAGCGCGAGGACGCTCAGGCGTAGGAGCCGAGAAGCCGCACCGATCCGCCGTCCACGCCCTTGGCGCCCTGGACGTAGTCCGGGCCGTCGTTCCGGCCTTCACGGGCAGCGGCGACGGATCCCATGACCCACGCAGGAACACCGCGCTCGGCAAGGCGTGCGAGGGCCGCGTCGGCGCCGTCGGATCCGACGACCGCCACCATGCCCACGCCGAGGTTGAGCGTCCGCTCGAGGTCCGGCAACGGAACGGAGCCGAGCTCGGATACCAGCGAGAAGATGGGGGGCAGCTCCCAGGTAGAGCGGTCGATGCTGGCTTCCATGCCGAGTGGAAGGACGCGCGCAAGGTTCGCTGCAAGCCCGCCGCCGGTCACATGGCTGAAGCCATGTACCCGGGCCGGAGCGAAGCGGGCAAGGTCGAGGCAGTCGGCGGCGTAGACCCTCGTGGGTTCGAGCAGTTCCTCGCCGAGCGTCCGGCCGAGTTCCGAGACCTGCCGGTCGAGCGCCCAGCCCGCCTGGTTGATGACGCGGCGGACCAGGGAGTACCCGTTCGAATGCAGGCCCGAGGAGGCCATGGCGATTACGATGTCGCCGTCGCGCATGCGCTCCGGCCCCAGAACGTCGTCCGCTTCGACGACGCCGGTCGCGGCACCGGCGACGTCGTACTCGTGCTCACCCAGCAGCCCCGGATGCTCTGCCGTTTCGCCTCCCACCAGTGCCGTGCCCGCCACCGAGCAGGCAGCGGCGATGCCGCGCACGATATCGGCGATGCGCTCCGGAACCACCTTGCCGCACGCGATGTAGTCCGTCATGAAGAGCGGCTCCGCACCGACCACCACGATGTCGTCCACCACCATGCCCACGAGGTCGAAGCCGATGGTGTCGTGGATGTCCATGGCCTGGGCGATGGCCACCTTGGTGCCCACTCCGTCGGTGGAGGTGGCCAACAGCGGTCGCCGGTAGGTGAGCAGCTTCGAGACATCGTAGAGGCCGGCGAAGCCGCCGACGCCGCCCACCACCGAGCTGCCGTGGGTCGCCTTGACCGCACCCTTCATGAGCTCGACGGCGCGGTCTCCCGCCTCCACGTCCACTCCGGCGCTTGCGTAGGTAATGGGATTGGACGGCGCGCTCATACCCGTTCTTTCTTGTCTGTCTCGGTCAGTACAGCTTCGAATTCGCTGTCGGGTCCCGGGTCGCAGCCGTTGGCGCCGGTCTTGTCCGCGGGGTCCAGGTGTTCGAGCAGGTTCTTGCCCAGGCGGTCGTCGGTGGGAAGTTCGATGGGGTACTGACCGGTGAAGCAGGCGGTGCAGAGCCGTTCGCGGGGCTGCTGCGTCGCGGCGATCATGCCGTCCTCGGAGATGTAGGCAAGGCTGTCGGCGCCGATCGACTTGCTGATTTCGGCCACCGCTGCGCCGTTGGCGATCAGCTCGGCACGGGAGGCGAAGTCGATGCCGTAGAAGCACGGCCAGCGGACCGGCGGGGAGGAAATCTTGACGTGGACCTCCGCCGCACCGGCTTCGCGGAGCATCCGCACCACCGCCCGCTGGGTGTTGCCGCGGACGATCGAGTCGTCGACGACGATGATGCGCTGGCCCCGGATCACCGATTCCAGGGCATTGAGTTTGAGGCGGATGCCGAGCTGCCGGAGAGTCTGGCTGGGCTGGATGAACGTCCGGCCCACGTAGGCATTCTTCACGAAACCGTGGGCGAAGTGGATGCCGGACTCCTCGGCGAAGCCGACGGCGGCGGGTGTCCCGGACTCCGGCACCGGAATGACGATGTCGGCGTCCACAGAATTCTCGCGGGCCAGCTGGCGGCCCATCTCGACCCTTGACTCATACACCGACCTGCCGGCGATCGCGGCATCGGGTCGTGCGAGGTAGACGTACTCGAAGACGCATCCCGCCGCCGTCGGGGTCGCGAAACGGCTGGACCGGACGCCCGACTCGTCGATGGCGATGAACTCGCCGGGCTCCACCTCGCGGATGAAGCTTGCGCCGACCGTGGCGAGTGCCGACTGCTCGGAGGCCACCACCCAGCCGCGCTCGAGCCTCCCGAGGACGAGCGGCCGGACGCCGTAGGGATCCCGCGCGGCGTACAGGGTTCCCTCGTCCATGAAGACGAAGCAGAAGGCGCCGCGGATGCTGGGCAGCAGCTCCAGGGCTGTCTCCTCGAGGGACCGGTCGTCATTTCCGGCGAGGAGAGCGGTCACGAGTGCTGTGTCGGTGGTGTTGCCCTGGGCCATTTCGCCGGAGCGCGGCTTTCCATGGCGTTCCAGCACCATCCGGTGCAGCTCGGCCGAGTTGGTGAGGTTTCCGTTGTGGGCGAGGGCCACTGTTCCGGCCGCGGTCGCGCCGAGGGTGGGCTGCGCGTTGGCCCAGAGGGAGGATCCGGTGGTGGAGTAGCGGCAGTGGCCCACGGCGATGTGTCCGGTGAGCGTGTTCAGCGTGGTCTCATCGAAGACCTGCGAGACCAGGCCCATGTCCTTATAGACGTTGATGCGCTGTCCGTCACTCGTGGCGATGCCGGCCGATTCCTGGCCGCGGTGCTGCAGCGCGTAGAGGCCGTAGTAGGTGAGCTTGGCCACCTCTTCTCCCGGAGCCCACACACCGAAGACACCGCAGGCATCCTGGGGTGTCTTCTCGCCGGGAAGAAGATCATGGGAAAGTTGTCCGTCACCGCGCAGCATCTGCCCATTCTCTCACGCCGGGGTGGTAGTGCGCCGTGGCGTGAGCCGGCGCCCACAGGTTTCTGACGGCGTGCAGCGTTCCCTGTCGATCCTCAGGAGCGGATGCCATGCTGTGGGCATGGCGGCTCATCATTCATCCAGTCCACAGGGCGGCTCCGCCACGGTGCGGCCCGGCCGGCGGAGCAAGCTCCCCGAGGTGCGACAGTATCTTCGCCACCCCCATCTCCTGCTGTCGTTCAAGGCTGCGCTGGCGGCTGGGATTGCCTGGGTTGTGGCCGTTTCCATGCCCGGGGTGGCGGCGGAGTATCCGTACTACGCGCCGCTGGGCGCCCTGCTCGCCATTTATCCCACCGTGGCCGGGACGGTGAAGCTGGGGCTGCAGACCATGGCAGGCCTGACCATCGGGATCATGCTTGCCTTCTTTGCAGCGTGGATCGGTGATCCGAATTCGCTGACCATTGCCTTCGTGGTGGGCAGCGGTGTGCTGCTGGCCGGGTGGCTGAAGCGCACGGCCGGCGGTGGAACCGGAATTGCCTCCGCGGGACTGTTCGTCCTGGTGATCGGAAACAACGATCTGAGTTATTCGCTGGGCTATCTCATCCAGATGGTGGTGGGGGTGCTCATCGGCCTGACGGTCAGTGCGCTGGTGGTCCCGCCCCTCCATCTGAACGAGGCAGTGGCGAAGCTTGCCGTCCTGCGCACGACCGCCGCGCAGCAGATGGCGGACATCGGCAACGCACTCCGGGAGAACTGGGCCACCGACGACCCGCGGTGGGACCAGCGGAAAGCGGATCTCGCACGGACGGCTGAGGGCGCGTGGGCAGCACTCAGGTATGCCCAGGAGAGCCGCAGGGGCAACGTCCGACGCCGCTTCCATCCCCGCGACCTGGCGAAGGACTTCGAGCAGATCGAGGTGCTGGAGGTGGTCACGTTCCACACCATCAACATCACCAACATGCTGCAGGATTCGATTCACGGGACCGCCCGCGAGCCCGCCCTCTCGCCTGCGTTTCGGGAACCTCTCCAGAAAGCTTTCGCCGCGGTCAGCGACGTCCTCGAGCAGTGGACCGTCAACGAGATTGCTCACGATACGCTTCGCGGGGCTCAGCAGGCCATGCTCCGGGTGGCGCGTGAGATGAACAGAAGTGCGGCCAAGGAAGCCCCCTTCGGCGCGGCGGCATCGATCGCGATGAGCCTTCACCGAATCCTGGCCGCCGTCACGCCGCCGCCGCCGGAGGGAACACCGGCCTATGGCTCGCTGGCGGAACACGATGCGAAGAATCTGCCCGAGGTGTCAGCCGGGGAGTCGCCGGAGCCTCGCCCCTGATCGTCCCGCAGTTGGTCGTTGGGCGGTCAACCGGACCGCCGTCCTTCGGTTCCCGGGCAGCGAGTGCGCAGTAATGACCATTTTCAGCGGCGGAACCGGTAATTGCTGCGCAGTCGAGGGGGGAGTGCTTCGCGCCGGTCAGCTTGGCCGCGCGGCGCTACCGGGCGTCGTCGTCGTACGTGCGCTCCGCCCGTGCCCGCTGTGCGCGGCGCACGCTCCGGCGGTCAAGGATCAGCACCACGATGGCGCCCAGGATCAGGCCGGGAATCGCGAAGGCCACCGTGAAGAAACCGAGCACCGACTCGCGTGTGAGGGTCGGATCCACCGGCCCGGTGTAGGCGACGACGAGGGCCGCGATGAACCCGAGCACAGCGCCGATCGCCATGAACGGAACGAACCGAGGCGCCCGGCGGACCGTCACCTCCCGGGATGTCGTTGCCTCCGTGCGCTCCGGGGGATTATCGGGCAGTGGCTGGTCGGAGCTCATGACGTCAAGGCTACCGGCGATTACTGGGCCTTCCGAACTAGCTGATAGCCGGCCTCGTCGAAGATGAGCTCGTAGGAACTGCCCGGGTACGTAGCTTCTGCGTGGACGACGGCGTCGGCGGGCCGTACGGGACCCCAACTCCAGTCCTCGGCGTCGACGATGAGGTATTCGGGCGCCGGATTCTCGTTGCCCAGCCAGTAGACCTCGACGTCGGGTGCCAGGTACGCCATGAGCACCACTCCGCTCTCCACCGACGCTTCCGCCGGAATGCTATCCATCATCCGGTGCGCGGCATCCCACCGCGGGGACTGCTCGTAGGTCTGCGGTTTCGCCAGGTCAGCGAAGGCCTGTCCGGGCAGCAGGACGACTGCGACGACGGCGACTGCCGGAGCCGCGATCAGGGACCCTGCACGGAGCCACTTCCGTCCGCTGGTTCGTGACCGACCGAGAACGTCGACCAGGGCGAGGAAGATCACCGGCATGAGCACCGCGCTGTAGTGCCAGTCCGGACCCCAGTACCCCTCCTGGATCGAGACGAAGCGCCAGAGCAGCGTGGGCACCGCCACCAGCGCGAGTGGTGACCGCACGAACAGGACGCCGCCGGCAAGCAGCAGGAGCCCCACGGTCTCGTACTTGGCGACCCCGCTGACAAGGGAAACCAGGGCGAGCCCCGGGTCTGCCAGCATTCGGCCCACGTCGATGCGGTCGGAGTAGTCGTAGGCGCCGCCGGTGTTCAGTGCGGGGAGAATGACCCGGACCGACAGCACGAGCCACAGCGCTCCCCAGGCGGCGAGCCAGAGGCCCGCCTGCGAACGGAACCGCCAGGCGATGACGAGCCCGAGCACCAGCACGGTGACCCCGAGATCCTCCTTCACGAACACCAGCAGCGAACCCCACGCCACGGCGGGCAGGAGCCGTCGGTCGATCACGGACTCAAGGCTGAGGGCAAGCAGGGGAACAGCGAAGGCGATCTCGTGGAACTGCGCCGCGACGGCCGACTGGAGCCCCCAGGACAGGCCGAACGCGACACCGATGCAGGTGCCGGCCAGCCGGCCCGCCTGCCGGACGCCCACACGCGTCACCACGAAGACAGCGAGGCCGAACAGCAGGTTCTGCACCACCAGCAGCGTGAACGCCGAGGGGAACACCGCGTAGACGGGCCCCAGGAGCACCAGGAGAGGGTGGAAATGATCTCCCAGGAGGTTGAAGCCGTGTCCCTTGATGGGGACGATCGGCGCTCCGGGCGCAGCGTAGGCCTTGGCCAGCTGCGTGAAGATCCCCAGGTCCCACGACGGCGACTCGAGCCGGTGCCACTGGGTTGCGGAGTATCCGATGTACACCGACGTGACGGCAAGGCCGACAAGCCAGGCAGCAACGGGCGGACGCCCCGAGGCGGCCCGGGAAGCCGCGAGGACCCGGCCGACAGGATGACTCACTGCGCGCTGTCAGCGCGCGGGGTGTCGACCCGGCCGAACAGCGGGAGCCAGGTGGACAGGTCCGCGCGCTGACCCGACGCGGCTACCCGGCCGGCTGCCCGTGCGTCGGTCCAGGTGAGCGTGCCGGTGACGAGCGCAAGCCAGGTTGCGGCGTCGGTCTCCACGACGTTCGGCGGCGTTCCACGGGTGTGGCGCGGGCCGGCGACGCACTGGGCGACGCCGAAGGGCGGCACCCTCACTTCCACGCTGTTGCCCGGCGCGCGTTCCGCCAACTCCTCAAGGCAGAACCGGACCGCCGAGGCGAGCTCGCTCCGGGACGCAGTCCCGTCCGCCACCTCCCGCAGGGCGGTCCGACCCGCCTCCGGTGCGATGCGGCGTCGTGCCATGATTGGTCCTTCCGGCTCGTTCTTCCGACCTGTCCTCGTTCAGTCGAGCAGCGCCATCACGGGAGCAGCCAATCGCAGGCGGCCCACCGGGCGCCCGCCGCCCAGCACGGGCGGCACCACCTTCTCGAGCACGGCTCCCACCTTGTCCGCATCGATCGCGCCGGACGCCGCGAACAGCGTCAGTCCCACCAGCGTGGCAGCGCGGTTGTTGCCGTCGAGCACCTTCAGCGCCAGCGCGGCTCCATTGCGGGCGCCGAGCACCAGAACTCCCTCTGCGCCGCTCTTCGCGAGGATCCCCAGGTCCGCCATGACCACGGTATTCTCCATGCCGTGCCCATGGACGGCCCACGGATAATCGACCATGGCGGTGGCGATCGTCGCGGCGCGGGCGTCGGCATTCTTGTCCGAGGGAGCCCTGGCGATTTTTCCGATGCCGCGCGCAAGACCGGTCAGCGACACTGTTGCCACCGGAGCTCCGCAGCCGTCCACACCCCAGTGCCCGGGCGTCTCATCGGTGTACTCCTCGAGAACGTTCGCTATGCCCTGCTGAAGGGGGTGCGAGGGCTCGAGGTAGGCTGCGTGGTTCCAGGAGTTCTCGGTACAGGCCCAGAGGAATGCGGCGTGCTTGCCGGAGCAGTTGAACGCGATCCGCTGCTTCCCCTTGCCGTTCCGCACCAGGTTGTTGCGTGCCTCGACGTCCTGCGGCCAGTCCTCGGGGCACTGGAGATCCTCTTCCGTGACCCCTGCGGCGCTCAGCATGGTCCGCACCACCTCCATGTGCTCGTCGCTCGCGACGTGGCTCGCGGTGGCCAGGGCAACCTGCGGTCCCCGCAGCGGCACCCCCGCCTTCATCGCGGCAAGGGCCTGGAACGGTTTGAGGCTGGAGCGCGGGTAGATCGGCGAGCTGATGTCACCGAGCGAGGTCACTATGCTGCCGTCCGCCGCGAGAACGACGGCGGAGCCCACATGGCGGGATTCGATGAACCCGTTGCGCTCCAGGACGGCAAGGTCAACGGCATCAGCGGAGGTGAAGGTCGGCATGATCCAAGTATTGCCTATGGCGTGGGACTTCAAATCGCGCGTTCGTGCTGCCGGCAGCCCGGCGAAAACACCAGGACCAGCAGGCCGGCAGCGGCGGATCCGCACGAAGTCGTGCAGGAATGGTGGGTGTGCGGCGACGGCACCCACCACGTCTGCGCGAGTTCCGCAGGGCATCCGGCCAGGAGGGTGGCGGCTACTCGGCCGAGAACTGCACGGACTGCCAGCCCGATGCGCCGTTCGGCACCGTGTCGGCCCGTTCCTCCGTCTGTACGCCGTCGACGGCGTCGGTCGCCCGCGCCCTGACCGTGTGGGCGCCCGCGTCGAGGGTGAGCTCGTGGGACCACTGACGCCAGGTGTCCACCGAATATTCCTCGGCGAGGGTGACCTTCTCCCACGCTCCGTTGTCCACTGACACTTCCACCGTGGTGATGCCGCGTTGCTGCGACCACGCCGAGCCGCCGATCCGGACCGGGCCGGCGGCGACTTTCGCGAAGGCCCGCGGCACCTCGACGCGCGCCATGGTCTTGACGGGCCCCTTCTCCGACCAGCCGCGGTCGGTCCAGTACGCCGTCTGGTCGGCGAACCGTGTGACTTCGAGGTCGATCACCCACTTGGTCGCCGACACGTAGCCGAAGAGACCGGGCACGACCATCCGGACGGGGAAGCCGTGTTCCAGCGGAAGGGGCTCGTCATTCATGGAGACCGCGAGCATGGCATCGCGCTCGTCCTGGAGCACGGGCAGGGGAGTGGAGGCGCTGAAGCCGTCGGAGCTGGTGGACAGCACCATGTCGGCGCCGTCCAGGGGCCGGGCGCGCTTGAGCACTTCGCGCAGCGGGTAGCCGAGCCACTTCGCGTTGCCCACCAGGTTCCCGCCCACGGGGTTGGACACGCAGGTCAGGGTGACGTGGCGCTCGATGAGGTCGGCGTCGAGGAGGTCCTGGAAGGAGAGCGTGAACTCCTCTTCGACCATGCCGTGCACCCGGAGTTCCCAGGTTTCGTGGTCGAGCCGGGGCACGCTGAGGGCGGTGTCGATGCGGTAGAAATCCCGGTTCGGCGTGAGCCATGAGGTGACCCCTTCGACGTCCACCTCGACGCCGGCCGGAACGGGCTTCGCCGGGCTCGAGGGGACGGGGAACGCGAGGCCGTCCCGCGCTGCCGCCACGTTGCTCCGGATGCTGCCGAGGACGCGGCCGCCGGTGGCGGCGGCGCCGGCGGCGATCGCGGTGACCCCGGCTGCGGCGAAGAAGGAGCGGCGTGACGGGGATCGGGCGCCACTTCCGGCGGGAGCGGCGGAGGTCGACGCGGTGGCGCGCCGACCCGTGGCAGCAGCACGCCGGCCCGTCGCGGCGAAAGCGGGAGCGGGGCCGGGAGGAGCATCGGGAACGACGACACCGTCGTGAGCTTTTGTTGCGGAATCTGAATGGAGGCGCGCGATCAGCCAGCGCAGGGCCAGCAGCCCGGCGGCGGTGCCGATGATCGAGGGGGCGGCGTCGATCATCGAGGCGCCCGCCCGGGAGAGGACACTCGCGATCATTACCAGGCCCATCAGGACGACGCCCGCCGCACCGAGCGCCCATCTGCGGAAGGCGACGATGCCGAGGACGGCCGCGAGGGCCAGGATAGTCACTGCCATGCCGACGAACAGGGCCACCTTGTCACTGGTGCCGAACGTGGCGATGGCGAAGTCCTTCAGCCAGGCCGGGGTGAAGTCGATGAAGGTGGAGCCGAGCGCGATCAGGGGTGTGGCGCGGGCAGTGAAGAAGGCGCCGACCAGTTCGGCGACCCCGAGCACGAGGCCCGCGGCGAGGATTCCCGCGAGCGCCGCGAGCGCGGTGGCTTCGCGGGAAAGTTTCCTGATGGTGATCATGGTGGGTATTCGGAGGGGAGTTGTCGGAGTATGGGTGAACCGCGCCCGTAACAGGGGCTGCGGGCTTCGCCGGGACGGGTGAATCCCAGTACGCTGGTCGACTGTGAAGGTTCTGGTGATAGGCCCCGGCGGCCGCGAACACGCCCTTGTCCGTGCCCTGCTGGCCGATCCGTTCGTCCGGGAGGTCCATTCCGCACCGGGTAACGCCGGGATCGCGGCGATGGTGGCGACGCACGACGTCGACGTCGACGATCCCGCCGTGGTCACCGCTCTCGCCCAGCGGCTCCGGTCGGATCTCGTGGTGATCGGGCCGGAAGCACCGCTGGCCGCCGGGGTGGCGGATGCCCTCCGGGACGCAGGGATCCCCGTCTTCGGGCCGTCGCGCGCGGCAGCCCAGCTCGAGGCATCGAAAGCCTTCGCGAAGCAGATCATGGCATCAGCGGGAGTGCCGACGGCGATGGCGGTGGTGGCCACCACCACCGGCCAGGCCGAGGAGGCGCTGCGCACGTTCGGTGCACCCTACGTGGTCAAGGATGACGGGCTGGCCGCTGGCAAGGGCGTGGTGGTCACCGGGGACCACGCCGAAGCGCTCGCCCACGCGGAGGCGTGTTTCGCTGTGGGCGGGAGCGTGGTCATCGAGGAATACCTTGACGGCCCGGAGGTGTCCCTGTTCGTTCTCTCCGACGGGCGAAACGTCCTGCCGCTCGCGCCCGCGCAGGACTTCAAGCGGATCCGCGACGACGACACCGGCCCTAACACCGGCGGAATGGGTGCCTATTCGCCGTTGGACTGGGCTCCTGCCGGTCTGGTGGACCAGGTCATCGAGCGGGTGGCGCAGCCCGTCATCGACGAGATGGCGCACCGCGGCACCCCCTTCACCGGGGTGCTGTATTGCGGGCTGGCGCTGACGTCCCGCGGAATGCGCGTCATCGAATTCAACGCCCGGTTCGGGGACCCCGAGACGCAGGCCGTGCTCGCCCGGCTGCGTACGCCGCTGGGAGGTGTGCTTCTGGCGGCCGCGCAGGGCGGGCTCGACCGGATCGAACCCCTCACCTGGTCCAGACGCAGCGCAGTGGCGGTGGTGCTGGCGTCGGAGAACTACCCAAGTACGCCCGTCACCGGTGGCCGGATCCGCGGACTCGGGAAAGCCGAGCGCACGGAGGACGTCCAGGTCTTCCACGCGGGAACAGCACTGGTGGACGGCAAGGTGGTGAGCTCGGGCGGGAGGGTGCTTGCGGTCGTCGGGCTGGGGGAAGATCTTGGAGCCGCGCGCGGAAAAGCCTACGAAGGGATGTCCCTGATCGGGCTGAACGGAGGACAGTTCCGCACCGATATCGCACTGAAGGCCTCGCGGGGCGAGATCGGCGTGGCCGGCGGGCCTTCCGCTCCGGTTGCCGCTTCGCCCACTTCACCTGCTTCACGGGGCGCCGACGCGTGAGCACCTCCGAGCCCTGGACGCCAAGGCATCCGGAACTTCCCGGCTGGAACCACGTGTACTCCGGGAAGGTCCGCGACCTGTACGAACCGGCGGACGACGGCGATTCCGACGTCGTCCTGGTGGTGGCGAGCGACCGCATCAGCGCCTACGACCACGTGCTGGCGACGGAGATTCCCGACAAGGGGCGGATCCTTACCCAATTGAGCCTGTGGTGGTTCGAACGGCTCGCCGGTGTGCCGAACCATGTGCTGGGCTCCGACGCCGCAGGGGGAGTTCCCGATGCGGTCGCCGGCCGGGCGATGGTGTGCCGGAAGCTGCAGATGTATCCGATCGAGTGCATCGCGCGCGGCTACCTGACCGGAAGCGGATTGACCGAGTATCGTGCGTCCCGCACCGTCTGCTCCCTGCCGCTGCCGGAGGGGCTCGT
>NZ_KI914853.1:0-3669 GCF_000520555.1 Arthrobacter sp. Br18 | reverse complement strand
TCCCGCCTGGACCCGGCGCTGTTCACCCCCTCCGCCAAAGCCGAAGTCGGCGAGCATGACGAGAACATCACCTACGACGCCGTGGTCATGGCGGTCGGTGACGACGCCGCGGCCCAACTGCGCTCGCTGACGCTTGACATCTACTCGCGCGCCGAGGCTATCGCCCGGGAGCGCGGGATCATCCTCGCCGACACGAAGGTCGAGTTCGGGCTCGACCCGCTGAGCGGGCTCATCACACTGGGGGACGAGGTGCTGACTCCCGATTCGTCGCGGTTCTGGGATGCATCGCTGTACTCGCCGGGGCAGGCGCAGCCGTCCTTCGACAAGCAGTTCGTGCGCGACTGGCTGACCTCCGACGCCGCAGGGTGGGAGCGGACGTCGCCGCCGCCACCGCTGCCCGACGCCGTCGTGGAGCGGACCCGCGGCCGGTATGTCGAGGCGTACGAGCGGCTGACCGGGCAAAGGTTCGCCTAGCGCTCGTCACCCCCCGCTCGTTAAGCACGTGTGGCGGTTATTCCGTTCGAATAGCCGCCACAGCTGCTTAACCAGCCGGGGGGTGGAGAAACGGGAAAGGGGCTACAGTCCGACGACTGGAGCCCCTTTCCTCTGATGGTCGGGGTGACAGGAATTGAACCTGCGACCTCGTCGTCCCGAACGACGCGCGCTACCAAGCTGCGCCACACCCCGAGTGCCGTCCCCCGTGTCGGCCGAAACCGACGCCGCGAGCAACTCCTCAAGAATAGCCGAGGGAACGGAAGCACGCGAAACGGCCCCGCGAAACTCCTCCACGAAGTCTGCAATGACGGGAACGAGGCCCCCGCCGGCGCACGGCCGCTTCCGCCGGGACAAGGACTGGCAAGTATTCAGGCGGATGTACTGAGTATTCGGCTGCGTGGTGCCGGCGAGCAATGGGGTATTTGCTACTCGTGCTGGTACTGCTCGTTCCTCATAGCCTCTGAATCAGAGTTCCCTACGGGCTCGGCGCAGGGGCGTCGACCCGGAAGGAACCTCTGAAGGGTCGTACGAACGGTCAGCGCAAAGAGCGCCGACCGGGAGTGACTGCCACCTTTCGTGTACTGCGAAAGCTCACTGACCGGGGTCGGCGATGTTGACAACCCTGTTGAGACCAGGGTTTCATCCCAGCCGTCGTCGACCCCTCAGTGGCCCCATCAGGGACAGCAAATCGGCGCGCGCTTTGCGCCAGGAAAGGCTCGTCTTCAGCCGGTCCAGGCAGAACGCCGGCGGAACCTGACGACGATTCCTGCAGTCGGTGGGCTTCAACAACGCCGAAGCCCTGCTCCGCCTGCCACTTCTCGTGTTCCTCGTGGAAATGCTCCTGATGAACAGCGTGGCGGCGCAGGCCGGAACACTCGCGGCTGCCTTCGGGCTGAGGTACCTGTTCCACTCCAGGGTGGTGTACCCCTGACCTCCGACGTCGATCGACTAGACTAGCGAGTCCTTCCACGCCGCGTGCAGCGTCGCGAACCGGCCCGTTCCGCCGATGAGGTCCTCTGGCGTGCCGTCCTCCACCACCTCGCCGTCGTGCACCACCAGCACACGGTCCGCGATCGCGACCGTGGAGAGCCGGTGCGCGATGATCAGGGCAGTCCGGCGGCCCAGCAGTTCCTTCAGTCCCTGCTGCACGAGGCGTTCGCTCGGGAGATCGAGCGACGACGTCGCCTCGTCGAGGATCAGCACCGCCGGGTCGGCGAGGAACGCGCGCGCGAAGCTGATGAGCTGGCGCTGCCCCGAGGACACCCTGCCGCCCCGCTTGTTGACGTCGGTGTCGTAGCCCTCCGGAAGTTCGAGGATGAACTCCTCCGCTCCCACGGCGCGCGCCGCCGACTCGATCTCGTCCCGGGTTGCTTCAGGCTTGCCCAGGGCGATGTTGTCGGCCACCGACCCGCTGAAGAGGAACGCCTCCTGCGTCACCATGACGACGGCGCGCCGCAGGTCCTTCTGGTTCAGGTCCCGGAGGTCCACGCCGTCGAGCGTGAGCCGCCCCTCGGACACGTCGTAGAAGCGCGCGATCAGCTTCGCGAGCGTGGACTTGCCCGCCCCGGTCTGTCCCACGAGCGCGACCGTCTGCCCGGCAGGAATGTCGAGCCGCAGGGGTGGAATCACCTGCGGTCCGTCGCCGTACCGGAAGCCCACGTCGTGGAACTCGACGGCGCCCCGGGGGTGAGCCAGTGCTACGGGGTTCTTCGGCGGGCGCACGGTGGGAACCTCCTCGAGGAGGCCCGACACCTTCTCCAGTGCCGCCGACGCCGACTGGAACGAGTTGTAGAACATCGCCATCTGGTCCACGGGCTGGAAGAACCGCTTGCTGTAGAGCAGGAGTGCAAGGAGGGCGCCCACTTCCAGGGAACCGTCAAGGACGCGGAATCCACCGACCAGCAGCACGACGGCGACGGTGACGTTGCCGATCAGCACGAGTCCCGGCTGGAAGATGCCGTTCAGGTTGATCGAGCGGACCGTCACCCTGCGGTAGTCCTCGGCGAGCTCGTCGTACCGGTCGGCGTTGACGCTTTCGCGCCGGAATGCCTTGACCGCGCGGATGCCGGTCATGGTTTCGATGAAGTGGACGATCAGTTTGGCGGACACCACCCGGGATGCCCTGAAGGCAAGCTGGGAGCGGCGTTGGTACCAGCGCGCGAGGAGGAACATCGGCACGGCCGCGGCCAGGATCAGCAGACCGGTCCGCCAGTCCAGCGCGAAGATGGTGATGGCGGTGAACAGCATGAATATGGCGCCGGATGCGAGGGAGCTGATTCCTGAATCGAGCAGTTCGCGCAGTGCTTCCAGATCAGAGGTCTGACGTGCGATGATGCGGCCCGACGTGTACTTCTCGTGGAACTCCAGGCTGAGCCGCTGCGTGTGGCGAAAGACGCGCAGGCGCAGATCCAGCAGCATCGCCTGGCTCAGCTGGGCCGTTGCCCGCACATAGCCCGCCGTCAGGACCGAGGCCAGGACCGCCGCGGCCAGGTACGCGCCGCCGGCAACCCACAGCCGGACGGGGTCGCCGGCAATCAGCGACGGCAGGGCATCGTCGATGCCGAACGCGATGATGGCGGGCCCGGCGACACGGGCCGCCTGGGAAATCACCACGAGCAGCACCGTCCAGATGAACTGCCGGCGGTTGGGCCGGATGAGCGAACCGAGCAGGCGGAAGGAGCGGGTCCGCACCGACCTGCTCTGCGCTTTGCTGAGCACGACGTCGTCCTCGTTGTGCACGCCGGCCGTGGTGGCGCCGTGCTGCGGAGCAGGTCCGCGTGCCGCCTCCTCGGGCGGCGGGCCCGTCGTCGTCCGGCTCATGCCAGCGCCCCTTCGTCGTTGCGCGCGAACTGGTCGCGGGCGGACTCGTCGAGTTCCGCGTCCTCGAGTCCGGTGTCGAGATCGACCGGCTCCTCATCGAGACTTGCGATCACGTAGCGGTAGTGGTCGTTCCGCGCGAGCAGTTCGAGGTGCGTCCCGACGTCCGCAATCCGGCCGTCGCGCATCAGCGCGACGCGGTCCGCAAGGGCCACGGTCGAGGGCCGGTGCGCGACGATCAGGGTGGTCGTGCCGTGCAGTACCTTGCGGAGGCGCACCTCGACCAGTTCCTCGGTGGCGACGTCGAGCGCCGACAGCGGGTCGTCCAGAACGAGGACCTGCGGTTTGGCCGCGATG
>NZ_KI914852.1:140701-144769 GCF_000520555.1 Arthrobacter sp. Br18 | reverse complement strand
GCCGTACGTTTCCTCGCGGCCGGGAATGGACGAGGACGGCATCTGGCCGAAGTCCACCTCGCCGCTGGCGAAGCGGGCAAACAGGTCCTGGTCCGTGACAGCCGGAACTCCGTTCTGGAAGTACTGTTCAATCTGCTCCCAGCCCTCATCGCTGACCCCGAGGTCGCCGTCGTCGTCGCGGTAGCGGGTGAGGATCCCGGCCATCACCAGCTGTGTGGTGGCTGCGCCCATGCCGCTGACGCGCTCATAGCGGGTCTTGTACTCGTCCTGGGTCCACAGGTCAGTCCAGTCTTCGGGAGCTTCGTCCGCCGTAACTGCGTCAGCGTTGTATGCGAGGACGATTGCCTGCTGAACCAACGGCCAGTACGCCTTGTCCTCACCCGGATCCGCGAGGGACTCATCCACCTCGGCCGACCAGGACGGCGTGTAGGGCTCGAGGACCTCCTCAGTCTTCAGCTGCTCGTAGTACACGTTGTTCAGCCCGTAAACCACGTCTGCTATCGGGTTGTTTTTCTCAGCAATGAGCTTATTTGTTGCGTCGCCGCCTGCGGACCCAACTATTTCAATATCAAAACCGGCTTCTTCGGCTTGTTGTTCAAGCCATTCGCCGCGTCCTTCGGAGTTGGAGTTGGTATAGACGACAAGCGTTCCTCCTGAATCGCCGGAGGCACCGGCCGAGGAGCTCTCCTCCTCACTGCCCGAGCCGCAAGCGGTCAGTAGCAGGGCAGCAACCGCGATGAAGTTGATGTTCTTCCCCAAAATAAACCCAATTCCCTAGTATTGACGCCGCGTTGCGTCTTGCTGTCCACAAGACGACCACCGAGTATGCGTTCCCGTGAAATCCGGCAGCACCCAAGATTGTCGCCATCCTGTGAACAGCGAAGCCCGAAGGACTTAACTGCAGGTTAACGCGTTGAGCATATCCGGGAAATTAAGTCGCCGTGGCCAGAACGAGCCCCGGAATGACGAATCAGTTGTTTGGTGAGTTCCACCCGGTAGGTGGTGGTGGCCCTCAGAATGTCGGACGGATTCTCGGCGGCGGAGCGCCAGTTGGACCACGTGACGGAGTAGTGCTCGCGGATGGCCGGCAGGATGGTGGTGGGGAAGTTCATCATGGGAAGCCATGCCCAGCGGATCCTGCTTCAGGTGGACCGGCCGGTGCTGGCGGTCAGGGCCGCCGGTGACGTCGGCTGAGCCCCGGACCACCATGAGGCCGGGGAGGCTCCGGCTAATCGACCGCCGCGCCGATCGGTTCCAATATTACGTCCGGGAAGTCCTTCTTGAAGTGGCCCACTTTCCACTTGTCGCCGAACACGGCGATGGTCTCGCCGTCGGCCCGGTGCAGGATCTCTCCGCCGCGGAAGGTTTCCGGCACGCCCTCGCTGCCGGCGGCCACGCGCATCGCGAGTGTGTAGGACAAGTTGTCCAGGGACGTCGGGGCATTGAATTCGGTACCGAGCCGCTGCGCCGCGACCTCGAACTGCAGCGCACCCACCGCCGCGAGCACGGGCGCCTGGTCTCCCCGGAGGTCCGAGCGCAGCACCTGCACCACGCCCTCGTGCTCTAGCTGGTCGATGCCGCGCCGGAACTGCTTGTAGCGCCCCGGGTCCTTGGCCCGGGCCACGGCAAAGAGTTCGGGGGAGAAGCGGGGAATGTCCGGGAACCGCACGGGCTCCTCGGAAAACAGGCTGTCACCCACCCGCAGGCTCGTGGCGTTGACGAGCCCCACCACGTCGCCCGGCCAGGCAGTGTCCACCACCTCGCGGCTCCTGCCCAGCACCCGGTGGGCGTACTTGGTGGCGAACGGCTTGCCGGTACGCTGGTTGGTGATGACCATGCCGCGCTCAAAGGTGCCCGAGCAGATCCGCAGGTACGCGATGTGGTCGCGGTGCGCGCTGTCCTGGCCGGCCTGGACCTTGAAGACGAACCCGGAGAACGGCGCGTCCACGGGCCGCCGCTCGTCGTCGATCGAGGGCCGGGGCGACGGCGCCGGGCCGAGCTCCACGAGGATGTCGAGCAGCTGGGAGACGCCGAAGTTCTTCGCCGCCGCGGCGAACAGCACGGGCGTCTGGCGGGCCGCTGCGAACTCGGCCGGGTCGAAGTTCCCGTTCGACGCCGCCACGAGCCCGGCCTCCTCCTGGGCCTCGAGCCAGACCCCGGCCTCGAGGGGAGGAAGGGAGTCGATGTCCACCACCGTCTCCTCGGCCGCCTGGGCACCGCCGCCGATGGCCTCCAGGCGCACGGCCTTGCCCTCGCGGACGTCCAGCAGCCCCTGGAAGTCCCCGGCGATGCCGGCCGGCCAGGTCAGGGGAACCGGCACCATCCCGGTGCGCTCGCCGACGTCGTCGATCAGGCCCAGGGCATCGAGGCCCGGGCGGTCCCACTTGTTGATGACCGTGACAATGGGGATGTTCCGCGCCTTGCAGACGGCCAGCAGCTTCACGGTCTGCGGTTCGAAGCCCTTGGCGGCATCGATGAGCATGACCGCGGAATCCACCGCGGCGAGCACGCGGTAGGTGTCCTCGGAGAAGTCGGCGTGGCCTGGGGTGTCCACCACGTTGAGGATGGTGTCGCGGTAGGTGAGCTGCAGCGCCGCCGAGCTGATGGAGATACCGCGCTCCTGTTCGATGCCCATCCAGTCCGACACCGTCGTGTGACGGCTGGACTTGCCGTGCGTGACGCCGGCGTCCTGGATGGCGCGGGCCAGGAGGGCGAGGGCCTCCGTCAGGGTGGATTTACCGGCGTCGGGGTGGGAGATGACAGCGAAGGTGCGCCTCCGGCCCGCTTCGCGGCGGATGGCATCGGAGTCGAGAACGGGGGCTTCGGTAAGAACAGGCACACTCCATTGTCCCTGATCGGCGCGGACCGGTGGTATGGGCGGAGGGCGGCGCCCGCCGGGAGTGGCTCCCCCCACCACGTCGCCCGGCCAGGCAGTGTCCACCACCTCGCGGCTCCTGCCCAGCACCCGGTGGGCGTACTTGGTGGCGAACGGCTTGCCGGTACGCTGGTTGGTGATGACCATGCCGCGCTCAAAGGTGCCCGAGCAGATCCGCAGGTACGCGATGTGGTCGCGGTGCGCGCTGTCCTGGCCGGCCTGGACCTTGAAGACGAACCCGGAGAACGGCGCGTCCACGGGCCGCCGCTCGTCGTCGATCGAGGGCCGGGGCGACGGCGCCGGGCCGAGCTCCACGAGGATGTCGAGCAGCTGGGAGACGCCGAAGTTCTTCGCCGCCGCGGCGAACAGCACGGGCGTCTGGCGGGCCGCTGCGAACTCGGCCGGGTCGAAGTTCCCGTTCGACGCCGCCACGAGCCCGGCCTCCTCCTGGGCCTCGAGCCAGACCCCGGCCTCGAGGGGAGGAAGGGAGTCGATGTCCACCACCGTCTCCTCGGCCGCCTGGGCACCGCCGCCGATGGCCTCCAGGCGCACGGCCTTGCCCTCGCGGACGTCCAGCAGCCCCTGGAAGTCCCCGGCGATGCCGGCCGGCCAGGTCAGGGGAACCGGCACCATCCCGGTGCGCTCGCCGACGTCGTCGATCAGGCCCAGGGCATCGAGGCCCGGGCGGTCCCACTTGTTGATGACCGTGACAATGGGGATGTTCCGCGCCTTGCAGACGGCCAGCAGCTTCACGGTCTGCGGTTCGAAGCCCTTGGCGGCATCGATGAGCATGACCGCGGAATCCACCGCGGCGAGCACGCGGTAGGTGTCCTCGGAGAAGTCGGCGTGGCCTGGGGTGTCCACCACGTTGAGGATGGTGTCGCGGTAGGTGAGCTGCAGCGCCGCCGAGCTGATGGAGATACCGCGCTCCTGTTCGATGCCCATCCAGTCCGACACCGTCGTGTGACGGCTGGACTTGCCGTGCGTGACGCCGGCGTCCTGGATGGCGCGGGCCAGGAGGGCGAGGGCCTCCGTCAGGGTGGATTTACCGGCGTCGGGGTGGGAGATGACAGCGAAGGTGCGCCTCCGGCCCGCTTCGCGGCGGATGGCATCGGAGTCGAGAACGGGGGCTTCGGTAAGAACAGGCACACTCCATTGTCCCTGATCGGCGCGGACCGGTGGTATGGGCGGAG
>NZ_KI914852.1:125208-140601 GCF_000520555.1 Arthrobacter sp. Br18 | reverse complement strand
GGTAACCCTCCCGGCGTGTCGGTTGCCTGTTCAGCCCGCGCCCGGGTCAGAGGTACGGCAGTACGTGTTCCGCGTACCTCGCCTTCACAATCTCGACGACCTCGGCGGCCGGAGCGTCCCAAATCTTCTGGTTGAAGATCTCCACTTCAACGGGACCGGCGTACCCCGCGTCCGCCACCCACTGCCCCACGGTCGCGAAGTCGATGTAGCCGTCGCCCATGTAGCCGCGGGGCAGCAGGGCGTCGGAGGCGATCGGCAGGTTCCAGTCGCAGACCTGGTAGGACGCCAGGCGCCCTTCGGCACTCGCACGCCTGATCTGTTCGGAGAGCTGCGGATCCCACCAGACGTGGAAGGTATCGACGACGACGCCGACCGTCTCCGCAGGGAAGGGTGCCGCGAGATCCAGCGCCTGGCCCAGCGTGGACAGCCGGGAGAGGAGAACGTCTGCCTGCTCGCCGTCAATGACGTCATGGCGCTCGGGGTCATGGCGGCCCTGCGGAGCGTCGGGGTGTCGGTGCCCGGCGACATGATGGTCACTGGCTTCGACGACATCCCGACGCTGCGCGACTCCTTCCCCCTGCTGACCACCATGCGGTTGCCCCTGGAAGAGATGGGGGAGACAGCGGCCCATCTGGCGCTGACCCGGACTGCTTCAACCCCGGCACCGATCCGCGGCGAGGTGCTGATCCGCGACACCACCTGCCCGTTCGGCGTCGTGCCCTGAACCGAGGTGGGAATCTGGTCGGCGTCGTGCCCTGAAGTAGTCCCGCTGGCCTGTTCCCAGGAGGCCGGCGATCCTGCCCCGCAGCGAGGTCGGTGCACCGGATATGCCGCCCTTCCCCTCACCGATCGCTGGGAAGCGGCGCGTCGCAGGACGACACGCGGCTGGGGCGCTCAATGGCGCTCAATCCCGTGCACCCGCTCCACGCCAGGCGCCTACCGCAGGGTGTCCAGGACGTAGTCCCTCAGCCGGTCGGCTGCCGGGTGTGGCCGGAAGCCGGTGGCCTTGATCTTCGCCAGGTCCAGCACGCTGTTGAGCGGCCGTGGCGCTGCGGATTTCCCCCGGAAGTATTCCTTGGTACTCACGCCGGTGACGTCGCTGCGGTTCCTGCCCGCCAGCTCGAACACCTCGGCGGCGATGCCCGCCCAACTGGAGGCGTCGCCGTCGTTGGTGAGGTTATAGGTGCCGTAGGGGGCACCGGTCGAGAGCAGGTGCAGGATGCCGTCCGCGAGGTCGCGGGTGAAGGTGAGCCGGCCGATCTGGTCGTTCACGACGGAGGGCTGGACGCCCCGGGCCGCTAGCCCCGCCATGGTGCGGACGAAGTTGTTGCCCTCGCCCACCACCCAGCTGGTGCGCACGATGTAGTGCCGGGGAACTGTCGCCACCACCGCGTCGCCGGCCGCTTTGGTCTGGCCGTAGACGCCCAGGGGGCTCAGCGCCTCCTCCTCGCCGTGATGCTCGGAGGTGCCGTCGAACACGTAGTCACTGGAGATGTGCACCAGGGTCAACCGGTGCTCGACGGCGATACGCGCCAATGCGGTCACGGCGGTGACGTTCACGGCCCACGCTTCCGGGCGTCCGGCAGGGGTCTCGGCTGCGTCAACTGCGGTGTAGGCCGCAGCGTTGATGATGGTCGAGTAGTCGGCCCAGTTCCCGGCTGCCGCAGCGTCGGGGCCGCGAAGGTCGAACTCCTCCCGTGTTGCGAACTCGATGCCTGGATGACCTGCCAGGGCCGCGCGCAGCGCCATTCCCAGCTGGCCGTTCGCCCCGAGCACTAGGGTCTTTCGAGGTTGCACCGGCGTCACGGCGTCGAGCCGCGGATGGTCCCGGTCCTTCAGGGAAAGCTCTGCGTTCCCGAGGGGAATCGGCCACGCGATGTCGACGGTCTCGTCAGCAAGGTTGAGGAAGACGTACTGGCTCTGCGCGTCGGAGGACCAGTGGTCGTTCACCAGGTAGGTGTAGGCCGTGTTGTCCTCGAGGGTCTGGAAGGCATTGCCCACGCCGCGCGGAATGAAGATGGCCGTCGAGGGGTCGAGTTCGGCGGTGAAGACCGCACCGAACGTCGGTCCTTCGCGCAGGTCCACCCAGGCGCCGAAGACCCTGCCCGTGGCCACGGAGATGAACTTGTCCCACGGCTCGGCATGAATTCCGCGGGTGGTCCCGGCCGTCTCGTTGAAGGAGATGTTGTTCTGGACCGGCCCGAAATCGGGCAGGCCGGCCGCGGTCATCTTTTTCCGCTGCCAGTTCTCCTTGAACCAGCCGCGGTTGTCTCCGTGCACGGGAAGGTGGAACAGGACGACGCCGGGAATCGGCGTGACAGTCGCGGATAGGGTTTTTGAGAATTCCACGCCCACGGGTTACTGCCCCTGCTCGGTGTACCTGGACTCCGTGGCGGCTTTCTGCGGACGCCACCATGCTTCGTTCTCGCGGTACCACGCGATGGTTTCGGCCAGGCCCTGTTCGAAGTGGGGGAACCTCGGTTCCCACCCGAGCTCGGTGCGCAGTCTGGTGGAGTCGATGGCGTAGCGGAGGTCGTGGCCGACGCGGTCGATCACCCGGTCATAGGCGTCGGCCGGCAGTCCCATTTCCTTGAGGATTCTTTCCACCACGTCCTTATTGCTCTGCTCGCCATCTGCGCCGATCAGGTAGGTCTGGCCGATTTCTCCCCGATTGAGGATGGTCCAGACCGCGGACGAGTGGTCGTCGGCGTGAATCCAGTCGCGCACATTCTGACCGGCGCCGTAGAGCTTGGGGCGTACGCCGTCGATCACGTTGGTGATCTGGCGCGGAATGAACTTCTCCACGTGCTGGTACGGCCCGTAGTTGTTGGAGCAGTTGCTGATGGTGGCCTGCACCCCGAAGGATCGGACCCAGGCCCGCACCAGCAGATCCGACCCGGCCTTCGTGGAGGAATAGGGGCTCGACGGGTTGTAGGGCGTCTGTTCGGTGAAGCGCCCCGGATCATCGAGTTCCAGGTCCCCGTACACCTCGTCGGTGCTGATGTGATGGAAACGCTTCCCGTGGCGGCGTGCGGCTTCCAGGAGTGTATAGGTGCCGATGATGTTGGTGTCGAGGAACGGCCGCGGGTCCTGGAGGGAGTTGTCGTTGTGGGATTCGGCGGCGTAATGGACCACGGCATCGGCACGTTCGGTCAGCGCACCCACGAGCACGGCGTCGGTGATATCGCCCACCACCAACTCGACCCGACCCTCCGGCACGCCCTTCAGCGAATCCCGGTTCCCTGCGTAGGTCAGTTTATCGAGCACCGTAACAGTGACGTCGGTCGTCTCCATGAGGAAATGCACGAAATTGGATCCGATGAAGCCGGCCCCGCCGGTCACTAAAAGACTTTTCACACACTCATCTATACCGCAATGAGTGCGTTACTTGGTGATCGGTGGTGCACGCTATATACAGGATTGATGCGCGGAATAATTCTGGCTGGCGGTACCGGCTCACGGCTTCACCCAATCACTCACGGAATCAGCAAGCAGCTGGTTCCGGTCTATGACAAGCCCATGATCTATTACCCGTTGTCCACCCTTATGCTGGCAGGAATCCGGGATGTGCTGATCATCACCACACCGGACGATCTCCTCCAGTTCCAGCGGCTTCTGGGTGATGGTTCCCAGTTCGGGGTTCGCCTCTCCTACGCGACGCAGCCTTCCCCTGATGGGCTTGCCCAGGCATTCCTCATTGGTGAGGAGCATATTGCGGGTGAAAGTGTTGCCCTCGTCCTCGGCGACAACATCTTCTACGGTCCGGGGCTCGGCACGCAGCTCTCGAAACTCACCGGGATCGACGGCGCCTCGATCTTCGCCTACCACGTGGCGAACCCGACCGCCTATGGTGTGGTCGAGTTCGACGCCGATGGCGTTGTCGTTTCCCTTGAGGAGAAGCCCGCGCAGCCGCGGAGCAATTACGCGATTCCCGGCCTGTATTTCTACGATGCGCAGGTGGTGGACATGGCCCGGAGCCTGAGGCCCTCCCCCCGCGGCGAGCTGGAGATCACCGACATCAACCGCATCTACATGGAGTCGGGCAAACTGCACGTCTCGGTCCTGCCGCGGGGAACGGCGTGGCTCGATACCGGCACCTTCGATTCCCTCAATGATGCCTCCAACTTCATCCGCACCGTGGAAGCACGCCAGGGGATGAAGGTGGGCGCCCCCGAGGAGATCGCCTGGCGCCAGGGCTACATCAACGACGACGAACTGCGCGCCGCCGCCGGGAAGCTCGGCAAGAGCGGGTACGGCACCTACCTGCTGGAGCTGCTGGCGACATGATGCCGGCTGTCCGGTGCTGTCCCGGTCGTCAGCTTTCGGCCGGCACGTCCGGGTGTATGCTGCGGGTTTCGGAGCGCTTGCCCGGGCGATGGATCCAGTCCGTGTAGTAGACCTTGGGCAGGACCTTCGCGATCGACAGGGCGGCGTACATCACCGTGTTGATCGCCACGAATGCCGACAGAACGGCGAACAGGTCGGAGTTGAGGATCGCTTCGGGGAAGAGGATCCCGCTGGGTATGACCGACCCTGCGGCGCTGAAGATGGTCATGATGGCTGCAGGATGTCGTCGGGCTGACGGTGCGGAACGTGCTTCCAGTTGGCCTGGCGACCCAGGGAGATGTCGATGATTCCCTTGATGTAGACGATGTTGAGGAACATGTCGAAGAACAGCTCAGGCAACAGTGCGGCGGCCAGGAAGCGTGCCCGCCATCCGCCGTGCCAGACGGTGATCACGCGCTCGGCCGAGAACAGCAGCCCCAGGCCCAGCCAGAACGGGAACCAGACCCAGTTGTCCAGTGAGAAGACCATGAGGAAGATGAGCAGCAGATACGTGCTCAGGGCGATCACTGAGTAGCCGATTCCGAGCTGCTGCGCCCAGTAGCGCAGGGTTTGCGGGGTGATGCCGTAGGCACCGAGATTTTCCAGGGCTCCGCGCTGCCAGCGCAGTCGCTGCGCCCACAGTGTTTTCCAGGAGGGCATCAGTTCGGTGACGACCGAGCACTGAAGCGGGGAGATTATCAGGGCACCGAGGGACTTCAGCGCAATGGTGAGCTCGTTGTCCTCCGTCAGCGCGGCGGTGTCGTAGACGTCTCCCGGAGTTCCGGGGATGGTTGCACCGCGGTTCTGTGCCACCGTGCGCAGGGCTACGGGCCGGAAGATCGAGGCCGTGCCGGTGAGGACAAAAACGCGTCCGCGACGTCGGGCGATCTCCCTGCTGTAACGGATGTATTCATTGCGCTGGAACTGGCCGATCAGTCCGTGTCCCTCTTCGCCGTGGAAGAGGCCGCCGACGGCAATCAGCGCCCGGTCATTGGTGAAGCGGGGGACCGCGGCCTCCAGGAATCCGTCGTCCAGCCTGGTGTCGGCGTCCACCACCATCACGAGGTCATTGTGGCCCTGATGGGGCAGCACGTTCTTCAGTGCCTGATTGAGGGCGCCTGCCTTCTTCTGCGTGTTGCCCACCGATTCGAAGACCTCGACGCCGGCCTGGCGGGCGAGTGCGACCGTCGAGTCCGTGCAGTTGTCGGCCACGACAATCAGCCGTTCGGGGCGGTGGGACTGGGCGAGGAGGGACGCGATGGTGGAGGGCAGTGACGCCTCTTCATTATGGGCCGGGATGAGCACGGTCACCGTCACCGGGCCGGCATAGACGCCGCAGGTCGAGGCCATCAGGATCTTGGGGGCGAGCGGCGCCGTCAGGGAATCGGCGGAACGGCGCGATCTGTTGGATATTCTCTGCTCCACCAGGGCAATACCAACGGCGAACAGCAGCGCAATGGCCATCGCGGCGAGGACAATCCGCAATGAAGGCGCCTTGGTATCGTACAGAATTTCCCAGACACCGAAAAGAATTCCTTCAGTGGGAGCATCGGCCTTTTCGGGAGAGCCTGCTGCGACCGCGAACCAGAGTAATGCGGCTGCGCCGGCGACGGTGGCGGCGATCACCGCGCCCACGGTTCGGCCGAATTGTTTTCCCCCCATGGGGGCATGGTATCAGCGCAATTTCCTACGTGACGCTGATGGGCCGGGACCGGCGGTGTGCCGCGGAGAATTGGTACTACCCGACGGCTTTTTCCGGATCGAATTTTCTTCTTCTCGGACCGCGCGTCGATAAAGGGGTTCGGGAACAGCGGGTACCGGCGGCCGAATCGCTCCCGAATCGGAGCCGAGCGTTTCCGGCGCCGCCGTCACCGGATCGACGTCGGCCCGTTCCCCGTCCTTTCGATCCTCGGAGGAATGTTGGAGAATGCATTCATGGATATTACTGACAACGGACCGAAGCCGAACGCGTTCGACATCGAGAGCGCTACGACGAAGAACTCCGACTACCGCCATGTGGCCTGGACGGGCAAGCACCTGCAGGTGACGCTCATGTCGATCGAGCCGGGCGGCGAGATCGGCCTCGAGGTGCATCACGGGACCGACCAGTTCCTGCGGATCGATGCCG
The DNA here is from genome assembly GCF_000520555.1 of Arthrobacter sp. Br18. Classification (GTDB taxonomy): domain Bacteria; phylum Actinomycetota; class Actinomycetes; order Actinomycetales; family Micrococcaceae; genus Arthrobacter_D. The sequence continues at coordinate 134,147 of NZ_KI914852.1, read as the reverse complement.
GGAAGGGCCGCGCGGTGATGGGGCCGTCGAAGGACGACCTTTCGTTCCAGCAGGACGTCGAGGACGGCTGGAGCATCCAGGTGCCCGCCGGCACGTGGCACAACGTCGAGAACACCGGCGACGAGCCGCTCCGCCTCTATACGATCTACGCGCCCACGCACCACGCTCAGGGCATCGTGCAGGCGACGCCGGAGGACGCCGAGAAGGACGAGGAGCAGGGACGCGACGAGCCGCCGTCGTGGGTCGAGGAGGTCGACGACAAGGGCGAGGAGACCGCCTGAGTCGCTGCGCGAAGCCGCCCGCCGGGGTGCAGGCTAGAAGTCGTTCACGGAGATGGTGGGCATCGACGCCGTGACCACTGAACCGTCTGCCCGGCGGGTCCCCTCGATGTCGCTCGTGGTCGGGGTGCCGGTCAGGCGCAGGCCGTGGTGCCCGAGCCCGACCGTGACGGGATTGCCGGCCTCCACATACACGGATTCGCCGCGGACTGAGACCGTGGCCGACTGGCCCGATTCGACGGTCAGGGTGATCACCTGCTGGGTCACGTCGGCGCGCACCCGGGTACCGCGCAGCGTCACTCGGAAGCTCATGCGGGTCCAGTTCTCGGGCAGGCGGGGTTCGAAGGTGATGTTGCCGTCGTGGTCCCGCATCCCGGCGAACCCGTAGACCAGGGCACTCCACACTCCGCCGGTCGATGCGACGTGGATGCCGTCCGACGTGTTGTGGTGGAGATCGGCGAGGTCGACGAACAGCGAGGACAGGAAGTACTTCAGTGCCAGGTCGTGATAGCCGACCTCGGCGGCGATGATCGACTGGACCACCGCGGACAGGGTGGAGTCGCCGGTCGTCAGGGCCTCGTAGTACTCGAAGTCGGAGCGCTTCTGCTCGGCCGTGAAGTCGTCGCCCTGGAGGTGGAGCGCGAGGACGACGTCGGCCTGCTTGAGCACCTGGAAGCGGTAGATCACCAGCGGGTGGTAGTGCAGCAGCAGGGGGCGCTTGCTCGCCGGTGTGTTCTCGAGGTCCCACAGCTCCTTCTCCAGGAACGCGGCGTCCTGCGGATGGATGCCCGTGCGCCTGTCGAAGGGGATGTGCATCTTGTCGGCGGCATGCGACCACTCAGCGGTCTCGTCCGGGCCCAGGTCCAGTCGTGAGACCAGCCGCTCGTAGGCGACGGGTTCATCTGCCTTGAGCCGCTCGACCGCACGCGCGGCTGACCGCAGGTTGGCGCGCGCCATGACGTTCGTGTACAGGTTGTCGTTGACGACCGTGGTGTACTCGTCGGGCCCGGTAACCCCGTGGATATGGAAATTGTCGTCGCCGTTGCTGCGCCAGAACCCCAGATCAGCCCACATCCGGGCGGTCTCGACCAGGATGTCGATCGCTCCGCGGATGAGGAAATCGTCATCGCCCGTCGCGGCGACGTACTGCATCAGGGCATGTGCTATGTCGGCGTCGATGTGGTACTGCGCCGTGCTGGCGGCGTAGTAGGCCGACGACTCCTGGCCGTTGATCGTGCGCCACGGGAACAGCGCTCCACATTGGTTGAGTTCGGCCGCGCGCGTCCGCGCCGGCTCGAGCATCGCCTGGCGGAAACGGAGGGCGTTCCGCGCGACTACGGGGGCGGTGTAGCTGAGGAACGGCAGGACGTAGATCTCGGTGTCCCAGAAGTAGTGGCCCCCGTAACCGGAACCGGACACGCCCTTGGCCGCGATGCCGCCGCCGTCGGTGCGGGCCGTGGCCTGCGCGAGCTGGAAGAGATTCCAGCGCACGGCCTGCTGGATGGAGGGCTGGCCTTCCACCTCGACGTCGGAGCGCGACCAGAAGTCGGCCAGCCAGTCCCGCTGCTTCTGGTACTGCTCCTCCAGGGGTGTCTCGCGGGCGCGGTCGAGGGTGCGGCTGCAGCGGTCGGCGAGTTCGCGCGCGGGAACGGTCCGGGAGGTGTGATAGGTGATGTTCTTGATGAGCCGGATGGGAACACCCGGCTTCGCCTTCACGCGGTAGACGTGCTTGGCGAGGTCGTCGTCGATCGAGGAGGTCTGGTCCCAGTCGTTGTCGGTGATCAGTTTGTGCTCGACACCGCAGGCGATGGTCATGGAGGAGTTTGTGGTGCGATAGCCGAGCAGGTAGCGGGAACCGTTGGCCCGTTTCAGGCGCGGTTGGAGGACGCGGTCGTGGAACAGTTCGGCCTTGCGCGGGTCGAAGACCCCGTTCTCCGCGGAGGGCCCGAGGTGGTATTCGTCGATGGCATCCTGGCGGTTGAGGATCTGGCTGGAGATGAGGATGGAGGCGTCGGCGTCGAGCATCTCGACCTCATAGTCGGTGACCGCGAGGTGACGGTCGGTGAAGGAGACGATCCGGCGCGACCTCACGGCGACGCGTTTGCCGGAAGGGGTCCGCCACTCGAGCTCCCGCACCAGGACGCCGTCGACGAAATCGAGCCGGCGCGAGTACTGCAGGATGTCGGCTTCCGTCAGGACGAACGGTTCGTCGTCGACGTAGAGACGGATGATCTTCGCATCGGGGACGTTGACGATCGTCTGTCCCACGCGGGCGAAGCCGAACGCCTCTTCCGCATGCTGGATGGTCCAGGTCTCGTGGAAACCGTTGATGAAGGTGCCGTAGGCGTATCCGTCGCGCGCCTCCTCCACATTGCCCCGGAGGCCGAGGTAGCCGTTGCCGACGGAGAAGAGCGTCTCGGTGCGGCCCTGGATGTCGGGATCGAATTCTGTTTCGACGAGCGCCCACTCGTCCACCGGGAAGTGGTTGCGATCGAGCGGATCGGAGGTGATGAAGTTCATGCGGAGACGTCCTGGGCTACGGGGTGGGTGTGGCCGGGCCGGAAGCGGCCGGAGGCACGGCAAGGAAGCGGAGGAGTTCGGCGAGGTCATCGACGACGACGTCGGCCCCCTGCGCGAGGAGGGTGTCCGCGCCGACGCCGCGGTTCACGCCGACGACGAGGCCGAAACCGCCTGCGCGGCCCGCGGCGACTCCTGAGGAGGCATCCTCGAGGACCGCGCATGCTGAAGCCGGGAAGCCGAGCAGCCCGGCGGCGTGGAGATAGGTGTCGGGGCCCGGTTTGCCCGCGATTCCCTGCTCGGCCGCGAGGACGCCGTCGACGACGACGTCGAAACGGTCGCGGAGCCCGGCGGCCACGAGGACGGCGACGCCGTTGCGGGAGCTCGTGACGACCGCGACCTCGATGCCGGCGGCGACGGCCGCATCCAAAAACGCGAGGGAACCCGGGTACGCCGCGACGCCGTCCGCTGCGAGACTCTCGTGAAAGGCGCTGTTCTTGCGGTTACCGAGTCCGCCGACGGTCTCGAGCCCGGGGGCGTCGTCCGGAGTGCCCTCGGGGAGTGTGATGCCGCGGGAAGTGAGGAGGGCGCGGACGCCGTCGTAGCGGGGGCGTCCGTCGATGTAGGTGAAGTAGTCGGCGTCGGTGTAGCCGTGTTCGATACCTTTTTCCGCAAGGTACGGAGTGAACAACCGTGACCACGCGTGCATGTGCACGTCGGCGGTCGGGGTCAGCACTCCATCGAGGTCGAACAGGAGTGCGCTCAGGGACGACAGGCGCGCCACGGCGGGAGGAGAAGTCACAGTGGTGTTCGCCTTTGGTGGGGATTGGTTTGACGGCTATTTCAAGATGAGGCCAGCGCCGTCGTCGACACCTCCGCGGCCACGCGGCGTCAGTCCGCGGCAACCTGCCCATTGTATCGCTGTGGTTGTTACCCGTGTGACGTCTGGGGGTGGTCGATTCGGTACTGGGCACGAGCCGTTCCGGGGGCTATCATCGCGGGCGTCGCAGAGGCAGCCTGGCGCACACCGGGATCGGGTTCGCCGTCCGTCATGCGGGTATCAACAGGGTTCGCGGACAGTTCACCGGGGCCGGTCGTTGGAAGAGCAGGCGGGGTCCGGTATTCTGGGCGGTGCAACCCGAGGAGCACTATGGACAGGCTGTTCTTCCTGGACAAATCCGATCCCGGCAGCTGGAAGGCCCTGAACGGGCTCGCCCTGAAAGTTGCCGCCGCTGCGGAAGCCGCCGGCCTGAACCGGGCACTGGTGGAGCTGGTCAACGTCCGCATCTCCCAGCTCAACGGGTGCGCGTACTGCCTCGACCTCCACGACAGACTCGCCCGCGAGGCAGGAGCGAGTGACCAGCACCTGGCCGTGTTGACTGCCTGGCGCGAGACGGCCCTGTTCGACGAGACCGAACGAGCCGCGCTCGCCATCGGTGAGGCAGTGACAGCACTGCACCACGACGCGACGGCCCTTGCAGAACTGGCCGGAGCACGTGCCGTCCTGACCGAGGCCCAGTACTCCGCGCTGCAGTGGTGCGCGATCACGATCGACGCCTTCAACCGGGTCTCCATCCTCAGCGCCCATCCCGTCCGCCCCCGGACTACCTCCGGCGATCCCGTCCGCCCCCGGACTACCGCCGGTCCCTTGGACAACCAGGGGGCTGCTGCTACGCCGGCATCCACCGGGGCACCGCCGTGAGCAACCTCGAGGCAGCCCCCGAGGAGATCATCTGCGCCGAGGGCGGTCCCGCCGCCGCGATCGAGCTGCTGGCCCCGCGGGACGTACCACTGGGCGGCCCGCGGGCCATGCCGGTGCGCCGGACCCTTCCGCAGAAACAGCGCAGCCTCATCGGTTCCTGGTGCTTCCTCGACCACTACGGCCCGGACCTCGTCCCGGAATCCGGAGGGATGCGGGTGCCGCGGCACCCCCACACCGGCCTGGCCACGGTGAGCTGGCTTTTCACCGGCAGAATCGCCCACCGCGACTCCGCCGGCCACGAGGCCATTGTCCGGCCCGGCGAGGTCAACCTCATGGTGGCGGGCAGGGGAATCTCCCATCAGGAGTTCTCCACCCCGGACACCGGCGTCCTCCACGGGGCCCAGCTGTGGTTCGCCCTGCCCGAAGCCACGAGGAACATGGCTCCGGCCTTCGAGCACTACGCTCCGGAGCCGGTCCGGGGAGACGGGACCGAACTGCGGGTCTTCCTCGGTTCACTGGCCGGGTCCTCCTCGCCGGTGGCCAGCTACACGCCGCCCCTCCTCGGTGCCGAAGCGGTGCTCCGCGCCAATGCACGGCTGGAACTGGAACTGGACCCGTCCTTCGAACACGGGATCCTCCTCGACACCGGCGACGTGTCCCTGGACGGTACCCCCATGACCGTCGATCACCTTCACTACCTGCGCCCCGGACACCGCCGCATCGCCCTGGAAGCGGGGCGAACTCCGGCCCGGATGCTGATCATCGGCGGGCAGCCGCTGGGGGAGCGGATCGTCATGTGGTGGAACTTCGTTGGGCGCACCCATGAGGAGGTGGCAGCCCACCGCGCAGCCTGGCAGGCCGAGATCCAAGCCGAACCTGCAATCCCTCACGCCGACGGGATCTATCCTGACGGCGCCCCGTACCCCCGCTTCGGGCCGTTCCCCGACGGATATCCGGACCCATTGCCCGCCCCCGCCCTGCCTCATGTCCAGCTGCGCCCGCGCGGCTGCCGGACCAACAGCCTCAGGAGGGCTCCGTGGAACGCCAGACCATCACCGTCCGAAGCGCCCCGGACCGCCGCCGGTACGAACTCGTCGACAGTACGGTCGTCATCGGCGCAGCACACTATCTGGTGCACGGCGACGACGGCGCGGAACGGGTCTTCCACCACACCACCGTCAGCGAGGACTACTCCGGGCGGGGTCTGGCCTCCACCCTGGTGCAGCAGGCACTCGATGACACCCTGGCGGCCGGGATCGCCGTCGTCGCCGTCTGCCCCTACGTCAGGGCGTGGCTGCGGAAACACCCGGACTACCAGCAGCGCACCGCCGCCGTCCGGCCCGAGCACCTCAGCGCTGTCGACAACATCCAGCTGTAGCGACGACGCCGCGGGACGTCGTTCCGGTCCGCTGTCGTCTCACCCGCGGCCTCCGGGCCTTCCGTTTCTCGGGAACTGGTTCTGCAGGGGCACGTTGCCGGCGAGGGTGGCCGCCCCACCGGTGAGCCGTGGCTTCCTGCCCACCTTTCGGGCCTGAAATCCTCTGATAACCGGCGTGTTGCACGACGACACGCGCTTCGACTCCCGAAAGGTGGGCAGGAGGCTGAGTTCCGGCTCGGAAACCTACGGGTTCGTGGCTCCAGCATCGGTCAGCAGGAAGCCATGGCCGCAACCGAGATGAACGCCCGTTGGCAGGCCGAGATGGCGGAGTTCTTCGTGGAGCTGGAGGGCCGCCCGGATGAGGGGTTCCTCCGGTTGGAGGAGGTCTTCCACCTGGAGGACCAGTTGGGCGGCTCCCCAACCCCGTAGGTGCGGTTGTCGGTCGACGGCGGCCGTTGCCGCAACCGCGCCGACGATGGAGAATCGGGCGTACTGTTCGAAGCGGGCGGGATCGGCCGAGGCGACGCCGGCGGAGACCGTAGAGGCGGAGCCCGACGGATGGAGACACGATGAGCATGGCCGCAAGGACCGACACGCAGTCGCCAGGGCTGCACGTTGCCGACAGGCACGATCTGATTCGCGTGCAGGGCGCGCGCGAGAACAACCTCAAGGACGTGCATCTCTCGATCCCGAAGCGCCGGCTGACGGTGTTCACCGGCGTCTCCGGCTCGGGGAAGAGTTCGCTGGTGTTCGGCACGATCGCCGCGGAGTCGCAGCGGATGATCAACGAGACCTACAGCGCCTTCGTGCAGGGGTTCATGCCCACGCTGGCGCGGCCCGACGTCGACGTCCTCGACGGGCTGACGACGGCGATCATCGTCGACCAGGAGCGGATGGGCGCCAACGTGCGCTCCACTGTCGGCACCGCCACCGATGCCAATACGATGCTGCGCATTCTCTTCAGCCGGCTCGGACAGCCGTACATCGGCTCGCCCACCGCCTTCTCCTTCAACGTCCCGACGCGCACAGCGAGCGGGGTGATGAGCACGGAGAAGGGCGGGCGGATCGAGAAGAACGTCGTGCGCAACACGGTCTACCTCGGCGGTATGTGCTCGCGGTGCGAGGGGATGGGCTCGGTCTCCGACTTCAACCTGTCCGCGTTGTACGACGGCACCAAGTCGCTCAACCAGGGTGCGCTCACGATCCCCGGCTACAGCATGGACAGCTGGTACGGCCGGATCTTCAGCGGTGCCGGTCTTGATATGGACAAGCCGGTCGGCGCCTTCACGCCGAAGGAACTGGACAAACTGCTGTATCAGGAGCCGACCAAGATCAAGGTCGAAGGCATCAACCTGACCTATGAGGGCGTGATCCCGAAGCTTCAGAAGTCCGTGCTCTCCAAGGACCCCGAGGCGATGCAGCCGCATATCCGTGCGTTCGTGGAGCGGGCAGTGACGTTCACCGCCTGCCCGGAATGCGACGGCACCCGCCTCAGCAAGGAGGCCCGCTCCTCGAGGATCGACGGGAAGAACATTGCGGACGTCTGTGCGATGCAGATCACTGACGTGGCGGGCTGGGTCCGTGGTCTTGACACATCCGGGGGCGCCGTCCAGGCGGATGGCGGCGTCAGCCACGCGCCGGGGCCGGTGGCGCCGCTGCTGGCCGGTCTGCAGCACCTCCTCGACTCGTTCGCGGAAATCGGCCTGGGCTACCTCTCGCTGGACCGTCCGGCGGGCACCCTTTCCGGCGGGGAGGCCCAGCGCACCAAGATGATTCGTCACCTCGGCTCCTCGCTCACGGATATCACCTATGTCTTCGACGAGCCCACAATCGGCCTGCACCCCCATGACATCGAGCGAATGAACAACCTGTTGCTGCAGCTGCGGGACAAGGGCAATACCGTGCTGGTGGTGGAGCACAAGCCGGAGACGATCGCAATGGCCGACCACGTGGTGGACCTGGGCCCCGGCGCCGGCACGGCGGGCGGCGCTGTCTGCTTCGAGGGCACCGTGGAGGGGCTGCGGGCAAGTGACACCACCACGGGTCGCCATCTCGGTGACCGGGCGGCCCTCAAGAAGTCGGTGCGTACGGCATCCGGCACGCTCGGAGTCCGCGGCGCATCGACGCACAACCTCCAGGACGTGGACGTCGACATTCCGCTCGGAGTGCTCTGTGTGCTCACGGGCGTCGCGGGCTCCGGCAAGAGTTCGCTCATCCATGGCTCGGTCGCCGGTGGCGACGGCGTGGTGGTGGTCGACCAGACCGGGATCCGCGGTTCCCGGCGGAGCAACCCGGCGACGTACACGGGAATGCTCGAGCCGATCCGTAAGGCGTTCGCAAAAGCCAACGGCGTCAAGCCGGCGCTGTTCAGCTCCAACTCCGAGGGCGCCTGCCCTGCCTGCAGCGGCGCCGGCGTCATCTACACGGAACTGGGCGTCATGGCCACCGTTGAATCCACCTGCGAGGAGTGCGGAGGGAAACGGTTCCAGGCGTCGGTTCTGGAGTACACGCTGGGGGCCAGGAACATCGCCGAAGTGCTCGCGATGCCCGTGGCCGAGGCCCGGGGGTTCTTTGGCGACGGCGAGGCGCGCACGCCGGCCGCCCACAGGATCCTGGAGCGGCTCGCCGATGTCGGGCTCGGTTACCTCAGCCTCGGCCAGCCGCTCACCACGCTCTCGGGCGGCGAGCGGCAGCGGCTCAAGCTGGCAACCCAGATGGCGGAGAAGGGTGACATCTATGTCCTCGACGAGCCGACCACCGGACTGCACCTCGCCGACGTCGAGCAGCTGCTCGGCCTCCTCGACCGGCTCGTCGACTCGGGCAAGTCGGTTCTCGTCATCGAGCACCACCAGGCGGTCATGGCGCACGCCGACTGGATCATCGACCTCGGCCCCGGTGCCGGGCACGACGGCGGCCGGGTCGTCTTCGAGGGAACGCCCGCCGACCTCGTCGCCGCCCGCTCCACCCTCACCGGCGAGCATCTCGCGGCCTACGTCGGCACCTGACCGGCGTCGGACCGGCACGCATCCCTCGTGGGCCCCACCCGTCAGGTCGCCCGCTCCCC
>NZ_KI914852.1:118287-125186 GCF_000520555.1 Arthrobacter sp. Br18 | reverse complement strand
AAAACCCGTCATTACTGCGCACTGAATGGACCCGAGGCCTCCAATCCACCCGGACCCGCATCGACTGCGCAGCACTTACCGCCCACAGCCGAAAAACCCGTCATTACTGCGCACTGGATGGACCCGAGCTCGCGAAAACGGAAATTCCCGTGCGGCGGGACCATCGCTGCGCTTTCCAGCGGGAGAGGAGACCACAAATTCTCGGGTCCGATCAACGGGGTAATCTGGCGGAAGTCAGTCGGTCCACCCCAGCCCAGTTCGGGGTGAGCTGTTTTTCAATGAGGAGGAAGCCGGTGTCCGGCGAGAGCAACACGCCACCAGGGAAAATCGACCACGCTGATCGCGTGGATGACGACGGCGGGAAACCGGCCAAGTGGAAGATCGTCGGGCCCGGTCTCGTGGTTGCGGCCACGGGCGTGGGAGCCGCCGACATGGTCGCCACCCTGGTGGCCGGCTCACGCTATGGCTACGGGCTGTTATGGGCCGTGATCCTCGGAGTTCTCCTGAAGATCGTCCTGGTGGAAGGCGCCGGCCGGTTCACCTTGGCCACGGGCTACACCATCTTCGAAGGATGGCGCTCCCTCGGCCGCTGGACCACCTGGTACTTCGGCCCGTACATCATGATCTGGGGATTCGTCTACGGAGCCACGGCGATGTCCTCGGCGGCGCTGCCGCTGGCCGCCCTGTTTCCAGTCTTCCCCCTCTGGGTCTGGGCGATCGTCATGGGGCTGCTCGGGTTCGTGATGGTCTGGTTCGGCCGGTATGCCACGTTCGAGAAGATCACCGCGGCCCTGGTGGGCATCATGTTCGTCACCGTCGTCGGCCTGGCCATCATCGCCGCCCCGAACATCCCGGAAATGCTGACCGGGCTGGTCCCGCTCATCCCCGAGGGCGGCATCCTCTACACGCTGGCGCTCGCCGGCGGTGTCGGCGGCACCATCACCCTGGCCGCCTATGGCTACTGGCTCCGCGAAAAGGGCTGGTACACGCCCAAGTGGATGAAGGTCATGCGGATCGACAATTCGATGGCCTACGTGATGACCGGCATCTTCGTCATTTCCATGCTCATCGTCGGTGCAGAGGTGGTCCGGTCCGCTGGAGTCACCCTGAGCGCGGGCGACGAAGGGCTGCTGGACCTCTCGACCGTGCTGCGCGAGGAGTACGGTGACGTCGTCGGCATAGGTTTCCTCGTCGGTTTCTGGGCGGCTTCGTTCTCCTCGATCATCGGCGTCTGGAACGGTGTCTCCCTCATGTTCGCCGACTTCTGGGGCAACATGCGCGGCAAGGAATCCGGCCACCCCGACACCCGGGTGGGCGGAAAGTACTTCAAGTTGTACGTGCTCTGGCTGACCTTCCCCCCGATGATCCTGTTCGCACTGGGGCAGCCCATCGGCCTCATCCTTGCCTACGGGGTTCTGGGATCACTCTTCATGCCCTTCCTGGCGGTCACCCTGCTGGGCCTGCTCAACGGCAAACGGATCCCGAAGAAGTACGCGAACAAGCTGCACACCAACATCGTGCTGGCCATCGTCGCGCTGCTGTTCGTCGTGCTGGGCATCAACCAGCTCGTGGGTGCTGTGGAACCGCTCTTCGGCGGGTAGTAGCGCGAAAGAACCGGCGTCGCCATCGAAATTCCCTGAGGTCATTTGGCGACCCACCCGGACTCACGGTGGGCGGGCCGTTAAAGTGGATACGTCGAACGCTTTCCCAACGCTCCAGCATCATTGAGGTAGGGCACCATGCCGAACGAATCCGCAGCAGACCCGCAGGACAAGGCGCCACACGAGGCGCCGCCTGTGTCCCGGAACGAAACCACGTCCAGTGAAAGAGCCGAAGCGGAGGATGCGCTCGAGGAGCTCGCGGACGCACCAGCCCTGGAGGAGGACGACGACAGCCTGGTCGATCCCGAAAGCAGCTGACGCCGCATCAGGACGCGCCTCTCCCGCCGCGTCCCCCCGTATTCCGCGCTCCCGGCTTCAGGCTCCACCGCGCGAGAACGGCCGCGGCGACCATGAGCAGCGCCGCGATACCGGAAGTCAGGGTGACCCCGCTGTCGAAGGCGTGAAAAGCCGAGTCCAGCAGGGCCGAGGCGCTCGCCGTCGGCAGTTCCGCCGCCGTCGCCACCGCTCCTCCGAGCGTCTCGGTGGACGCCCCGGCCTGCTCCGGCGTGAGGGCCTCCGGCAGTGAGAGGTTGCCCTGGTAGGAGGAGAGCAGGATGCTGCCGAGGATCGCCGTCCCGAACACCGACCCCACCTCGTACGCGGTCTCGGACACCGCCGAGGCCGAGCCTGCCTTGGCGGCGGGCACGGTGGACAGGATCAGGTCGTTCGACACGGTCTCCGAGGCACCCACCCCGATGCCGAGCAGCACGAACGCTCCCAGCAGCTGGATCGCAGAGCTTCCCTGGTCGGCCAGGAGACCCTGCAGGGCGAGGAAGCTGTAGGCGGCTGCCGAGAAGAGCAGGGCGACCGGGACCACGATGTGGGGCGGAACGCGCTTGACCACGGGGACGACACCCAGGCCCGCGACGATCGTCATTCCGAGCCCCGGCAGCAGGATCATCCCGGCGTCGAGCGGGCTGAGACCGAGGACCAGTTGCAGATGCTGCGAGACGAAGAAGAGAAATCCCACGAGTGCGAAGATGGCCAGCAGGTTCACGAGCACCGCCCCGGTGAACGCGCGGACGGTGAAGAGCCGCACGTCGAGCATCGGATCGGGCCGCCGGAGCTGTCGCACCACGAAGACGCTACCGGCGGCGAGGCCCAGCACGACGGCGGTGACGGTCACCAGCGCGGGCCCGTCCTTCGCGAGGTTCTTGATGGCGAACACCACGGGAAGCATGGTGATGATGGAGAGGACGATGCTCGGGTAGTCCACCCGGCCCGGCCGGGGATCGCGGGACTCCGGCACGAAAGCCGGGGTCAGTCCGAGCATCAGGACCAGGACCGGCACGGCGAGAAGGAACACGGAGCCCCACCAGAAGTGCTCCAGCAGGACGCCGCCCAGCAGCGGTCCGAGGGCAGCGCCCGCGGAAAATCCTGCAGCCCAAACGGCGATGGCGAGCCGGCGTTGGTCCCGGTCGGAGAAGATGTTCCGGATCAGGGACAGCGTCGACGGCATGAGCATCGCGCCGAACACGCCGAGCCCCACGCGGCACGCCACCAGGAAGCCGGCCGTCGGGGCGAAGGCTGCAGCGATGGAGAAGAGGGCAAAGCCGCCCGCACCGATCATGAGCAGCCGCCGCCGTCCGAAGCGGTCACCGAAACTGCCCATGGCCACCAGAAGCCCCGCAAGTACCAGGGGGTAGCTGTCGATGATCCACAGCAGGGTGGTGCCGCTGGGTGCGAGGTCCCGCGAGATTGCCGGCAGTGCGAAGCTGAGCACGGTGTTGTCGACGGCGACGAGCAGGACGGGCAGCATCAGGACGGCGAGCGCTACCCATTCCCGTGCGCGGGCCCGCTGGAGAGAAGGAACGGCCGTTTCGACTCCGGACGGGGCGAGGGGGTGCTGGGGCGAGAACGTCATGCACCTAAACTATACCGTCCAGCCGGTACAGTACAACTAGTGTGACCACTACCATGGGAGGATGGCCAGTTCCCGAGAGCGCATCCTTGACAGCTTCGAGGACACCCTGATCCGCGACGGGGAACGTGCGGCCACCATGGACGCCGTGGCAGCAGCAGCCGAAGTCTCCAAGGGCGGGCTGCTTTATCATTTCCCGTCGAAGGAAGCACTGGTCGAGGCGCTCGCAGCGAGGCTCCTTGCCCTCGCCGAATCCGACCGGTCGCAGATGGTCGCCGATCCGGAAGGGCCCGGGCGCTATTATGTGCGGACCTCGGTCTATGAGGACAGCTCCCTGGACCGGGCGCTGGTGTCGATGGCGCGCCTGGCCCAGCAGGGCCACCCCACGGCGCGGGCAAGCCTGGCACAGATCCAGGACCTCTGGCTGGCGGCGCTCGAGAACGGCCTCGGGAATCGGACCGCCGCCCAGGCCGTCAAGCTCCTGGGGGACGGCATGTACTACGACGCAGCGTTCTTTTCGGGCGACGGTTCCCCACGCCACTCCGCCGCAGACCTGAAGGAGCTACTCGACGTGGTGGACCTGATCGTGGCCAGTTACGGATCACCGGCCGAGGGAGAACTTGGTGTTTAAGGGCTTCAAGAACTTCATCCTGCGCGGAAACGTGATCGAACTGTCGATTGCCGTCGTCATCGGCGCAGCGTTCACTGCCCTGGTCGGCGCCTTCACCCAGAACATCGTCCAGCCGCTCATCGCAGCGGCTGGGGGAGTGGATGCCGAGGGCTTCGGGTTCCGCATCTGGGCAGGCAATCCAGCCACGTTCGTCGACATCGGCGCCGTCCTCACCGCCGCCGTGACCTTCCTGATCACCGCTGCCGTGGTGTATTTCGTCTTCGTACTGCCGATGAACCGAGCCAATGCCCACACCAAGGCACGGCTGAGTGCCGAGGAACCCGAGGAGATCCCGGTGCCCGTCGACACCGCGCTCCTGACCGAGATGCGGGATCTCCTGAGGCAGCTCGCGCAGCAGGAGGGGCGGGGTCAGGGCGGCCGGAACTAGCCGGCAACGTCGCAGGCGGCGGGCCGCCGCTGCGTGGGTGCTGCCGCTGTAGCCGGCACTTCCATGCTGGGGCTTGACGGACGCAACCTGCAGAAAGCATTATATCCATTATGGATACATCGATGGTGGATATGTTCCTGAAGGGACCGGGCCATGGGTAGGGCAAGCACCTTCACCACCGGAGACCTGACCGACACGGGAGTCTACGTGCTGCTCTCCCTGCTGGAACCACGTCACGGCTACGCGATCGGCCAGTTCGTTGCCGAAACGACAGACGGGGCGGTGGTTCTCGGTCCGGCCACTCTGTACACCACCCTGAGGAAACTCACCGAAGCGCACCTCATCGAGGAAATCGGTTCCTCGGACACCCGACGCGTCTACCACCTGACACGCGGTGGACGCGAGGTTCTGGAGCGCAACATCGACCGGAGACGACGGCTGGTCGGTCTCGCCACAACTCTGATGGAGGCACGATGACGACACGCAGGATGGGGCATGGCTTGGCGATCCGCCCCGAGAAGGACCTCGACCTGTTCCGTACCATGGCGCACCGGGGCCAGCGGCTGACCGGCTTCGATGCACTCGGACGATGGCGTTTCGAAGACGCCGCACCCGAGGACGCCGACTTCGCGTACACGGTGGAGCCGGCCCCGCCCGCCGACTACTACGAGATGTTCACCGCCGCAGGTTGGGAGACCGTCCTCGCAAGGCCCGGCATGCAGATCTTCAAAGCCGCGCCGGGCACTGTGCCCATCTACTCCGACCCCTCGAGCGCCCGGGATGCACTGCGCAAGAGCGCCGTCCGATTCGCCGGGTATACGCTCGCCGCACTTCTGGCGTTCCTCCTGGCAGGCCTCCTGATCAGAAGCACCGATTTCCCCGTGCCCGTCGACGTCGTCCTACTGATCATCACGATCGTCCCCCTGGTGTACACCGCCCTTCCGCTCGCCGGGGTGCTGCGCCAGCTACGAACGGCCAGACGACCCGACACGGCGTGAGGACGCGGGTCCGCGCGGCGATGGTACGCACGTCTGGAAACGTCGCCCCAGCTGCTCACTCCGACGGCGTCGTCACGCGTCGATTCTGAAATCCGCGTGCAGCTTCGCCGGGGGAGGTCCCTGCAGCATTTCGGGCAGAATTCCATGAATTTCGGCGATTCTTCCGCGGAACCATTCATCGAAGGGATCCTCGGACGTGGCGGCCATGCTCAGGGCCTTTCCGATGTCTTCGCCCTCCTGGAAGATGCAGGCGAACTCACCCGCCGGGGTGGCCATATAGCTGGTGACCTCCCGCACGATTCCCATCCGCCGCCGGGAACGTTGGTATTCCTCCCGTCGGGAAGAACGTAGCTCCACGCCGACCTCGTTGAAAGCATCGAGTTTGCCGGGAAGGATTGGTGCGAACCAGGTGAGGCATTCCATGACTGTTCCTTGGTGCTATTTCTTCAATGAGGCAGAGGGAAAATTCTTCCATTTACGGCGGAAACGGGTTTCCGCTTTCAGTGCTGCAGATTGTTCCAGTGCGTGCAGTCTGCCGTAGCTGAATCCGTTCTCACCCTGCTGGAAGGCCTCCGCGCCGAGGCGGCGCAGCAGGTCCCGGGTCACCACGCTGTCCTGGTGGTCGCCGAGAATCTTCTGGATCCCGTGGGCAGCGGTGGCCAGGCGGGCAGCTTCCTTCGGGTTGATGGGGGCTGCTGCTTCAGCGGCATACCGCAGGCGCTTGGCGTCTTTCCGTGCTTCGTGCAGGCTGGGGTTTCGGCTGATCCCGGCGGGCTGATTCCGTGCTTCCCGGACTGCGGTCCGCAACCTGCTGGCGTCCCGCGTGAGTAGTTCGGGGATGACCTTACGCGCGGGTTTGAACGCCGGCGGCGCCAAGGGTGGACCGGCCAGCACCGACTCCAGTGCGTCGAGCAGGGCGAAGTAGCGCCGTCCGTCAAGTGTCTCCACCACGTCGGCGTGGGCCTCCCGGTAGGTCCCGCCGAGTTCGAGATCAAGCCTACGGGCAACGGGACCCAGGACCAGTTCGGCCGGTTCCTTCGCGATCATGCCCCTGAGTCGCTCATGCATGACTTCGGCGTCCCGGGCTTCGCCGAGAACGCCCGCCAGCCACTTCAGCTCATCCCGCAGGAAGGCCACCAGATCAGCGTCGTCGAGCAGGCTGCGGTAGGTCGCCAGCACCGAGCGGAGGCGCCGCGTGGCGACTCTCATATGATGAACTGCATTTTCGGCATCCAGCCTCACATCCGGGTCCGAGTCCTTGAGCGCCAGGACCTGCTCGCTGAGGTAGGCGAGCAGAACCTCGCCGGCGGGCCCCTTCGGC
>NZ_KI914852.1:54749-118187 GCF_000520555.1 Arthrobacter sp. Br18 | reverse complement strand
CCTGGGCGGCCGAGCCGGGGTCGGCCGTGCCGCAGGAACGCTGTGGAGGTGCGGGCCCAGGGCGCGTACCAGCCGGGACCCGCCGCCCGCCGGGGAAATGCCCCGGGTCGCCAGCAGGTGCTGCCCTGCCTTGAGCAGGTCCGGGGACCCGTCGACGCGCTCAATTCCCCACTCCCGCCAGGAGTGGGTGCCCTGGTCCGAGAAGAGCGTCTGGACGTGTACCTGATCGTCACTGAAGTCGGCCAGGACCTCGCCGTTCATTCCGCGGAGGCGGTGCACGGTGCGCTGCGTCGTCAGTCGGGCCACGGGAGTGAGTGCCTCGTTCCTGGTGTGCACGCGGATCAGCCTGAGGAGCGGTTCCGGGATGACCTTCGTCGTCCTCTCGAGCGGTTCGCGGTATTCCTTCCGCTCGTCGGCAGCTCCGGGGACTGTGAGATGCCAGCCCGCAGTGTTCCCACCGATTCGCCGACCCAACGTGATTCCCCGTGAAGCCAGGCGCAGGTCTTGAGTATCGAAATACTCGGCTCGGAGCTTGGAGTCGACGGGCTCGTCGACGGAATCGATTCCTGCCAGATCTGCCAGCGGTGGAAGGAGGGCCGTGTCGTCGACGTCGAACTTCAGCACGATTCCAGGAACAGCCGGCACGCTCATGACCGAAGCTTATGGTTCCGCGGCAGGCGTGTCATCAGTTCACCATCGGCATTGCGATCGGGCTGGAGCGGAAGCCTCCGTTTACGAATCGACGGAACGGGAGTAGACAGTAGGCATGACGAGGACAAGGGGCGCGGCACCACGGATCGCGGCGGCGCTCGCCGTCGTGCTGGGCACGAACCGGATCCCGTTCCGGGTGCGCGCCTGGGACGGGTCGGTTGCCGGCCCGGACAACGCTCCTGAGCTCGTGTTCCACTCGAGGCGGGCCCTGCGCAGGATGGTGTGGTCCCCGGGACAGCTCGGACTGTGCCGCGCCTACGTCGCCGGCGACATCGATGCTCCCGGCGATCTCTTCGAGAGCTTCGCCGCCTTGAGCTCCGTCGGCAGGTTCGCCGAGACCGGGCCGTTCCGCCCGTTGAGGGTGCGCGAACGCTGGACGCTGCTGACGTCCGCCGCCCTGCTCGGCGCGCTGGGACTTCAGCCGCGGCCGCCGCCGGAAGAGGCCGACGTCGTGCGGACCGGCAAGCGGCACTCGCGGGGCCGTGACGCTGCGGCGATCTCCCACCACTACGACGTCGGCAACTCCTTCTACTCGCTGGTCCTCGGACCGTCGATGGTCTACTCCTGCGCTGTCTGGGAAAACGGGCAGGAGAATCTCGAAGCCGCCCAGGACAGGAAGCTGGATCTCGTCTGTCGCAAGCTGGGGCTGCGGCCCGGGATGCGGGTGCTGGACGTGGGGTGCGGGTGGGGAAGCTTCGCCGTGCATGCTGCCCGGCATTACGGAGTGGCAGTGGTGGGGGTCACCCTTTCCGGCGAACAGGCCGTCTTCGCCCGGGAGCGCGTGGCTGCGGCGGGGCTGGCCGACCGCGTGGAGATCCGGGTCCAGGACTACCGTGATGTGAACGACGGCCCCTTTGATGCCGTCAGTTCCATCGGTATGTCGGAGCATGTGGGCAGGGCGGAGATCGGCCGCTATGCCACCCGGTTGCAGGACCTGCTGCGTCCCGGCGCACGGCTGCTCAACCACGCCATCTCCTGGAACGCCGGGGAAACCCTCCCGGATCCCGACTCCTTCATCCCCCGCTATGTCTTCCCGGACGGGGAGATGCTGGGTCTCGCGGAGGTGGTGGGGGTGCTTGAATCCGCGGGACTGGAGGTGATCGACGTCGAAGCGCTGCGCCAGCACTACGCGCTGACCCTGCGTGCCTGGGTGCGGAACCTCGAGGAACACTGGGATGAAGCGGTACGAATCGTCGGTGCGGGCAGGGCGCGCGTGTGGCGGCTCTATCTGGTGGTCAGCGCCGTCGGTTTTGAGACCGGGCTGACCGGCGTGAACCAGGTGCTGGTGCAACGTCCCGGCGGTATCGAGCCACCGCTGCGCCGGGCGGAGTGGATCTAGCCGCTGGGTGGAACAGCACCGGTGCGGTGCATGGCCGCCTGCGCGTCCGGCTCAGGACGCCGGTTGGCTGTCGATGAACGCCAGGTCCGACGTAGACGGCCCCTCGAGCACCCTGCCGTCCGCGGTGAAGCGGGAGCCGTGCAGCGGGCAGTCCCAGGACCGCTCGGCGTCGTTCCAGTTCACGATCCCCTTCAGGTGGGGGCAGACCGCCGACACCCGGTGCTCCACGCCGTCGACCGTGCAGACGGCCACGGGCCGGGCGCCCTCCCGGACCACGATTCCCTCGCCCTCGGGCGGAGCGCTGGAGGACGTCTTCACCAGGCCCGTCAGCCAGCCGGTGAGCGCCTCGAATCCCACTTCTGCGCCCGTGGATGCGGTCGCCAGGACGTCGGCCGGGCTCACCCGGGTCTTGTACAGGGTGTCGGCCCAGGGCATGTTGCCGCCCAGGATCTCACTGGACAGCGCGAGCGAGGCCGCGACGGCGTTCGTCATGCCCCACTTGTTGTACCCGGTGGCTGCGTAGATGTGACCGCCGCTCGCCGGGACCTTGCCCACGTAGGGGACGGCTGCCGCCGGCCGGTAGTCCTGGGCCGACCACGCGTAGGCGGGGCGCGCCGTCGGAAAGTGCTCCCGGGCCCAGCGGGTCAGGTCGTCGACGAGCGCCTGCGTCGTCGAGCGGTGGCCCACCACGTGACCGTTGCCCCCCACGATGAGGTACTTCTTCCCGTCAACCAGAGCGGTGCGGAGGGAGCGGTCGGGCGAGTCCACCGAGAGGTACATGTCCTCCGGGAGGTCGTCCGTCACCGTGAGTGCGATGCAGTAGGACCGCATAGGTTTCAGGACGGCGAAATAGCCTCCCCGGTCGAGGATCGGGAAACCGCTGGCAAGGATGACGTTGCGGGCCGTGACCGGCCCGGCACCGGTCTTCAGCTCCACGCCCTTGGTGCTGGTCCGGGCTACGCCCTTCACGCGGACACCCTCGATGAGCTTGCCTCCGTGGCGCCGGTACTCCGAGGCCAGCGCCGCGAGGACCTGCAGGGGATGGAACTGCGCCTGGTTCCGAAGACGGAGCGTTCGCCGCACAGGGAAGGGCAGTGATGCGGCGTTGCCCAGCTCGGTGGCAAGGCCGGCCTCTTCACAGGCCCCGTGTTCCGCATCGAGCTTCCTGGCTCCGCTGTCGGTGGTCGCGTAGTTGACGGCGTCCCGTCGGTCATAGGCCACGTCGTGGTCGTCGCAGAAGCGGGTCAGCCAGGCCTGGCCTTCCAGATTGGCGGTGACGTAGGCGCGGGCGAGGCCGGCGTCGTGGTGCTGGATGATCTTCGAGATGTTCGTGCCCTGCAGCAGCGAGAGCTTCGCGGTGGTGTTGCCGGTGGTGACCGCGCCCGTCGTCCGTGCCTCGAGTACCGCAACCTTGTGCCCTGCGCGCGCCAGCAGCAGGGCCGTGGTGATGCCCGTGAGCCCCGCGCCGACCACCACGGAATCGTAGGAGGCATCCGGGGTGAACGGATCGGCGGGTATTTCCGGGGCGGTATAGAGCCACAGCGACTTCACGCGGGTTCCCTTCCGTAGGTGACCAGCCCACCACTGAGCATGCCGACAGTCAAGCAGCGGGGCAAACCGCCCGCCTATAGTCGAACGATGGAACAACGACACTTGGGCAAGACCGGCCGCTCCGTTTCCGTCATCGGACTCGGCACCTGGCAGTTGGGGGCCGACTGGGGCGAGGTGGAGGACAAGGACGCGCTCGCGGTGCTGGACGCGGCCGCCGGCGCAGGCGTCACGTTCTTCGACACCGCCGACGTCTACGGGGACGGCCGCAGTGAGGCGACCATCGGGTCCTTCCTCAGGAATAATCCCGGGCACGACATCCTGGTGGCCACGAAGATGGGCCGGCGCGTGGACCACGTACCGGAGAACTACAGCCTGTCGAACTTCCGGCAGTGGACCGACCGCTCCCGCACCAACCTCGGCGTCGACACGCTCGACCTCGTCCAGCTGCACTGCCCGCCCACCGCCGTCTACAGCTCCGACGAGGTGTACGACGCGTTGGACACACTCGTCAGCGAGGGCGTGATGAGGAACTACGGCGTGAGCGTCGAGCGCTCCGACGAGGCCCTCACCGCCATCCGGCACGGCAACACGGCCAGCGTGCAGATCATCCTCAACGCGTTCCGCCTCAAGCCGCTGGACGAGGTCCTGCCGGCGGCGAAGGCCGCCGGCGTCGGCATCATCGCCCGGGTGCCCCTCGCGTCCGGCCTCCTCTCCGGCAAGTACACGAGGGAGACCGTCTTCGCCGAGAACGACCACCGGAACTTCAACCGGGACGGCGCCGCATTCGACGTGGGGGAGACTTTCGCGGGCGTCGACTTCGGGACCGGCCTCGCTGCGGCGCAGGAGTTCTCCGGCCTCGTGCCCGACGGCGTTTCCACCGCCCAGGCGGCCCTCGCCTGGGTCGCGGCGCAGGACGGCGTCAGCACCGTTATTCCGGGCGCACGGAACCCGGACCAGGCCCGGGCAAATGCGGAAGCCGCAGCCCACCTCGGACTCGGCGCAGAGCTGGACGGCGCCGTCGCCGGAATCTACGACCGTCATTTCCGGAGTGCCGTCCACCCGAAGTGGTAGCCGGTCGGGAACCTGCTGACCCGTCGCACTCCTCGTCGCGCGCGGGTGTTTTTCGTCCGCGGGCTCCGCTATCGTTGTGATCACCCACGTCAGGCGGAGTTAGAGGACGTCTGTCATCGTTAGATCACCCGATGAAGGAATCAACCATGACTGAGAACATCTCCAGCGCCGCCGCAGGCCAGAACCACACCATCCGGGACTGGACGGACCTCGCCGAAGAAATGTGGTCCTACCTGACAGGCAAGGGGGCCGCCATCGACTACAACTTCGTCGACATGACGGTCGAGGTCCCGCGCGACATCGGGCCCGATGCGCCGCGTGCCACCTGGAAGTTCAACGGAACGCTCCGCATCACCACGAGTGACAACGACGCCCGCGGTTCCGATACGCTGCGCGGCTGACGCAGGCCTCTGGCGTGAATTCCCCGATTCATCTCGACATCGATCTGGTCTTCTCGCTCGTGGAGCCTCCCCAGGGCGGCGACCCGGCGGAACACCTGAGTGGAACCGTCACGGCCGCAGGAACCACGATCGAGGTTTTCGTCGACAATCCGGGTGCGTTCGGCGGAAGCGATATGCCGAGCCTTGCGGGCATCCGTTCTCTTGCGAAGGCACTGGCAGGTCAGGGGCTCGCCGTCTCCGTCGCCGGCCCCAAGGGGAACCTCGTGAGCCTGGGGGCCGTGAAGAGTTCCCGTGCGCAGCGGCTCCTGACCCGCTCACCGCACATTCGGCTGGGATCCCCGTCGACGCTTGCGCCGCTGCTGAGGGTCGGCCGGCGGGCGTTGGAGAGCAGTGGATCGAAAGTGGGAATGCCGCCGTCGACGCCGTTTCCCCTGGTACCCACGGCCAACCGCCGGATCAAGCGCACCATCACCACCACCCACAATGCGCCGGGCAGCGGCAGGCCGCGGCTGATCTTCGTCGAGGATTCGGCCACGTGGGAGGGGCAGGTTCCGCGTGAATTCGAGCTGTCGCAGGACCGCTCCAGTATCGGCAGCGCGCCCGGTAGTTCGCTGCAGCTCGGGGGGTTGCAGGACCTCCATGCGGAAATCGTCCACACGGCGGACGACGAGTACGTGCTGATCCCCCATGGTCCTGTCGGCGGAAGCGTGAACGCCAGGGGTGAGTCCATTCTTCGAACGGGAGCAAGGGTTCAGCTCGGCCCGTGGCGCCTCGCCTTCTTCCGCGAGGAGTACGCAGATCACGGGAGGCCCTTCGGCGGCAGGAGCGGCGGGGAGCTCGCCTACCAGCGCCCGCAGCGGAACCCGCGCACCGGCGCGACCGAACAGGACGGCTCCGCCGGAATCGGGGACTTCCGGCGGCCGCCCCGTTGACGAAGGGGAACTGATCGCAGGTGACCGACAGCGTTGAACTGCTGCTCGATCCCGTAGCGCAGAACGCGGTGCTCGAGGACTGGAAGGCGCTGGAGGACACGGGCCTGCCCAATTCCTCCAGGCACGCGTCCTGGAGCAACAGCCCCCACATCACGCTCGCAGCGGCGGCGAGGATCGACGCCGAACACGACGCCGGTCTTGCCGCCGCCGCGCAGGCCCTGCCGATCGCACTGGCAACTGCCGGGCTGCTCGTCTTTCCGACGAGGAACAAGTTTGTCCTCGCGCGACAAGTGGTCTGTTCGCCGGCGATGATGGAGCTTCACCGCCGCATCTGGGCCGTCCTTGCTGTTGCTCACCCCGTACCCACCACTATGGCAGGGCAGTGGACACCGCACCTCACCCTCGCCCGGGGGCTGACGGCCGAGGAGCTGGCCCGGGCCGCTGCGGCGATATCCCGCCGGGAGCTGCCTCCCCTGCACGCAGTCGCTGCACGCCGCTGGGACAGCGTCGGCAAAGCCGTCGTGCTCCTGGCGCCCCGAGCGGATCCCGCCTAGTCGGGCAGTCCGGGCGCGTCCGGCAGGAGCACCAGGGCCTGGACGGCGGCATGGTCGGAGGGATAGCGTCCGTCCGGCCGGGTGGTGTTGATGGCAGCTTCCAGCACGCTGATATCCGGGGACGAAAGGATCCAGTCGATGCGGCGGCCGCCTTCGACGGGATCCCCGTAGCGGGGGGTGGTTCCGTAGGTGGGAGTCCGATGCTCGGCGGCCGCGGCCCAGGTGTCGAGGAACAATCCCGACTCGAGGAAGGCTCCGTAGGTGCTGGAGGAACCGGCTGACGAGTTGAAATCCCCGGTGAGGATGGTGGGCAGCCGCGGCTGGAACACGCGGACCAGGTCCAGGATGGCGTGGGCGCTGCGGAGTTTGGCCTCATCCGAATCATGGTCGAAGTGCGTGTTGATGACGAGGATCTCCTGGCGTGTCACCGTGTCGAAGAATCGCCCCCAGGTCACGATCCTCGCGACCCCGTTGCCCCAGGTGATGGACCCGATGAGGCGTGGCGTTTCGGACAGCCAGAACTGGTCCCATTCGAGGAGCTGCAACCGGTGAGCATCATAGAGGATTGCTGAGTACTCCCCTTTGCTTCCGCCGTCGCGGCCGTAGCCGATCATCCGGAAGTGGGGAGGCAGCGCCGCTTCGACGGCGGTGAGCTGGTGGGAGAGGGCTTCCTGCACTCCGAGCACCGCCGGACGCTCGAGCCTGAGGAGACGCTGCAGTGGCAGGATCCGCTCGGGCCAGTAATCGGTTTCGCCGGGCTGTGTCGCATGCCGGTCGTACCGGATGTTGTAGCTCATGACGTGGAGAGCTGTGCGCGCTCCACCGATCAGCGGTGGGTCGGGTGCGGTGGTCACCGGGATCTATCCGAGGTGATCCACGAGTTGCTCGGCGATGCCGGTGTAGCTCGCCGGTGTCATGCTCAGGAGGCGCTGCTCGGCCTCCCTGCTGAGCCCCAGCCCGCCGACGAATTCCTGCATGCGGACTGCATCCACGCGTTGGCCCCGGGTCAGCTCCTTCAGCCGCTCGTACGGGTCGGCCAGGCCCGGAACGCCGGCAATGGCCTCGGCACGCATGACCATCTGAATGGCCTCTCCGAGCACTTCCCAGTTGGCCTCGAGGTCGGCGGCGAGGGCGAGCGGGGCGACGTCGAGGCGCCCCAGGCCCTTTACCACATTGGAGATGGCCAGCAGGGAATGCCCGAACGCCACGCCGATGTTGCGCTGGCTGGAGGAGTCCGTGAGGTCCCGCTGCCATCGTGACGTCACGAGGGTGGCACCCAGCACGTCCAGCAGCGAGGAGGAGATTTCCAGGTTCGCCTCCGCATTCTCGAACCGGATGGGGTTCACCTTGTGCGGCATGGTCGAGGAACCCGTAGCACCCGCCACCGGAACCTGCACGAAGTACCCGATGGAGATGTAGCTCCAGACGTCGGTGCAGAAGTTGTGGAGGATGCGGTTGAAGCGTGCCAGGTCGGCGTACAGCTCAGCCTGCCAGTCATGGGATTCGATCTGCGTGGTGAGCGGATTCCAGGCCAGTCCCAGTCCCTCGACGAAGGAGCGCGACACCTGCTGCCAGTCCGCTGCGGGAACCGAGGCATAATGCGCGGCGTAGGTTCCGGTGGCTCCGTTCATCTTGCCGAGGTAGTCGGTCTGCTCGATCCGCTTCAGCTGGCGCGAGAGGCGGTGAGCCACCACGGCCATCTCCTTTCCCAGCGTGGTGGGAGTTGCGGGCTGGCCGTGGGTCCTCGAGAGCATCGCCATGCCGCGGAAACTGCGCGCGAGCTCACCGATGTGTGTCACGAGGTCCTTCGCCGCGGGCAGCCAGACGCGTTCCACCGCTCCCTTGACTCCGAGGGCGTAGGAAAGGTTGTTGATGTCCTCCGACGTGCACCCGAAATGCACGAGGGGCTTGAGGTGCTCGATCCCGAGGCCAGCGAGGCGCCGCCCGATGAAGTACTCCACGGCTTTGACGTCGTGCACCGTGACCTTCTCGATGTCGGCGAGTTCCGCGACGGACGCCGTGTCGAAGGAGAGCACGATGTCCCTCAGCGTCTCCTCCTGTGCCGGCTCGAGCTGCCCTGCTCCGGGCAGCACGCCCTGGCGCGTGAGATGGATCAGCCATTCGACTTCGACATGCACCCGGTCCCGGTTCAGGGCCGCCTCGGAGAGATAGTCGACGAGGGGTGCAACAGCCTCCCTGTACCGGCCGTCGAGCGGCCCCAGAGAGAGGGAGGAGGCTTCCCCGTGGGATGTGGCAGCAAGTTCTACCCGGAGGAGTGCGGAGTCGGCCATGCCTCAAGTCTTTCACGCCCGCTCAGTAAACGCTGTCCACATAGCCCGTTTCGCTCGTCATGGCCCGTTGTCCGGCACCTAGCGTGGTCGCCAGAGGGAGGAGAAAGGAGGCGTGGTGACGGGTATGCGGAGGAACGACGACGACGCCGTCCAGCCGTGGATGACCGGAAGCTCCGCCGCCTACGCGGCCGGGAGCAGACTGCGATGGCAGGCAGGACAACTGGAGGCGATCCGGCAACAGGCGCTGTCGGTGTGCCTGCTGAGCTGGGAATCGCCGGCGGGCAGCCGGTTCGTCGCCTACCTGCAGAGCCGCGCTGCGGCCATGGCGGTGTCCGTGACCCTCCTGTCGACTGCTGCGCTGCTTGCCGATGCCCACGCGGATGCGCTGCGCCGGGCGGAAGAAGCCTCCGCGGTGGCGGCCGGACAGTGACTCGCCCCTCGGACTTCCTGAGGCCCGTTACCGATGGTGAAGCCTATGTAGCAGTGCGAGGCGGTGTGGGAGGCATCCGCTTCCAGTGGGACGAGCTTGAGCAGGCGTCAGTTCGGCTTGACCACCTCGCGGAGGGAGCGCGCGAGGTGGCGGCAGCCCTGGTCTACGTGGAACTGGAACTGGGACAGGACATTCCGCCCGCCGTGGCGTGGCAGAGCGGAGCGGGCGCCGGGTTGCTCGACTCCCGTGGAGCTGCCTGCAGCGCCGTTCGGGACGCCGCGCGAGCCGTGCTCGCCGACGAGGACAACCTGACGGACGCCGCCCGCCGCATCACTGCCAGTCGGTTCTCCTACCTTGCAGCGGATGCCGCGGCACAGGGCGCGATCGCCAGGGTCTCACAGCGCACGGAGGAAGCCGCGCGGGCGGCGGCCGCCGTCGGGATCGCCTCGGGAATCCTGCGGCCGGGCCCGGTGCGGATCACCCCGCCGCAGGACGTCGGCACGAGCGTACCCTTCGAGGGCACAGTCGGATCACTGATCACCCGGATCGCCGCGGTGGAGGAACGCGGGCCCGGCACTTTCGAGGTGCTGCGGACAGCGGGACTGGAGGGTCCGGTCTACATCGTGGTGCTGCCGGGAACCCAGGGCTCAGGGCTGGAAGCCGGAAACCCCTTCGTCGACGCCGGCAACGCCGAAGCAGTACTCCTGGACAGCCGCTACGTGGGCCCTGCCGTCGCGCGGGCACTGGAGGACTCGGGTGCGCAGCCGGGTGACCGGCTGATGGTCGCCGGATACAGCCAGGGCGGGCTCCACGCGATGAACCTGGCCGCCGATTCCGGGCTCGCGGCGACCTACGACGTCGGCCTCGTTGTCACTGTCGGCTCTCCGACCGGCTGGGAGGGCTCAGTGCGGACCGAGTACCTGCACCTCGAACATGCTAATGACGCCGTGCACGGCGTCGATGCCGCCCCCAATCCTGACGAGCAGCACCGGGTGACGGTGAACCTCGCACATCCGGTGCCGAAGTTGGGGGAGGGCCCCCGCCTCGGGAATCCTGCGGCCGGGCCCGGTGCGGATCACCCCGCCGCAGGACGTCGGCACGAGCGTACCCTTCGAGGGCACAGTCGGATCACTGATCACCCGGATCGCCGCGGTGGAGGAACGCGGGCCCGGCACTTTCGAGGTGCTGCGGACAGCGGGACTGGAGGGTCCGGTCTACATCGTGGTGCTGCCGGGAACCCAGGGCTCAGGGCTGGAAGCCGGAAACCCCTTCGTCGACGCCGGCAACGCCGAAGCAGTACTCCTGGACAGCCGCTACGTGGGCCCTGCCGTCGCGCGGGCACTGGAGGACTCGGGTGCGCAGCCGGGTGACCGGCTGATGGTCGCCGGATACAGCCAGGGCGGGCTCCACGCGATGAACCTGGCCGCCGATTCCGGGCTCGCGGCGACCTACGACGTCGGCCTCGTTGTCACTGTCGGCTCTCCGACCGGCTGGGAGGGCTCAGTGCGGACCGAGTACCTGCACCTCGAACATGCTAATGACGCCGTGCACGGCGTCGATGCCGCCCCCAATCCTGACGAGCAGCACCGGGTGACGGTGAACCTCGCACATCCGGTGCCGAAGTTGGGGGAGGGCCCCGACGGCGAGGTGGAGGGTAAGGGCCTCGGGCCGGCGCACAAGCTCGCCAACTACGCCGAGGGAGCACGCCTGGTGGACGCGAGCCTGCTGCCCTCCCTCGCTCCAGCTGCGTCACTCCTGACCGCCGCCGGCGTCTCCGGAGTGGCCTCCAGCCGCATGTACACCGCCGAGCGCATACCGGCGACGGCGACCGGCCCGGCCCCGCGGGACCGGCACGGCGGCGGGAAGGGTCGCCGTCGGGCGGGCTAGTTCCTCGACCGCGTCAGCGTCGAGAGGACCAGCGATACCACGCTGACGATCAGTGACCCGAGAATTGCAGTCCAGAAGAACGAATCGACGGAGAACCGGACGGGAGTGAAGGAGGTAAGCCAGGACGTCAGCAGAAGCATCCCGGCATTGATCACGATCGTGAACAGTCCAAGGGTGAGGATGGTGAGCGGGAGCGACAGGAACCCCACGATCGGCCGGATCAGGGCATTGACCAGGCTGAAGACCAGGCCGACGAAACCGAAGGCGAGGACCACGCTGATGGTTTCTGCACCCGCGGGCTCCACAGCGGTGCCTGCGACATCGGCCACGGCACGCCCCAGGGCGGGATCTGCAAGGACCTCCATTCCGGGCAGGAGAGTAACGGCGGCCCACAGGGCCACGGCGTTGGACACGATGCGGAGAATCCACTTCAACATCCGACCATGCTGTCACACCGGGCTGCGCGCACCCCGGCATTAGGCTGGGTTCATGACGTCAACCGAGAATCAGGCCGGCTTCGCCGGAACGGCCGCCGCCGGCATTCAACCGCGGAGGGCGCTGGGCAAATTGCCTCGTTATGCGGCGGGCAAGCCACCCATGGTCGTCGAGGGCCTGCAGGGCTACAAACTGTCGTCCAATGAGAACGCCCTTCCTCCCCTTCCTGCCGTCCTTGACGCGATCCGGGCCCAGACAGCTGTGAACCGTTACCCGGATCCCATGACCACCGCGCTGCGCACTGCCCTTTCCGCCTACCTCGACGTTCCCGCAGCGGATATCGTCACGGGGGCGGGCAGCCTCGGCGCGTTGAACCAGGTCCTTGCCGCCTTCGCCGGCCAGAATGACTTCGAGGCACCGGACGAGGTGATCTACGCCTGGCGTTCCTTCGAGGCCTACCCCATCTGCATCGGATTGGCTGGTGCAGCCGGCGTGCAGGTTCCGGTCCGGCCGGATGGAACCCACGATCTGGAGGCGATGGCCGCCGCCGTCACCGAGCGCACCCGGGTGATCCTGCTGTGTACTCCCAACAATCCGACGGGGCCGGGACTCTCGTCGAACGAGGTCGAGGGGTTTCTGCAGGTCATCCCTGAATCCGTGGTGGTGGTGATCGACGAGGCGTACCAGGAATTCGTTCGGCATGCCGATGCGGTGGACGGCATCGCGATGTATCGGAAGCACGAAAACGTCATTGTGCTGCGGACCTTCTCGAAGGCGCACGGCCTGGCAGGGCTTCGGGTCGGCTACTCGGTGGCGCAGCCGCTGCTCACCGAGTACCTGCGCGTCAGCGCAGTGCCGTTCGCAGTGTCCCAGGTCGGCGAACACGCGGCAATCGCATCCCTCGAGCATCACCATGAGGTGTCCCAGCGGGTTCAGGGAATCGTGGAGGAACGAACCCGCGTGGTTGACGGACTGCAGAGGCTGGGGTGGAGGATCCCCGAGTCGGAGGGCAATTTCGTCTGGCTGGCACTCGGGTCCCACGCGCAGGACTTCGCCGAACTCGCCGGGCAGCAGGGACTGTCAGTCCGCGCGTTCGGCCAGGAGGGCATCCGGGTGAGCATCGGGGAACCCGAGGCCAATACCCGGTTCCTCGAACTCTGCGCCGGTTACCCCCATTCCCCCGGGCATTGCTGAGTCGTCGTGAATAGGTCCCGCTCCGGCCACTGGCTAGTCTGGAACTTCGAGCCCGGGAGGACACGTAGGTCGATGGTTGACCCGGTCCGGAATATTCCAGCGGGTACATATATCCCTGTGTCAGAGATTCTGGAAGGAGTGCCATGAGTGGCAGCCGCCTCCCCGCCGCCGAATTCGAGTCGGAGGAGATGGTTCGCGCCCAGCAGCGGTCCGGCTCCGCCGACGATCCCGACCTGGTGCAGTTCCTCGACGCGGACGGCGTTCTCAAGAACGACGCCGATTACCGCGGACACTTCGCGGCGACGGGCGCCGACGAGCTCAGGGCCCTCTACCGCGACATGTACCTCATCCGCAGGTTCGATCAGGAGGCGACAGCCCTCCAGCGCCAGGGGCAGCTTGCCCTGTGGGTGCCCCTCACGGGGCAGGAAGCCGCCCAGATCGGTTCCGGGCGCGCACTCGAGCCGCAGGACTACGCCTTCCCCACCTACCGGGAACACGGGGTGGCGCTCACCCGGGGGGTCCGCCTCCGGGAGATCCTTCGCCTGTTCCGCGGGGTCACCAACGGCGGGTGGGACCCGCGGGAGCGCAACTTCCACCTCTATACGCTCGTGCTCGCAGCACAGGCTCTCCACGCCGTCGGCTACGCCATGGGCATCCAGCGCGACCAGCTTGCAGATCCCGGCCTGCCGCCGGCAGTGTCGGTAGCCTACTTCGGCGACGGCGCCAGCTCCGAAGGGGACATCCACGAGGCGATGGTTTTCGCGGCATCCTTCGATGCGCCCGTCGTGTTCTTCTGCCAGAACAACCAGTGGGCCATCTCGGTGCCATCGACGGTGCAGGCCCGGGTGCCCCTTGCCAGGAGGGCCGAAGGGTACGGCTTCCCTGGTATCCGCGTTGACGGAAACGACGTCGTCGCGGTGGAAGCAGTCACGCGGTGGGCCCTGGATCATGCGCGCTCGGGGAAGGGGCCCGTCCTGATCGAAGCTTTTACCTACCGGATGAGCGCACACACCACGGCTGATGATCCGACGAAGTACCGCCTTGCACGCGACGACGCCGATTGGCATCCGAAGGATCCGCTGGCCCGCCTCGAGAAGCATCTGCGCAGCAGCGGCAAGGCCGACGACGTCTTCTTCGCGCAGCTGTCCGCCGAGTCCGGGGCCATGGCCTCCGACCTCCGCCGGGATGTGCAGGCCATGGCGGCACCCGGCATGGAGGAGCGCTTCAACACCGTGTACGCCGAGCCGCACCCACTGGTGCAGGAGGAACTGCAGGCCTGGCGGGACTACGAGGCCGGTTTCGCCGTGGACGGGGACGGCCGCTGATGCCGGTATTGACCATGGCGAAAGCCATCAATGAAGGACTGAGGGCCTCCCTGGCCAGCAACCCCAAAACCTTGCTCATCGGAGAGGATATCGGCGAACTCGGCGGCGTCTACCGGGTGACGGAGGGCCTCAAGGGCGAGTTCGGCGCAAGCCGCGTCGTCGATTCGCCGCTCGCCGAGTCGGGCATCATCGGAACGGCGATCGGGATGGCGCTTCGCGGGTACCGCCCGGTGTGCGAGATCCAGTTCGACGGTTTCGTGTTTCCCGGCTTCAACCAGATCACCACGCAGCTGGCGAAGCTCCACACACGCAGCGACGGCATGCTCAGTGCCCCGGTGGTGATCCGGATCCCCTACGGCGGAGGAATCGGCAGCGTGGAGCATCACTCCGAGTCACCGGAGGCACTGTTCGCCCACACTGCGGGCCTGAGGATCATCACGCCGTCGAACCCGCAGGACGCCTACTGGATGATCCAGCAGGCCATCGACTGCGCCGACCCGGTGATCGTGTTCGAGCCGAAGCGGCGGTACTGGCTGAAGGGAAACGTGGACACGACGGCGCCGTCCGGCGACCCCTTCACCGCGCACCTTCTCACCCGGGGCACCGACGCGACGCTGGTCGCGTACGGGCCGTTGGTTCCGGTTGCACTCGCCGCAGCGAAGGTCGCCGAGCAGGACGGGCGCAGCGTCGAGGTCATCGACCTGCGATCCATCTCGCCGATAGATTTCGACACCGTGACGGAGTCCGTTCAGCGTACGGGACGCCTGGTGATCGCACATGAAGCACCGACCTTCGGCGGGATCGGCGGCGAAATAGCGGCCCGGGTGTCCGAACGGGCCTTCCTGTCGCTCGAGGCGCCGGTCATCCGCGTCGGCGGGTTCCACATGCCCTACCCGGTTGCGAAGGTCGAGGACCAGTACCTTCCGGACATCGACCGGATCCTCGAGGCCCTCGACCGGTCCTTCGCCTACTAAGGAATCCGATGACACCGAACACCTTTCATCTTCCCGACGTCGGAGAAGGCCTCACGGAAGCCGAGATTGTGCACTGGAAAGTGCAGCCGGGCGACACCGTTTCGGTGAACGACATCATCGTGGAGATCGAGACCGCGAAATCCCTCGTCGAGCTGCCGTCGCCGTTCGCGGGGGTGGTGTCGGCATTGCTGGTCGGGGAGGGCGAGACCGTGGAGGTCGGAACCCCTATTTTCGCCGTGGAGGACCCCTCCGAGAAACCAGGATCGGCAGGGGCGGGATCAGGGGCGGGATCGCCGCGGGTGTCTGCGCCTGAACCTGAAGCGGCAACCCCGATACCGGCGCCCGATATGCCCGGTGAGCTGGCCACCCCGCCGACGGCGTCCCGCGGACCCGCGGATCAGGAAGCGGAAGACATCGCCTCGGCCGCACCGGGGCCGCTGGTAGGCACCGGGCCGAAGGCCGACGCCGCCCGGCGTCGGCCGCGTAAACCCGCATCCCCGCCGGCCTCGTCCGAGGTCCGGGCATCGGTGGAAGATCCGTCTCCCCAGCAGGCGCGGACAGGATCAGGCCAGCCGGTGCCGACAGGATCAGGCGTCGGAGGAAGCGCTGCGAGCGTTCATCGTCCCCAGGAGCGCCCGGCGGAAAGCCGGGAACCCGCCGCGAATCCGCGGATCAATCCCCTCAACCAGCTCCTCAACCGGGTGCTGGCCAAACCGCCGGTCCGCAAAACCGCACGTGACCTCGGCATCAACCTTGCCGATGTTCCGGCCACCGGCACATCGGGTGAGGTCACGAAACAGGACCTCATCAGCTACCAGGCACAGCGCGACGCCGAGCAGGACGGCGCCGACACCTTCTGGGGCGGCAGGAAGAAGTTCGGCGCGGACAGGATCGAACGCATTCCAGTCAAGGGTGTCCGGAAGGCCACCGCGAAGGCCATGGTCCATAGCGCCTTCACCGCTCCGCACGTCAGCATCTTCGTCGACGTCGACGCGTCGAGAACCATGGAGTTCGTCAAGCGGCTCAAGGCCTCGCGTGATTTCGAGGGGATCAAGGTATCTCCGCTCCTCATCCTGGCGAAGGCCGTCATCTGGGCGGCGGCCCGGAATCCTTCGGTCAATGCCACGTGGACCGACGACGAGATCCTCGTGAAGCACTTCCTGAACCTCGGAATCGCCGCCGCCACTCCCCGCGGGCTCATGGTGCCGAATATCAAGGACGCCCAGGACCTCTCGCTCAAGGAACTCGCGCTTGCGCTGAACGAACTGGCGACGACCGCCCGCGCCGGCCGCACCCAGCCGGCGCAGATGCAGGGCGGCACCCTGACCATCACCAATATCGGGGCCCTCGGGATCGACACCGGTACGCCGATCATCAACCCGGGAGAGGTGGCGATTGTCGCTTTCGGCACCATCAAGCAGAAACCCTGGGTGCTCGACGGCGAGGTGTGTCCGCGCTGGATCACCACGCTGGGCGGCTCGTTCGACCACCGCGTGGTGGACGGGGACCTCAGCGCCCGCTTCATGGCCGACGTCGCGTCGATCCTCGAGGAGCCGGCACTGCTCCTCGACTGAGGAAAGCAGACCGTCCCGCGGGGAAGCTGTGCTGTGCACGAGTGGTGGGTGTCCGCGTGGCCCACCGGTGCTGCACAACCTGGAAGCGTTTTACGCCGACGCGTCGGCGATCGCCCGGCGCAGGATCGGCGCGAGGCGTGCCACGCCCGTGACGATGTCTTCCGGCGAGACGGCACTGAAGGCGAGGCGCAGCTTGTTGGAGGTTTCATCGGAGGGGCTGAAGGCCGCGCCGGGGATGAAGACCACGCCGGCGTCGATCGCCTGATAGAGCAGGGGGTACGTGTCGATGCCCTCGGGGAGGGTCACCCACACAAAGAAGCCGCCGTCGGGTTTCGTCCAGTGCACGCTGTCCGGCAGTTGCTCAGCGAGAGCACCCAGCATCGCATCGCAGCGCTCCCGATAGAGGCCGCGCATGTTCTCGAGGTGCCCCAGCCAGTCGTAGTCCCGGAGGTATGCCGACACCAGCATCTGTGTCAGGGGGGAAGGGCAGAGCACCACTGCTTCGCATGCCAGGTAGAAGCGCCGGTACAGATGACGTGGAACCAGCGCCCACCCCAGGCGCACCCCAGGCGCGAAGATCTTCGAGAATGAGCCGAGGTAGATGACATCGTCGGGGTTGTCGGCCCGCATGGGTGCGAGGGGCTCGCCGTCGAAGCGAAGCATGCCGTACGGGTTGTCTTCCAGCACGAGGATGGTGTGCTCGCGGCAGAGGTCGACGACGCGCTGGCGGCGGTCTGCGGCCAGGGTGATGCCGCTCGGGTTGTTGAAGCTGGGAATCGTGTAGAGCAGCTTGATCGATCGGCCCTGCGCCTTGAGGGCAAGAATGGTGCGCTCGAGCTCCTCGGGGATCAGCCCCTCCGAGTCCATCGGGATAGTGACGACATCTACCTCGTAGGCCTCGAAGGTGTTGAGGGCGCCCACGTAGGTGGGGTCCTCGCACAGGATGACATCACCCGGATTGCAGAACACCTTCGCCGCGACGTCCTGGGCGGACTGTGAGCCCGTGGTGACGACGATGTCGGCCGGATCCGCCCCGGGGATACCTTCCGCCGCCATGACGTCGCAGATCAGGCTGCGCAGCTCATCCATTCCCTGACCCCCGCCGTACTGGAGCGCTTCGAGGCCGTGCTCGGCGATGATCTTCTGTGCTGTGCGCCCCAGTTCCTCCATCGGGAGGGACTTGAGGTAGGGGCTGCCTCCTGCGAGGGAAACAAGGCCCGGCCGGATCGAGATGTCGAAGACGTCCCGGACGGCCGACTGCTTGATATTAGCGGCGCGCTTGGAGAAAAGCGCGTCATGGCGGGCTCCGGCGTCGAGTGCCCGCTCAAGGGCAGCCTCGGTCTCGGCGGGCAGGAGGTCCTCGGTCATGTTGTCGGAAGTCACACGCCGAGTCTAACGGAGGTTGCCTGATAGGCAACAGTTGTTGCTCAACAACGCCCGGAAGGATGTCGGGCGCCGCCTACACCCAGCCCGCGTTCCGGGCCTTGACGCCGGCCTGGAAGCGGCTCTCAGCCCCCAGGGCTTCCAGCATCCAGGCGATATGGCGGCGGCAGGTGCGGACGCTGATGTCGAGCCGGCGGGCGATCGATTCGTCGGGCAGGCCTGCGGAGAGCCCCTGCAGGATGCTGCGCTGCATGCTCGTGAGCGGGGAGTGGTGCGGTGTCAGGCTGAGGAAGGGTTCGCTCAACTCCCAGGCAACCTCGAAAAGCTGGGTGAAGATGTTGATCAGGCTCCGGTCGCGGATGACGAGCGCCGCCTTGTCCTCGCGCGTCGATTGTCGGCCCACCAGCGCAAGTTTTTCGTCGAAGATCAGAATGCGCAGGGGGATGAAGGGAAGAGCCCCGAACTCACCTCCGCCCTGCTGGATCGCCGCGACCGCCTTCCGGGTGGGAACGTGGTCGCGCGTGCTGACATCGTAGAGTGTCCTGCGCTTCACGCCGCGCTCAAGAAGGTCGAGGTCCTTGCGCACGCTTTCCTCGTGGACATCCGCGGTCGACCCCTGGCCGGGTTGCGCGATGTACACCCTGTCCGTTACGTCACGTCCGTAGTCGATGAGTACCCGGTGGATGAGGTGCGGGTCCTCGAGTGTTTCCACCGAGGTACTGGAGACCACGTGTTTCCGGGCTTCCAGGAATGCCGGAACAAGGCTCGAGAGTTCGCGCCGCTGCGCACTGATCCGCGTTTTCAGGTTCTGCACGGCGCGCTCATCCGCGTCCACCAGATCGGCGAGTGCGACGTCGGGGGACACTGCCACGAAAGCCCCGCCGCCGGAGGCCTGGGGACTGACGAGCTTTCGCTCGATCAGTGCGCCGAGGGCGCTTTCGACGTCGCGCATGGTCAGTCCGAGGGCTTCCGACGCCGCCAACCGTGTCCAGCCGGGGTTGCCGACGGCATAGCGGTAGAGCTCCAGAGACGTGGGGTCCATTCGGGGGTTCTCCTGTTGCCGTCGGGCCGCCGGCGGTCAGCCGCCACCCGCCGGTGCGGCCTGCGGGCGGACAGCCGCAGTACTGCAGGGTGCGGGTTCGTCAGTGATGGAACGCGAAAAACATGACATGTCCAGTTAATGACAAATGTGGACGATTGGCAATCCTCGCGCAGTGCTCCGTGCCCAGTTCCCCGGGACTGCGCGGAATACCGCGCGCTTCGGGTGGTTTTCGCTGGTGGTGCCGGTCATCCCGTTCGGGCGGGAGTCCGGTTCAGGCCATGTCCTGAACATGGCGGCCCTGCATCTGGACACTGCCTCAAGGCGCCAGCCATTCTTGGGAAACCGGATCAGCAGCACGCGGTCGACGGGCAGGCCGCAGGAGTTGTACGTGCAGCCCCTTCTTCTGCAGGCTGCCGGATCGTGAAAGGGAAACACCATGAAGAAGATTATCGGTGCAGCGGCCGGGCTCCTCATTCTGGTTGGAACGGCAGGAGGAGCCACCTCCGGCCCTTCCGCTGACGATCCGGGCCGGTACAGCGGATCGATATCGGCGAGTAGCTGGGACTGGCCGAAGTAGGGCCTGATCCCGACAAAGGATTTGCGGGCACGCCATGCCGGTGAATCCTTACCCACAATCCCGCCCCAGCGGGGTAACCACTAACCCTGAAGAAGAGGGCCATGAGTCAGCTGACAGCGGTTCGAACCGCCTCACGAACCGTTGCAGGCACTCAATGGTGGCACCTCACGCTTTCTCCGGGTGGCTTCGATGTAGCGGACGGCATCGTTGGAGCGCTGGTTACCCCTCTGGTGGCGCAGGCCGAGGCGCTTGGAGCGAAACGCTGGTACTTCACGAGGGATGAGGACCAGGCCCGGAGGGCGCAGGTGAACCTGCATATCCAGGCCCACCCGCGCATTCTTGAACGCCTCAGGGCCCTCAACCGGCCGCTCCAGGAACAGAGCGCCCTCGCCTTCCCGCAGCTTCTGGTCCACCAGCACTACTCAAGCGCCGTCGGCGACAGTTTCATCCCTGGGCTCGGCGTCGTCGACGCGCACCTCGAAGCCAATCTGGTCAAGTACGGCGGTGCTGTGGGTCTCGACCTCGCGGAGGAGGTGTTCGAGCTGAGTTCGGAGCTGTCCCTGTGGGCCGGCCAGCGCTTCGTCAAGATGCAGAGCCGCTCAGCCCTCGGAGCCCTGATCCTTTTCGACTCGGCCCACAGTCTGATGCATGGTCCGCATGCGGCAGGACGGCCCGAGCGGCGCAGGATCACCTGGGACCTCTACTGGGATCTGCACCTCCGGACGTGTACCACCGACGTCGGCCCGCGGGCCGACGCCGTCCGCGAAGCAATGACGCGGCAGGTGGCAGCCAAGGCCACCGGCTTTCACGCCCGGATGGCCGCGACGGCGTCCGAGTCGGAGGTCCGGAACTGGCGGCGCCGCTGGTTCCGGTGCCTTGACACCTACCTGCACCGGGCGGAGAAGGCGCGGGTCAGCAGAACCGCACAGCACCTCACCGTGCATCACGCCCATATGACGCTGAACCGCCTGGGATTCGTGCCCCGTGAGGAAGCCGCCCTGGGTCTTTTCGCGAGGACCTGCCACCCGGAACTGGCCATCAAGGGTGGATCCCGCAGCAGCATGTAGCCCGGTCCCACGGCGCTGCCCATCCGGTCGATGAAAGCAGGAGCACCATGAGCATACGAACCGATACCGGGCTGTCCGACGCCCTTGATTGTTCAGCCGGCGTCGTCGAGGAAGTGCAGGATGGCCTCCACGACGGGCCCGGGGAGCCCGGCGCGGCGGGCGCATACCTCCGGGACGCTGCATGGGCGGGACATCAGTGGTACTGAGCAGGCCGTGAGCCAGGTACTCCTAGGCAGCCGTCCTGGCGGGTGCTGCTGCACCTGCGAGTGCTGAGAGCACGCCAATGACCTGCCCCGCCACTTCGGCGTCGTCCTTGGGGTGAACCTCGGCGAACCGGGTGATCGAACTGCCGATCGACAGCTTCGTGTCATCGATCACCGTTGCTCCGGCAACCGCGAGCGAGCGCCGCGCATCGTCGTGGGCCCACGCGCCGCCGTACTGGCCGAACGCCGATCCTATGACGGCTGCCGGTTTGGCCGAGATCGCACCAGCGCCATAGGGCCGTGAAAGCCAGTCGATGGCGTTTTTCAGGACAGCGGGCATGGTGCCGTTGTACTCGGGCGAAACGAGCAGTACCGCGTCCGCCTGGTTCGCGACTTCGCGGAGCGCAGTCGCCGCAGCGGGTCGGTGCTCGTCGGTGTCGATGTCCTCGTTGTAGAAGGGCACGTCGGCGAGCCCGTCGAAAGTTACGACGTCCACCGCTTCCGGGGCATTCAGGACTGCCACTTCCGCGAGCTGACGGTTGATGGAACCTTCCCGCAGGCTGCCGACGAGGGTGAGGATGGTGATGTTCGCCATGATGATCTCCCGAATGTTTGAAGCCCACAATTTGGCGATGGGCACACAACATTAACCGGACTGTGGTCCGTTTTATTCCGCACTAGAATGTTCGACATGGAGCGCATGGAATGGTCGCTGCCGCTGTCGGGGAACGACGGCGAGCGGAGGGACGCTTCGCGGAACCGACGACTCCTGCTCCACGCCGCGTCGACCATCGTGGCCTGCAGCGGCGTGGACAGTCTCACCATGGACGGCGTCGCGCGCGAAGCAGGCGTCGGCAAGGGCACCGTCTTCCGCCGCTTCGGCAGCAGGGCAGGCCTGATGCAGGCACTCGCCGACCAGACCGGGCGGACGTTCCAGGAGGCCTTCATGTTCGGACCTCCGCCCCTTGGCCCCGGAGCGCCGGCAAGGGAGCGCCTCCGCGCATTCGGGGCCGCGAGCATCGACCGGCTGGAGGTCGACGGCCGGGTGGTGCGGGCGGCGGGATCACCGGGTGGGCCCGATCTCGCCCACCCCACCCAGCGGCTCGTTCGGCTTCATCTGATCATGCTGCTGCGGGAAGCAGGCGTGCAGGGCGATTCCGAGCTTGCTGCCTACCAGCTTGCCGCATTTCTTGACGCAGGCCTGCTGCTCCACCTTTCCGATGACCGCGGCATGCCGCGGGCACGGCTGGTTCGGGCGTGGAATGTCCTTGTTGACGGACTGACGGACTGACGGACTGACGGATGTGAGGGGTCCGCTAGACGAGTGAGCGCCAGTCCTCCGCCAGCTCGAGCCCGTGCGCGCTGGAGACGGAGTGGTGGGCTACCTTCCCGCTGGCGGTGTTCAGCCCGCGGCTGAGGGCGGCGTCGGCTTCGAAGGCCTCGCGGACCCCCTTGTCGGCAAGCGCGACCGCGTAGCGGAGCGTGACGTTGGTCAAAGCGTAGGTCGAGGTATTCGGCACCGCCCCGGGCATATTCCCTACACAGTAGAACAACGAGTTGTGGACCTTGAAGGTGGGATCTTCGTGGGTGGTGACACGGGAATCCTCGAAGCAGCCCCCCTGGTCCACCGCGATGTCCACGAGGACACTGCCGTCTTTCATGCGCGCGACGAGGGCATTGGTGACGAGTTTCGGTGCCTTCGCGCCGGGAATCAGGACTGATCCGATGACGAGGTCGGCTTCCAGGACCGCCTTCTCGATCTCCAGCCTGTTCGAGGCGATGGTTCGAACCCTTCCCGCATACAGTGCGTCGATTTCGCGCAGCCGGGCGATGTTGATGTCCAGGATCGACACGTCGGCGCCCGCGCCCACCGCCATGGCGGTGGCATTCGTCCCGGCAACTCCGGCGCCGAGCACCACGACGTTTGCCGGGCGTACGCCGGGCACCCCGCCCAGGAGCAGGCCCGGGCCTCCGGCGGGGGCCGTCATCACCTGGGCGCCGACCTGCACCGCGAGGCGTCCTGCCACTTCGGACATCGGGGCCAGCAGCGGCAGGGAGCGGCCGTCCTGCACCGTCTCATAGGCGATGGCCGTCACGCCGGAATCCAGCAGTGCACGCGTGAGCTCCGGCTCTGCTGCGAGATGGAGGTACGTGAAGAGGATGAGACCCTGCCGGAAGCGGTGATATTCCTGTTCCACGGGCTCTTTGACCTTCAGCACCATGTCGGCGCGCTGCCACACGTCGTCCGCTGATTCCACCAGCTCGGCCCCCGCGGACAGGTATTCCTCATCCGAGATGTTGGAGCCGAGACCGGCGTTCCGCTCGATGAGGACCGTATGGCCGTGGGAGCGGAATTCGTGGACACCTGATGCGGTGATGGCTACGCGGAACTCGTTGTTCTTCACTTCTTTAGGAACGCCGACGATCATGGGATTCTCCAGTGTGCGGTTCGGGCGAGAAAGGGCGAGCTTGGGGCCCTCCCAGTATGGACTCGCCGTCGGAAGGATTTTCCGCTGCAGGGGAGCCTCGTCCGGGAGCGGACGGCCGAAGCCCACGTGATGCGTATCACTAGCATCGGAGAGGCTGCGGGCGCAATCGACACCTGTCGAGTTTCGGGGCGTCAACTGTCGGTGGGACCGGCCGCATGCCGGTAGGCTGGCTCCGTGCAGCGACCAGCGATTGAAGATGCCGTCGAACGCATCGCCCGCACACTGGGACGTGGTCTTTCCCTGGAGGACCTGGACGGCGTCCTGCTCGCCTACAGCAGCGACCAGGTCGCGGCTGACCGGGTGAGGGTCAACTTCCTGCTGAGCAAGAAGGTCCCCGCGGATGTCAGCGAGTGGCAGTTCCGCCACGGCATTGCCGTTGCCGTCAAGCCGGTGGCAGTCCCGGCCAATCCGGGCCTCGGGATGCTGGGGCGTATCTGCGTCCCGCTCCTGGTCAAGGGCTTCCGCGTGGGCTACCTGTGGGTGCAGCAGGATTCCGACGACGATCCCGCTGCCGCCATCATCGCTCTCCTGCCGCAGGTGCGGGTGGACCTCGACCACCTTGCCGGACTGCTCCTCGAGGGCAATACGGGCGAATCCGAGCACCGCAGCCGACGCGAGGCGGAATTCCTTGCGGCCTGCAACGGCATCTCCTCGGCGGTGGATGGATTGCGTGGTTGGCGCGAGGTGGCGGCCGGCGGTGCATGGCAGCTCGCCGTCGTCGTGGAAGCGGGCCCGAGCACGGTTCCCGGCGCTGATCCGCTTGCCGCTGCCACCATGCACAGGACGGTGGCGCTTCAGGCGACGGTCGGTGTGCGTCCCATTCTGTTCAGCGCAGGCTCCACTTCCCATTCCGTTCTCCTGCTCACCCCCGGCGTGGGGCATGCCGCGCATACGGCGGTCCTGAAGCGCTACCGCACGGAACTGGCGAAACGGGCCGGCCGTCCTGTGGGGCTGCTCACCATGGGGGTGAGCGAACCGTTCTTCGACCTGCGGAGCCTGCAGGCAGGTTACGCGCAGGCATGTTCCGCGGCTCAGGCCTCGGCGGTCGACGAACAGCTCGGTGTCATCGCCGAGTACCGGGCGATCGGGGCCTACCAGTTCCTCAGCGTCATGGGTTGGCAGCTGTCCGATGCCCGGAGCATCTACTTCACGGAGCTCGAGGAGCACGACCGCGTGGGTGAACTGCTTCCGGTGCTTGAGCTGCTGTACGACAAGGATGGCTCGGTTCAGGACGTGGCGACGCAGCTGCACCTCCACCGCAGCAGCGTCTATAACCGGCTGGCGCGCATCCGCAGGATCATCGGCGCCGACCCGCTGAACGGGGCGGTCCGCTTGGAGCTGCATCTGGCGCTCAAGGCACGGCGTTGGGGCCTACGCCCCCGCTTCTGATGCCGACCGGGGCTGCAGTTCAAGCCAGTGCTCGACGTCGCTCCGCCGTATCCGCCGGTGGGAACCCCGGTATTCCGCGGGAATCGTGCCCGCATCGGTGAGGTTGCGCAGGTACGTGTGGGAGATTCCGGCGAGTTCGGCCGCCTGGGAAGTGGTGAGCATCTCTGCCACTGAGACGCACTGGACGGTGTTGCCGTCGCCGAGCCGTTCGAGCAGGTCGACGACGGCGTTCCGCGCTGCCGCGGGTAAGCGGAAGGCAGTGCCGTCGACGAACACTGTGACATCGGCACTGTCCGCGAGCGCGTGGCGGAGTGCATCGGCTTCCCGTGGCGTGAGTGCCGGGGTGGTGCGCGGCGTTCTCGTAGGCATGGGGCTATTGTGCCAGCAGCCCGCCACCGTTGCTCTTTGCAACGGGTCTGCGTAGGACTACCCTGTTGTCATCAGCACCGTTGCTGCCTGGTGCCAGCGTCGGTTCGAGGATGAAATGGTGGGAATAATGACGACTGTCGACCAGAATCGGGCGGTGCGCCGCGCACGGGGGATCATCCCCTTGACCGTTACCGGGGAAGTGCCCTGGTGCCAGCCGTGTAACACCGCCGACTACCTCATCTTCGAAGAGTATGTTCCGGCACGGGTGGGGATCGGCCACGGCCGCCGCATTCTCGGCAGCGCGAGTTACTCGTGCTCGGCCTGCGGTTCCTTCAGTGCCCATTCAGTACCCGAGACGTGGAGCCCGCCGCGCTGGTTCTGGTACACCTGACCCTGTATTTCACCGGCCGATCTGCTGCACGGGATCCTGGTCAGCGGCCGCCGTCGTCCCCGCGGGCCAATTGTGCGGCCCTGGTGATCAGGTAATAGTGTTCCGCAGTGTTGGCGGTCAGTCCGGCAGCACGTTCGAATTCACTGCGTGCCTCGGTCAATCGGCCGATGCGTTCAAGCAGATGCGCGCGGACAGCGTGGAGACGGTGATGGTCCGACAGGATTTCCAGGCCGTCGAGCAGGGTGAGTGCGGCCTGCGGACCGGACACCATCCCGACAGCGATCGCGCGGTTGAGGGTCACCATCGGGCCGGGTGCCATCCGTTCAAGAAGCGTGTACAGGGCGGAGATCTGCGGCCAATCCGTCGCTTCGGCCGAGGAGGCCTCGTCGTGCAGCGCCGCGATGGCAGCCTGCACCTGGTAGGGACCGACGGCCCCTGCCCCCAGAGCGCGCAGCAGCAATCCATGCCCCTCCTCGATCATGCCGGCGTCCCACAATCGTCGGTCCTGTTCGTCCAGGGGCACCAGACGCCCGGCGTGATCGGTCCGCGCGGGACGCCGCGCATGCGTGAGGAGGAGGAGGGAGAGTAGGCCCACAGCCTCGGGATCGCCCGGTGCCGAACCGACCAGGAGCCGGGCGATCCGCAGGGCTTCGAGGGCCAGGTCCGGTCGATCCAGACCGTCCCTGTGGGAGACGTACGCCTCGTTGAACATCAGGTAGACCACCGCGAGCACGGCTCTGACGCGTTCCCGGCGATCCTTCGGTGCGGGCGGTTCGAACCTGGCTCCGGCGGCGCGGATGCTCTGCTTCGCCCGGCTGATGCGCTGCCCCATGGTGGACTCGGGGACGAGGAATGCGGCCGCGATCTGAGCCGTTGTCAGACCCCCCACAGCGCGCAGCGTCAGGGCAATTGCGGAAGCCGGGCCAAGGCAGGGGTGGGCGCACAGCATCAGCAGGGTCAGTGTGTCGTCCTCCGCGGAGGATTGCTGTCGTGAGTTCCCGGCCACGTCGCCCGGCACGGTCGGATCAACAGCGACGAGCACCTCTCGAGCGCGTCGGGCCGCGTCGCTCCTGATGTCGTCGATGAGGCGTCGCTGTGCGACCCGGATCAGCCACCCGACCGGATTGGCCGGCACCCCGGACCGGGGCCATGCCTGGACAGCAGCCAGCAGCGCCTCCTGCACTGCATCCTCGGCCGCCGAGAAGTCGCCGCACCGGCGAGCCAACGCCCCGAGGACCTGCGGCGTGAGGTGACGCAGCAACTCCTCAGGGACATCGGTCGTCGACATCGCTCAGCCCTGCACGGCGGGTGCGGCCATCACCTGCCGGACCTCGATGGGTTGCTGGATCGGGACTCCACCGTTGCCGGGCGCCGTTGACGCCTTCGCCGCGATCTCGAGGGCGCGCTGCTCAGAGTCCACGTCCACGATCCAGTAGCCGGCGAGGAATTCCTTGGATTCGGCAAAGGGGCCATCAGTGACCACCGGCGCGTTGCGCCCGTCCCACGTCACCACCTTGCTGGTGTCCGGTGCGGCCAGGCCCTGGGCGTCCGCCAGTTCTCCAGTGTCGGTCAACTCGCGGCCCAGGGCGTGCTGGAATTCGATGTGCGCGGAAATATCCTCCGGCGACCACTCGCTCATCGGCACGTCGCAGCCCGCGCCGCTCTCGTAGTTCATCAGCAGCATGTACCTCATCGTGCATTCCCTTCATCCCGGACGC
The DNA here is from genome assembly GCF_000520555.1 of Arthrobacter sp. Br18. Lineage (GTDB taxonomy): Bacteria > Actinomycetota > Actinomycetes > Actinomycetales > Micrococcaceae > Arthrobacter_D. The sequence continues at coordinate 90,890 of NZ_KI914852.1, read as the reverse complement.
CCTCGTGGCGCCTCAACTCCTTGTCGGACCCGACGGTGCAGCTTCGACACATCCCGCCGGCAGGACATCCACGGATGGTCAGGCGGTCGGTCCCAGCCTAAATCACCCGCCCGTCCGATGGCTGTGAGAATGCCACCTGGGGTAAGCGGACGCTCCTTCCACGCCGGAGGAATTCCGGAGTGCGCACCCGTCTAACAGGGGCTTCCCCTCGTGTTGCCGCCCGATTGACTCCGGATGTGATGCGTTACACACTGTGCAGTGACCTTTCAAAGGAGACAGCTTGATCCCCCGCCATGCCACCGCCGTCATGCTCACTGCCCTCGTTACCGGCTCGGTTCTCGCACCACCGGCGCTCGCCGCGCCGCAGGACCCTCAACCCCCGTCGTCCACAGCTGCGTCCGCCACCGAGCAGCATTCGCTGCGGAGCGCCGTCACTGACGAGAATTTCTACTTCGTCATGGCCGACCGGTTCCAGAACGGCACAGCACTGAACGACGACGGCGGGCTCGGTTCCGATCCGCTGGTTTCCGGTTTCGATCCGACCCGCAAGGGGTTCTTCAACGGCGGCGATCTCAAAGGGCTGAAGGACCAGCTCGACTACATCGAGGGGCTGGGAACCACGTCCATCTGGCTGACACCCAGCTTCAAGAACCGAGCCGTCCAGCCCGAGGACGGCTCCGCCGGATACCACGGCTACTGGATCACGGACTTCACCCAGATCGACCCGCACCTCGGCAGCAATGACGACCTCAAGGCGCTGATCGACGCGGCGCACGCACGGGGCATGAAGGTCTACTTCGACATCATCACGAACCACACCGCCGACGTCATCGGCTACGACGCCGGCGAACGTGCGCCCTATATCTCCAAGGATGAGGAGCCCTACCGCGACGCGGAGGGCAATGAATTCGACGACCGCGACTTCGCAGGCACGGGTGCGTTCCCCGCACTGGATGCGGCGACGTCGTTCCCTTACGTTCCGATGGTGCCGGAGGCCGACCAGGCCCTGAAAGTACCCGAATGGCTGAATGACCCGACGCTGTACCACAACCGGGGAGACACCACCTTCGCGGGTGAGGACGCCTACTACGGTGACTTCTTCGGCCTCGACGACCTGTCCACCGAGCATCCGCGCGTGGTGAGCGGAATGGCCGATATCTACAAGACCTGGATCGCCGACTTCGGGGTGGACGGCTTCCGGATCGACACGATGAAGCACGTCAACGACGAGTTCTGGCAGGACTTCGGTCCCGAAGTCCTGTCGTTCGCACAGGAACAGGGCAAGGACGAATTCTTCATGTTCGGCGAGGTCTTCGACACCTCCAAGGCCTTCACCTCGCAGTTCACCACGCGCAACCGGATGCAGTCGGTCCTGGACTTCCCGTTCCAGTCGGCTGCCCGCGGCTACGCCTCGCAGGGGGCGCCCGCGACCGACCTCGAGTCCTTCTTCGCTGGAGACGACTGGTACACCGATGCCGACTCGAATGCCTACAGCCTGCCGACCTTCCTCGGCAACCACGACATGGGCCGCATCGGCAGCTTCATCGCCGCGGACAATCCCGGAGCGCCCGAGGATGAGATTCTCGCCCGGGACACCCTCGCGCATGAGCTGATGTACTTCGCCCGCGGCAATCCGGTGATCTACTACGGCGACGAGCAGGGCTTTACCGGACCGGGCGGCGACCAGGATGCGCGGCAGACGATGTTCGCCAGCCAGGTTGGCGAGTACCTGGACGACGACCTGCTGGGTACGGAATCGACCCATGCCGTGGACAACTTCGACACGACCCACCCGCTGTACACGGGGATCAAATCGCTCGCGGAGGTCACGGCGGAGCACCCTGCCCTGCGCAACGGGGCCCACCAGCACCGGTACGCCGCGGACGGCCCCGGCATCTACGCCTTCTCCCGTATCGATGCCGGGGACCAGCGTGAGTACGTCGTCGCCCTGAACAACAGCACCGAGCCCCAGACCGCATCCATCCCGACCTACGCGGGAAAGCGCAGCTACGGACTGGTCTACGGTGACGCAGCCGACCGCGTGAAATCGGCAGCGGACGGGACCCTTCCGGTTACCGTTCCCGCATTGTCCGCCGTGGTGTATGAAGCCTCGGGTCGGACTCCGCACTCGAAGGAGGCCCCGGCCGTCACGCTGCAGGAACCCCTGCCCGCTCCGGAGGACAACGGCCGCATGAAGGTTGCCGCCGACGTCGACGGTTCCTCGTTCTACGAGGTGAGCTTCGAGGCGCGGACCACGGATGGGGTCTGGACGAACATCGGCACCGACGACAACGCGCCCTACGGCGTCTACCACGACGTCAGCGGATTCGCCGCCGGTGAGGCCCTCGAGTACCGGGCGGTAGTGCTCGACAACGCCGACCACACGAGGACGTCCGGCCAGCGTTCGGCCAGCGTCCCTGCGCCGAAGCTCTCCATGAACCTGCCCGTCGAAGGATCCCGGGTCCAGGACGACGTCGACGTCACGGCGACCGTGAGCCCGGAGAGATCGGACTATGCAGTGACCCTCCAGCGGAGCGTAGCCGGCGGTGAGTGGACTGCGATCGGCGCGGACGACTCTTCCCCGACCTACACCGCCGTCGACGATCTCACTGCCCTGAACCTCGGTGAGGGTACGGAAATCCGGTACCGAGCGGTGTTGGACGGGTCCGTCAGCGATCTCCGGACGGTGACGGTGGGTTCCACCGTCGACCAGCCGGACACCGTGGCTGTCGCGGGAAGCCTCGACTCCGAACTCGGGTGCGGGGCCGACTGGGATCCGACCTGTGATCAGGCCCAGATGCGCTTCGATGAGGCGACACAGCTATGGATCCTCGAGGTCGCCGACCTCCCCGCGGGAACGTACGACTACAAGGCCGCCCTGAATCGATCCTGGACCGAGAACTACGGCGCGGGCGGAGGCAGGGACGGGAGCAACATCTCTTATAACCACGTCGGCGGACCGGTGAGATTCGTGTATGACCATCGGACACACCTGATCGGTACCGAGTAGATTCAGTCCCCGTCGCCCTGGGCGTCGTCAGTTGTGGTGACGCCCAGGACGCCAGGCACTTCGCTGAGCTGGGTCAGCAGGTCCCTCAGTGACACCTTTCCGTGGAATTTCATCCGCACGAGGACCTGCGGGGCAGTCCCGTCGGAGATTTTGCGGGTGGACAGGATGGAAGCGTCGAAGCCCATTTCGGTTGATGCGGCCAGCGCCTCGCGCAACACGCCCTGGCCGTCGAGGTACCGGACTTCGACGGTCCTTTTCCTGTCCGCCAGCGGGAGGAGTTTGGCCAGTGGAGCCAGCAGCCCGACGGCAACGAAGTGCAGAACGGTTGCCGTCACGGCAAGGGGAACCATTCCTGCTCCGCACGCCATGCCCACTGCGGCCGACATCCAGATGGTGGCAGCCGTGGTGAGGCCTCGCACCACGTCCCTGTTCATGAAAATCACTCCCGCTCCGAGGAAACCGACTCCTGAGACGATCTGCGCTGCTATCCGGGATGGGTCCAGAGCCGAGTCGGGCCCGGTGACCGAGGCGAAGCCATACGCCGAGACGAGCGTGAAGACGGCTGAGCCGGTTCCGACCAGCGCATGGGTCCTCAATCCGGCGCTTTTCTGTCGGATCTGCCGTTCCAGTCCGATGAGCGACGACAACACGAACGCCGCGCAGGCGAGCGTGAGTTCGGTGAGGAAAGTTCCTGAGATGAGGTCCACGCTCACACCCTATGTGCTCGACGCAGCACTTCGGCGGCCCTTTTGGTCGTAGTGTTTATCGGCCTTCCCGCGGCGCGGTGGATAATGCCCGCTCCACGTCAGTACTGTTTTCCTATGGCCTCCCTTAGAAACAGCCGCGCTGCGGCGCTTCCCGCCAAGCTCTCCCGCTCGTGGCTCCTTGCATCGGCGGCCTCCGAGGACCATTTTGTTCCCGCGCTGACCTCGGAAGCGGACTCCGTGGTGTTCGACATGGAGGATGCGGTGCCGGCCGACGGGAAGGTGGCCGCCCGGGAGCGTGTGGTTGAAGCGCTCTCTACGGGCATGACAGCGTGGGTGCGCGTCAACGGTATCGAGACCGACTACTGGGCTGACGACCTTGCCGCCCTGTCGAAGGCGCCGGGGTTGAGGGGAGTCATGCTCGCCATGACGGAGAAACCCGAGCAGGTGACGCATACCGCGATGCGGCTCCAGGCGGGGACGCCCGTGCTTGCCCTGGTCGAATCCGCCCTGGGCATCGAGAACGCGACGGCGATCGCCAGCGCCCCGGGTACCTTCCGCCTCGCCTTCGGGGTCGGCGATTTCCGCCGCGATACCGGTGCATCCGATGATCCGATGGCGCTTGCCTATGCCCGCTCGAAACTTGTGGTGGCCTCACGGGTTGGTCAACTGCCGGGACCCATCGACGGCCCCACGGTGGGGGCGCTCGGCGACAAGCTGTTCGAGGCCTGCAAAGTCACGGCGTCCATGGGAATGACGGGCAAGCTCTGCCTTCTGCCGGATGCCGCCGACACCATCAACCGGGGGCTATCGCCCAGCGATTCCGAAATCCAGTGGGCGCTCGAGCTCCTCAGCGCCCATGCGGCGGGCGCGGTCGTGGGCGACGGCTCCTATCTGCCGCGACTTGCCCGCGCACAGAAGATTTCCTCGCTTGCCGATTCCTACGGACTCTGGAACGCCTGACACGGGTTCGAGCGCGGCGATCCGGCCCGGACTGCTCAGCGGGCCATGGCTCTCTGCTGGCCGGCGCTGATCTTCGACGATCCTCCGCAGTTGCTGCACACCATCAGGCGCTTGCGGCTCAGGGTCAACAGCGGAATGAAGAAAACAGTCAGCTTGGTCCGCCGCTGTACAACGCGCTGCGGGACGTACTGTCCGCAGAAGTGGCAGGTGGCGGTGCGCGCGAAAAGCATGCGTTCGCGGGTTGTGAGGCCGAAAAGGAAGAACATGGGGCTCCTTCGGTGGATCGCGGAAGTCGGCGGAAACGGTACTGGCTGATCCAGGGCCGGCGGTACAGAACTCTATCGGAGGGCTGCGTGGTAATCATCGGGCCATTCCTCCAGCGGAATACGCTGAATGCGACGGATAGTTCCCGCTGTGCCCCACTCGTTGAGGCCGAGGCGCGAAAGCGGCTTGAGCGCATCAATTCGGGGGTGGTTTCCGTCGAGGCACTCCTCGGACACCACGCCATGCAGCACCTCGCCGAACACCAGGGTGCAGTTGCCCATCTGCTGCGTCGAGTGCAGACGGCACTCCAGGGAAACGGGGGATTCGCGGACGCGCGGCGGCGCGACAGTAAGGCTTGCCTCCCGGGTCACCCCGACGGCGTCGAACTCGCTGACGTCCGGCGGGAAGGCCGTCCCCGTGGCGTTCACGGCCTCGAAGAGGCTTTCGGGGGTGATGTTGACAGTGAACTCGCCTGTGGCCTCGATGTTGCGCACGGAGTCTTTTCGGCCCACGGACGTGAACTGGACGATGGGCGGGTTGACCGATGCGATGGTGAAGAAGGAATGCGGGGCCAGGTTGTCGATGCCGTCAGCGGACCGGGATGATACCCAGGCGATCGGCCGGGGAACCACCACCGCAGTCAGGAAGCGGTAGAAATCCCGGCTTCGCTCGGTGGAGGGTTTGAAGTCTCGGCGCATGGAACCAGCCTAACCGGGAGCGTGGAGGTGGGTTGCGCCGCCGTTAGACTTGTCTGATATGCGCTTCATCAACAGGTACCGTGTCCCCATTGTCTGGCTCCTCGTGGCGGCCATGATCCTTTCGATCGGAGCAGGATTTTTCTCGACCATTCTTTAGAAGGGTCATTCCTTGTCTCTCTCGAACCCACCACCTAGTGTCGTAAGCAGGCTTAGCATTTGATGCTGGCCCCAGCCACCGCACACCGGCCATGGGAGTGAGTCATGACAGCTGAAAGCCCGGCGGGAACCCCGGACCAGTACACGTTCCAGAATCCCGTCACACGTTTCGAGAGCATCGCGCCGCCCAAGCAGGACCAGCCGGAGCCGGGTCTGGACCGCGACCTCGAGCCGCTTGCCGACCGCGGCGAAACTTCCTACCGGGGGACGGGCCGACTGTCGGGCCGCAAAGCGCTGATCACGGGCGCCGATTCCGGAATTGGAGCAGCAGTTGCCATCGCCTTTGCGCGGGAGGGTGCCGACGTCGCCCTTTCATACCTGCCGGAGGAGGAAGCGGATGCTGAAACGATTGTCTCCCTCATCGAGGAAGCGGGTCGCAAGGCTGTTCGGATTCCCGGTGACCTGAAGGACCCCGAGTACTGCACAGCGCTGGTCCGGCAGGCGGCCGAGGAACTGGGCGGGCTCGATATCCTCGTCAACAACGCAGGCAAGCAGGTAGCCGTCGAGTCGCTCGAGGAGCTGAGCGACGAGCAGCTCGACCACACCTACAAGACGAACATCTACTCGTTCTTCCGTGTGACAAGGGAAGCCCTCAAGCACCTCCAGCCCGGATCCACGATCATCAACACCACGTCCATCCAGGCCTACGAGCCCTCGCCGACGCTCCTCGACTACGCGAGCACCAAGGCCGCGATCAACAACTTCACCAAAGGCCTGGCCCAGCAGCTTGCGCCCAAGGGCATCCGCGTCAACGCCGTGGCGCCGGGCCCCATCTGGACTCCACTCCAGGTGTCCGACGGCCAGCCCAAGGAAGCCCTGCCCGAGTTCGGCAAGAGCACACCCCTTGGCCGCGCCGGTCAGCCCACCGAGCTGGCCCCGGCCTATGTCTTTCTTGCCTCGCCGGAATCGAGCTATGTGCTCGGCGAGACGCTCAACGTCAACGGAGGCATGCCTGCCCCGTAACTGCCGCCAGCAAGGGTTGGAAACACTGAGGGGCAGAAGGACGCCCGGCCCCCGGGGAGGGAGCCGGGCGTTCCGTGTAGGCGCACGCGCTCGTGCATCCACAGGTTTCGCTGCGGTTTGCCTGCTGCTAGCTGCGGGCCTCATCGAAATCTGCGCGGTCGATACGCCGGTGGTACCGCATTCCGGCGAGCCCACCGAGCACTGCCCCGAGGAGGGCCGTCAGGGCTGCGGCGACGATGGCGATGATCCCGGCCGTGGTGAAGTCGCCCTCACTGACGGGAAGGCTGGGGAAACTGTTGATGTTGGCGAAGATATCGGCCTGACTTCCCGCAATCAGACCGATGACCGCCACGACGATGGCAATGATGACAGCCCACAGCCAGACGGCGATTCCCTGCTTGGCGCCGTCGAACCGGGCCATCCGGCCGGCGACATAGCCGCCGGCGAAGTAGGAGATCAGAAGTAGGACCAGCAGAACCACGGCGGAGATGATGCCGGCGGTCTGTGATGCCTGGTTCGCCGCTTCACCGAGATTGGTGTTCGTGGACAGGCCGAACGCGGCGCCCACCGCAGCCAGCAGGGCGGTGAGCAGGACAGCCATACCTGTTGCGGTGAGCCAGCCGAAGAACGCCGACCCGAACTTCATACCGCCGAATCTCTCCTTCTCACGCTGGTGCAGTGCCTGCCGGTCAGCTGCGGTGGGTACCGCGTCCCGGTCACGATACCCGTCGTTGCCGGAGCCGGCGCGGTGGTTGCGGGCGGCGTTCTGGTCAGGATCCAGGCGATGACCGGCGTGCTGGTCCTGGCTGGTGTCCTTGGTGTGGCTCACGGGAAAAACCTGCGTGTGCTCACGCGTGGCGTCCGCATCGCCGCTGCCGGTGTTCGCCGCCGGCATTCGACTGGTTCCCGGATCGGGTGCTTCGCCGATGCTGCTTGCTCCGGCCGCAGGAGTCCGGGTGGTGTCATTGGAGCCGCCGTCGGCGGAGGGGACACCCTCGGCATGGGACCCCCGGTCCCTGCCCTCCGTATTCCCTGGTCCTGATGTACTCACTAGTCCTCCTGATGTCAGGGCCGTGAAGCCGTAAGTCTACTTAGTATTGCAGGGGCGGGAACGGCCACGCCAGCGAGGGGATGGGAGACTGGCGGAATGGAATTCGAGATTCTGATGACAATCCTGACCGCGGTGCTGATAGCGGTGGGGATTGCCGGCGTAGTAGTGCCGATCCTTCCCGGCAGCATCCTCATCATCGGGGCACTCCTGCTGTGGGCGTTTTCCGTGGGCGGCGCCACCGGGTGGGTGGTGTTCGGACTCGGGTCCGCTCTCGCGGTCGCCGGCCTTGTCGCGGGGCTGGTGCTCACGGGTCGAACACTTCAGCGTCGTCGAATCCCGGCCAGGTCGATCACCATCGGACTGGTTCTGGCAGTGATCGGGATGTTCGTCATCCCCGTCGTCGGGCTGTTCGTCGGCTTTGCCGCAGGTTTGTTCGGCAGCGAGTATCACCGCCAGCGCAGCTTCAGACCCGCGCTTGCGTCGAGCGGCCACGCGCTGAAGGCCGCCGGGCTGGGCATTCTTGCCGAACTGGGACTGGCTCTCGCGGCAGGAAGCATCTGGATCGTGGGCGTGTGGATCCACTTCCTGGCGCGGTGAGCCGGCAGCGCCTCAAACCTCACCCGTCAGCGACACCGCCGCCTCCCTTGGCGCCCGGCCGCTACGAGCGGCCCCAGCCAGCGGGTTACCTGCCGCGCTTCTTGGTGTAACGCGTCTTCTCCGCGCGCGTTCCCTGGTTGCCCCGGCGCTTTGCCATGATCTTCGAGGCGATGACGGGGGCGAGAGCCCAGAGGATTCGTTTCAGCATGGGGTGGTCCTATCGGAAGAAGTTGCCGGAGATATTCCTCATCATACTTACTATCGGGTGCCGTGCGGGGTGTTCGAGACGAACAGTTGCAGTGCCTGCAGCTGTGCCCGGCGTGCTACGGGGTTGAGGTACATCATGTGTCCGGCCTCGTGATAGTGGTGGGTGAAGCGTGCGCGTGAGCTCTCATCCAGATTCATGTGTGCCCAGACGTATTCCGCCGCGAAGTGCGGTGTGGCGCCGTCGTGGTAGCCGTAGTCCACGTGCACCCGGAGGTGCGGGTTGTTCACCAGGAGCCGCTCGAGGACGCCCGAGACGTCCACGGGCGCACCCTCGAACGTACGGTAGCTCCAGGGATGGACGCGGGCGGTGAGGATCTCGTAGGGAAGATCGTTCTCGTATCCCAGTTCAGCTCGAACGTAATGGTTCATCGCGGCGGAGTAGGGGCCGGTGATGGCCCGGATGCTGGGGTCGTCCGAGGAGTCGGAGGCCTGGAGACTTTCGGGCCTCGCGGTGAACCGCCCGTCGATGCGGCCCACCGAGAGGCCTTCGCCGCGCAGCAGTTCTGCCGCGAACTCGGAATACGCCCACCTCAGATTGGTGCGGCGGATGAAGTCCTCGTCCAGGGTGGTGATGGAGTGCAGCCGCTCCACGACGGCGTCGTACTCCTCCGTTGTCAGACGGTCCCCCTGAGTGAGGGCGTACCCGAAGTCCCGTGCGGCGAACTCTTCGGCCTCGCGCACCACCTCCGCGAGCCCGCGGCCCTCATGGCGGCCGTGGTAGTGGGCGATGGCAGCGTAGGTGGGCAGGTGGAGTGCGTAGGGGAGATCGCTCCCGGGGAAGAATCGCAGCGTCGACATGTTGAGGACCGTCGATATGAGCCCCAGTCCATTGACGGCCATGCCGTAGGCGTCGAACAGCCGCCCGGCAACCGCGACGGCTCTCAAGGTTCCGTAGGACTCACCGATCAGATACTTGGGCGACAGCCAGCGGGAATTGCGGGTGGTCCAGAGCCGGATGACCTCGGCCACCAGGTCCCGGTCCTCGACGAAGGCGTGGAAGCCGTCGGACTTCTCGCCCTCCACCACGCGGGAGAAACCGGTGTTGACGGGGTCGATCATCACGAGGTCACTGGATTCCAGGAGTGACTCGGGGTTGTCCGAAAGCCCGAACGGCGCTGGGGCCATGGAGCCGACGTCCCCCGATTCCACGAGGCGAGGACCGAGCAGGCCGAGGTGCAGCCAGACGGAGGCCGAGCCCGGACCGCCGTTGAAGGCGAAGGTCACAGGGCGGCCTTCCTCGGCGTCGTCCTTGGTGTAGGCGATGAGGAAGATTTCCGCCTTCGGCTTGAATCCGTCGGACTTCCCGTCCTTGGTCTCCTCCTGGCGCAGCACGAGGCGGCCCGTGGTGGAGGTGTACTTCAGGCCCGAGGGTGAGGTGTGGCTGCGCGTGACGAAGTCGTCGCTCACGTCCTTGACCGGGGTCGGAGTGTCTTTCGAGGTGTCAGTCGTCTCATCAGCCATGACTCGAGACTACAGCTGGTTGATGCAGGCAACGACTACGACCCGGCGTGCGCCTCCTCACCGGATGTCGACCCTGCGGTCGGGGTTGCGGTACGCGGTGCGGTAAGTGCCGCGGAATCCGCCGCCCATGCGGTGTTCTGCTCCGGTTTCGCGAAGAACAGTGCTGCTGCGAAACCGATGAGGACGACGGCGGCCGGCAGGTACAGCGACTGGCCCATGGCCAGGGCGTACCCCGCCTGAGCCTCGGGTGGCAGTGGATTGCCCGGAGTCGCGCTGACGCCCCCACCGCTCACGTTGGCGAGGAGCCGTGCCTGCATGATCGCGGCGATGGCCGAACTTCCGAGCACTGCGCCGACCTGCCTGGTGGTGTTGTAGACACCGGATCCGGCACCGGCAAGTGAGGGAGCGAGATTGCGGGTGGCAGTGAGTGAGACAGGTGCCCAGATACCGGCGCTTGCGAGTCCGAGGAGGGAGATGGGGAGCAGGAGCTGCCAGAGGGGCACATCGGTGGTGAGGATCGAGCCCAGCCAGAAAAGTGCGGCGGACATCCCCGCAAACCCGGCAACCGCCATGTACTTCGGGTTGCTGCGCTGCACGAATTTTCCGACGAAGGGCGCAAGGATGCCGGAGATGACGGCCATCGGGGTGAGGAGCAGCGCAGCCTGGGTGGGGGAAAGCCCGCGGACGGTCTGGGCGTAGAGCATCAGGGGGAGCGCCATGGTGGTGATGGAGAATCCCATGGCCGTGATCGAGGTGTTTGCGAGCGAGAAGTTGCGGTCGCGGAACAGCTTCAACGGGACGAGCGGCTCGCCGCGGTTCACCCGCTGCCAGATGACGAAGGCCGTCAGGAGTACGAGCCCCGTGATGATCAGGGACCAGACGGAGAGGGGGCCGGCGATAGTGCCCCAGTTGTAGGTTTCGCCCTCCTGGATGCCGAAGACCAGGCAGAACATGCCGGCCGCGCTGAGGAAGACCCCGAGCAGATCGAAGCGCCGCGCGGTGGTTTCGAGACGGGGAACCAGGCGGAGCGCGAGGATGAAGCCGACAACACCCACGGGCACGTTCACGAAGAAGATCCATTCCCAGCCGGCGGTGTCGACGAGTACGCCGCCGAGCACAGGACCGATCAGGGTGGCGATTCCTGCGACGGATCCCCAGAGGCCCATGGCGGCTCCGCGGCGTTCGGGCGGGAAGATCCGGGTGATCACCGACATGGTCTGGGGCGTCATCAGTGCCGCGCCGAGACCCTGGAGTACCCGAGCGAGGATCAGCGCCTCGATGGAATCAGCGAAGCCGCACCATGCGCTCGAAACGGTGAAGACCACGAGCCCGATGAGGTAGATGCGCCGCGGCCCGAACCTGTCACCGAGCCGGCCGGTGACGAGGAGCGGCACGGCGAAGGCCAGCAGGTAGGCACTGGTCACCCAGATCACGCTGTCGATTCCGGCGTCCAGGCCCTCCATGATGGCGGGCGTGGCCACGGAAACGATGGTCGAGTCAACGAGAATCATGAAGAAGCCGATGACCAGCGACCACAGAGCCGGCCAGGGGCGGAGCTCTCCGGGGTGAGTGGTCGGCGAGCGTACTGCTGGTTCTTTCCGGGGCATGGGGAGAAGCCTACTCTCGAGCCCTGACGATTGGTCCTGGGCTGCTGCGGGTACCGGGTTGAGCAACGCTCCGGATAGTTGGATACAGTGGAAACTGTTTGGGGCTTTAGCTCAGTTGGTAGAGCGTTTCGTTCGCAATGAAAAGGTCAGGGGTTCGATTCCCCTAAGCTCCACTGTTTCCCGCGCCCCCGCACGAGGCCCGGCGCCTCCGCGCAGGCGGATTCCCGCCGTCGCCCGCGCCTTCACGCGGCGGTCGACGGCGCTGCTCCCGCGGCTGTCGTGGGTTGTCTATCCCTCGCACTCCGTGCAGTACTTGTTTCCGTTCTTCTCCCGGGCCAGCTGACTGCGGTGATGCACCAGGTAGCAGGACATGCAGGTGAACTCGTCCTCCTGCTCCGGCACCACCTGGATGAGCAGTTCCTCGTGGGACAGGTCGGCGCCCGGCAGGTCGAAGCCCTCCGCGGTGTCGCTGTCTTCGACGTCGATGAGCGACGTCTGGGTGGTTGCGCTTCTCTGTGCCTGGATCGCCTCGAGCGATTCGTTGGCTGGTTGATCTTCCTGGCTGACGCGAGGTGCGTCGTAATCTGTTGCCATGGGGCGAACTTCTCCTTCTGATGGACGCGCTATAGCGTACATGTCCATGCCACAACCGCCATAAGGCAATTGTTATTCCACTGTCTGTTACGGAGGTGGGCGAGCGCCCTGCGGCCGGCCATCCGATGCTGCCGGCCCTGTCTGCTAGCGCGTCACCCTGCGACGTCCGGCCACTCCTTCCGCAACTCCGATGAGAAGCACTGCGGCGATGACTGAGACGATGAAGCCGAAGATGTTCAGCTCGAAGATGTTCCCCGTGCCGAGCAGGCTTGCGATGACGCCGCCGATCACCGAGCCCACGAGGCCCAGCAGGAGGGTGGCGAGCAGGCCGAGGTTCTGCTTGCCGGGCTTGATGAGCCGTGCGAGCGCGCCAATGACGAGGCCGGCGATGATGAAGCCAATCATGGTGATTTTCCTTTTCGATTGCGGACTTCCCATGATGCCCGGCCAACACGAGGCCAGGTCAAGGGTTAATGCGGACTTGACTCGCCCAGAAGCTTCCGGGCACCAGCTTGGGAGTCTAGCTGATTCTGCGTCACGACCGATCCCTCCACGAACCCGGCTCCGGACATCATCCGGCGGAGCTCAGCGGGGGTGAGGGCAACCCCCCGGCGGTGCGCCATGGCATGGCAGTTCGGGCAGAGCGGCAGCAGATCCTGGATGGGGTCCAGCTCGTAGCCGGAGGAAAGCTGCGACGCCGGAACGAGATGATGGATGGAGATGAATCCCCGCCCAATGGGTCCATAGGCGGCCTCGAAGTCGAAGCGGCACACGGCGCAGGAGAACCCGTGCTGGGCGAGGCAGATCCTGCGGGCCTCGGGATCGCGCTCATAGCGGTTCATCGACACCCTCGTGAGAGCGGCCTGCGGGTAGGCTCCGGGAACGGGCAGGATCGGATCGATGTCATCGAGCGGTCGATGATCTTCCCATAGACCCCGAATTGCCGTTTCCTCTGCTTCCGTCAGGTGGCGGCCGGACAGGGATGCCGCCTCCCAGGGGACTGCCGGCAGCAGGGCGGCAAGCTCGTGGAGCCGGACATGGTCGCCGGGATCCAGCAGGGCGTCGAATTCGACGTCGACGCACGGGCCGTCGTCGATATCCTCGACGACCGCTGACGCCACGACCCCGTGACCGATCAGGCCGCCGGTGCCCGTGCCCTGCAGGACGAGCCAGGCGTCCGCGTCTGCCGCACCGTGCATCAGGCCGCGGACACTCCAACGTTTGCGCACTGTCCCGCAGCGGAAGAGCCGGTCGCGGACCACCGGGTAGTTCGGCTCCCAACTGTTTCCGTGATCGGGATTCCAGCCAAGGAGGATTGCCGTCATCGTCCCAGTGTGTCACCAGCCCTGACGCCGGCAATCAGTCCGGCAAGCAATCAGCGGCAGGCCATCGGTCCCGTAGCCGTCAGCCCGGCAACCGGCCACCTAGACGGCAGGTGGATCCTCCTGCTGGGAACCGCGCCGGCCTCGTGACAGCTGCATCAGCACCCGAACCCCGGGCCCGAGCCAGGACAGGATCACCAGGAGGGTGAAGGCCTGGCTCACGGCGGATCCGAAATTGCCCGCAGGCACAATCTGATAGGCACCGATGAGGACCAGCACTACGAGCAGGGCTTTCTTGACAGTTCCCAGCGCCTGGGTCGACAGGGGCCGGGGCCAGGCGGTGAATCCCGGCTCGGAGTGTCCAACCTCGGATTGGGCGACGCGGTCGGCGTTTGGGTTCATGAATTCCTCCTGACAATAATTGTGTCCCTTCCCGGGCGATAGTGCATGCCACGCCTGAGGGATTGTTGCAGAAAATCCTGCGCTAGCGGGAACTGCCGAGAACGGCCCAGCCGCGCGACGGCATCGCAAGCCGATGGCCGCCCGGGTCGAGGCCTGCGTCGCCTGCGAGAACGACGGCGGCGGCGGCGGTCGCCGGAACCTCCACTGTGGCGGGCGATTCCGAGAGATTCAGGGCCACGACGATCGACGAGTTCCCGCCCACGGCCTCGTACACGAGGTGGTCGTTCCTTAGCATGTGGATCTTCGTGCGTGCGGTGTGCAGCCAGGGATGCCTGCGCCGCAGGCCGATCAGCTGCTGGTGGAGGTGGTACACGGGCCAGCCCGACGCAGCGAGATCCGACGGCGACGCCGGGAACTCCGGGCGCACTGCGTCGTCGCCCCCTGCGCGGTCCTCCTTCAGCCCGCGGAATGCCTGCTCATCGCCGTAATAGATGGAAGGAGTGCCCCCGACGGTGAACAGGATGACCAGGGCATGGGCCAGCAGGGCCGGGTCGTCGAGCCGGGTGGCGAGCCGCGTCACATCATGGTTTCCCACGAAGGTCAGGGGAGTGAACGTTTCGAGGAGGCCGTTGTGCCGGTCGAGTGCGGCGGCGAGCTCGAAGAAATTCCGGTCGTTGAGGCCGCTCCACACCGCTTTCCACAGCTGGTACTGCGTTGCGGAGTCGAGTGTGCCCGCGCGGACGTCCGCGGCGTAATCGCCGTGAATGTACTCACCCAGGAAATAGGCGTCGGGGAATTCGGCGCGGACATCGCTCAGTACGGCAGACCAGAACGAAGACGGCACGGCGTACGCGGCGTCGAGCCTCCAGCCGTCGGCGCCGCGGCGGAGCCAGTGCTTCATCACGTCGGCGACGAAGCGTGCCACCTCCGGCTCCTCGTGGTCGAGGGCCACGAGGGAATGGTGGCCCTCGAAGTCGTCATAGGGAACTGCGGCCCCTGAATCATCGCTGCCGGAGCCGGTGGGGGGCCAGTGGAAGCGGAACCAGCCGGCGGTCGGTGCCGACCGGCCGAGGCGCACGGCATCCTGGAACTGCTGGAACGAGCGGCCGGTGTGGTTGAAGACACCATCGAGCAGGACGCGGAGCCCGCGGCTGTGGGCCTCGTCGACAACTGCGCGGAAATCATTGTCGTCGCCCAGTCGCGGGTCCACCCGGAAGTAGTCCGAGGTGTCGTACCCGTGTGTCTCTGAAGCGAAGATAGGTCCGAGGGCGAGTCCCGATGCGCCGAGCTCCACCGCGTAATCGAGCCAATCGACCAGGTGAACCAGACTGTGGACTACCGGTTCGACAACGCCGGCCTCCTTCCCGGCTCCGACGAATCCCAGCGGATAGACCTGCCACCATATGACGTGGTGCACCCAGGATGGTTCCGATGTCATAGATTCACCCCTCAGTTTCCCCGATCCTAGTACGGGTGGACGGGTCCCCACGTGTCCGGGGTGCCCCGACGGGCGTCCTGCCGGGCTTCGCGGCGTCGGGCGCCGGAGTAGGTCTGGTAGCCGAACACCACCAGGATTCCGGCGTGCACGGCGTCGCCGCCGTAGTACATCAGTAGCGCCCCCGGCTCGGCCTCGGCGGCGGTGAGGCCGGCCGGCGGTGTGGCGTAGAGGGATTTCGCGAGAATTCCGTGCGCTGCGATGGTGAGCAGAAGTACGGTTCCCCGCACTACCACACCGGATCGATGGGGATTCGGGTCGATGCCGATGATCGCGTAGGTGAACAGGAGTCCGCTCAACAGGAAGTGCAGGTGCAGAAGGGGCAGGGCAGCGGGATGATGGCCGAGGTGTATATGGACCCCCCCGACGTACAGCGCCCACAGCGGCACCGTGGTGACCAGCCCCGCAGCAACCGGATGGGACAGCACACGGACGGGACCGGAGCGGAGGATCCGCGTCAGGCGGCGGGAGGAGTGCACCGGCAGCCGCTTCAGCGCCAGCGTCAGCGGGGCGGCCAGCACCCAGAAGAGCGGGATCACCATGCCCAGCAGCAGATGGACGGCCATGGCGGATGCAAAGTCGGCGTGGGCGGCGGCGGCGAACGGTCCTGCGGTGGCCGCTGCCCCCAGAAACGCGCCGGTGCACCAGAGGGCCGTCCTCCGCCGCGGCCAGATCACACCCGGTCGCCACGTTGCTGCGCAGTACGCCGCGCTGAGGGTCAGCCACAGCATTATGACGGCGAGGTCGGCGGCGTCGACAGGAGGCGCGGCCGCGGGCCCATGGGGAGATGCGGCGGTGAACACAGCGGAGAGTCCTGGGATGAACACTGCTGCCCTACCCGGGTGGCCGTGCCGTGCGCCCCGAACGCCGCCGCTGCACCAGGAGCACCGCCGCGCCGCTGACGATCAGGACCACGGCGGTGAGGTTCCAGAGGAGGTCATACATCGCGAGGTCCACTCCATAGCGAATCTGGTGCAGGCCGAACACCTTGTGCTGCACCACGCCGTCGTACAGCTGGAACACACCTGCGCCCAGCAGGACGCCGCCCGTCCACACCGGAAGCGACAGTAGCCGGCGGTGGCGGAGGTCTGCGAACAGAAAGAGCGCACACACGGTTGCGCCCCAGCTGAACGCATGGAAAACGCCGTCGGACACCAAGCCTGCAGCGCTCGTGGAGCGGTCATAGAAATGGTGCCAGGAGAGGATCTGGTGGAAAACCGCCTCGTCGACGAAAGCAACGAGGCCGCACCCGAACAGAAGTCCACTGACGACACTCGACCTGAGGCCGGGTCCGGCTGCTGCGTTCAACCGCATGAGAGCTCCTGCCTGCAGAGTGTGCGAATGCGTGTATCCAGCGTATGGCAATCATCAGGGCATATTCAGAGCATTCGGCAGATGGTGTCGATGCCCCAATTCATTGCGGTTGGACTCCGTTGCTGCAAACACTGGCGAATTCAGGACACGTGCTTGCTGTTCCACTCGAGGGGTGGGTCGGCGGGAGGTTGCAGCGGCAGGTGCCGGACGACGTCGTGGGGCATCGCCCGGGGCCGGTTGAGCAGCATCCAGGCGATCGCCAGGAAAGCAACCGGAATTGACACGAGAATGGCGACACTCACGCCGTACAGGGCGATGATTGCGTACATCGGGGAGTCGGACAGCCCGACGATAAAGGCGGCACTCCCGAAAAGTGCCCACAGCCAGAAAAGCCCGACTGCGAACAGCACAGTACGGGCCCGCCGGTATACTAATGGGAAATGCGCGCGTTCACGCTTCATAGGTTGAGACCTCAGCACTAAAGGGCCCCGCCCCCCGGCATGCCCGCTTTTTGAATAGTAGCTCTATCGAGCGTTATTCGTGCTTCCCGATACCAGAATGAGACAGAATTTATTCAATTCTCAATGTAGAAGCTTCACGTGGTCCGCATTGAGCTCCTCGACACTGTTGACTCCGAGCAACTGCATGGTGCGGGCGGTCTGCGTGGCAAGGATCTCGATGGCCCGGTCGACTCCGGGCCGGCCGCCCGCCATCAGCCCGTACAGGTAGGCCCTGCCGATCAGCGTGAAATCCGCACCCAGCGCGAGCGCGGCGACAATGTCTCCGCCACTCAGGATGCCCGTGTCCAGGATGATGGCAGTTTTGCCCTTGAGCTCTGCGGAGACCTGGGGGAGCAGATGCAGTGGAACCGGAGCGCGGTCGAGCTGGCGTCCGCCGTGGTTCGAGAGGATGATGCCGTCGGCGCCATGGTCCACGGCGCGCCTGGCGTCGTCGAGCGTCTGGATGCCCTTGACCACCAGATTGCCCTTCCAGACGCCGCGCAGCCAGTCAAGGTCCTCGTAGGTGAGGGTGGGATCGAACATGGAGTTGATGAGGTCTGCCACAGTGCCGGAGTAGCGGGACAGCGAGGCAAAGGACAGCGGCTCGTGGGTGAGGAAGTTGAACCACCACGCCGGGCGGTAGGAAGCGTCCACCACGGTTTTCAGCGTGAGCGCGGGCGGAATCGTCATGCCGTTGCGGACATCACGCAGGCGGGCTCCGGCGACGGCGGTATCGACGGTGACCATCAGGGTGTCGTTGCCCGCGGCAGCGGCGCGGCTGATCAGCTCCATGGACCGGTCACGGTCGGTCCAGAGATAGAGCTGGAACCAGTTGCGCCCTCGGGGGGCCGCAGCTGCGACGTCCTCGATGGAGGCGGTGCCCATCGTGGAGAGCGTGTACGGGATGCCCGCGGCTTCCGCGGCCTGCGACCCGGCATATTCACCCTCCGACTGCATCATCCGGGTGAAGCCGGTGGGGGCTATGCCGAACGGCTGCGCGGAAAGCTGCCCGAGAATGGGGGTCGACGTACTGATTTTCTCCACGTTGCGGAGGATGCCGGGGCGGAACTCGAGGTCGAGAAATGCTTCCCGGGCACGGCGCAGGGAGATTTCCGCCTCGGCGGCGCCGTCCGTGTAGTCGAAGGGTGCTGTGGGGGTGCGGCGCTTGGCTATGGCGCGAAGGTCCCCGATGGTGTTGGCCCTGCGCAGCCGCGCGGCGGAGCTGAATTCAGGTTTCTTGAACTGCATCAGGGGTGCGAGGTCGGCAACCTTCGGCATCCGCCTGCGGAGTGCTGGAGGGGCGGGTGGAGTAATGGCTGGCGTGATGGGCTGCATGGCATACCTTTGCTCGGTAGTGGGCTCGTGTGGTCTGACCACAGACTTTACGGGTTGTGGTCCGACCACACAAGCTATGCTGGCGCCATGCGTAATCACCAGGTCGTTTCTGCATGGCTCGAAGCAGAATTGGCGGCAGGGCGGCTCGGGATCGGTGCTCAACTCCCCGGCGAGCGGGCGATGGCCGGGCAACTGAAGATCTCGCGGACGTCGGTGAGGGAAGGCATCCGGGTGCTGGAGGCGCTGGGTGTGCTCAAGGCCGGGGTGGGCTCGGGACCTGCAGCGGGCACGTTCGTGACGGCGAATCCCGCTGCGGCGCTTGGCTCGACCCTTCGGCTGCACATTGCCAGCTCCCACTTGCCGGTGGCCGACATCGTGCAGACCAGGCTGCTGCTGGAGACATGGGCGGGCGCACACGCGAAGGGTGATGCGGCCTCCCTCGCAGCAGCGGAACACCTGCTCGACGACATGGACCGTCCCGGCCTGGGCGCACCGGAATTTCTTGCGCTCGACGCCCTTTTCCACGTTGCCCTTGCGGAAGCTGCAGGAAATATCCTGGTGGGCGCCATGATGGCTTCCCTGCGCGAATCCATCCAGTCCTATACGCAAGGACTTACAGCTGCACTGCCGGACTGGCAGTCCACCGCCGCGCGGCTGAGGAATGAGCACCGGGACATTCTGAAGGCAATTCAGGGGGGAAACGGGCAACAGGCCGCGGACCTCATCGGTCGTCATATCGAGGGTTTCTACCGGGAAGCAGGGTTCAGGGAATAGTCAGTGCGCTGAGCTTTCGCTTTTCGAGCTTCTCCCCTAGACTTCTAGCACCGGTCGAGAAGCAGGCCATGGAACCACAACGTGGAGTTAACCATGGAACAATTTCCCCAAGTACTTGACCGCGAGCAGGCCCACCCGGCCGAATCGATGCACCCCTTCGACTGGTCCCGGACGTCGAGTCCCACGGCCGCTACCCCCCGCACCGGGGAGGAACCACAGTTTCCCGCCGACCTCTCGGAGGTTTCGACGCGGCAACTGCGTACCCTGTGCAACCGCACTTATCAGCTGCTCGATACTGATTACCCGTCGATGGAAACCCGGGACCGCTATGAGGCCCTGGTCGAGGAGCTCGAGCTCCGCGAGTCCGCCGCTGAAGCGCCTGCCGAACCTGAAAGTACGCGGGAGAAGTTCCGTGACAACGCTTTGTTCTCGCGCTTCGAGCTGTACCGCAACGGTGTCATGGCCGGCTATGTGCAGTACGAGATGCGCGGCGGCGATGTCCTGCTCCTGCAGGCAGTCATCGATTCCCGATTCCGGCGTATGGGTCTTGAGCCCGTGCTCATGCAGGCCGTGCTGTTCAACGCCCACCGGCGCCGACTGGCCATCATGCCGTACTGCCCCGAGGCCCAGGACTTCCTGATGGCACACCCGCAGTTCCTGTCCCTTATTCCCACCAAGCAGCGCCGGCGTTTCAAGCTCCTGACTGCCGCCAGAGAAGCGGCGCAGCAGGAAGCCTGACACGCACGAACGGCTGCGGGAGGTCTTCCCGGCGGTAGTCAGCCGGGAAGACCCGTGACCCTCAACGTGATGTTGAGACGCCCGCGAAGTCCCAGGGCTGGATCTGCGGTTCCCGCTATGGTTTTCCGGACACCGTGATACGCAAATCGTGAAGCACCACCGAAGACGAACAGGTCCCCCGACTGCAACTGCAGATCCTGCCACGGCCGATTGCGGGTTTCGGTGTTCCCGAAGCGAAACAGGCACGAATCGCCGAGGCTGAGGGAGACCACTGGCGCACCAACACGTTCCTCCCTGTCCTGGTGCATCCCCATCTTTGCGGCAGCGTCGTAGAAGTTGATCAGCGCCGCGTCCGGTAAGTAGCCGGCCGCGTCGTCCGCCCCGAAAGCTTCAGCAATGGCATCCTGCCCGAGTCGCGTCAGCGAGTCCGGGAAGGGAGCCACCGGGGCTCCGCCGGCGTCATCGGCCGTCCTGCTGTATCGATAGGGTTGCCAGTGCCAGCCGAGGCAGACGGTCTTCACCGACATTCTGCCACCGTTCGGCAGAACCACCGAGCGCATCGGTACCCGACCCGTGGCCCATCCGCGGCATGCAGCAACCAGGTCGACCTGCTCCTGGAGCGTCAGCCAGTCGGGAACATGGACGGCGCCTGGTGCGGGCTCGCTCCGCTCCCGCGGCAGGAGTGAGGCGGAATGTTCCGTCATTGGTTTATATCCTCACGGGACGCTGCGGGGCTACAATCCGTTAGGGAAAAGTTGCGGTTCTCGGCGACCATTCAGGCTCCCGTCAGTGTCGTGTGGAACACCATGCTTGGGGAAGAAACCTACCGGAAGTGGACCGGGGACTTCCAGGAAGGGTCCCACTTTCTCGGCACGTGGGACGAAGGAGGTACCATCCGGTTCCTCGGGCCCAGTGAGGACGGTTCCTTCGAAGGTTTGGTCGGCACCGTGGCGGAGAACAAAAGGCATGAGTACATCTCGATCCGTTATCGGGGGCAGGTGGTGAACGGGGTCGATGACCTCACCAGCGAGGTGGCCCGACAGATCAGCGGTACCGAGGAGAACTACACCTTCACCGAATCGAACGGGGTCACCACTGTCGACATTGAGATGGACAGCACAGGGGATTTCGCCGCGATGCTCAGGGAAGCCTGGCCCTTGGCGCTCGAAAAGTTGAAAGAGCTTTCCGAGGCCCCCCGTTAGCCGTTCACCCGCGGTTCGAAACGTTTCCTCCTGTTGCTCGGGCGGAAGGTCAGCAGCAGGCGGTGCGCCGTGACCACGAGTGACAGCCAGGCGACCCCGAGCGTCCACGCGACCAGCACATCGGTCAGCCAGTGGTGTCCCAGGTACACCCGGCTGAGGCCCATGGTCAGGGCAAAGGCGATGGCGAGGCCGATGGTGAGCGCACGGGTGCGCTTGCGGTTCTGGCGGAGCACCAGCAGGTAGGCCACAATGCCTGCGATGACCAGGGCGTTCAGCGCATGGCCGCTCGGAAATGACGGCGATTGCTCGAACGGTGGAACGGCGAACTCAAGGGCGGGACGCAGCCGCCCGATGGCTTCCTTGCCGGCGATGGTCATCAGGAGGGATCCGAACGCTGCTGCCGGTAGCAGGATCACCGGCGTCCAGGATCTCCGCCGAACGGCAAGCAGGACCATCACGGAAGCCGCGAGCAGGGGCATGCCGATCGGCCCGCCCACGTGGGTGTACGCCGTGACCAGGCCGTTCAGCCACGGCTCCCGCAGCGCAATTGCGAGGTCGAGGGCAGGCTGGTCGAGGGCAGCGACACCGTTCGCTTCAACGACCGCTTCATAGACTTCGGCGGAAGCCGCTGTGAGTGCAGCGGCGAGGCCGCCTCCCACCGCGATGATGAGCAGAAGGACCCAGTGCGGCCCTATCCACGCCGCGAGCGGCCGGACGGTCCTTACCAGCCAGCGACCCGCCGGCGTGCTCCAGCGCCTGAGGTCCCGTGAGCCGATCCGGTGTTCTTCATGTGCGGGCATCCTTCGACTCTAGGGTGCCGGTTCTCCGTTCCGCACCTGCTTATTGCATGGCCAACGAGTCCGGCATCGGGGATAGGGTGTCGGCATGAGCAACCCCGGACTGGCCCGCGACCTGATCAGCGGAGTGCCCGTTTTCCCAGAATCCATGCCCGTCTTCGAACCTGCCGGTGCACCCGCCTCCCCCATTGATCTTTTCCTTGACTGGCTCACTGCCGCGGTGGACTCCGGGGTCCTCGCCCCGCACGCCGTCAACCTCGCCACCGTGGACGACGACGGCGCACCTGACGCCCGCGTGGTGATCCTGAAGGATGTCAGCGCGTCCGGGTGGTCGGTCGCGTCGAGCAGCGACAGCCCCAAGGGGCGCCAACTGGCCGCACGACCGGTGGCGGCGCTGACCTTTTTCTGGCCCGACTCCGGCCGCCAGGTTCGCGTACGCGGCACGGTGTCCCCGGCCGGCACCGAGGAGAATGACGCCGATTTCCAGCGGCGCCACCCGGCCGCCCGGGCGCTGGTGCTGGCTGGGCACCAGAGCGGGAGGATGCAGGACAGGGAGGAGCTCGACGCGGCCGTCGCCGACCAGTTGGAGCTGATCGACAGGCACGGGAGCCTCGGATCGCCGGATTGGACGGTGTTCACCGTTGCCCCGAACGCCGTCGAGTTTTGGCAGGCGGATCCGGAACGGCGCCATACCCGGCTGCTGTACACGCGGTTCGGCGACGGGTGGCGGACCGACCTGCTCTGGCCGTGAGGAGGTCGCGAAGGGTCAGTCGAAGAAGAGGATTCGGACAAGCGCGATGGTGCCGATGGTGAGGATCGTGACCCGGAGGACATTCGGCGACAGACGCCTGCCCACCCTGGCCCCGAACAGACCCCCGAGCGTGGCCCCGGCTGCGATAGCAGCGGTGACCCTCCAGTCGATGAATTCCCAGGCGAACACCATGAACGTGACGGCAGCGATGCCGTTCACCGCCGTGGTCAGGACATTCTTGACGGCATTGATTCTTTGCAGGCTCTCGAGCGTCATAACGCTCATGAGGCCGACGATGAGAATTCCCTGCGCCGCGCCGAAATAGCCGCCGTACACCCCGAGGACGAGGATTCCGAGGAGCAGGATGATCCGCGCTGGGGTGGAAGTACTGGTAGGCGACGGTGCCTCGCCTGCCTTCGCGGCAGCACGGCGCTGCACTGCAGGTGCGACGGTCACCATGACGAGCCCGATGACGATCAGGACGGGAACGATCGCCCGGAAGGCTTCGGGCGGGAGCACAAGGAGCAGGAGAGCGCCCGCAATGCCGCCGGCCGCGGACAGGGGCAGCAGGGTCAGCAGCAGTCGCTTGTTCGCGGCGATCTCGCGACGGTAGCCCCACGATCCCGTGATACCGCCGGCCACGAGGCCGACATTGTTCGAGATGTTCGCGACGATGGGTGGGTACCCGAACAGCAGCAGCACGGGGAAGGTCACGAGCGTGCCGGAGCCGACGACCACGTTGATCATGCCGGCCCAGAACCCCGCAAGGAATATCACGGCAAGTTCAATCAATTCAATTCCCCCTGGGTCGAGGCCCGGCCAGCGCGATATGCACGAGCGCGGTCGAAGCGACGTTGGCAGTGCCTGAAAAGGCAGTGCCCGAAAAGTCAGTGCCCGAAAACATCCGAATCGGTGATTTCTGCAGAACCCGTGTCGAGCGCAGAGATACTGCTCAGCTCCTGCTCCGACAGGTCGAAATCGAAGATATCGATGTTCTGGGCCAGCCGGTCGGGGTGGGCTGACTTGGGTATCGCCACGACGCCCTGTTGCACGTGCCAGCGGAGCACGATCTGGGCCGGCGACTTCCCGTGCTGCTCGGCCAGCGCGGTGACGGCCGGCTCCTCGAGAAGATTGCTGCCGGGGCCGAGGGGACTCCACGCCTCGGTCACGATGGAGTGCTGTGCGTGGAAGTCGCGGATGTCCCGCCGCGTGCGGCGGGGGTCGAGCTGGATCTGATTGACCTCGGGTACCACTCCGGCATCGATAACGCGCTGAAGGTGGGAGGCCTTGAAGTTCGAGGTTCCCACCGCCCGCACGAGTCCTTCCTCAAGCAGTGCGGCGATGCCCTGCACTGCCTCCACGTAACGGTCCTGGCCGGGATTGGGCCAGTGCACCAGCAGCAGGTCGATGTAGTCGACACCCAGCAGGCGGCTGCTGGTGCGGAAGGCCTGCCGCACGCCGTCGTGCCCGTGCCATTGGCTGTTGAACTTGGTGGTGAGAAACAGCTCGCTGCGGTCGATGCCGGAACGGTGGATTCCCTCACCCACACCCGCCTCGTTGTGATAGTTCTCGGCGGTGTCGATGAGGCGGTAACCGGCGTCGATTGCCGTGGCAACGGTGTCAGCTGCCTCGGCGTCGTTCAGCGGCCAGGTTCCCAACCCGAGCAGGGGAAGGTCGGCGCCGTTGCGCAGGTGGACGGTGGGTACGGATACCAGGGTCATGAGGCTCCTGTGGTGGTTGGGGGGAGGGGGTCAAAGGGCTCGGGCCAGGCGGCTGCGGAGTTCACTCACCGCATCGCCGGAAATGGAGCTGGAGGGCAGGGTGCCCCGTCCCCAGAGCCAGAGGAGGACTTCCTGCGGAGCCCCTCGAACAGTTGAGGCCGCGGTATCCGGTGCGGCGCTGTCGGCTGCGCCGCCCTCGGCTACCGGCGTCCGGTCGAGCCGCGCGGCGGCCTGCTCGAGGGATACCGACCAGGAGCGGCCCGCGCTTTCCACCAGGACGACGGCGCCGCTGGCCGCGGGGTCGGCGCGGCCGCGCCCCAGCATCACCGAGAGCACCTCGTCGATGCCGTCCACCGCGAGGTCCGCATCGAACGCGGTTGTCGGCCCGCCGCCTGCGAGTTCGAGGTCGTACCGGTGCATGGCGGTCTCATGGGTGAGGCGCCTCACCCAGAAGCCGACCGTCTGGTCGCCCGGCACCCAACTCTCCGCCGCGTCGTCGGGATCATGTGCGTCGAACTGCGCGATCAGGCGTTCGTAGCAATGCCAGAGGAGCGCCCCGGGCGGCATGCTGCCGATGCCGACGGGCGGCCACCCCTTCCCGGGCCTCGATCCGGTGCGGATCGTCTCGGCCTTCTGGAGGTAGACGATGGCGGTGTGCCGCACGAGGTCCTCACCGCTCCACCCGGGGCAGGATGGCACGGGTACCGCGAGGGTTCCGTCGATCAAAGCGGCCAGCGCCTCGAATTCCGAGGACAACAACTCCCGATAACGGCCGAAGGACAGGGCGTACGGATAGGGCTGTCTCATTCCCCGAGTCTAAACACTGCCTCGCGCGACGCCGCCATGTTACCGACTAGTAATATGTGCAGATGCATCTCATCTTCCGCACTCTGCTCCAACTCCTCCGCTCGGGACGGCGCCCGGACCTCAGTATCTGGGGGAACTCATCGATATCGCTGCGCGTCCTTCTGACGGACATCGATATCGCGCTGCACCTGAACAACGGCATGTACCTGTCCGTGATGGATCTGGGCCGATTCGACCTGATGGTCCGCAGCGGCGTCTGGAAGATGATGCGCAGCAAGGGGTGGAGCCCAGTGGCGGCGGGGGAGACGATCAGCTTCCGGAAGTCGCTCCAGCTCGGCCAGCGGTACACCGTGGAGACGCGCATCATCGGCCTGGACGAACGGGCCGTCTATTTCGAGCAGCGGACGGTGAGCGGCGGTGAGATCTATGCGCGCGCGGTCATTGCCACCCGCCTTGTCTCCAGGAGCGGTCCGGTGAGCAATGAGGAGATCATCGCCGCATTCGGAGCGCCGCCGGCGGACCTGGTTCTTCCCGGCTGGATCCACGAGTGGCGTGTCAACAATTCACTACCCAGCACCCGCAGGCCGGCTCCACACGGCTGGTAGTGACTGGCTCCCCGAGAACCCCGGTTACGCGGACTTGCCGGCCTTCCGTGCGCGCACCAGCTTCTGGATGAGGTACAGCGCGAGTCCCAGGGCCAGCAGAATGGCGGTACGAAGCCAGATCTCCCCACCCTGCTGGGTGAGGAGGAGGACGCAGGAAGCGACGGCAAGGACGGGGACCACTGCAGGGATGCGGAAGTGCTGGTGCTGCACCTGATCGCGGCGCAGCACGAGGACTGCAATGTTGGTGCTCAGGAAGACGAAAAGGAGAAGAAGCACCACCGTCTGCGCCAGTGAGGCGAGGTCTCCCGAGAGTGTCAGGATCATGGCGACCGCCGTCGTCGCAACGATTGCGACCCAGGGTGTCCGGCGGTTCGGGAGGACTTTCCCGAAGATGGAAGGAAAAAGCCCCTGCTCGGCCATTCCGAAGGTGATGCGGCTCGCCATGATCAGCGTCAGGAGCGCGCCGTTCGCCACCGCGACCAGGGCGATCAGGCCGAAGAGCCACGGCGGGACGCCGGCCCCGGTCGCTGCCACGACGTCGAGCAGCGGGGACGTCGACCCTGCCAGCTCCTCGGCCGGCAGAGCCGCCGAAGACGCCAGGCCGATCAGCAGGTACACGACGCCGGCCGTCAGGAGGGCGCCGAAGAGTGCGCGGGGGTACACGCGGCTCACGTCCCGGACTTCCTCCGCCACGTTGGCGGACACCTCGAACCCGACGAAGGAGTAGTAGGCGATCAGTGATGCGCCGAGAATAGCGGAGGCGGGACTCACCCCGACAGGAAACTCGGTGACGCGGGAGACATCGCCGTTGCCTCCGGCGAGGAAGAAGCCCACGACCACGATCACCAGGATGAGCCCTGACACCTCGATGACGGTCATCACCACGTTGCTGTGCACCGACTCCTTGATGCCGCGGGCGTTGAGGAGGGCAATCAGGAGGAGGAACACGAGGGCTGCGGGTGCCGCAGGCACGTCGATGAACGCGCTGAGGTAGTCGCCGGTGAAGGCCAGGGCGAGGCCTGCGGCGCTGGTGACACCGGCCGCGAGCATACAGAATCCGACGAGGAAGGAGAGGAAGGGCTTCCGGAAGGCCCGTTCGGCGAAGACCGCCGCACCGCCGGCCTTCGGGTACTTCGTCACCAGCTCGGCGTAGGATCCGGCGGTCAGCAGTGCCAGGACCAGCGCCACCATCAGGGGTACCCACAGCGCGCCGCCCACCTCGGCCGAGATGACGCCCACCAGTGCATAGACCCCGGCACCCAGCACATCGCCGAGGATGAACAGGAAGAGCAGCGGACCGGTGATGCCGCGCTTCAGCTTTGTGTCCGGGGATTGCTCGGTGGTCGCCATTCGAGAAGTCTAGGCGAAATCCACTAAGCAGGCTGAGGAAAAGCTCCTAGCACATTGCCGCCCACCGCGTCAGAACTACCGTCCGGCGTTGCGAGTTCCCACTCGGTTGTGATGCACCGCATAATTGCCCTCATGAACCATGGCTCGGGGGCAGCCATCCATGCTGCAACGAACAAGGAGTTTCCATGAGTTGGCTCGACCGGGACCACACCATCGCACCGCCAGGATTCAACCGCTGGCTGATCCCGCCTGCCGCGCTCGCGGTGCATCTGTGCATCGGCCAGGCGTACGCCACAAGCGTCTACAAGACCGCACTGGTGCAGCACTTTGACGCCAGCCTGACGCAGATCGGTGTCATCTTCTCCATTGCCATCGTGATGCTGGGGCTGTCCGCCGCCGTCATGGGCACCTGGGTGGACAAGAACGGCCCACGGAAAGCGATGGCCACGTCCGCGCTGTTCTGGACCTCCGGCTTCGTGGTGGGTGCCATCGGCATCTTCACCGACCAGCTGTGGCTGGTCTACCTGGGGTATGGCTTCATTGGCGGAATCGGCCTGGGAATCGGCTACATCTCGCCGGTCTCCACCCTCATCAAGTGGTTCCCGGACCGTCCGGGACTCGCCACGGGCATGGCCATCATGGGATTCGGCGGCGGAGCGCTGATCGCGAGCCCGCTGTCCACGCAGCTGCTGCGCTTCTACGACCCGAACTCCAGCGCCGAGGGCTGGGTGGCCAGCGGCGATTCGGTCGCCAAGCTCTTCCTCACACTCGCTGCGGTGTACCTGGTCTACATGCTGTTCGGGGCCTTCACCATCAAGGTGCCCGCTGCTGACTGGAAGCCCGACGGCTTCGACCCGGCGAGCCTCAAATCCAAGCCCCTCGTCACATCGGACAACGTGTCGGCGAAAAACGCCATCAAGACCAAGCAGTTCTGGCTCGTGTGGATCGTCCTCTTCTGCAACGTCACCGCAGGCATCGGCATCCTTGAGCAGGCCTCCCCGATGATCCAGGACTTCTTCCGCGGCGCCGACGGCTCCACTGCGGTCACCGTCGCCGTCGCCGGCGGCTTCGTCGGGCTGCTGTCGATCGCCAATATGGGAGGCCGCTTCGTCTGGTCGTCCACGTCGGACATCATCGGCCGCAAGCGCATCTACATGGTCTACCTGGGCGTGGGCGCGGTGCTGTACTCGATCCTGGCGCTGTTCGGCGCGAGCACCACCCTGCTGTTCGTCTTCCTGGCGTTCTTCATCATCTCCTTCTACGGGGGCGGCTTCGCCACCGTTCCGGCCTACCTGAGGGATCTTTTCGGCACCTATCAGGTGGGCGCCATCCATGGGCGTCTCCTGACCGCGTGGTCCGCGGCAGGCATCGCCGGACCCCTGATCATCAACGGCTTCCTCGACGCGCAGGGCACGCCCGGCGAGTTGACGGCCGCCGCCTACCAGCCGGCCCTCCTCACCATGGTGGGGTTGCTGATCATCGGGTTCATCGCCAACCTGCTGGTGAAGCCTGTCAACTCCAAGTTCCATGAACCCGTCAACAGCGCACGCAAAGAACCAGCACGTGGAGGTACCAAATGACCGGAGCACGAATCGCATTCGTCTGGGCACTCGTGGGAGTGCCCCTCGCCTACGGCGTCTTCCAGACGCTGACCAGGGCCTCGGCCCTCTTCGGGGGGTAGTTTCCGAAGAGCGGCAGGACGACGGCGGCGGGACAGGTTCCACACCAGTCCCGCCGTCGGCATACCTGCCCCGCTGTCGGCGCCGCCGCCACACCTGCCGCACCTGCCCTGCCGCCACACCTGCCCGCCGCCACACCTGCCCCGCCGTCGGGGACGTCGTGAAAAAGTGGAGTACCGAGCGGGCGCCGCCTACATTGGAGGAATGGCTGATTCCACCGTAAGCACGCCCACCGCCCTCCAGCGGCTCGCCGAGGCACACCGGGTGGGCACCACCTTTCTGGGGTGGGACGGCGCACCGAAGCAGGTCGAGGAACACACCCTCGTGGCGGTACTGACCGCCCTGGACGTGCCCGCGGGCACTGATCGGGACATCGAGCGATCCCTCGCCGAGCTGGACGCCGCTCCGTGGCGCAGGTTGCTGCCGCGCGTCGTCGTCGTCCGGGAAAGCCGGCTCGGCCCTATTCCCGTGCACGCACCCGCCGGTGCCGAGGTGCGCGTCTGGGCTACTGGCGAGGACGGCATCCACTACAGCGGCACCGTCGATCCGGAGCCTATTGCGGAGCGCGAGGTCGACGGCGAGAAGCGTTCCAGCCTCTCCGCGGTGCTCCCTCACGCGCTGCCACTGGGCTGGCATACCCTTCACGCTGAGGTTGACGGGCTCCAGGAGCAGTGTTCCCTAGTGATCACCCCCGACTGCCTCTCGACCACGCAGCGACTCCTCGACACACGATCCTGGGGGCTCATGGCGCAGCTGTATTCGGTGCGGTCGTCGCGGTCCTGGGGAATCGGCGACCTTGGTGATCTCGGTGCCCTTGCGCAGGTCGCCGCCGAAAAGGGCGCAGGCTTCGTGCTGGTCAATCCGCTGCACGCCGCGGAACCGGTACCGCCCGTCGAACCTTCGCCCTACCTGCCCACCACACGGCGCTTCTTCCATCCCATGTACCTGCGGGTCGAGGATATCCCGGAGTATGCACGCCTCGACGGCGCCGCACGGGTGCGCATCGACGAGCTTGCCGGCCGCTTCGCGCAGGCGAACAGCAGCGCGGACCTGCTGGACCGGGATGCGTCCTTCGCGGCAAAACTCGAGGCGCTCGAGCTGATTTTCCAGGTCGAGCGTCCTTCGCAGCGGCATAGCGATTTCGAGGAGTTCCTCGTGCACCAGGGCCAGGGGCTGAAGGACTTCGCGCTGTGGTCGGCCCTCGCGGAGACGTACGCTCCTGGCGGGCCCGAGTGGGCGAAGGTAGGGAGGCCGGGCAGTGCGGAGGCGTTGGCGCAGACCGAGCGACTGGCATCCCGCATCGAATTCCACGAGTGGCTCCAGTGGCTGTGTGACGAGCAGTTGCAGGAGGCCCAACTCGAGGCCACCGACAGCGGGATGGGCATCGGCATCATGCACGACCTCGCGGTGGGCGTCCACCCGAGCGGAGCCGACGCCTGGACCCTGCAGGACGTGCTGGCCTCCGGGATCAGCGTTGGCGCGCCGCCGGACATGTTCAACCAGCACGGTCAGGACTGGAGCCAGCCCCCGTGGCATCCCGAACGGCTGGCCGAATCCGGCTACCAGGCATTCCGGGACATGCTGCGCAACATTCTCCGGCATGCGGGAGGTATCCGGATCGACCACATCCTCGGTCTCTTCCGGCTGTGGTGGATTCCGCAGGGGTCGGCGCCCGGGGGCGGCGCCTACGTGTACTACGACCATGAGGCGCTCATTGGAATCCTCGCACTGGAGGCGGAGCGCGCGGGCGCCGTCGTCGTCGGCGAGGACCTTGGCGTCTTCGAACCCGGTGTGCAGGAGTACCTGGCGGAGCGCGGTATTTTCGGTACCTCGATCCTGTGGTTCGAGCAGGACGACGACGGCCCCATCGTTCCCGAGAAGTACCGGCAGGGCTGCCTGACCACAGTGACCACGCATGATCTCCCGCCGTCGGCCGGCTACCTCGCGGGCGAGCATGTAGCGCTGCGGGAGAAACTCGGGCTGCTCAGCCGGCCGGTCGAGGTGGAGCGGGAGGAGGACCGCGCCGTGCAGGAAACCTTCCTGTCCCTGCTGCGTAAGCGGAATCTGCTGCCCGCGGAGGGAACGGCGTCGGTGCAGCAGACGGTCGAGGCACTGCACGCGCTGATTGCGCAGTCGCCGTCGGTGCTCCTTGGTGTGGCGCTGGCCGATGCCGTGGGGGAACGCCGGACGCAGAACCAGCCGGGCACCAGCGACGAGTACCCCAACTGGCGGATTCCGCTGGCCGACGCTGACGGCAGGGCCGTTTTGATCGACGAGTTACGGGAAAATGTACGCTTTACCTCGCTGGTGACGGTTCTGGGGGATGCGGACGGTGCCGGCGCTGCGGGCAGCAAGGGGTAACGCCGCGTCAAGTGACTCCGCACGAGACAGAGCGAGCTGACCGGCTATTCTTCGCCGTAGTCAGATAGGAGCATGATCAATGGGGCAGCGAACCGGTTCGACGTCGTCGTGGTCGGCGGTGGAGTGGCTGGTCTCAGCGCGGCCCTGGTACTGGCGACCGGGCTGAGGGACATCCTGCCGGACGTCGACGGCGCGCGTGAAGCCTGGGGCAAGGGACTGCTGCAGTGCCCCTATTGCCATGGCTGGGAGGTGCGCGACCGCGAACTCGGCGTCCTCGCAACCGGGGAGACATCGCTGCAGCAGGCAGTGCTGTTGCGGCAGTGGTCCGCGAAGGTCACGCTGTTCACCCACACTCTGGGGGCCGTCCCGCCGGAGGATTCGCTCACGCTCTCAGCGCGGGGTGTGCGGCTGGTCGACGGGGAAGTCCGACGCCTTGTTCCCGGTGCTGCCGGCCTCGACTTCGTTGAGCTTGCCGATGGGACTGCTGTGGATTGCGCGGCGCTGTTCTGCGAGCCGCTGGCAGACGTCGATTCGCCGCTGATCTCGGCTCTCGGCTGCGAGTTCCGTGAGGACGGCTGCGTTGCGACCGACGATCCTGGCCGGACCAGCGCCGACCGCGTATGGGCCGTAGGCAATGTGGCGGATCCGAGTGCGCAACTGGTGTCCGCGGCGGGGGATGCCTACCGAACCGCCGTGTCGGTGAATGCGATCCTTGCTTTCGAGGATGCCGAGGCCGAAAAGGCATCTATCTAGGGGGACTGCGGTTCGATGAGCCTGTGACCCGTGACCTGCGTCGGGTGGCCGCGTCCGGCGGCCTGCCTCAGCTGACCGCTTGCTGCATCATAGGCACTCGAACCCGGCGCAGCCTCCACTTGCTTCTTCGACAGTTGCATCGACATGGTCGACACGGCCGGGTGAATCTCCCGACCGGATGCGTCGCAGGAGTTCGTTGAGGCCCGACGTCAGGCCCTCCGCCACCAGAGCGACCGACCCGTCGGCATTGTTGGTGGCGGAACCGGTCAGGCCGAGTTCCTCGGCCTGACCGCGGGCCCAATAACGGAACCCCACCGCCTGCACCTCGCCCATGATGGTGGCGGTGAGGCGCTGCGTTTCGGCAGCCAACGCGGTGTCCTGCAGTTCCGGTACTCCAGAGTCCTACAGAGGCGGGCGGGTCTCGTCGTCCTGGTTCAGGAAGGGCGTGATGTCGACCTGCTCCGGGCTGCCTCCAGCAGGCCCCGTCGTTCCTTCGCCTGTGCCGGTGGACGTCACCACCGGCACCGTGGGCTTCCCGGAGCCCGATCCGTTACCGGACGAATCCGACGACTTGTCGCGCTTCAGAACGCCGCCGAGCTTCTCCTGCACGGCCGGCGCCTTGGTCTTGACTGTCTCGGTGGTACTCGAGAGTGTCTCCTGGACCTTGGGGTTGTTCCACAGCTCAGTGGCCTTCGCCTTGATCTTCTCGTAGCTACCCCGGCCCGCACGGGTGCCGAGGACATAACCGGCGGCCATGCCGGCGGTGAATACAAGCTTGTTCTTCATGGGGATGCTCCATTATTCTCGAGGATGTGTTCCTTCGAATCTAGTCCACCGGCTGGGCGTGCGCGAGGGGGACATCGAACGGACTCACCCCTCCAGTGCGCAGAAATGACGGCCCGCCGGCGGATTTCACGTCATTCCTGCGCACTCGATTCAGGATGCGACGCAGCCCCCAAGAGCTATCTGTCCATCAATTGCCCGGATGGCCTTCTGGACGCTACCCAGCTTGTTCTCGAGATCCTTCACGATGACCCGCTGTGCCGTGATCGCGTCCTTGTTCTGCTTCTTCTGCGCCTCGAGGTTGCGGAGCGCGGTTTGCGCATCGGTGACCTGCTTGTCGAACGTCGTCAGCTGGCTCTGCAGGTTCTTCATCTGCGTTTCCGCTGCAGTGATCTCATCGACGAGGCCATCGAGCTGGGCCAGAAGTGGCGCAACGCGTGCCTGCACCGCAAGCACCTCGCGCTCCTTGACGGTGATCTGGGAGTTGAGCCCGGCAAGCTGGATGACCAGTCCATCGAGCTGCGTGTTCAGGGTTGATACTTCGCCCTGCTTGGCGGCCACTGCCACATCGGCTTCCTGCACCGCGGACCGAAGGTCGGGAAGCGCGCCGTTCAGTTCCGTGACCTCGGCCTTCTTGGTATCGACGGCCGCGGTGGCGACCACGAGGTCCTCGTTGGCGTCAACGAGGTCGGATTGCAGTCCGTCGAGGACGATCCGCTGCGCAGTGATGGCTTCCCCTGCCTCAGCCACGCCCTCGGTCAGCGTCGGCAGCTCAGCCTCCAGATCGGCGACCAACTTTTCCTGGTCCACCACTGCACTGTTGGCGGTGGCAGCCGCTGTGCGCAGCACGGACAGCTGATCCTGCAGGGTGGTGAGTTCGCCCTGCTTCGAGGAAACGGCGCTATTGGCGGCGGTCACCGCGGCAGACAGGGAGGGAAGCGCGTTCTTCAGGATGGCGATCTCGCCCTCCTTGGTGGCGACCGTGGCGTTGGCGGTAGTCAGCGTCGCCTGCAACGGCGCGGCCTGCTGCTGCAGGGCACTGCTTTCCTGCTGCTTCTTCGACAGGTCAGCGCTCAGGGTGGTGACGGCGGCCTGGAGTGTAACGAGGTCACCCTGAAGTCCCTTGATCTTGGTGGTTTTGTCGGTGATTTGGGGGTCGATTGCCTTCAGTTCAGTCTGCAGCACTACGATCAGAGCTGCCCTCGCCTCCCTGGTCTCCCTATTCCCGCCGTTCATCCCCTGCAGTCTGGTTATCTCACCCGGGAGGAACGTCTTGCGGGCCTGAAGCGTGGCCAACTCACTCTCGGCTGTCGTGAGCGCAGACTGCTTTGCCGTGATGTCCGCGTTCGCAGTAGCAATCCGCGCCTGCAAAGCGGTAACCTCGGCGTTCACCGCGGTCAGGGCCGCGGTATTGGCCGCGGACGCGTCGGCTGCCTTGACCGCGTCGGCCTGCAGGCCCGTCAGGGCGCGCTGCGCCGTCGTGATTTCCGCATTCTTCCCCGCCAGGGCTTCCTCGGCTTCGACGACGTCGCCTTGCAGGGCTTCCAGCTCACCCTGCGCTGTCACTATCTGGGCTTCTTTGGCGGTAACCGCGGCACCAGCGGCCGCTGCGCTCTCCTGCAGCGGCGTGAGTGCCGTTTTCGCCGCAGTTACAACCGCGTTCTGGGCGTCGAGCTCCGCCTGCGCCGCGGTGCCACTGGTCACAAGTCGCTGCAGTTCGGTGTCGGCGTCAGCGACCGCCTGGGTGGCTCCGGCCACCGCGTCCTCGGCGCCCTGTGCGTCGGCGACGAGTGCCGCGAGTTCACCCTCGGCAACGGTAATCTGGCTGTTCTTCGCGGTCAGGTTGTCGGCGGCCTTCGTCGCGGCGGACTGAAGCGTGGTCAAGGCGTCGGTAGCGGCGCTGATCTGGGCGTTCTTGTCCGCGATTCCGGTCGTCGCGGTGGCGACCTGCTCACTCAGCTGGGCGGAAGCGGCCTGAAGGTCGGCGAGCTCCTTCTGAAGCGGTGCGAGCTCAGCAGTAACCGACTCCTGATCGGCCTTCAGGGCGGCAAGCGCGTCCTTCGCGCCGTCGACCGCTATGACAGTGGCGGCCTGCTGGCTGATGACTGAGGCGAGGTCCTCGGTGGCGGTCTTGATCGCGGCGTCGAGCTGCACAGCTTCCGCCTCGAGAGTCACAATCGTCTTGGTTGCCTCGGCAATCTTCGCCGAGATGCTGTCCGCTTCACCCTGAAGCGCCGCACGCTCACCCTGGAGCTGGGTGATGACCACGGCATTCTTTCGCGCAGCCGCCTTCAGGAGATTTTCCTGCACCATTCCGCGGTGAGCCATTTGATTGACAACACCGTTGCAGATGCCGGTGGCCGGGCCGGATTCCGCCGAAGCCGGTGCGGCAACAACGAGCATGCCAGTCAGGATGCCGGGAAGGATGACGGCGGTCGCAAGGCGGCGGGTGAACACGGTTTTCGAGGCAATGGGGCGCAATGAGACTCCTGAGAAGGTTGCGACGAAGGATTCGATCGACACCACAAGCTAGGGGAGTACAAGACGCGATGGCACAGTAGCGCCTACGTGTATTTTTCGGCCAACTACTTGCTTTTGCAGGTTATGAAGTCAGGACGGCGGGTAGAGGCCCATCGAGTGTACAGAAATGACGACTTTTCGGTGTTCCCGGCGTCATTGCTGCACACTCGATTCAGGACAGGCACGACGACGCTGTCAGCACGGCCGGTAGGTCTTCCCGCCCGGCGCGTAGCAGCGGGGCCCGGTGTACCCGGGGTAGGGGTCAGCCGCGGGCGGCGGTGCAGGGGCGACGTAGGGCGCGGGAGCCGGCGGGGTGTAGGGCGGCGGCGCAGGGGCAATAGGGCGCGGGCGGCGGCGGGATGTAGAGCGCGGGCGGCGGCGGGAGGTTCGCGATCCGGTCCCGTTCAGCGGTCGCAGCTGCTTCGACAGCTGCGGCAGCGTTTGCCGCAACGCGGTCGGCCTCGACGCGCAGGTCGGCTTCCCGTTGCACCCTTTCGGCTTCGATGGCTGCCGCCGCAGCCTCAGCCTCAGCGGCGG
>NZ_KI914852.1:13555-54649 GCF_000520555.1 Arthrobacter sp. Br18 | reverse complement strand
CCGTCGCCTCTGCTTCGGCTGCAGCCTCGGTCATTGCCCGTGCATCAGCGGCAGCGGCAGCGGCATCGGTCACGGCTTTCTCGGCCGACTCGCGGTCGGCGACTACCTGTTGGGTCGACGCAAGGGATTTTTCCCCCGAGCTGATCGCGGACGACAGGTTCACCAAGAGCCTGTCCGCGACAGCCGCTGTCAGGGCCATGCCGAGCACGGTGTTCCTTCCGGCCGAAATCGCTTCGCGAAGGGCTTTGGCTGTGCCAAGTGCAACGGCGACACCTGCCGCTGCCGAAGCAAGCGCAGCCACACTTCCGCCGGCTGTCGACACCGTCGCGGCGGCTTCGGTGGCCTCGGCGAGGCCGGTCACCGCCTGCGCAGCCTGGACGGGAAGCGTACATTCGGCGGCAGGATCGAGAAGGCCGACCTGCTGATCGGAGGCTTCCGTGTAGGCCGCCTGGACCTCGTCGAAATACTTCCGGTTCGGTTCGAACACCACCGGGACGCCGAGCCCGCTGCGTGCCACTTCGGCGTTGACGAGAGTCCTGTCCTCGAGGAACACGGCGGCGAGGACGCGGTCGAACCGGTCGGTGCGTTCGACGTCGAAATCCAATCCCACCCTCGTCCCTGCGGGTGTGAGGTTCTCAAGGAAGGTTGTCGCCTCCGGACCGAGGCACTCGACGGGCTTGTCCGGGTGCTTCGTCTCCGGCGTGTCGACGTTCAGCAGGCGGACCCGCTGGTCCACGCAATCGAAGTTGATGACGAGGGTATCGCCGTCGATGACGCGGACCACGGTGCCGATCTCGCCGTCGGGTGCTTCGGTGCAGCCCGCCAGCGGGGCTACGAGCGCGGCGGTCACGAGGAGTGCGACGCGCCGCAGCACCTGGTGCCTGCTCATGCGAGCACCGTGTTCTCGACGATCCACTGCGTCATGCGCGGGTACACCCAGAAGGTGTAGATGCCGAGCGTAAGAATGGAGAGCAGCAGCCAGACGAGCCAGCGCCCGAAGATCCCCCGGGCGGAGCCGACGAACTTCAGGGGCCGCCCCATGAGCGTGGTGTGCTTCGCGTGCCAGCGCTGAACCAGCACGACGGCGAAAGGCGCGCAGATGCCGAGCGTGAAGACCGTGACGAGAACGCCGAGGAGTTGCGTGCCGAACCAGGTCGCTGCGCCACCCCGGAACTGGTAGATCGGCTGGTCGGAAGGGAATCCGGTCAGCGGAAATGGTGGTTGGGCGGCGGAGTACGCCTGAACAGTGGACACAGTCTCCCCCAGAGAAAGTCGAGTGTGGTGCCGGCGGCCTGATCCATCGGCGAAAGGTGAGACCGGAGCAGCCGCGCAGCAGATTGAGCATACAGCGTGATGATGCGGCGTCAGTTGCGTCGCGAGGACAGGGGAATCCGCGACTCCTCGGCGTTCCCTCAGGGGAGGACAATAAAGGGCTTCCCTGAATATCGAGTACGCGACGACATCAGGGCGAAGCTGCGCTCCTCAATCACACGCCTGTTCGTTAGAAACGGCTGTCCGCTCGACAAGTAGTCGGCCGCCACCCGGCTGGTCATTGAGCAGATGGGATACGCGCAGACGCGGCCGTAGGCGCGGCGGCGGGCGGTGACGCGGGAGGTGAGGCTCGGCGGCGGTAGGCGGAGACGCAGTCCGTGGGGCTCGGCTCGGCACCGCGAGGATGCGGCGCAGCGGCGGACGGCGGAGCCTGGCTCGGCCCGGCTCTGAATCATGGCAGTGAAGCAGGAACACGAAAGGGATGGATGCCCCTCACCGGTGTGCGACTGCAGGCAGGTGAGGGGCTCGATGATCCAGTATCGGCGGACACCTGTGAGTGTCGTTCCGTCAGATGAGCTTGTGGCTGCCCTGCGGTGCCTGCCGTTTGCGCTTGTGGCGATCACGGCTTCCGCTCCCAGTAGACAGGATGAAGGCAGACCG
Source organism: Arthrobacter sp. Br18 (assembly GCF_000520555.1). Taxonomy (GTDB): domain Bacteria; phylum Actinomycetota; class Actinomycetes; order Actinomycetales; family Micrococcaceae; genus Arthrobacter_D. The sequence goes on along the minus strand of NZ_KI914852.1, from coordinate 52,717 downwards.
AGCAACGGGTACGCTCTTGGTAAGTCAATCTGATCAATTGCCGACGGGTTCGCCGGCAGGAAGTAGTCAACGTGCGGGAACTTGACGCAATCGACCGGCGGATCCTCCTTGCACTGGACGATGATCCGCGAGCCCCAGTGATGGCGTTGGCACAGAAGCTGGGATTGGCCCGCGGAACAGTTCAGGCACGACTGGAGCGGATGCTGGCCAGCGGTTCGCTCCGCCCGAATAGCACCCGGATCGTGCCCGCGGCCCTTGGACGGGCTGTTCTGGCGTCCGTGTCGGCCGAGCTGGACCAGTCCAAGCTGAATGAGGCGATTGAGGCGCTGCGTAGTATCCCGGAGGTGCTCGAATGCCACGCACCTGCAGGGGACACCGATCTCCTGTGTCGTGTGGTGGCCAGGAGTCCCGACGATCTGTACCGCGTCAGCGAGGTCATCCGGTTGTGCCCGGGTATTCTTCGCACCTCGACGAGTATGTATCTGCGCGAGGTCATTCCCTACCGGACAACGGGGCTTCTCGCGACCGAGGAATGATGGCCACCAGGGGTACCGGAAGGGACGGGTGTGCCCTATGCCAGTTCAGGAGCGAGCGCCCGCAGCCCCCTGACGCCGTCCTCGTCGAGGTATTCTGCGAAGTATCGGGAGATGGCGCTCCGGGCCGCGTCTCCGGCGGCAACACTGTCACCGGATGCGATAGCGCTGTAGATGGCACGGTCCCGCTCCAGGGATTCCCGCATGGCACCGGCGGTGTCCGCGGAACGTTCCATCCGCTCGTTCATCAGGTTCAGGATGGAACCTGAGACCGCTTGCCCGCAGACCTTCAGCAGATCGTTATGGCTGGCTTCCCAGATGGAGGCGTGGAAATCGAGGTCCGCGCGATTGAAGCTATCGGAGCCGTTAGTGACCTCAGCCTCCATCCGTTCAACGGCGTTCTGCATCTTTTCGAGCTGCTCCCCATTTCGAAGCGCCGCTGCAAGCTGGCAGGCCGAGCTTTCGAGGACTATGCGGAACTGCACGAGCTCCGTCAGGGAGAGCGACGCGATCCTGGCCATGGTGGCGAAGGACCGGCCCAAAGGTTCCGAGGACATCGACAACACCTCGGGACCGCTGCGGCTCCCCGGTTTGGAAGCGATGAGTCCAAGGCTTTGGAGTACGCGCAGCGCCTCGCGGACCGTAGGGCGGCTGACGGAGAATTGCACCATCAGTTCGCGCTCGCTCGGCAGGTGTTGGCCGGGTGTGATTTCTCCGGACACAATTGCCTGCTCTATCTGTTCGACAACGCGCTCGTAGGTCAGAACGGGAACAGCGCGGCTGAAGCTCACTTTGTTCATGCGACACCTCTTTGTTGCGGATCAGGGGCTTTGAGAGCAAGCCTAGCGCGGGGGAGTCGAAAAGCGCTGGGGAAGTTCACTGGTCTGGCCAGTTCACCCGGTAGAAATCGGATAGGTTTATGTTGTTAGATGGATCACACCGACGGAGTGCGCCGTTGCCAACTGATGGAGACCCTATGCGCCGCTTGAAAAGCACGGTTCGTGCTGCAGTTCTGTTCACGGCGGGAACGTTCGCCCTTTCAGCCTGTTCTGCAGGATCCACGTCAACGGAAACGGCGGAGGCGGACACCAGCTCCATCACGGTCGCCTTGACGGGCGAGCCGACCAACCTCGACTTCACCACGACTGCCGGCGCGGCAATCCCGCAAGCACTGATGACCAACGTCTACGAGGGACTGGTCAAGTTGGATCAGGAGGGTGAGATCGAGCCATTGCTGGCAGAGTCCTGGGAGGTCAGCGACGACAGAACCACCTATACCTTTGCACTCCAGGAGGGCGCGACGTTCTCGAACGGCGAGGCTTTCACGGCGGAGGACGTCAAGTTCAGCATCGAGCGTGTGCAGTCGGACGCGTGGGCCTCCAGTCTGAAGGCGAAGATGAACGTCGTGGATTCAGTCAACGTCCTTAGCGACACCGAAGTGGAAGTCGTTCTGACGCAACCGAGCAATGCATGGCTTTTCGATATGGCCACCCTGGTGGGTGCCATGTTCGATCCCAGCGGTGTCGATGACCTCGCCAACACGGCGATCGGTACCGGACCGTTCTCGATCGAGGCCTGGAACCGTGGCGAATCCATCGATCTGGCCGCTCGTGAGGACTACTGGGGCGAGGCTCCGCAGGTGGAGACCGCAACGCTGCGGTACTTCGCTGACGCCATAGCCACCACGAATGCCTTACGCTCCGGCGACGTGGACGTCGTGTACAACACGCAGGCACCCGAATTGCTGTCCTCCTTCGAGAGCGACGATGCGTTCCAGGTTCTCGATGGAACCTCGAACGGCGAGATCGTGCTGTCCATGAACAATGAGATGGCACCATTCGACGACGTGAGGGTTCGGAAGGCGGTCATGCACGCGATCGACCGCCAGGCCGTCATCGACACCGCGTGGAGCGGCTACGGGACCATGGTCGGTGCCGCCGTCCCTCCCACCGATCCTTACTATGAAGACCTCAACGACGTATACCCCTACGACCCGGATGCTGCCCGCGCCCTCCTCGCGGAGGCGGGGATGGAGAACCTGGACATCACCTTCACCGTTCCTACCCGTCCCTACGCCACTGCCGTGTCTGAAATCGTGGTTTCGCAGCTGGCCGAGGTGGGCATCAACGCCACCATCGAGTCGGCGGAGTTCCCGGCAGTCTGGCTGGACACCGTCTTCACGCAGCAGAACTACCAGATGTCCGTTGTGCTTGCAGTTGAAAGCCGCGATTTCCTCGCAATGTTCAATAACCCCGACTACTACCTGGGCTACGACAATTCCAAGATCCAGGGCCTTGCAGCCGAGGCGGACGCCGCTGACGAAGCAGGCTACATCGAGGGAATGCAGGAAACGGTCCGCACGGTAACCGACGACGCCGCGGCGAATGTCCTATTCCTGTTCCCCAACATCGTGGTGGCGAAGGCCGGAGTCGACAACATTCCCGCGAACTCCGTCACTGAGGCGCTGGACCTGACGTCCATCGGCTGGAAGTAGCCACGAGAATCAGCAGGCACACCTAGAGGCAGGTTCATACGTGGCAATCCGGTTGCTGGTCAACGTCATCAGGTTCATCGTCACCTATGTTGTGGCCACCGTGCTCGTATTCCTCGTGATGCGAGCGATTCCCGGCGATCCGGCGCAGGTCGCGTTGGGCGTCAACGCCACACCGGAGCTGCTCGAAGCGACCCGCAGGGAGTTCGGCACCGACCGGCCGCTCATCGTGCAGTACTTCGATTGGGTGGCCGGCCTCCCAATCGGTGACTTCGGCACCTCGTACGTCACGCGCCAGGACATCAGCCCGCTCGTGGCCGATCGGGTCCAGGTAAGCCTGATCCTGGTGGTGCTCGCCATGATCGTGGCACTGCTGATCGCGATCCCGTTCGGCACGTTCGCCGCCGTCCGGCACCGGAACCCCAGCGGCATCCTCATCAGCGGACTGAGCCAGGTGGGGGTGGCTCTTCCCAACTTCCTGGCGGGAATCCTGTTGGTGGTGGTGTTCGCGGTGGGACTCGGCTGGTTGCCCGCGAACGGCTGGACGCCACCCGGCGAGGACCCCGGCGATTTCATCCGACGGGTGATCCTGCCGGTGGTGGCCCTCGCTTCTGTCCAGGGAGCTATTCTGACCCGCTATGTCCGCTCGGCTGTCCTCGAGGTGATGAGCGAGGACTACCTGCGAACAGCCCGGGCCAAGGGGTTGGGCAGAATGGAAGCCCTGGCGCGCCACGGGCTGCGAAATGCCGCGATTCCGGTGTTGACCGTCACCAGCGTCCAGCTCGCGGCACTGATTATCGGTGCCGTCGTGATTGAGCGGGTTTTCGTGATCCCAGGGCTCGGATCGATGCTGCTGGACGCGGTGGGGAATCGTGACCTGCTCACTGTCCAGTCCGTGGTGATGGTGCTCGTCTCCATCACCCTGATCATCAATCTCGTGGTGGATGTCCTCTATACCGTGCTGGATCCGCGTATCAGGAAGAAGGCCTAGCATGACCGACCACAGTCAACCTGAGCGCGTGACCCAACCCGCGTCGGGGCTGGTTCCGGAGGCTCCACCCCTGGAGGTCACACCGGCGACCGCTGGACGACGTCGGGGAAAGCCCTCGGTCACACTGATGATTGGCGGCGCGCTGGTTGCCGTCGTCGTGCTGTCAGCGCTCGTGTCCTTCTTCTGGACGCCGTATGATCCGGTGCAGGCATTTCCAGCAGATCGGCTGCAGAACTCCAGCCCGGGGCACCTGATGGGCACCGACCGGTACGGACGCGATGTCTTCTCGGGCATCCTGTACGGTGCGCGCATCACCCTGCTGGTGGGGTTGATCGCCGTGGGCATCGCGTTGCTGATCGGCACGCCGCTGGGGATCCTCGCCGGAATGCGCGGCGGGTTCACTGAGGAAGTCAGCATGCGTGCTGCAGACATCCTGCTGGCCTTCCCTGCGCTGCTGGTTGCCATCATGTTCGGCGCTGTCTTCGGTGCCAGCACCACAACTGCGATGGTTGCCATTGGAATCGGTACCATTCCAGGATTCGCCCGGGTTGCCCGCAGCGGAACTCTCCAGGTCATGAGCACGGAGTATGTGCTGGCGGCGAGAGCCGCGAGCCAGAATGCCTTCCGGATCGCGGTCCGCCACGTCCTGCCCAACATCGCAGGAATCGTCGTGGTCCAGTGCTCGGTGTCCTTCGCGATCGCCGTGCTGGCAGAGGCAGCGCTGTCCTTCCTGGGGCTTGGGACACCCCCACCGACGCCGTCCTGGGGCCGGATGCTGCAGGAGTCCCAACAGTTCCTGGACACATATCCCATGCTCGCTGTCTGGCCAGGTGTTGCCATCGCCATTGCCGTGCTGGGTTTCAACCTGCTGGGTGACGGATTGCGCGACCGCTTCGATCCGAAGCTGAACGGAGAGCGCTGATCATGGGTGTCCCCGAGCGCGCGTTTGAGAGTCCGGTCAGCGGGCCGCTTCTGCAGGTCGATGACCTCACCGTCGCGACCCCGCACCGGCCGCTCGTAGAGCGCTTCAACCTCGCCATGAACCGCAGTGAACGTGTGGGTCTGATCGGTGAATCCGGTTCCGGAAAATCGATGACCGCCACGGCTCTGATGGGACTTCTTCCCGAAGGTGTTTCCGCCACCGGCTCCATACGGTTGGCCGGCCGGGAGGCCGATCTGGTGACGTCGACCGATAGACAAATGCGCAAGATCCGCGGCAATGACATGACCATGGTTTTCCAGGAGCCGCTGACCGCGCTGAATCCGCTCATGAAGGTGGGACCGCAGGTGGCGGAGATCATGCTCAAGCACAAAACGGTCGCCGGGAGGTCCGCGTCCAGGGCGAGAGCCGTCGAGATGCTGGCCAGCGTCCGGCTCCCTGACCCTGCGGAGGCGGCACGCGCCTACCCGCACCAGCTGTCCGGTGGACAGCGGCAGCGGGTCATGTTGGCGATGGCTTTGGCCAACGACCCCGCCCTGCTGTTGTGTGATGAACCGACGACTGCCCTGGATGTGACAGTCCAGCGCCAGGTTCTGGATCTGGTGCTGGAAGCAGTGCAGCAGCGTGGCACCGGCCTTTTTTTCATCACCCACGACCTCGCCGTTGTGGCGAACGTCTGCGACCGGGTCCTGGTCATGAACGATGGCGTGGTTGTGGAGGAAGGGACTACGGAGGATGTCTTCTCCCGTCCGCAGCACCCCTACACCCGAGGATTGCTGGCTGCCTCCGACCTCGACGCCAGCGACAGCAACGGACGCCTGTTCACTGTGGCTTCCGCCTCCGCTTACGTGCCACCCATTTTGGATGGGGACCATGCCGGGCGGCAGGGCGCGGGATCGCAGCTGATGGATTGTGCCCCTGCCGTGCCGGTCGAGGCAGTTTCGGTGGCCAGGCCGATCCCCGGCGTCGAACCCGTGATCAGCGTCAAGGGCCTCACGCGCACCTATCAGCGCGGCCGGACGTCCTTGTTCGGCACGCCGACTGAGGTACGGGCGCTGCGGGGCATTTCCTTTGACGTGATGCCGGGGCAACGATTCGGCGTCGTGGGCGAGTCCGGATCCGGGAAATCCACCCTCCTGCGCATCCTCGCCGGGCTGGACCAGCCGACGGCTGGAAGTGTTCGTGTAGTGGGCAATGAGGTGGCCGGTGCCAAGGAACGCGACCTTACGCAGCTCAGGCAGCAACTGCAGATCGTCTTTCAGGATCCGATGGGATCGCTGAACCCGCGGATGAGGGTGCAGGACATCATCGCCGAACCGCTGCGTGCCCCCGGGCAGAAGGTGAACAGCACACGGCAGCGGAAGCTCGTAGCGGAGATGCTGGCCGCAGTCGGACTTCCCGCGGATGCTGCGGACCGCTTCCCGCACCAGTTCTCCGGAGGTCAGCGGCAGCGCATCTCCATCGCCCGTGCGCTGGTCTGCGAGCCGCGGGTGCTGGTCGCGGATGAGCCGGTGAGCGCGCTTGATGTGTCCGTCCGGGCGCAGGTGTTGAACCTGCTGGCGGACCTGGTGGACAAATATCAGCTCACTCTGATTTTCGTTTCCCATGACCTGGGTGTGGTGCGCAGGATCTGTGACAACGTCGTGGTGATGAACCAGGGCGAGATTGTGGAAGCGGGTAGCACCGCCCAGATCTACGAGAACCCCCAGCACGAGTACACCCGCACGCTGGTCAGTTCCTCCATGTCCCTGCGATCCGAGCTGGCGGCACGCGCTGCCGCCGCCGCCCACTGATTCGCCCCACTTGAAAGGCACACCACTCATGTCAGTCACGCCATCGAAGGAACTTCACGGGCTCAGCGCACATGAACTCGGCGTTGCGTACGCTTCCGGAGGGCTATCGCCGGTGGACGTGGTCGAGGCTGTGATCGCACGTATCGAAGGGCGGGAGCCGGTGCTGAACGCCCTCTATCTCTTCGACCCGAAGGCTGCTCGGGCTGATGCCGTGGCAAGCTGGCGGCGCTGGCGGGACGGTACCCAGCGCAGCATCCTGGACGGCGTGCCGGTGACGGTCAAGGAGAACATCGCACGGGCCGGCGTACCGATGCCCTCCGGCACCGCGTTACCCCATCCGAGGATCGCCGCCGCAAATGCCCCGATCACCAACCGCATCCTGGAGAGCGGGGCAGTAATTCTGGGTTCGACCACCATGCCGGACTGGGGAATGCTGTCTTCCGGCGTCTCAAGCCTCCATGGGGTGTCCCGCAGTGCATGGAACCCGGATTGGACTACCGGCGGTTCCAGTGCGGGAGCCGGCTCGGCCGCCGCGGCAGGCTACGGGCCACTACATGTCGGTACCGACATCGGAGGTTCCATCCGTCTGCCGGCCGGGTGGCAGGGACTTGCAAGCCTCAAGCCGAGCGCCGGGCTGGTGCCGCTGGATGCGCCCTACAGGGGGCGCGCTGCGGGGCCCCTGACCAGAAGCATTGCGGACTCGGCGTTGTTCATGAGCATACTCAGCCAACCTGACATCCGCGACTACAGCACGCGTCCCTATCCGGCGCAGGACTGGAGCAACCTCAGCTGTGATGCAGGATCACTCCGCGTGGCCCTGCAGACCGAGGCCGGAACCGGAGCCCAGGTCGACCCGGAGGTCCTAGCGGCCGTAGAGGCAGTTGCGATGCTTTTTCAGGAGGCTGGTGCCCAGGTCACGAGGATAGGCCCGTTCATCAACCAGGATCTGCTGGACGGACTCGACAACTTCTGGCGAACCCGCTCCTGGGCCGACTACCAGGCACTGCCGGTCGATCACCAGGAAAAAGTGCTGCCCTACATTGTGCGATGGTGCAGCCGTGCAGCAGCTTTCAGCGGGGCGGAGACAATCCGCAATCTCCACTGCATCGACGAAATCCAGCGGGCAACTATCGCCGCTACTGCGGCCTACGACGTCGTTCTCTCTCCCGTGGCGCCGATGGTTGCCTTCCGGGCGGAGGAACCGATGCCGGTCAATGATCCAGATCAGACCATGGGGCACATCGGTTTCACCGTGCCGTACAACATGTCGGGACAACCCGCCGCAACGGTGAACTGCGGGTTCAACGTCGAGGGAAAGCCGATCGGTGTGCAGCTGGCAGGGAGAGTGGGTGCTGACGCCCTGGTGCTACGGGCCGCGGCGTGGTACGAAACCGTCCGCCCCCAGTCGGCGGTCCCGGATTGGACGTCACTGGACTGAACCAACGGGCGTTCCGAAGGATGCCAGGGCCGCGATTGCTCGCCGGTCCGCATCACCCAAGAGGTGCCCGTAATACTCGAAGATGCTGCTGCGGGCTAGATGTTCCGCCAGATGGGCGTCCCGGTTTCGGATGGCTTCGAAAGCTTCTCTGTGGTGGTGAAGAGTACGGCGCATCAGGCCCCTGTCCGCGCCATGCTCGCGCAGGTAGCCCCTGATGAGTCCCTCGATGGATTCCCGTACCGCCTCGCCCGAGATCTGGATCATGGGGTTCCCGCTGATTCGCGCCACCACATCGTGGAAGTCCAGGTCCGCCCGGCTGAACTCCTCGAATCCCAGTTCCAGGCACTGCGTCATCCGTGCCATGGCCTTCTCCAACTCCAGGAGGTCCCCGGCGGACCTCCTGGTGGCAGCGAGCGAGCTGGCAGCCGACTCCAGGGTCATGCGGTATATCAGCAGGTCTGCAAGGCTGCTCCTCGAGGAAACAGCCAACCTGGTCATCAGCCTGCGCAAAGGGTCGGGGGTCGGAGCGAGTATGACCGCACCGCGGGGATCGCCGGGCCGTGTGGATAGCACCCCGTTGCTTTCCAGGACGCGCATCGCCTCACGTACCGAAGACCTGCTGACCGCGAAACGGTTGACCAGCTCACGTTCGCTCGGAAGTCGGTCCCCGGCTTTGAGCTTGCCCTCCAGGACCGACTGCTCCACGTGGTCAACCACGCTTTCGAAGGCGCGGCGCGTTTGCTCCCGTTTTCCCTCCACCGGTTCAGGAGTTCGGCGGATCGAAACGGCCATCCACAGCAGTCCAGCCTCCGTCGACCATCAGTACTGAGCCCGTGACGAAGGTAGAGGCGTCCGAGGCAAGGTAGACAACGGCACCAGCCAATTCCTCCGGCGTGGACCAGCGGCCGAGCGCGCTCTTCTGGGCATAGGCGTTGTACCAGTCCTGATTGTTCCGAATCTGGGCCGTGAGTGGCGTTTCCACGATTCCGGGGGCGATCATATTGACACGCACGTTCTTCGGGCCGAATTCGGCTGCAGCGGTGCGTGCAAGCTGCACCAGGCCTGCCTTGGTCGCCGCATAGACTCCTTGCCCGGGTTCGACGGTGACTGCCCGGATGGAGGAGAACCCGATGATGCTGCCGCCGCCTCTATCTGCCATTTTTGGGGCGAACGCCTGAATCAGGGCAAAGGAAGACCGGAGATTCAGGTTCATGACCCGGTCGAACTCCTCCATGGTGTAGTCGACTATGCGCTTGCGCACATTCGTGGCAGCGGTGAAGACAAGTGCGGAGATGTCACTGAACTCATCTGCGGCTGCGCGGATCGCTGCATGGTCCAATACGTCGAGAACCTTCGCGGCCGCGGTGCCGCCGATCAGTGCCGCCGTCGCTTCGGCCTTCGCTTCGTCGCTGTCGGCGCAGATGACAGTCGCGCCATGCGCTGCCAACGCGCGGGCTGATTCGCGTCCGATGCCGCTGCCGGCGCCGATCACGAGAACCCGCTTGCCGGAGAAGTGAAAGAGCTTTGAATAGTCCATGTCTGGCCTTCTTTCGGTTGCGTTTGTCATGGCCGAATCATGGCCATGCGGGTGACGGTGAATTCCTCGATCGCGTAACGGGGACCCTCCCTGCCGATACCGGAATCCTTCACCCCGCCGTAGGGCATGATGTCGGATCGAAACCCCGGAATCTCGTTGACCACCACGCCGCCGACATCCAACTCGTTGACCGCCGCGAACGCCGACTCGAGCGACTTGGTGTAGATGGCGGCCTGCAGGCCGTACCTTGAACGGTTCACCAGCTGGATTGCCGCACCGACGTCCCGCACCCGGTGCAGGCAGACCACCGGGCCGAAGATCTCTTCGCACCAGAGATCGGCGTCCTGCGGGACGTCCGTCAAGACCGTTGGGTCCATGGCAGCACCCCGAGCCGAGCCGCCGGCCAGCACCCGCGCACCTCGGTGAACCGCATCGTCGATCCATCCCGTGATCCTTTGCGCGGATCCGGTGTTGATGACAGGAGCCAACCGGGTGGACTCTTCCCGCGGATCCCCCGAAACAACTTCGTTTAGGCGCTCCAGGAGCCCATGCTGAAACTCATCCGCAATAGACTCGACCAGGATCACCCGCTGCACCGAGATGCAGGCCTGGCCATTGGCATAGAAGCCGCCGCGGACAACGGCGTCGACAGCTTCCGACACGACCGCATCGGCTGCGACTATCAAGCCTGTGTTCGACCCCAACTCGAGAACCACCTTGCGTGGTGCGGCAGCTTTGGCGATACGGTGGCCAACTGCTGCCGAGCCGGTGAAGGAAACGACCGTGGCACGAGGATCGGCCACGAGGGCCTCACCGACATCCACTCCTCCGGTCACCAACTGAACGGCGGACTCGGAGATGCCGTGTGCAGCGAGAACAGTGCGGATCAGGTGAACCGCCCACAGCGTTGCCAACGGGGTATTCGGTGCGGGCTTCACAATGACAGGGCAACCGGCGGCAATGGCGGGAGCGATCTTATGGCTGGCCAGAAGGAGTGGGTAGTTGAATCCCGCGATCGCGATGACTATTCCGGCCGGCCTGCGGGTCCAGTAGCCGATCATCCCCTCGCCCGCAGGCTGGAGGTCCAGTGGCACGGTTTCACCATGGGTGTGCGCTACCGCCTCCGCAGCGGCAGCCCAGGTGGTGAGCGTTCTCGCTACTTCGGTGCGGCAGTCGACCAACGGTTTACCGGTTTCCAGCACCAGCAGTTCCTCGAATGCGGCCTGCCGCTCTGCGAGGGCATCACGTACGGCCAAGAGCACCGCTCGTTTCCTGCCGGCGGAAAGGGCTGCGACTTCCCCCTTGATATCCTCTGAAGCGCTCAGGGCCGTCAGGGCATGATCCACGTGGCCTACAGGAGACTGTGCGATGACCGAGCCATCGAAGGGGAACACCACAGGCGCCATCTCGGTGCAATCAACCCAGAGGTTGCCAACGGGTAGGCCGTCCGGGTAGCGATTTCGGTAGGGGGTCACGTCGGTGGATACTCCTGCAATCAACGGATTCATATGGTCAGACCAGTAACGCTTCACACTAGCTTCGCTCGTAGTACGCGGTCAATGGTGTGATCCCTACTCCTGCCATGACATTGACTTTTTCGAGGGCTCGGAGAACAGTCATCATTGGGTCGAGGTGAAGGGATCCCGTGGTCGGAGTCAAACGTGAGGGAAGGAATTGATGCCGACGGAATGGCGCAGCAGTGTATCCCTCGTGGACCAGACCGCCGAGCTTATCCGCGAAAGGATTTTCACCGGATACTATCCGCCCGGCGTGCGGCTTCCTCAGGCCCTGCTTTCCTCTGAACTCGGTATCAGCAGGACACCCTTGAGGGAGGGACTCCGCATTCTGGAGCAGGAGGGTCTGGTCATCGCCAGTGCAGGGGGAGTCGCGACGGTATTCTCTCCCGGCATCGGAGAGATGAGGGAGATCTTCGAACTGCGTGAAGCGCTGGAAGGAATGTCAGTGCGGCTCGCCTGTTCGCGGGTAACCCCAGGAATTCTGTCAGACCTTCATCAGGTAGTTGCGGATCAGCATCGGGCGCAGGAGAGCGGACAATCCGAGCGCTTCCACCGGTTGGGGCTACATTTCCATACCCTGTTGCTGGATGCGTCGGGCAACAGCAGAATTCGACGCCAACTGAGCGTGGTTCGCCTGGGAGAGCAGCTTCTGGGTGGCGCCGGCCTGATGACGACGGACGCCGCTCGTGCGGCTCTGCGCGAGCACGCCGCCATCGTGGACGCGATCCGCGATTCAGACCCGGGGCGAGCAGAACAAGCGTCACTCCGCCACCTACAGAGCGATCTGTTGAGATTATCGAGAAGCAGGGGAGTTGCAGCATGAACACACATCGCATAGCCGTCATCGCTGGGGATGGTATCGGTCCCGAGGTGGTCGAGGCAGCACTGGAAGTGCTCGCCGCTGCGGGATCCACCTATGGATTCTCTGCCGATCTGCAGCGCACCCCAGCTGGCGCCCAGCACTACCTCCGCACAGGCGAGCTGTGGACGGCGGAGCTTGAGGAGAACCTGCGCACCCACGACGCGATACTCTTCGGTGCGATGGGTGACCCAGCAGTGGAGCCGGGAGTTCTGGAGCGGGGTTTCATCCTGGCGATGCGTCAGGCCTTTCGGCAGGCAGTCAACCTCCGGCCGGTGAAACTCTACCCCGGCGTGGCAACGCCGATAGTAGGGCTGACATCAGAACGCTGTGATCTGGTGATCCTCCGCGAAAACACGGAGGGTGCTTACGTGGGCCGTGGCTCCACTGTCCACGCCGGCACGCCCCATGCCGTAGCCGTGCAGGAATCGATCAATACCCGTGCCGGCGTGGAACGGGTCGTCGACTATTCCTTTCGGTTGGCAGAGCGGAGGCGGGGAAGGCTGACACTTGTCCACAAGAAGAACATCCTCATCGAAGCCGGAACCCTCTGGCAGGACACGGTGCATGATCTTGCATCCCGTTATCCGGCCGTCGACGTCGACTACGTCCACGTCGACGCGATGTGCTTCCATCTGCCACTGACGCCCGAGCGCTTCGACGTGGTGGTCACGGACAATCTGTTCGGTGACATCATCACGGATCTGGGCGCCGTGATCCAAGGTGGTCTCGGCGTCGCTGCCAGCGCCAACCTCAATATCGACGGGACAGCTCCCAGCATGTTCGAAGCCATCCACGGGTCTGCTCCGGACATAGCGGGCAAAGGATGGGCGAACCCGACCGGCACGGTATTGTCCACCGCGATGTGCCTGGCGCACCTGGGCGAACGGGATGCGGCCCTTGCCATCGAAGCGGCAACCGTGGATCTACTGGCATCGCTGCCTGCCCTGTCCGGTGCTGCAATGGGCATGAGCACTGCCGAGGTGGGCCATGCCATCGCCGCGGCAGTCAGGAAAGGCGGATCCTTCGCCCGTATTCCGGGTCAGTCCGTCATCGAGGATCTCGCGGAGATGGCATCTTCGACGCCGCGCGGAACAAGCCGGCGGACCGCCGTTTCAGAGGGCGGTCCGTAACCTTGCTGAGGCGGGTGGGCCCAGGCCTTTGGTGTGAACGGGCACCAGGGGCTCCCGACCTCCTAGTCACCCGGCCCATCCACGACTGTCGGAAGGGGCGCAAACGCTCTCACCTCCCGACCGCATACCCCTGCATGCCGCGAGGATTTGCGCCCGCGTGGAGCATGCCGGTGTCGGGTTCGCGGGAGACCGCGCACAGTCGTCCGATCTCCCAGTCCCCGGCGACCCCTACCCGGTGGCCGCGGGCTCTCAGCCCGGCCAGGACGTCGTCCCCCACCCGCTGCTCGATGAGGACCACCCCGAGCTGATGCTCGTGGGGGTAGAAAGAGCTCGGATAATGGGTGCTGTTGAACGCCGGCGCATCGATAGCCTCCTGCAGATTCATGCCGCCCAGAATCAAGTTGAGGAAGAAGTGAAGCTGCCATTGGTCCTGCTGGTCTCCACCAGGTGACCCGAATGCTAGCACCGGTTCGTTCCCTCTCATGACGAGGGTGGGGGAGAGCGTGGTCCGGGGGCGTTTGCCCGGCGCGAGGGTGTTGGGCAGCTCATCCTCCAGCCACGCCATCTGCAGGCGGGTGCCCAGGGGGAAACCGAGTTCAGGGATGATCGGCGACGAGTGCAGCCAGCCGCCGCTGGGCATCGCGGAGACCATGTTGCCCCAGCGGTCCACGACGTCGACATGGACGGTGTCGGTGCGTGCCTCGCCGGTGGGCTCCGGACCGGAGTCCAGCAGTGCGGCGACGGCGTTCGGCTCACCGACTCCGGTGAGCCCAGCTGCATCGAAACCTGGCTTCACCTCTAGATTCGGGAGGACGGGAGTCCGGCCGTCCGGGCTGCCCGGCCGGATCTCGAGCGAGGCGGTGTCTTCGATGAGCTGCCGACGTTGTGCGGCGTAGTCGGCGGACAGGAGAGTGGAGCCTGGCACGTCGCTGACATCGCCGTACCAGGCGTCCCGGTCGGCGAACGCCAATTTTGTAGCCTCGAGGATCTTGTGGATGCCGTCCGCGGTGCCAGGTTCGACGTCGAGCCCATCGAGCAGGGCCAGCTGCTGCAGGAACACCGGCCCCTGGCTCCAGAAACCCGCCTTGCAGACGGTGTGCCCCTTGAACGTCAGGCTTTGCGGCTCCTCGTAGTGCGGGCGCCAGGACCCGAGATCGTCGCGGCTCAGCAGCCCGGCGTGGTCCTGGCCCGATGAGTCCCGACACGGGATGCCAACGAAGTCCTCGATCGCTTCCGCCACGAATCCTTCCGTCCACGCTTGGATGGCGGCGTCGATGCCTGCCGTGCGTGTTCCGCCGTCGGCGAGGACCTGCTTCTCGGCATCCATCAGCCGACGATAGGTCCTGGCCAATGCCCTATTGAAGAGCACCTGGCCCGGCTCGGGCACCTTGCCGCACGGCAGGTAGACGTCCGCCGACGACTTCCAGTGCTCACGAAACAGCAATTCCACACGGCGAATGTATTCGACGACCTTCGGGGCAGCGGGAAAACCATTCTCCGCGTAGCTCTCGGCCATGCTCAAGGCGTCGCCCAGACTGACCGTTCCGTGGTCCCGCAGGAAAGTCAGCCATCCCAGGGTGGCTCCGGGAATGGCCGCGGCCAGCAGGCCGGTGCCGGGAATCATGTCCAGGCCCAGATCGGCGAAGGCCTCCTGCGTTGCGGCGGAGGGAGCTGGACCCTGGGCGCACAACACCATCGACTTTTTGTCATCAGCGCGCGCAAAGATCAGCGGAAGATCCCCGCCCGGGCCGTTCTGGTGCGGTTCAACGACCTGCAGGGTGAAACCAGCTGCGACGGCGGCGTCGAAAGCGTTCCCACCGCGCTCCAGAATTCCCATTCCGACCTGGGACGGAATCCAGTGGGTCGATGAAACCATGCCGAAGGTGCCGGCGAGTTCCGGCCGGGTAGTAAAGCTCATCGAAAAGCCTTCCTTGTTGGGGATACGACGGCAGCGTCGCCGGTTCAGCCGGTGTAGTACTTGTCGGCGACCGTGAGTGCTTCGTCGAGAATATCGATTCCCTCGAGGACTTCCCCGGCCGTTGTGGTGCAGGGCGGAACAACGTGCGTGCGGTTGAAGTGCGTGAACGGCCACAGACCGCGGCTCTTGCAGGCCTTAGCGAACTCGACCATGGGTGCTGCAGCGGCTCCGGCGGCATTGAACGGCACCAGGGGCTGCCGGGTTTTTCGGTCGACGACAAGTTCGAGCGCCCAGAACACGCCCAGACCGCGAACTTCTCCCACACTCGGGTGGCGTTCCGCCAGGGCCCTCAATTGTGGCCCGATGACGTCCTGTCCCAAAGCGCGGGCATTTTCGACAATTCCTTCCTCGTGGAAGATGTTGATCGAGGCTACTGCCGAAGCGCATGCCAAAGGGTGCCCCGAGTAGGTAAGACCGCCCGGATAGGGGAGCTCATCGAAGGTTCGCGCAATCCGCTCCGAAATGATGACGCCGCCCAGCGGAACGTAGCCGGAGTTCGATCCCTTGGCGAAGGTGATCAGATCCGGCGTCACTTCCCAGTGGTCGACGGCAAACCACTCGCCGCAACGGCCGAAACCCGACATCACTTCGTCAGCGATGAGCACAATGCCGAATTCGTCACAGAGCGCCCGAACCCCGGGAAGATAGTTTTCCGGTGGGACGAGAATGCCATTCGTGCCGACGACCGGCTCGAGAATGATGGCGGCTATGGTGTGCGGTCCTTCGACGGCGATGATGTCCCTCAGGTGCGTCAGCGCTCGCTCGCACTCCTCGCCGTCGTCGGCTGAGTGGAAAGCGGACCGGTAGGAGTAGGGACCCCAATAGCGGACGACGCCGGTCATAGTGGGCTCCGAAGGCCACCGCCGCGGATCGCCGGTGAGGGCGATTGCGCCAGCGGTGGACCCGTGATAGCTGCGGTATGCGGCGAGCACCTTGGACCTGCCGGTGTGAAGGCGTGCCATCCGGACAGCATTCTCATTTGCTTCCGCACCGCCGTTCGTGAAGAAGACCTTGTTGAGATCGCCGGGAGCCAGCGCTGAGATCAACCGCGCTGCTTCAGATCTGGCATCGTTGGCGAAAATCGGCGCGATAGTGGCGAGTTTGCCTGCCTGCTCCTGGATCGCTGAAATCAGTTTGGGGTGCTGGTGCCCGATATTCACGTTGACCAACTGCGACGAGAAATCGAGATAACGGTTTCCGTCGAAGTCCCAGAAGTAGGAACCGAGCGCTCCGGCAATGGGTAGTGGGTCGATCTGCGCCTGGGCCGACCAGGAGTGAAAAACGTGTGCCCTGTCCTTGCGCCGGATCTCCGCGCCGTTCTCAGCGTCCGTTCGGGTTACCGCGGTAGTTGTCTGCAAGTGGGATCCTCTGGGTGTGGCTGGATCGACCAGATCGATTGCGTCGATCAGTCGGTGAGAGCTGACCCTGCAACACTACGTCGGGCGTTAACCCCTGACAACAGGTAAAATGTTACAGTACAAAAAATTCACCGGCCGCCGGCCCAACTCCCGGCGAGTGCCGCCTGGGCTATCAACTCCGCTAGTTCGGAGACCGATTCGGAAACAGCCCCGATGGTGACCCGGATGTGGCCCTGCTGCAGGGGGAGTACGGCGAATGGGGCACCAGGGGCAACTCCGATCCCTTGACTCGCGAGTCGCACCATTGCGGCCGACTCGTCGGCAACCGGGATCCAGATATTGATGCCATCCGTTCCCCTGACCTGCACGCCGTGTGTGGCCAGGGCGGTGACGACTGCCTCGCGGCGGCGCCGATACTCATGGCGGGCATGATCGATGTGTTCGACGGCAGGTTTCTCGGTGAGCAAGCCGAGCAGGATCCGTTGCAGGAGTCGGCTTGTCCAACCCTGGCCAAGCTGGCGCCTGGAGATGATCTCGTTGATGATGGTCGCAGGTCCGCTCATGGCCGCGAGCCGCAGGTCCGGGCCATGCGATTTGGAGAAACTCCGCACATGCAGCGTCCGCTCCGGCAGCCACTGCCCCAGGCTGATCGCCGGCGTCCAGGCAACATAGCCAGCAGAGTCATCCTCGAGAACGGTGACGTCCGCAGCACCAATGATCCTGGACAGGTGCTCGGCGCGTGGAGACGTCAGGGAAATTCCCGTCGGATTCTGTGCTCGCGGTTGAAGGATCACGGCCGCAGCAGAGGTGGCAAGAGCTTGCTCCAGGTCGGTGGGGAGCATGCCCTGGTCATCCATGGGTACCCCTACGATCTCTGCTCCTGCAGCTTCAAGCAGGTCGAGCAGCAGGGGAAACGTCGGGTGTTCCACGATAACGCGGTCTCCGAACCTGACCAACGCACGGGTGGCTAATTCAAGGGCATCCATTGCGCCGTCGACAATTGCAAAGGTCTCGGCGTCATAAGGCCAGTCCTGCCGCAATACCTCGATCAGCTCCGGTACCACCGGTGGATCAAGGTAGCTGCCGGGGGTGACAGCGCTCGTCAGATTTTTCAGCACTTGCCCAAGATCCGGCAGGAGGTCGCGGTCGGGTACACCGGTGGAGAGGTCCAGGGGGAAGAGGCTCTGGCGATTCAGGGTTTGGCTGTAGCGGGTGGATCCAAGGCCCATGTCAGCGATCCTCGTGCCGCGCCGCCCGTCCGTGTGAATAGCTCCGGACCGGGCGAGCAAGGACCAGGCGGCGCTGATGGTGGTCGGCGACAACTGCAGTCGGGTTGCGACGGCGCGAATGGAGGGCAGCTTCGTTCCCGGCTGCAGGAGGCCATCACGAATGGCCCGGCTGACTGCGTGTGCCACGCCGCGGGCCGTCGGTTCATCCGGCGCCCAACCAAGTTCGATCATCGATTCAGTCACCTTAGTACTGTAACAAAGCACCTATTGTGATGGTGTTCGACGTCACCTATCGTTGTCCGTGATCGACCTCACAATATTGCGTAGAGGATGTTGCATGTTCCGGCCCGCCGACGACGGAGGTGCATTGACCCGCAACTGCTCACCGCTGAACGAAACTCCGGAATTCGGGGTCCACCATGCAACGGTTGAAAGAAAGTGAAAGCCTTGAGTAACGATCTCGACGAAACGCCTAGGGGCTCAGAACAGCCACCGACCACCTTTGCAAGAAAGCTGAAATTCATCGGCCCCGGCCTCATCGTGGCCGCAACAGGCGTCGGTGCCGGCGACTTCATCATGTCCGCCCTCGCCGGAGCCGAATTCGGCTGGGCCCTGATGTGGGCGATCATTGGCGGCGCCGCGATCAAGCTCATTCTGTCCGAGGGCATCGGGCGCTGGTATCTGGCAACAGGAAAGACGTTCCTAGAGGGATGGCACTCGCTCGGGTGGGTGGCCACCGGATACTTCGGCATCTATGTCGTCGTTTTCGGATTGATCTACGGTGCAGCGCTCCCGGCAGTATCCGCGCTGATACTGACCGCGATGTTCCCCGGCCCACCATTCTGGTTATGGGCGATCCTGTCAGCGCTCGCCGGGTTTTTCCTCGTCTGGTTCGGCCGCTACGCGGTCCTCGAAAAAGCAATGACCATTTTCGTGGCGCTGATGTTCGTCACGGTCGTTGGCTCAGCCGTCGTGATCCTCGCGAATCTTGGGACCGTCGATTACAGTCTCGCGCCGTCGGTTCCCGAAGGCTCTTTCCTGCGCATTCTCGGAGTGATCGGCGGTGTGGGCGGAACCATCACCCTGACCTGCTATTCCTACTGGATCCACGCCAAAGGCTGGATAGGCAAGCAGTGGATACCGATGATGCGGTTCGACATCACCTCCGCCTACATCATCACGTCCATTTTCGCGGTCTCCGTCCTGATTATCGCTGCCGAACTCCTCTTCGGCTCCGGCATTACCATCGCGGGCAACGAAGGTCTCGTGGGGCTTGCGGACAGCTACGGCGACAGGTTTGGTTCGACCGCGCGCTGGGCCCTCCTGATTGGTATCTGGGCGGCGATATTCACCTCGATTCTTGGGCCGTGGCACGGTGTTTCCTTCCTCTTCGCCGACTTCGTCCGAATCATTCGGGACGCAAAACGAAAAGAAACAAGCTCCCATCAGTCGATCACAGAACAGGATCCCTACTTCCGGATCTATCTTGCCTGGATGACCTTCCCGCCGATGTTGCTCCTGCTGATCGAGAGGCCGCTGGCAATCGTCCTCGCCTACGGGATTATGGGTGCGATTTTCATGCCCCTGCTCTCTATCGGGCTCCTCTACCTGCTGAATTCCAAGCGGGTCGACCCTGAGTACCGAAGTGGAAAAATCAATAACACGCTCCTGGTCCTGATTGTCCTGCTGTTCGTATATCTGGGCGGGTCCGAGCTCTATTCGACGATTGTCGGCTAACGCTTTCTGAGGAGGTGAAAACAGTCGTCAGTCTTCCCCGCGCCTCCGGCATGAGGGACGCCGCCCGCAGCAAATTTTCGTGATGCAGACGGTCCCCGGATCGAGCAGGAGCGCGTGGTGATGGAGGCAAGGAGGGATGCGGGGATACCCGCCTCGGCCACACTCCGACGGACATGTGTGCGAAGCGTACCCGCGTCATTCGCCGAGAAAGCTTCGGCGGTTCGAGGGTCAATATCACTTCCTCTGGCGCTACCCCACTGGGACGGGATGTCCTGCACATCGATGGCGGCCAGGGATCCTGAGTTTCCGTGGCCGTATCCCGGCGACACGTCCATGGGCTCGGTGCCTGCTGACCTTCCGACGGTTCCCCGTTTTGTGTCCGCTCATTACTGCCGAATCGTCCGTGACGGTGCGGCCTTCTAGCCTGAAACGGAGCACGATCACCTGAACCTCGAACAAGGGACTACTGAAGTGGCTACGAGCAGCATCGCAACCCAGGTTGGAACGTTCAACGCAGACTTCACACGGAAGATCGGGCCAAGCCTCTCCGGGGTCTTCAACCGCGAGCAGGCTGAACTGAGCCAGGTAGGGACCCCTGGAGAAGCAGTTTCGGTTGGTGACAAGCTTCCCGACGCAAAACTGACCGGAGCCGACGGGACAGCGGTCACCCTGTTCGAATTCCTCGGCACTGGCTCCACCGTCCTCGTGTTCTACCGTGGCGCCTGGTGCCCGTACTGCAACATCACGCTGAGGACCTACCAGCAGGAATTGCTTCCACTGCTCCAGCAGCGCGGTGACACCCTGATCGCCATCAGCCCCCAGACTGCCGACCGATCAGCCGCGGCGGTGGACGGCGGGGAACTGCAGTTCGCGGTCCTCTCAGATGAAGGAAACCTGCTGGCACAGCAGCTGGGCATTGTCACGGCTCCCAGTGCCCAGGCACGCGCAGCGCATACGGAACTCGGATTCGACGTCGCCGACAGCGATGCCGACTCAACTGCGGCCATCCCCTTCCCCACCGTGCTCATCGTGGATGCCTCGGGTGTGGTGCGCTTCGTCGACGTCCACGTCGACTACACCACCCGGACCGAGGTAGCCGACATCGTGGAAGCGCTGTCCTCGCGCGGCTGAGGTCCGTGCGCTGCTGCCCGGTCGCCGTCGTCGGGGACTGGAACCCGCTCGGGGTGTCAACCCTCCATCGAGTGCACAGCAGTTACCGGTTCAGGGCCGGTTGGGGGTTATTTCTGCGCACTCGATGGGGTACAGGGATAGGGGAGGGCTGGGCCTCCCATCTGGCCGGGCCCGATCCGCATGCACACCGCCGATCGATTGCACAGCAGTTACCGGTGTCGGGCCGAAAAGCCGTTAGTGCTGCGCACTCGATCGGAGGAGCAGGACGTCGGCGCGTCCCCGGCGACACGCCGACGTCGTGCTACGGGTGGGACCGCTGTTCACCGGCCACCTATTGGCACCAGCAACGCGCGCGAAAGGGGACACGCGGGGTGAGCGCCACGATCGGCGTAAGCTTGAATCAAGCGGACTAGTTTTGACCACTCCAGGTAATGCCCGCAAGGAGGCTGAATTGGTACAACGTATGGCGGACCCTTCATATCAGGCCCAGCAGTGGGAACGGCGCTACGACCCGAACATCGAAGACGTGAACCGGCTGTGCGACACCCTATCCGAAATGAAGCCGGACTTCGGTGTACCCTACATTGATCCAGCCCACGATGTGGACACCTGCAAGATCGTCAGTCTCTTCTCAAGCCCGGGAGCAGAATTGCCCTCGGGCTTCGTTTCGTTCGAAAACGATGACCCCGGCTCCATCCGCGCTGCAAGTATCTATGACGTTGTGGGCATCCTTCCCGAGCAGGTCATGCCGTGGAACGCCTATCCCTGGTACCTCCCCGAGGGCAAGGAACGCGCCCTCTCGATGGACCAGATTGCCGACGGCGTCAAGCCCCTGCTCAGCTTCCTGCAGCAGGTGCCGCGGGCTTCCGCGCTTGTCGCCCATGGCGCCGATGCCCACAAGGCAGCACGCCGCCTGATGAAGCTCGAGAACCGCGCCATCCAGAAGCGGGGTTTCAAGATCTACGAGGTCCGGTCCATGGGGGAGCGCGCCTTCAAGGGCACGCCCGCCAACCAGGAGATCTGGCTCGGCGAGATCCACGCCGCCTACCGTGACGCAATGGGCAGAGCCGGTATCCGGTCCCGCCAGACCATCTAGGCGTCCCGCACCCGGGAATGCTGCAGCCGCAGGCACCTGCGGTTGCAGCACCGCGTGCCCGGTTGTCGGCGGGTGGGAATTCAGGGACCACCGATCAGACATCGAGCACGGCCTCGTGATCAAGGGTGATGTCCTGCTGCATCCCGCCATGGTTTCCTCAATGAGGTGCAGGCCGGTGCCGTGGACAGCGCGGCGCAGGCGGTGCCGCAGACAGCTCCGCGCAGGCGGGTACGGGAGCTTGGGGCGGGAGGCTCAGCGGCCGCCCGGCGACAGCACTGCCACGAGGAATTCGCTGTCCTCGGTCCAGGGCCTCAGGTCCCAGGTGGAAAACACGGAATCTACCGTCAGATCCGCCCGCGCCGCATCCTCGAAAAAGGTGTCCCAGGCATAGCCGCGGCCGCTGCCGAAGCCGATCACCGCACGGCCGGAGGGCCGCAGGTGCTCCCGGAAGCGTGTGAGTACCTCGCCGGCTGAGCCCGGCGCAAGGAACGCCAGAACGTTGCCCGCGCTGACTACGACGTCGAACGGCCGGGCGAGGCCCTCATCGAGGAGGTCGAGCTGCGCGAGGTCCCGCATGTGCCACGCGGCGCCGGGATGCTCCCGAACCGCTGCGGCGATGAGCTCGCGGTCGAGATCCACCCCGACGACGTTGTGCCCCCTGCTTGCCAGTTCGCCGCCGACCCGGCCGGGGCCGCACCCCGCGTCGAGGATGCGGCTGTTCCTACCCACCATCGCATCGACCAGGCGGGCCTCGCCGTGGAGGTCCGCACCCGCTGACCTGAGATCCTCGAAACGTTCGATGTAGCGGGCGGAATGTCCCGGGTTCTCGCGGACGTGGATTTCCCACAGGGTCTCTTTGCGCACGCAGCAAGGCTACCGCCTGGAATCGCGTGAACCCATCCGGTTGTCGCGCTCGGCCACGACAAGGCAGGAGCGGTCATGCTGTTTTGTCAGAGGCGCTGGTTAGCCTGAAGGGGTAGGAAACACGCTCCGAACCCCGAAAGGCCGCATGCTTCAGGCCAACAAGCTGCTGCAGATCAGCCGCATCTACATCGAGCTGGCAGCAGCCGCGCTGCCCCGCGGGCAGGAGATCCTCGCGCGCTGGCCCGCGGCCGACGTCGTCGAGGTGGCCAGCCACTGGCGCATCCCGGAACTGGCCGGCGATGAGGCCAACGTCCAGCGCTGGGTCCGCATCAAGACCGAAGCGCTGGTGGTGGGGGTCAAGAAATCCCTGAACGCGAAGCCGAACGGGAGGTCGGCGGACTTCATAGCGCCGTCGACGGCGAACGGCTGCGCCATGGCATGCGCCTACTGCTACGTGCCCCGCCATAAGGGTTACAGCAATCCCATCACGGTGTTCGCGAATATCGAGCAGATCAGCGGCTACCTCGAACGCCACGTTGCGCGGCAGGGCATGAAGCTCGAACCCAACCAGTGCGACGATTCCGCCTGGGTCTACGACATCGGGGAAAACAGTGACTGCTCGGTCGACGCCCTGGTCAGC
Source organism: Arthrobacter sp. Br18 (assembly GCF_000520555.1). Taxonomy (GTDB): domain Bacteria; phylum Actinomycetota; class Actinomycetes; order Actinomycetales; family Micrococcaceae; genus Arthrobacter_D. Next base: position 29,452 of record NZ_KI914852.1, on the reverse strand, counting down.
GCCAACGTGCAGGATCTGGTGGAGCTGTACCGGACCCTGCCCACCGCCAAACTGTCCTTCGCCACCAAGTACGTGAACCGGGAGCTGCTGACGTGGGATCCGCAGGAGCGGACGCGGGTCCGCTTTTCCCTGATGCCGGAGAAGCTTGCCAGGGCCGTCGACGTCCGGACCTCGCCGGTCGGCGAGCGGATCGCCGCGATCGATGACTTCGTCGAGGCCGGCTACGAGGTGCACGTGAACTTCTCTCCCGTGATCGTCACTCCCGGCTGGCTGCAGGAATGGAAGGAGCTGTTCCTGCAGCTCGACGCAGCGCTGTCACCCGCAGCGAAGGCGCAGCTCGCAGCGGAGGTGATTTTCCTGACCCACAACCAGCAGCTGCACGAGGTGAATCTCGGCTGGCACCCGCAGGCCGAGGAAATCCTGTGGCGTCCGGACCTGCAGGAGGTCAAGCAGTCCGGTAACGGGTTCACGAATGTGCGGTACATTGCCTATGAGAAGCGCGGGTATCTCGACACGCTCCTGGCGCTGGCCAGGGACACCATCCCATACTGCCGCATCCGGTATGCCTTCTAGGGGAAGCTTCATGACGCTCACACCAGGCGGCCCGTGGCCGCGCTCCCCGGAGCTCCCGCGCCCGGTCATCATGGACCAGTTCTGGGCCGACGCAGTCTTTCTTCACTGGCGCATTCCGATGTCCTCGGTTGCGCGCTTCATGCCGCCGGGCGTCGTTCCCGACGAGATCGATGGGTCGGCCTGGGTGGGGCTGATCGGTTTCCGCATGGTCGGCGCCGGGTTGGGGAAAGGGATTCCCGTTCCTTATTTCGGCTCCTTCTCGGAGATCAATGTACGTCTTTACTCCCGGGAACAGGACGGCACCAGGGGGGTGGTCTTCGTGACGCTCGACGCCTCCCGGCTCGCCGTCGTGCTCGCAGCGCGGGCCGGCGGCATTCCGTATGTGTGGTCGCGCTGCCGCCCGATGACGACGGCAAAATCAGCGATGACGGCGCAACCAGCTACCTACGGGTACGACGTCGAACGATACCGCGGACAGGTGTCGTCCAGGTTCGCGGTGCAACCGGATACCACGAGCACGGCGGACGACGCCGTGTCACTCGAGCTGACGGCCCGCTTCGGCCTGCACAGCAGGGTCGGTGGTCGGACGCTCTACATCCCCAACACGCATACGCCCTGGCCGCTGCATCCCGCCGACGTGACGGAGCTCGACGACGGACTCCTGCGCGCCGCGGAGTTCCACGTGGACGGGCCGCCGGATTCGGTGCTGTTCTCGCCGGGTGTCCAGACCCAGTTCGGGAAGCCGCGGGTTGTGCACGCGGGCCGGCCGAACTTCTAACGGATTCCGGAGGGCCGGATGCTGAGGGTTTCGATCGTCGATTCGCGGGTCGCGTCCACGGCGAGTCGGACGGCCTTCGCTACTTGCTCCGGGCGGATCCAGGCCTCCGGAGCGTAGTCCTTGCCCTCCCAGTCGTGCAGTTCCTGCTGCATGTCGGTGGCAACACGGCCCGGATGGATCGAACTGACCCGTACCCCGTTGCCGCGTTCCTCCTCCCGGAGGGCGTCCGTCAGCGCACGGAGCGCGAACTTCGTGCCGCTGTAGGCAGCGGACCCGGCGCCCGAGCTGTAGCCGGAGCCGGAATTGATGGCGATGACCTGTCCCCGCGCCGTCCGAAGGGCCGGTAGGAGTGTCCGGGTCAACGCGGCGACGGCGAAGACGTTGATCTCGAAGCTCTCGCGCCAGTCGTTCTCCGAAAGGTCTGCCACCGTACCCATGCGCAGCACTCCCGCCGAGTGGATGAGGACGTCGAGGTGTTCGATGCCCGCGCAGGCCTCGTCCACACGGACCGGGTCACGAAGCTCGGCGGCAAACGGTTCTGCGGAGGGCAGACCGGCGGCGAGGCTTGCGAGGTCCCCACCGTCCCGTCCGCCCAGCAGGAGATGGTGTGTCGGGGCAAGCTCGTGGGCGATCGCGAGCCCGATACCGCGGGAAGCTCCGGTGACCAGGGCAACGGGGAGTTTTGTCATGGGAGAACCCTAACAATTCGGCCACACCTTGCCGGCCGCCGGTCCTTTTTACAAGGAAGCTCCTACCATAGATTCACCTATCCAGCAAATTTGAGGTGGTGCGTCATGATCCATTCGCGCGTGGCAGGGAAGTTGCCTGCCGCACTCGCCACACTCGCACTCGTTGCGAGCCTTGGTATCGCCGGAACCGCCCCTGCTTCCGCGGCATGCGGAACCACCTGGGGATCGCTTCCGAAGGCGGGCAGTGCGTCGTCCTCCGCGCAGGTCGCGAACGTGCGGACCGGCAGGCATGACTGTTTCGACAGGATGGTGGTCGACCTTGACGGGAAGGCCCCCAGCTACAGCGTCAAGTACGCCCCCCTGCATGGCATCGGGTCGGGCCATCCCATCCCTCTTCGCGGGAACGCGGATCTGCGGCTGATCATGGATGCCCCGTCATACGACAGGGAGGGGCAACCAACCTACCCCATCATCGATCGTTCCGAGTTGGCGAACGTGGCCGGTTACCAGACCTTCCGGCAGCTCGCCTGGGCCGGCAGCTACGAGGGGCAGACTCTGATCGGGCTGGGTGTCCGTGCACGGCTTCCCTTCCGAACCTTCGTGCTCGACGTTCCGGGAGGAGGGTCGCGTCTGGTCGTGGACGTCGCCCACTTCTGGTCCTAGGAAAAATCTGGTCCGAGGAAGAAGCTCTGACCGGCCGGGGAAAAGCGGACAAACCCGGCCCGGTCAGGGCTCTCTGGCACTGTACAACCCCGTGCACATCAGGTCCATGCCGCACGGCGCGGACCCGATCGATTCCCTGCCGCTGCCGGTGGAACTCAGCGAGCCCCGCCGGCAGCAGCAACGCCAGGGAGGAACTCTTCCGGAAGTTCCGCCACCGGAATGAGGACCATGTCCTGCACTTTCCAGTCCAGGTCGATACAGCCTTCGCGGGCTTCCTCCAGGCATTCCAGGGGCGGTAGGCGGCCGCCTTTCGGGACGATGAAGGATTCGACGTGAAAGACGTGGCCTTCATCCCGGATTCTGGAACGCGCCTCGGCCACCCAGTCCAGTTCCTGCAGATACCGGTCGATGATGTCCGTCAGCGGGTCGGCCTCCGCATCGTCGTAAGTCCGTGCGCGGGCGTCCATCAGACCGCGCACGGCACCGCTGAGGTTCCTGACGCCGTCGCGCAGGATGCTCAAGGAGATGATGAGGGCCGCCACCGGGTCCGCCCACCACAGCCCGACGCCGATGCCGGCCACTCCGACGGCGGCGGCGAGCGCCGTCATCCAATCGGCCTTGTTCATGTCCGCATCGGCATACAGGACCTTGTCGTGGAGTTTTTCCGCGAGTTTCATCTTCACCCGGCCCAGGTACACCGGCGGTCCGGCGGTGATGAGCATGGCGGCCATCATGAGCCAGCCGAGCCAGAACGTCTGCCCGAACAGTTGGACCGCTCCGATCGTGGGGTGTTCAGCGCTGAGCAGCCCTATCCCGGAATCCACCAGAAGGTAGGCGCCCATGACAACGAGGGCGACGGCGGCCACCAGGTGGGCGATTCCCACGGAACGGTGGAAGCCGTAGGGGTGAGCCTCGGAGGGGCGGCGTTGGATGACCCGCGTCGCCACCAGGAAGGCGATGGGCGGCAGGAAGGAAAGGAGGTCCTCGATCCAGGCCGCTTTCATGGCCTGGGAATTCCCGAGGACGGCGAAGACCAGCGCAGTGGAGAACACCAGGAAGGCAAGGGTGATCCACTCGAACTTCTTCGCCCTGCGGAGTGCCTTCTCCTGCTCGTCGGGCAGTTCCGTGTGCCCGAACCTGGGTGCCTTTCTCGTGTCCGGGGTCTCCTGAGCGGGCTTGCTCACGGGGTGACCTTCTGCTCGAGGAGGAACCGGTCGAGCGCCAACAAGAACGCGTTCTCGCCCCGTGGGACAAGCATCACGTGTCGAACGGCCTCACCCCGTTTGTCCGTGCTCTCGGCGTAGGGGCGGGTCATGCCGGCATGTGTCGACCAGGGCGTGTTGTCCGCCAGTCCGCCGATGACCAGATCGAGTTCGCCGTTCTTGAGGTCCTCGGCGAGTTCGTGTTCGCTTCCGGGGATCCATCTCGGCTGCGCATCCACCGACTCCGCGAAGTCGCGAACGAGGTCCGGTTCAATGCCTGCCGGATCCTGACCGGCGTCCAGCTGAACCCATTCGCCGCTCCCGGTGACACCGACCCGCAGCGTTGCGCCCGAGATGCGGTCGAGTGTTCCCTCCGGATCGGTGGGGATCGAGATACCGCAACCCGCCACGGCCAGCGTTCCGCCCAGGAGCATCGAAAGATGGAGGTACTGCTTGCCGGCCATTCCGCACCTCCCGGTCATCGCTTTGGTCACAGGATCGCGACGTTAGCACCCCGCGGCCTTATCCGCCCGGTAAGATGGATTCCTCATCGCCGAGGTGTCCTGCCCTTCCGGCCTGACCCTCTCGAACGAAAATTCACCAGCACGAAACCCACTATGAAAGCCACAGATCAATGAACAGCACCAACACGGGCAGCCCGATCGAGATCCGGGCCGACAACGTACTCCACCTCGAGGAGCGGCTGAATGCGGCCGTCGAGGATCTCCAGCACGTTGCAAGCGGCGCCCGCTCCCAGGGAATCCTGATCGACAGGGTACGGCCCGATTACTACACGGTCTCCCTCAGTCACGATGTTCCCTACGGGGTCACGCACGAGAAGAGCTACTAGCGCTGCTCAGTCCATCGTGAAGATGCGCCGCACCACGCGCCCGTCAGCGAGCGCGTCCAGGCTCTCATTGAGCTCGGACAACGGACGCGTATCAGTGTGGAGGAGTTCCACCGGCAGGTTCCCGGACCGCCACATCCCTAGGTAGGCGGGAATGTCCCGGGACGGCACCGCATCCCCCATGTAGGAACCCAGCAGTCGCTTGCCGGTGCCGGCGAACTGCAGGGCCTGCACCGTGAGCTCCTGGTCAGGATGGGGCAGGCCCACCGATACCAGGGCGCCGCCCCGTGCCAGCAATGCCAGACCGGCCTCCATGACGCGGGCGCTGCCCACCGCTTCGATGACGACGTCGGCGCCCTCCCCGTTCCCGGTCAGCCCGGCGAGGAGATCAGCTGCCTCCTCGGGGGAACCTGCCGCGTGGGCACCACACCGTCGCCCGAGATCCTGCTTGGCGGGGAGCGGATCGATGGCCACCACTGTGACGTCGGGTACCTGGGCCGCGGCCATGACGGACATGAGGCCGACGGCTCCGAGTCCGAACACCACCACAGACTGCCCCGGGGTCACCTGTGCGGTATTGAGGACGGCGCCGATCCCGGTCAGTGCTGCGCACCCGAACATGGCCGCGACGTCGAACGGGACGTCGTCGTCGATCACTACCACCGACTCGCGGGCCACCACGGCGTACTCGGAGAAGGCGGAGACTCCCAGGTGATGATTGATCCTGGCGCCTCCGTCCGTGCGAAGGACGGCGTCGCCATGCAGCAGGTCACCACTGCCATTGGCCGCGGCGCCACGGTAGCACAGCGCGGGTCGGCCGGCACTGCACGCCCTGCAATGTCCACAGGAGGGGACGAAAACCAGCACCACGTGATCCCCGACCGCCACGTCGCGGACCTCCGGGCCGACGGTCTCGACCACCCCGGTCGCCTCGTGGCCGAGGGCCATCGGGAGGGGCCGCACCCGGGAGCCGTCGATCACCGACAGGTCCGAGTGGCAGAGGCTCGCCCGTTCGATCCGGACAAGGACTTCCCCGGCCCGCGGGTGGGGAATCGGCACGTTCTCGACCCGCAGTGGATTGCTTCCCGCATAGGGACGCGATGCTCCTGCGGTGTAGAGCACGGCGCTGCGCATCATCGTTTCCATCGTGTGTCCCCTGTTCGAAAAGAAAGCCCTGCGCCAGTTTAGGCCCCGACACACTAGCGTTGGGGGTAGGAACCGATCGAATCACCAAGGAGGCCGCAGGATGGAAGTACCTTTCTACGTCTGGATGCTCACCATCGTGGGCATCGCGGGACTGCTGCTCTTCGACTTCTTCTTCCATGTCCGCAAGGCCCACACGCCCACCCTGCGCGAGTCAGCCATCTGGTCCTCCATCTACGTGGGCCTCGCCCTCGTGTTCGGTCTGGGGGTGCTGATCTTCGGCGGCCCCACCATGGGCACGGAGTACTTCGCCGGATACGTCACCGAAAAGGCACTGTCCGTGGACAACCTCTTCGTGTTCCTGATCATCATGTCCACCTTCAAGGTGCCGCGCGCGGATCAGCAGAAAGTACTGCTGTTCGGCATCGTCTTCGCCCTGATCGCCCGCACCGGATTCATCTTCCTGGGAGCTGCGCTGATCAACAGCTTCGCGTGGATCTTCTACATCTTCGGGCTGATCCTGCTGATAACGGCGGGTAACCTGCTGAAGCCGCACGCCCACTCCGACGACGGCCAGACCCTCATGGTCCGCCTCGCCAAGCGCTTCCTCCCGGCATCCGAACACTACGACGGCGACAAACTGTTCACGGTCGAGAACGGCAAGCGTGTCCTCACCCCCATGCTGTTGGTCATGGTGGCCATCGGCGGCACGGACATCCTCTTCGCCCTGGACTCGATTCCCGCGATCTTCGGCCTCACCCAGAACACCTTCATCGTCTTCACCGCAACGGCGTTCTCGCTGATGGGTCTCCGTCAGCTGTTCTTCCTCATCGACGGACTGCTCGACCGCCTGATCTACCTCTCCTACGGGCTGGCCGTGATCCTCGGGTTCATCGGCGTGAAGCTGATCCTCCACGCCCTGCACGAGAACAACCTGCCTTTCATCAACGACGGCGAGCCGGTGCCTGTGGTCGAAATCAGCACGGGACTTTCCCTCAGCGTGATCCTCGGCGTCCTGCTGATCACCGTCCTTGGTTCCGTCTTCAGCCCGAAGGGGAAGGCGAAGAACGCCGTCTCGGGAGCCAAACGGCACGCGGAGGAGTACCTTGACCTCAACTACGAGACCGATATTGCGGAGCGGGACAAGATCTTCGAGAAGATGTGTGCCGAGGAAGCTGACCTGCAGAAGCTTCCCGAGAAGTACAAGCGCCTGATTCGCAACGAGACCGAGTTCATGGAGCTCATCCGGCAAGCACATGTGGAGCATGACCGCGCTCTCGAACGCGAACCGGGCCGCTAGCTGTCCATGAAGATTCTTCTCATCCCGAACCCCGACGGCTGCGGAAGCCATCGCTAGGCGGGGAAGCGTCTCACGCGCCGCGGTCCTTGTCACCGCGCTGACAGCAGTATCGACCCTGTTCGGATTCCTCCGCGACGTCGTCATCGCTGCGGTCTACGGCGCGGGAGCAAGCCTCGACGCCTATCTCGTGGCGCAGGGGCTCATGAACATCGTGCTCGGACTCATCGCCTATGCCATGGCACGGTCCGTCATTCCGGTCACGGCACGGGAAGCTGCCGCCGAAGCAGACGGCTGCACGCGGCATTCAGGGTTCGATGTGGCGCTCACCGTCACCATGGTGGTCCTCGGGCTCGGCGCGATCGTCATGGGGATCTTTGCCGGCCCGGTCACTTCGCTGATCGCTCCGGGCTTCGAGGGTTCCCAGGCCCAGTTGACGCAGCAGCTGACGCGCATCGTCCTCGCCGCTACGGTCCTCATCGCGGGCACCGACCTCCTTGCCGCAGTGGCGCAGGCGCACGGACGGGTGGTGTGGTCCTCCCTGCAGGGCGTCCCCTTCAACATCATCATGATCGGCGCCGCGGGAGTTTTCGGGCCCCGGTACGGCATCACCGCGCTCGCCGTAGGCTTCGTCGTCGGATCGGGAGCGCGGCTCCTGCTCCAGCTCCCGCCGCTGCGTGCACTCGGCACCCGGATACGGCCGAGCCTGGCCCTGCGGGACCCGGGCTTCCGCGAGATCGCCCGGTTGGTGCCGCCCCTGCTGGTCGGCAGCGCCATCGGAAACATCAATACCCTGGTGGACCGCGCCGTCGGGTCCACCCTCGAGGAAGGCGCCATCACTGCACTTTCCTATGGCTGGCGCCTGGTCAACCTGCCCGAGACCCTCCTCATCGCGTCACTCCTGGTGCCGCTGTACCCGGCCCTCAGCGCTGCCTCGAAAGACCCGGCTGAGGTGCGGCGGCTGGTGGGCCGCGGGCTCGCCGTCACCGTGACCGTCCTCGCCCCGCTATGCCTGATTCTTGCCCTGGCGGCCGCCCCGCTCGTCGACCTGGCATTCGGGCGCGGCGCCTTCGATGCCGGGGACGCCGCCGCGACCGCCACCGCAGTGATCTGGTACGCTCCCGCGCTCATCGCCCTCGGGTGCCGCCAGGTGGTGGTGAGCGCGTCCTACGCCGTCGGCGACTCGAAGGGGCCCGTTCTCGTGGCGGTGGCGGCGATGCTGGTCAATGTGGTGGGGGACATCCTGCTGGCCCCCATCTTCGGGCTTGCAGGAATCGCCGCCGCTACGAGCGCGTCACTGCTGGGGGCGGCGGTTCTGAACGGCTGGCTGCTGCACCGCCGTCATGCCGGGCTCGACGCCGGTGCTGCCGCAGCGCTGGTGGGACGTGCTGCATTGCTTGCCGCCGTCGCCGGTGGCGCAGGGTACGGTGTGGCCGGACTGCTGGACGGCGAGCATCCTGCGGTCCTTGCCGGCGCGATCGGAGCGGCGGTGGGCGGGCTGTACATTCTCGGGCTTCTGGTGCTGCGCGCCCCCGAGCGCCACGTTCCCCTGGATATGCTGCGCGCCGCCCGGCGGAAGTGAGCTCGCCAGGAGAACCGGGAGTCAGGAGCCGCGCGCGAAACGCCCCGCCGCAAGGCTCAGGGTAGGGCCCAGGTCGCGGCGGTCCCAGATACTGTGCTGGGCACCCCGTGACCATCCCAGGGTATTCACGACGTCGGCGACCAGGCCTCCGCGCCGCTCCACCCTGGCCCGGCGCAGGTCCCCGGCCAGCCAGGTGTAGCGCACCCCGGTCTCGGCATCATCGAGGTGGTCCACGGACTCGCCCATCGCCAGCCGGCCCCAGGCATCCGTCAATCCCGGACGGGCAGTATTGGCCAGCGCCATCGAGCCGAAGAAGCGACCGTTGAGGTCGATCAGGTGCGGCACGCCATCCTCGCCCGTGAGGAACTGAAGCTCGACCAGACCGTGCCAGCCCAGCTCGGAAAGAAGCGCCTCGGTCCTGCGCGCGAGCTCCTCATCGACCGGAATGGTCTCCGCACGCGCCGACGCGCCGTTGGGCGTGGGCCACAGCCGTGTTGATACCTGCTGCGTCCGGCCGCTGAGGCGGCCCCCGGAGAAGACGCCGATCAGTGCGCCCAGACTGCCGTGGATCACCTGCTGCAGCACCGGTTCGGCTCCGGCCTGCCGGATCCGGTCGATCTGCTTCTGCGCGGCCGTGATGCCGGGGAAAAGCTTGGCCTCGATGCGGTGCGGCCGGGTCTGGCCGGGCGACCAGTGTTCGCGGCATTTGACCACGACCGGGCCCTGCCACTCCCGCATCGCCTGCTCCGTGGCCGGCTTGGTGACGGGGGCGGCGAGCCCCACCTTTGCTGCAGAGTATGCGAGCCGCACCTTGTCGAGGGCTGCTTCCACCACGTCGGACTCGGGATGGGCGACGAGTGTGGGAATTTGGGACCGATACGCGGCCAGGGCGGCCATCCAGTCGTCGCCGCCGCCGAATACGACGTCGTAGCCGCCTGCTTCCACGGCTTCGCGGACGCCCGCGACGAAACCTGCACCGTCGTGGCGCGCGCGGGGCACTAGATGGCGTGCGTCGCAGGCGCGCGAGGCAGCGAGCATCCCACCCGAATCGGGCGTGCCGACCCCCACGTACCACCCATCGCGGCGAAGCGACCGGGCTGCCGCCAGCGCCCCGCGGTCGCGGCCTGTGCTGACGATCAGTGCTTTCCGCTGAGCACGCCCGGCGGCCTTGTCCCGCACCGCGGGGTCGGCTGCGGGCGCCTCGTCATCGGTGTTTCTCAAACTCGAACCTCAAACATGATCTCGGTGCTGCTGAGCGCAGCGTCGGTTGGCGATTAACGACGGGCCACCCCTGCCCGGGCTCAACGCTATCGGGAAAGTATGAGAATTGCTCTCATGATTGAATCTGGCACGCCGACGGAGGACACTTCCCACGCCAGTCCGCCCGTTGACCGTCCCGAGCCTGCGGGCACCCTCGGGAACCCTGGAGTGTTTCTCCAGCTGACCCCGGCGGGCTTCGGCCCGGCCGCGGATCAACGGGATGTCCCCGGAACCTCCACCCAGCGTATTTCACATCAGAGGGCCATACGGTATCCGACACCCCTGACGGTTTCGATCGGGCTGTTCCCCGAACCCGGTGCGTCGGGGTTTTCCTCTGCGTAGGACAGGTCGGGGAAGGCTTCACCCGTCCGCGTTCGGCCCCGTCGAAGGTGACCGCGAACAGCCCGTCGTTGTAGCCGATTCCTGCCGGAGCGCCGTCGGTGGGGATCCGAAGGTTCCGTGCCGTGTCGCAGGCCAAATTGTCGGGTCAGCGTACCGCGATGGATTCGACGGCCGCTTTGGCTTCTGCCGCCAACGCCTCCGGCATGGGTGCGCTTTTGGCCGAATCGCTGGCGAGCTGCTGGCCCTCCGGGCTGACCACATACAACCCGAAGGTTTTCACCAGTTCCACCGCGGCCGGGTCGATGTACTCGCTGCAATAGATCAGGTAGGACACCAGGACGAGGGGATACGCGCCGGGTGCGGTGGTGGTGCGGTCCAGCTCAAGCGCGATGTCGTGTTCGCCGCGTCCCTCCACACGCGAGGAGACGGCGACCGCGGCGGCGGCGGCCTCCGCGCTGACCGGTACGAAATCCTCGCCGACCTTCAGTGTCCCCTTGCCCAGGGTGTCGTCGACCAGTGAATCGTCGGCGTAGGTGATGGCGCCTTCGGTGCGCACCACAGTGCTGACGACCCCGGTGTTTCCCTGGGCGTTCTCATTGCGCAGGCTGCCCGGCCATGTCCCGTCCGGGTCATCAGTCCACACGTCCGGGGCGGCTTCGTGCAGGTACTCGGTGAAGTTCTCGGTCGTTCCGGAGTCATCGGACCGGCTCACCACCGTCATCCGCCGGTCAGGCAGATCCACATCCGGGTTCAGGGCAGCAAGGTCCGGTTCGTTCCACTGGGTGATCTCGCTCCGAAAGATCTTGCCGATGGTTTCAGCGTCGAAGTTCAAATCGTCGATACCCGGGAGGTTGAAGGCGATACTGATCGGTGAGATATAGGCAGGGATGTTGATGGCACCGTCAGCTCCGCAGGTTTGCTGCGCATCCGCGATTTCCTCGTCCTGCAGATATGCGTCGGAGCCGGCGAACTGGGTTGCGCCTTCGATAAGGCCAGCACGGCCGGCTCCGGATCCCACGGACGCATACTGGACCTGTACCTTCGGGTGCAGGGAACTGAACCCTGCCCGCCAGGCCGTCATCGCGGAGTTCTGTGCCGTTGAACCGCCGCCTGTGGTGCTGCCTTCCAACGTCGAGGTATTCTGCTCGGCGGCACTCCGCTGCTCCTCGCCCAGCGGGTAATCCGACCCACACCCGGTCAGCAGCAACGCCACGAAGGAGAATGCGGCCCACCTCACTTGACCGGACCGAGTGAAGCGGCTGGTGAGGGTATTGGTGTCGAACTGATCAGAAACGAAGCGGACCGTAGGCATTGAGCAAGTATCCCATCCGCAGGCTCTGACCTCAGGGTCACTGCAGCCATCGGTCGGTGGAGCCGGGAAGGAGTGCGGAGGCTGGCGGTCAGTGGGCGGTGCCCGTCGGAATCCCGATGCTGACGAGCTGTGGACCCGCGCAGCAGTCGCCGGCCGACTCATCGGCGGGCGGTGCGGCTACCTGGGCGTCGGCTTCGGGAGTGGAGGATGAGCAGCAGTTCGGCGCTGCGACGGCCGCTGCCGTTGATGGTGCAGGCGCAGAAGGGACGGGCGCGTCACAGGAACCGCCGAGGTCAGTACTGCAGACCCCGGTTTCAGGCAGTTCGAGATGCAGACTGGACGCGTCCGCATGGTCTCCCGCGATGGATGCGACGACGGAACGAACCTGTTCGTAGCCGGTGGCGAGCAGGAACGTGGGAGCACGCCCGTAGCTTTTCATCCCGACCAGGTAGAAATCCTTCTCCGGGTGGGCGAGGACATCGGCGCCGTGGGCGGGTACGGTTCCGCAGGAATGGAACTCGGGATCGATCAGCGGGCCCAGGGCGCGGGGCGCTTCGACGGCAGGATCGAGCTCGAGGCGCAGTTCACGGAGGATGCCGAGGTCGGGGCGGAAACCGGTGGCCGGGACGAGGACGTCCACCTCGAGCGTCCGCTGCCCGGCCCCAGTCGTGGCGGTGACTGCCAGGGCCTTCCCACCGGCCTCCAGCTCCGTGATGGTGAACGAGGTCAGCAGGTCGACGACGCCGCCCTCGGCCAGTGCCCGGAGGCGGTTTCCGAGGACCCCACGGGCCGGCAGCCCGTCGAGGTCCCCGCCTCCGTAGAGGCGGTCCGCGGACCCGGTTCCCCGGACCGCCCACACGATCGAGGTTCCTGGTGCGGCTCTGGCGACTCGGCCCAGGTTGATGAGGGTATTGGCTGCTGAGTGTCCGGCACCGACCACCAGAACCCGCTTGCCCGCGAACCTGCTGCGCAGCTCACCGATCACATCCGGCAGGGGAGCGGTGATGAACTCTGCTGCGGAGTCTTCACCCAGTGCGGGCAGGCCCGCCTGACCCAGCGGGTTGGGCTGGCTCCAGGTGCCGGATGCATCGATGACGCCCCGCACCAGGTGGTCCCGGACGCCGTCGGGTCCTGCGACCCGGATCAGGAACGGTTGCTCGTCGCGGTCCTTCGTCCGGGTTTTGTCCATCCCGAGCCGCGTGACTGCAAGGACCCGCGTGTTGACGTGCAGCGCGTCAGCAATGGCCGGAACGGCTGCCAGGGGTTCGAGGTAGTCCTCGACGAGTTCCTGCCCGTAGGGCAGGGCGGTGGGGCGGGGTTCGGACCAGCCCGTGAGTTCCAGGAGCCGGCGGGCCGCGGGATCGATGTTGTACTGCCACGGGGAGAACAGGCGGATGTGCCCCCACTGCCGGACGGCCGCTCCCCCCAGGGCTCCCTGTTCGAAGATCAACGGCGTCATCCCCCGTTCGAGGAGGTGCACGGCGGCGGACAGCCCGATCGGGCCGGCGCCGATGACGGCAACGGGAAGTGCTGTGTTCTCAGGCATGGGGCGTTCTCCTCGATGGGTGCGGTGCAACAGTGTCGATGTGCCGGTCTACGAGCGGGCGGGTGTTCCGGCCGGAAGCAGTTCGGAGATCAACTGCTGGATCCGGGTCTTGATCTCGTCGCGGATCGGGCGCACGGAGTCGACGCCCTTGCCCGCCGGGTCCTCGAGCACCCAGTCCTCATAGCGTTTGCCGGGGAAGTACGGGCATTCATCACCGCAGCCCATGGTGATGACGACGTCGGAGGCCCTGACGGCGTCGTCGGTCAGGATCTTCGGGGTTTCCGCGGTGATGTCGATACCCTCTTCGGCCATCGCCTCGACAGCTGAGGGGTTGATCTGGTCGGCGGGCTGCGAGCCGGCCGAAAGGACTTCGATGCGGCCTTCGGAGAGGTGCGCGAGGAGTCCGGCGGCCATCTGCGACCGGCCGGCATTGTGGACGCAGACGAACAGCACGGAGGGTTTCCCGGGCTCGGCGCGATCAGGGGGTGTGGAGGCCGGAAGGGGGAATTCAGTCATGGCTATACCTTCGTGGTGGCAGGATCAGCGATCCTGGGATGGATGGGGGCGTCAGTTGCGGAAAAGAACCTGGTGCGGGCCCAGAGGGCGGCGTAGACCAGTGCGACGAGGACCGGCACTTCGATGAGGGGGCCGACCACGCCGGCGAGCGCCTGACCGGAGGTGACACCGAAAGTCGCTATGGCGACAGCGATGGCCAGTTCGAAGTTGTTGCCTGCAGCGGTGAAGGCAAGCGTGGTGGTGCGGGCGTATCCGAAGTTCAGGAATCGGCCGAGGATCATGCCTGCGGCGAACACGATGAGGAAGTAGGCCAGCAGCGGCAGCGCGATCCGTGCGACGTCGAACGGGTTCGAGGTGATTTCGTCGCCCTGGAGCGCGAACAGCAGGGTGATGGTGAACAGCAGCCCGTAGAGCGCCCATGGCCCGATCCTGGGGAGGAACCGCTCCTCGTACCATTGGCGTCCCCTGGCTTCCTCACCCAGGGTGCGGGTCAGATAGCCTGCGAGCAGAGGGATGCCGAGGAACACCAGGACACTGGCAGTGATGGTCCAGAAGGAGAATTCGGCGCTGGTGGTCGGCAGTCCGAGGAGGTTCGGCAGCCACTGCAGGTACACCCAGCCGAGGGCACCGAAGGCGAGGACCTGGAAGACGGAGTTGAGAAAGACCAGGACGGCTGCGGCTTCGCGATCACCGCAGGCGAGGTCGTTCCAGATCATGACCATGGCGATGCACCGGGCAAGCCCCACGACGATGAGCCCGGTGCGGTATTCGGGCAGGTCGGGCAGGAAGATCCAGGCCAGCGCGAACATCAGAGCCGGCGCGGCCAGCCAGTTCAGGACCAGTGAGGCGATCAGAAGCTTGCGGTCCTTCAGCACCGTGCCGGTTTCGTTGTACCGGACCTTCGCCAGGACCGGGTACATCATGATCAGCAGCCCCACGGCGATGGGCAGGGAAACATTCGCAACCTTCACCGAGTCGAGTGCTCCGGCGATACCGGGAACGAAGCGGCCCAGCAGCAGGCCGGCGACCATGGCGGTGATGATCCAGACCGGCAGGAACCGGTCAAGGGTGGAAAGTTTTCCGCGGGCGGCGGCGATCCGTGGGCCGGATAGAGAGTCGGTGCTCACCGTGCTCCTTCATGGAGGGACTGGGTGCGCCCCCGAGATTGCAGACATTGATTCTTATCGATATCGAGTATGGCGAAAGATATCGATGATTGTCAATGTCGGTGCATAATGGGTGGATGACCACGATTTCCGTAGTTCCTCCTGGACTGCTGGTTGCTGACCCCACGCCCTGCTGCACTCCTTCGGGTTCGCCGGCAATGAGCGCAGGACGAGCCCTTGAACTCTCGAAGCAGTTCAAGGCGATTGCCGATCCCAACCGGTTGCGCCTTGTCTCGCTGATCTCCTCAAGCCCCGGCAGTGAAGCGTGCGTCTGTGACCTGACCGAGCCGCTTGACCTGGGGCAGCCGACGGTGTCGCACCACCTGAAGATCCTGGTGGACGCGGGGATCCTGCACCGCGAGAAGCGCGGAGTGTGGGCATACTATTCGGTTGTACCCGGAGCGCTGAACACCCTCGCCGGCGTCCTCAGCGAGTCCTGCCCCACCCCTGAAATGAGACCCGCGTGAGATACAAGGCCAGCAAGCCCGCTGTCCTGTTCGTCTGCGTGAAGAACGGGGGCAAGTCACAGATGGCGGCAGGGCTCATGCGGAAGGTCGCGGGAGATGCCGTCACCGTCGCGTCGGCCGGCACGAAACCCGGCACTGCCATCAACCAGTTGTCAGCCTCGTCACTCGCCGAGGTGGGCGTGGATCTCAGCGGCGAGTTCCCGAAAAGTGTCAGTTTGGAAGCGCAGAAAGCGGCCGACGTCGTCATTATCCTCGGGGCTGAAGCCCAACTCGAGGCGATCGACGGAACCCGCTACGAGTGGTGGGAAACCGACGATCCGAGCCGCCGCGGCATCGAGGGCATGGAACGGATGCGTCTGGTCCGCGACGACATCGACCAGCGTGTCAGGTCACTCTTCAACCAACTGGCGAAGCCATAGGCCTGGGGTCTGCCGGAGGAACGAGCGGTACCGGGCGCAGCGCCTGCCGGCGCGTGTCCGGCAGGTCTGCCACGGCAGGTGCGCGCTACCGGATG
>NZ_KI914852.1:10121-13455 GCF_000520555.1 Arthrobacter sp. Br18 | reverse complement strand
GGATGCGCACCTGCCCGCCGTCGACTTCCCAGCGGGCATCCAGCCGCACATTCGCGAGGAGCCGGCGGTCGTGGGTGACGAGTAGCAACGCGCCGGTGTAACTCTCGAGTGCATCCTCCAACTGCTCGATCGCCGGCAGGTCGAGGTGGTTCGTCGGCTCGTCGAGCACCAGAAGATTCACTCCGCGCGCCTGCAGCAGCGCCAGCCCGGCCCGCGTGCGCTCGCCGGGGGAGAGCGAGCCGACGACGGCGCCCACCTGGTCGGCCTTCAGAGCGAACTTCGCCAGCAGCGTCCTCACGCCGGCCTGCGCGAGGTCCGGAACCGCCGCCTCGAACGCATCACCGAGCGGCAAGTCCTCCGCCAGCTGGCCGCGTGCCTGGTCGATCTCCCCGACCGCCACGTTCGATCCGAGGGAGGCGGTGCCGGCGTCCGGCTCCTGGTGGCCCAGCAGTAGTCGCAGCAACGTTGACTTCCCTGCGCCGTTGGGTCCGGTGATGCCGATCCGCTCACCGGCGTTGAGCTGGAGTGAGACGGGACCGAGGGTGAAACCGCCCTGCGTCACCGAGGCGGTGTTGAGGGTCGCCACCACGGAGCTCGACCGCGGCGCCGTGCCGATGCTGAACTGCAGCTGCCACTCCTTGCGCGGTTCCTCGACCTCCTCCAGGCGGGCGATCCTCGATTCCATCTGGCGTACCTTCTGCGCCTGCTTCTCCGATGACTCCATGCTGGCCCTGCGCCGGATCTTGTCGTTGTCGGGGCTCTTCTTCATCGCATTGCGGACCCCCTGGGAGCTCCACTCGCGCTGGGTGCGGGCCCGCCCGACCAGCTCCGACTTCTTGTCGGCGAACTCCTCGTACGCTTCACGCGCATGGCGCTTCGACACGGCACGCTCCTCGAGGAAGGCGTCATAGCCGCCGTCATACACTGCGACCTTGTTCTGCGCCTGGTCGAGCTCCACCACGGTGGTGACGCAGCGGGCGAGGAACTCACGGTCGTGGGACACCAGGACGGCTCCTCCGCGGAGACCGAGCATGAATTCCTCGAGCCGCGCCAGCCCGTCCAGGTCGAGGTCGTTGGTCGGTTCATCGAGCAGGACCATGTCGAAGCGGCTCAGCAGCAGGGCTGCGAGCGCCACCCGGGCCAGCTGGCCGCCGGAGAGTGCAGTGGTCGATGTTGCCGGGTCGATGGCATCGGCCACATCGGCGAGGACCGCCAGCATGCGCTCATCGAGGTCGGCGGCGCCGGAGGCCATCCAGTGATCGAGGGCCGCCGCGTAAGCGTCATCCGCCCCCGGTGCTCCGGAGCCGAGCGCCTCCGCCGTTCTCTCCAGGGCGGCAGTCGCCGACGTCGACCCTGTGCGGCGCCCAAGGTACGCCGCCACCGTTTCGCCACTGTTCCGCTCGTGTTCCTGGGGGAGCCAGCCGACGAAGGCGTCGGTCGGCGTCGTGCTCACCGAACCTCCCAATGGAGAGTCCATTCCCGCGAGCAGCTTGAGCAGCGTCGACTTGCCGGCACCATTGGCGCCGACCACGCCGACCACATCGCCCGGCGCAACAGTGAGATTGAGGTCGGAGAAGAGGGTCCGGTGTCCGTGGCCGCCGGACAATGCCTTGGCCACGAGGGTTGCAGTCATTCCTCCATTTTAGGCAGGGGCCACGCCACGGGAGTTCAGGCAGGCGGCACTCGAAGATCTGATGGCCGTACCGGACGACGAAAGAGCGGACACTGCGAAGCGTGTTGTGGATCTTGTTCGCAGCCGAATGGTGGTCAACTTTTGGAGCAAGCCAAACGAGCAAAATGCCCTCACCACCGAGCTGGATGACTACTTTTATGATTTCGGGGAGCGCCGAGGAATTCAGCTGAAACAATCCATCGTCGACGTGTTTACAACGGCGGTCCTCAAGGTAGCAAGGGCGCGCTTCACTAAATGATGGTGGAGGTACGCGGGATAGATTACGGTACTCAGCTCATCGAGTACCGTCTGGAGCGCCGGGAGCGCGCCACACTTGAAATCACCGTGGAACCGGATGGGCTGGTCCGCGTTGTCGCACCAGCTGATGCCGCGGTGGAGGACATCGCGGCAAGAGTGCATAGGCGTGCGCGGTGGATTCTTGCGCAACAGCGCACATTCGCGGATTGCGACCGCGTATGCCCGAACGCCGGTACGTCCCGGGTGAAACGCATCTTTACCTGGGCAGGCAATATCGGATACGGGTGATCCCGGGGGAAAGCGCAACTGGAACTCCGGATGCTGCCCGGGTGAAGATGGTGCGTGGATTCCTCGAAGTGACTGGTATCGCCTTCGATGACACTCCCGCCATTGAGAAGAACGTGACCTCGTGGTTCCGCGAGCGCGCACGCCTTCAGCTGCCTCGCCGGGTAGAACTCAATCGCCAGAGATTTCCGGATCCGGCGACCGTGGAGCCCTCTGGTCTGCGTCTTCAACGGATGCCAACACGATGGGGCTCTATGTCCCCGGGTGGGCGCTTGTTGCTCAACCCGGACCTCATTCGCGCGCCGATGGAGTCGATCGACTACGTGATCACCCACGAACTGTGCCACCTGCTTATTCCAAGCCACAGCCGACGGTTCTACGAACTTGAGGAATCCGTTATGCCCGACTGGGAGAAGCACAAACAGCGTCTTGAACGGATCATGGCATAAGAGGCGGGTGGACTATGGCTCGATGGGGTGGCGGCTGAGAAAGGCATCCAGGACGACGGCGAGCGGTGCCGGATGGGTGATCGCGAGGGAGTGGTCCGCTCCGGCCAGCACGACCTCTTCGGCGTGGGGCAACCAGCGCAGCATGAGCTGCCGTACTTCCGCGAACCACGGACCGCTGCTGCTTCCGCCCACGTACAGGACGGGCTGGGTGATTCGCTTGGCGTCGTCTGCACTGAACCGCCAGTCGACGAGGGCCTGCAGGTCGGTGGCGAAAAACGTCCCGGCGTCGCTTTCTATGTCGGCGGCACTTCCGGCACGGTGCTGTTCGATCTCAGTCCGCCAGCCAGGCCCCATGAGACCGGTGAGAAACCCGTCCATCGCACTCGCTGCCCCGCGGCGGCGGTAGTCCTCGGTGAGCCGCCCACATGCGGCGAGGAATTCATCGGCCAGGGAGGTGTGCACCGGAGGCGGCTCGATGAGGCACAGGCTCTGGACGATTCCCGGAGCCGATGCCGCGAGGTGCAGTCCTACCGCGGCGCTGTAGGACACTCCGACCACATGCGCCTTCCCGATACCCAGAGCCCGCATCAGCGCGTAGCAGTCCAACGCATCGCGCTCGATGGATCCAGCTCCGCCGGCGGGGCTGCTGCCCCCGTAACCCCGGCGGTGG
>NZ_KI914852.1:903-10021 GCF_000520555.1 Arthrobacter sp. Br18 | reverse complement strand
TTCGGCGAGGGTGGGCTGCATGGAGAGGGGCAGGAATTCATCGCGTGTGAGCGCGGTCTGAATCAGGACCACAGGATCGCCGCTGCCCCTGATGTGCGTCTCCAAAACGGCGTCCGGAACCTGGATCTGACGCCACGCCCTCGAATCCATCGCAGATCCTCCTCCTCGAGCGCCACAGCGCACGTGTACTACCAAGTTTCCAGGCATTGACGCCTCCCGGGAAGCTGTTGTGCAGATCGCCCTGTTCGGCGGGTAAGGGAGGCTTTGTGACCCCTGCATTACTCAGCGCGCTGCCTTTTCAGTAGTGGTTGCCTAAGCTACTCGAATGACTGATTCCACAGTTCCGGACCCCTCGTACCTCCGGCAGATCGATTCCGAGACGAGAAAACTGCTGGCTGCCGCCACTGCGCAGGAGTCGCCCTTCGCCGGCGCCCCCGCGGAACTCGCGGAAAAGGTGGAGCAGGCGGTCAACGGGCTGACGCACACGCTCAACGACGTTGTGCACACCCTGCATGCCCATCCGGAAACGGCGTTCAAGGAGTACTCCAGCGTGAAGCTGCTGCAACAAACCCTCATCCGCCACGGAATCGACGCGCGGACCGGAGTCCATGGCGTGGAGACCTCGGTGTGGGCCGAGGTGGGGGACGGCTCGCGGGGCAGGACCATCGCGGTGCTCGCCGAATACGATGCGCTGCCGGGAATCGGCCATGCCTGCGGCCACAACGTGATCGCCGCGGCGGGAGTGGGAGCGTTCCTCGCCCTCGCGGCTGTGGCTGACCAGCTTCCCGGGCGGGTGGTTTTCCTGGGGACACCTGCCGAGGAAGGCCATTCCGGCAAGGAGATCCTGGCGCGCAACGGTGCCTTCGACGGCATCGATGCGGCTCTCATGGTGCACCCCTACGGCTATGACCTCGCCGACCAGGTGTGGCTCGGCCGCCGGCTGCTGACCATCATCTTCACCGGCGTCGAAGCGCACGCGTCGGCCCAGCCGTTCATGGGACGGAACGCGCTGGACGCCGCGAACCTCGCCTACCAGGGCATCGGGCTGCTCCGCCAGCAGCTGCCGCCGTCGGACCGGGTGCACAGCAACATCACCGAGGGCGGTCAGAGTCCCAACATCATTCCGGGGCGCGCGGTGATGAAGCTCTACGCACGCTCCAAGTACCCCGAAACCCTGAAGGACCTCAGCGCACGCCTCGAGGACGTTGCGCGGGGTGCAGCGCTCATGACCGGCACCGGCGTCGAGCTGCTGTGGGACGAGCATCCGCCGTCGCTGCCCATCCGCACCAACACTGCCCTGACCGGCCGCTGGGTCGCCGCCCAGCAGCGGCGCGGACGTTCCCCGCTGCCGCTGGGCGTCGTCTCCGAGGCGCTCGCCGCCTCCACCGACTTCGGCAACGTCAGCTACCGCATTCCGGGCATCCACCCCCTCATCCGCATCGCGGATCCGGGCACCGCGCTCCACACCGAGGGCTTCGCCCGGGCAGCGGACACCGAGGCGGCCGAGAACGGCGCGTCCGACGGCGCAGCGGGGCTTGCACTCACCGCCCTCGACTACCTGTGCGACGAGAACCTGCAGCACTCGGTGCACGAGGAATTCGTTGCCCAGGGCGGCGCCATCGATGTTCCTGCCTACTTCAACTGACCCGCAATTCGTGAGGAGCACGTGCCAATGGCATCAACCGCCGAAACCCGAAGTAGCGTAACCGATCGTTTCCTGACCGGGGTGGAGAAGGTGGGCAACAAGCTTCCCGACCCCTTCATGCTGTTCCTGATCCTCTTCAGCATCACCGCCGTGCTGACCACTGCCATGGCGTGGGCCAACGTGACGGTGCAGATTCCCGGGGCGGAGGAAGTCACCGCGATCAAGGGTCTCTTCACCGCGGAGGGGCTCACCTGGCTGACGCAGAACCTCGGCGCGAACTACCTCGGCTTCCCACCGCTGGCCACCGTGCTGCCGATCCTCCTGGCCGTCGGAGTCGCCGAGAAGTCGGGCCTGCTGGCAGCCCTGATCCGTAAGGCGTTCGGTTCCGCCCCGCGCTGGGCGCTGCCCTACGCCGTCGGGGCGGTGGGCGTCACGGGTTCCATCATGTCCGATGCCGCCTTCGTGGTCATTCCACCCCTGGCCGCCCTCGTATTCAAGGCCGCGGGGCGACACCCCGTGGCCGGCCTGCTGGGCGGATTCGCCGCAGCCGGCGCCGGTTACTCCACCAACATCCTCGTCACGAGTCTCGACGCCCTCTTCGCGGGGATCACGACGGCGGTCACCGAGACGCTGCCCAACCCCGGTGCCGCGGTGACTCCGGTGTCGAACTACTACTTCAACGTCGTGTCCTCGATCGTCCTGATGCTGATTGCGGGCTTCATCATCGACAAGGTGCTTGAGCCACGACTGTCCAGGCAGGGCGTACCTGTCGACGAGGTCCACGACGACGATGCCGCGGCCGACGGCGGGGCGGTCACGAATGCCCCGGTCGTCGGTGCGGCGGGTGGCGCAACACCCGGCGCGAAGTCCCCAGGTGCAGGATCCGCCGGTGCGCGCCGAACCGCCCCGACGCTGAGCTCGGAACTCGAGCCCGCCGAGGCGAAGGGCCTGAAATGGGCCCTGATCGTCGGCGCTGTGGTCGCCGCCGTCATTCTCCTGGCCGTTCTTGTTCCCGGCTCACCCTGGCGCAACGAGGAGGGCGGCTTCCTTCCGAGGTCACCGCTCCTGAGCTCGATCGTCTTCATTGTCTTCACCCTCTTCACCGTGCCGGGACTCGTGTACGGCAGGGTGGTGGGCACCATTACCACGGGCCGGGACGTGCCGCGCGTCATGGGTGAGGCCATCAAGGACATGGCCGGCTTCCTCGTGCTGGCGTTCATCCTCGGGCAGTTCATCGCCCTGTTCAACTGGTCGGGGATCGGCCAGTGGATCGCTGTCGCCGGTGCCGGCGGGCTGCAGGCCGTCGGTCTCACGGGGTATCCGGCGATCCTCGCCTTCATCCTGCTGGCATCGCTCCTGAACCTGTTCATCATCTCCGGATCGGCGATGTGGACCCTGATGGCGGCCGTGTTCGTCCCGCTGTTCGTCCTGCTCGGTTATGAACCGGCGTTCATCCAGGCCGCGTTCCGCGTGGGCGACTCCGCGACGCAGGTCATCACCCCGCTCAACCCCTACATGATCGTGCTGCTGACCATGCTGCGGAAGTACGAGCCGGAGGCCGGGCTCGGGACGCTCATGGCGCGCATGCTGCCGTTCGTCGTCCCTTTCTGGCTTGCGTGGGTGGCCATTCTGACTGGATTCTTCTTCCTGGACCTCCCTCTGGGACCGGGCAACGGAATCTTCATCGGTGGCTGAGGTGGAATAGGCGTCCGATGCCCCCGGTTGTCGGTAACGACGTCCTTTCCGCTGTTATGTTCCCGCTTTTCGACTCGAAGGAACCCCGTGACCACTGTCTACGCCCTGCATGAGAACCCGGAATGGTTTCCGCCGTTCGCCCGAGCGTTCGAGCAGGAGGGAGTAGACGTGGTCGAATGGCTCCTCACCGACGGCGTGCTGGACCTCGATGCCACACCTCCCGAGGGGGTTTTCTGGTCGCGGATCAGTGCCTCGGCCCACACCCGGGACCATCAGCTGTCGAAGGACTATGCGCGCTCGGTGCTGTCATGGCTCGAGGCGCATGGGCGGAGGACGGTGAACGGGCGGCGCGTGCTCGAGCTCGAAATGAGCAAGGTGGATCAGCTCACCGCGCTGCGGGCGGCCGGTATCGATACTCCCCGTACGGTGGCCGCTGTCGGCCGCGGGCGGATCATCGAGGCGGCGAAGGACTTCCCGGTTCCCTTCATCATCAAACACAACCAGGGCGGCAAGGGGCTCGGGGTGCGGAAGTTCGAATCCCATGACGAGCTCGCCTCCTATGTGGATTCCGACGAGTTCGAAGAACCGCAGGACGGCATCACCCTGGTGCAGGAATTCATACACGCAGCCGAGCCCTTCATCACCCGTGCCGAGATCGTGGGCGGGGAGTTCGTCTACGCGATCAAGGCCGACACCGCACGCGGAGGATTCCAGCTCTGCCCGGCGGACGCCTGCGCCATCGATCCGGTGAGCGGCAAACCCATCATGCCGCCCGGAGCGACCATTGCGCCCGAGCCGGACCAGCAGCTGTTCAGCCTGCGCGAGGGCTTCGATCACCCGATCATCGCCCGGTACGAAGAATTCGCGCGCCGCAACCACCTCGAGGTGTGCGGGATCGAGTTCATCGAAACGGCGGACTGCCGGGTGCTGACCTATGACGTCAACACGAATACCAACTACAACGCGACCGTCGAAGCTGTCGCCCCCCGTTCAGCGCCCAGGGAGCTGGCGAAGTACCTGAAGGCTCTGGGCTAGGGCCCGGAGGCCACGAAGGGAGGGGACATCACGCGCAAGCCACCTCCCCCTCGGGCGTTGCTGTGGGTCGTCACCGGGGTCATCCTCGTGGCACTCAGCCTGCGCGGGCCGATCGTGGCCCCGGCCCCGGTCATCGCGGACATCCAGGCGGAGGTCGGTTTCTCGGCAGCCGCGGCGGGTCTGCTCACCAGCCTGCCCGTGCTGTTCTTCGCCCTCGCCACACCCCTGGCGACCCGCGTGATCCGCCGCGCGGGCCCCGAGGCCGCCATCCTGCTGTGCCTCCTGGGTGTCCTGGTGGGATCAATCATTCGGTCAGCCGGCCCGGCGCCGGTGGTGTTGCTCGGCACCATTGTCATCGGCGCGGCGATCGCCGTCGGCAACATCGTTGTTCCGGTCCTCATCCGACGCGATGTGCCGTGGCAGCGGGTGTCCGGTGTGACTGCCGCGTACACCTCGGCGCTCAACCTCGGATCGATGATCACCTCCCTGGGCACCGCGCCGCTGGCCGCGGTGGTGGGCTGGCGCTGGGCGCTGGCCGGCTGGGCCGTGCTGCCCCTGGCCGGGTTCATCTTCTGGATCGGGATCTCCCGCCGACGGGCCCATGCGCCGTCGGCAGCGCCCGCCGCACCGTCCCCGTCCCGGGGCTCCGGCCGGGTACGACGCATCGGGTGGCTCCTGACCCTCGCCTTCTGCGGACAGGCGCTCGCCTATTACTCCGTCACTGCGTGGCTGCCCACCCTGCTGGCCGACACCCGGGGGCTCGGCCTGGCCGTTTCCGGTGCCACCGCATCCCTCTTTCAGGTAGCCGCGATTGCGGGCGCACTTGGGACTGCAGTGCTCGCCGCGCGCTCCCCGCCCTGGGTGCCGGTGGCCGTCATTGGAATCCTCTGGGTCAGCCTGCCCCTGGGTCTCCTGCTTGGGCCCGAGTGGTACGTCCTGTGGGCGATCGCCGGCGGGATCGCCCAGGGCGGCGGCTTCACCACCATCTTTTCGATCGTCGCCCGGGTGACCCGTTCGGATGGCGAGGCAGCGGGAATGTCCGCCAGGGTGCAGACGTGGGGCTACCTTTCCGCGGCCGCCGGTCCGCCCCTGGCCGGTGCGCTCCATGCCGCAACCGGAAGTTGGGATGCTCCGCTTGTGCTCGTCCTGGTCTCGACCCTCGCCTTCATTGCCGGCGGAACCCTGGTCGCCCTGGAAACACGACGCCCATCCGACGGGTGATGGAGGGACGTCGGGAAAGCGGTGGTTGCAAGGGCTCCGGGACGGTGGGCCCGGCCCTCGATGGTTTCATCGGCGCAGGAACGACGGCGGCAGGGCCGTCGTCGCCCCTGCAGGCTGCTACGGAATGACGGGGAGGACGCCCGCGTAGTCGGTGCTGTAACCGGTGACCGGCTGGTGGGGAATCTGCTCCCACACCTCGGGATCGGTGGCCTGAACCTCATCGGTAGCCAGACCGTGGAGGAGCGTCCGCATCGCAAGGATGTTCTGCTGGATGCTCTTGCCTCGCGCCTTCTGCCCCAGGGAGCCGTCGCTGGTGTTGCCGGAGGTTTCGAAGAAGACGACGGGGTTCGAATGGCCCTCTTCATTGAGTCCCTGGTAATTGAGTCCCAGCATCATTGCTGATACCACTCCGCCCTTGATATCGATTTCGAGACCATTGCCCACCTGGTATCGGTCCATGTTGATGTAGCCCGTACCGGAGAGCTCCTCGTAGACGTAACTGTGCATCTGCCGAGTCAGGGTGTCGTAGAGTCCGCCTTCAAGGCTGGGAAGTGTAGGGCCGCCCGGAGCGAGCGAGATACCAAGCGACAGCGTCACGTCGTCACCGGTCCCGAATTCCTTCTTGAGACCCTGGTGGTGAATGTCGATGCCGTAGGCCGGATCCACCATGGTCCAGTACTCGTAGAAGGCAAGCGATTCGCGTGCTTCGAACTTCCCGTCCACCCAGTCACGGTTGAGGTCGACTATGAGGTCCCGGCCGTCGGCGCCGACGCGGGGCTGGCCGGCGGCGCTGTCCCAGAGGACGGTCTGCCGGATATTCAGCTCGCTCCCGTCCGGGTTGTACATGGGAATGAAGTGGACGGTGAAGGCATCCCGGATTTCCTCATACTGCGGGGAGCCGTTGGTGCCGAGATCCTTGAGAAGGCTGAGGATCGCTTCAGCACCGTAGGGCTCATTCCCGTGGATACGTCCCTGCACCCACACATCCTGCGGACCGTCGCCGACGGTGGCGACATACAGGTCGCGGCCCTGCTCGCTGGTGTTCACCTCGGTGCCGGCTTCCGCCAGCGTGAAGACGTCTACACCGAACCGCGAGGTGTTCTCCAGCTTCAGGAGTTCCTTCACGGTGTCGTCGTAGGTGAGGATGCTGGAGGTGCTCGTGTTGCCCTCGGGCGAGGGAAAGTTGGCGTTCGCCTGGACGGGGGCAGCCACGATCAGTGGGGCGGCCACCAGGGCGGCCATGCCCAGTGCCCAGGTTCGTGGTGTTTTGGCCAGCTTGATCATCCTGTAGTCCTCCATTGGTTCGGGTGGGTGCAAGTAACGTATCCCGGTGCGGGTGGGGATGGACAGGATCGCCGGCTCGTCGCCCCGGATCAAAGATGAAAGGTCCAAAGACCGTGCTTTCGGTGGGCATACGGCACCTTATGGTTGCTATATGCAACAATCTGTCTCGGGGCCTACCATCGAAGAACGGACAATCCCGAACGACAGGAGGTCCCCGCCGTGGGACGGTTCACGAAGAAGGGCGAGGTCAACGAGGACGAACTGCCAAGCACCCTGCAGCGCTCCGATGAGAAGGCCCGGAAAACCTACGCGGCGACGCTTGAATCAGCCGAGGAACAGTATGGCGACGGGGAGCGGGCGCACCGCACGGCATATGCTGCCCTGAAGCACAGCCACGAGAAGGTGGGCGACCACTGGGAGCCGAAGGAGGAGAACGGCCCCTCCGACAGCCAGGCAGCAGGCGGGGCGGACACCTCCCGCGAAACCGCCGGTGGCGTGGATGCCAACGCGTCGAAGGACCACCTGTACCAGTTGGCGAAGAAGCTTGACGTGCCGGGCCGATCCTCGATGTCGAAGCCGGAACTGGTCGACGCCCTGCAGAAGGCCAATGACCGCAGGACCCGGCAGGCCCGGAAGGGAGGCTCCTGACCGCATTACGCCATGAAACCATTTCGTAATTGTGTTTGCTGAGGCTAGCCTTACTTCTACCCCGTCCCGATGGCCTCCCGTGGCCACAGAAGTCAAGGAGCCCCATGGCCCCCCTCGAATGCGCGGTCTTCTCACCGCCGCCGCTATTGCACTTTTCTCCCTTTCGGCCTGCTCCACCGGCCCCACTGATGGCGGATCAGCCGCTACCGGCGGCAACGACGGCGGCGCAGCCGATGCCTTCCCCGTCACCATCGAGCATGCATTCGGCGAGACCACCATTGAAGAGAAACCGGAGCGTGTGGCGACCGTTTCCTGGGTCAATGCCGACGTCTCACTGGCACTCGGCGTCGTTCCGGTCGGTATGCCCATCGACGTCTACGGTGGGAACGAGAACGGGTCCACACCGTGGAAGGACGCCAAGCTCGAAGAGCTCGACGCGGCCATCGGGGGCGAAAACGCTCCGGCGCAGTATTCCGATGTCGACGGCATCCCCTTCGACGACATCGCCGCCACCGATCCTGATGTGATCCTGGGCGTCTACTCGGGCCTGTCGCAGGAGGATTACGACACTCTCTCCGCCATCGCCCCGGTGATCGCCTACCCTGAGGTGGCCTACGGAACGGCGTGGCAGGATTCGACAAGGATCATCGGGGAGGCTCTCGGTCTGGCGGACCAGGCCGGCGAGCTCATCTCCAAGACCGAAGAAACGATCGACAGTGCTGCCGCCGAGTACCCGCAGCTCGAGGGGAAAACCTTCATCTACGGCAACCTCGAGCCGGCCGGAGCCGACGGCGTGAACATCTACACGGCGAACGACAACCGCCCCCGTTTCCTGGGTGAACTCGGGATGATCCAGGCCGACGTCGTCACCGAGAACACGCAGGGCAGTTCTGAGTTCTTCATCCCCTGGTCGGCGGAGCGGGCTAATGAGCTCGAGGCCGACGTCTTCGTCTCCTGGGTGCCCGATGCCGCGACCAAGGAGGCCATCAGTACTGACCCGCTGCTCAGCCAGATACCCGCGGTGAAAACCGGCGCACTCGTCGCCGACAGTGACAACACGCTTACCCTGTCCGTCTCCGCGGCCAATCCACTGAGCCTGCCGTGGGCGCTGGAGAGGTTCCTCCCACTGCTCGGTGAGGCAGCAGACAAGGCGTAGTCCCGTCGGCGTTGCCCTCGCGGCCCATCTGGGCTGGAATGGTAAGCGAACCGCAGCCCGCCGGACGAAGGGAAACATCATGGAGAAGCTTGAAGTCAACGAATTGCAGGAGGCAACGGCCTGGGACAGCGAAGGCATGAAGCTCGGGGAGGTGAACCAGGTGCACCTTGAGAAGGCATCAGGTCTTCCGGGCTGGGTCACGGTGTCGCTCGGCCTGCTCAATACCCGCAAGCACTACGTGCCCCTCGCCAAGGCGCGCCTTGAGGGCGCTGATCTCCACCTCGGCTGGACCAAGGAGCAGATCGGCGACTCACCGGATGCCGCGAGTGATCTGGAGCTCACAGGCGACGAGGAGCGGGCCCTGAGCGAGTACTACTCGCTCTGAAGCCGACCCACGACAAAAGCGGCCGGACAGTCCATGGACTGTCCGGCCG
>NZ_KI914852.1:0-803 GCF_000520555.1 Arthrobacter sp. Br18 | reverse complement strand
GTCCATGGACTGTCCGGCCGCTTTCGTTCGATCGTCAGGATTCGATCGTCAGGGGAGGTGCATCCGATCAGAAGAAAGGAATGATGTTGCCGATGATCAGGATGAACACCAGAACCACCATGACGCCGATCACAGCCAGCCAGACGGCGGAAAAGCCTTTCTTCGGCCCATGCTCATCGTGGCCCTGGGGCGCCCCCATACTCGATTCCCCCGGCGGCGTCTCGCCCGGGGGGACACCGCCGCCCGGCTCGAGGCCGGTGATGTTGTCGTCCTCCGGATCGGGATTCTGAGCAGACATGGAGCCCTCCGAGTCGTGTTGGTTGATAAGTTCCTCCTACAGTACCCCGGTAATGCTAAGGGTGCTTAGGGCGTGTCTCCTAAATCTTCGGGGTGGTCTTTGGAATGATGGGTGCGTGCCACGTACTACTCTTTTGACCGATTCCCAGTGGGCCCGGATCGAGCCGTTAAGAAAGGAATGATGTTGCCGATGATCAGGATGAACACCAGAACCACCATGACGCCGATCACAGCCAGCCAGACGGCGGAAAAGCCTTTCTTCGGCCCATGCTCATCGTGGCCCTGGGGCGCCCCCATACTCGATTCCCCCGGCGGCGTCTCGCCCGGGGGGACACCGCCGCCCGGCTCGAGGCCGGTGATGTTGTCGTCCTCCGGATCGGGATTCTGAGCAGACATGGAGCCCTCCGAGTCGTGTTGGTTGATAAGTTCCTCCTACAGTACCCCGGTAATGCTAAGGGTGCTTAGGGCGTGTCTCCTAAATCTTCGGGGTGGTCTTTGGAATGATG
>NZ_KI914851.1:63506-65544 GCF_000520555.1 Arthrobacter sp. Br18 | reverse complement strand
CCGCTACAGGCTCGCCGATCCGATGAGCGCCGTTCCCCTGGACATTCCCGTGTATGTGCTGCACGGCGAGGACGACACCACGGTGCCCCTCAGCCAGTCCACAAGCTATGTCGATGCAGCGAGCCGGGCGGGCGCGGAGGCTACGCTGACGATCCTTCCCGGCGACCACTTCGCCATGATCGACCCCGGCACCCCTGCCTGGGAGGGCGTGGTCGAGGTCCTCGGGCGTTCCCTTGCCGTGGACGTCCGGGAATGAGCGGAACCTGTTCCCCTCACGCTCGCGTACTGAGCCATGGTCACAGGGACGGCTCCGATCTCGAAGGACCCGGGTTCCACGAGCCATCGGCGCGGGCGACGCGCGTCATGCAACTCCACTCATCCCGCACGTAGCGGACGGAGATCGAAAATCGCCACCCTGCAATGCTCTTCCTCAGCGCGGGGAGGACAAGGAGCCGCCGTGCGTCGACCGGTGGAGACGACCATCGTTCAGGAACAGCGCTAGTTCAGCGGGCGCGTTCCGTCCGGAAGTGCGCCGTCGGCGAGGAGTGCGGCAGCGGCGTCGGCAAGGGCCGTCAGGGCGACGCGCTGGGTCCAGGGACCGTAGGAGATACGGGCCACACCGAGTTCCTGGAGTTTCGATGGCGCGAGGGAGCCCGGCACGTTGATGACGCTGACGCGCTGCTGTCCGATCCCCTCCACCAGCGCGCGGACTGTCGGTTCATCGAGGAGCCCCGGAACGAACACGCTGGCCGCGCCGATATCGAGGAAGGCCCTGCCGCGCTCGATCGCGTCCGCCAGGACGTCCGAACGGTCGCGGTCGGCTCCCTTCAGGAACACGTCGGTACGGGCATTCAGCACGAAGTCGATGCCCTCCGCCTGACCGGCCTTCACCGCAGCCTCCATCTGGGCCACGGCAGCGGCGAGCGGCCGCATCTGGTCCTCGATATTGGCGCCGACCACCCCGACGCCGATGGCCCGCCGCACGGTGTCCCCGGGATCTCCGTAGCCCGATTCCAGGTCGGCGCTGACGGGAAGGGACGTGGCCGCAGCGATCCTGCCGACAGCGTCGATCATGAGCTCAACGGGAATGTTCTCGCCGTCGTCGTAGCCGAGCGAGGCCGCAATGGAGTGGCTTGCGGTGGCCAGCGCCTCCGTTCCGGGCACTGCCTCGATGGTCCTGGCGGTGATGGCGTCCCACACGTTGATGACCTGCAGGATTTTTGGTGAGGTGTGCAGGCGCAGCAGCTCGGTTGCCCTGGCGGACACGTTCGTCGGCGTTGCTGGGGGAGTAGTCATGAATCCACCCTACGGCTACGGTCGACCAGCCAGGACACGGCACCGGAAATGTCCGAGGGGTGCACGCCGTGTCCGCCGGTGCTCACGGAACGGGTGAGGCGTGCACCCCGGCTTTCGAGCACCGCGGCGAGCTGTTCGACGCTGTCCAGCGGTGCCATCGGGTCGGCGTCGCCGTTGAACAGCGCGACGTCGATGGCGGACAGGTCGGCATCGACCGTACGGCCCTTCAGGGGATACATTCCCGAGAAGGCAATAACACCGGCCAGCGCTTGCGGGTGGAGGAGGACTGCGGCCAGCCCCATGTTCGCCCCGTTGGAAAACCCGACGGCGATGACCTGCCGGTCACCGAGGCCATAGGTCTCCCGGGCCCATGCCAGGAAGGACGCCAGTTCACCGGCCCGCCGGATCACGTCGTCGACGTCGAACACCCCCTCCGCGATGCGGTGGAACCAGCGGTTGCTGCCGTTCTCCTGCACAGGACCCCGCGGCGAGAGGACGCCGGCCCGGGGTGCGAGCCGTGCGGCAAGCGGCAGGAGGTCGTGCTCGCTGCCGCCGGTTCCGTGCAGCAGCAGCAGTACTGGCTCATCGGCGCTGCCCGGCTCGAAGACGTGAGGCCATTCCTGGTGGTCGGTCATGACCGGCCCCTCCCCGGGACTGCCGGTATGGCGGGGTTGTTCTCCTCGGGCAGTTCGATCTTCGCCACGGCGTGGGAGATGGCGTCGCGGTTCGGCTCGAGCCACGG
>NZ_KI914851.1:58467-63406 GCF_000520555.1 Arthrobacter sp. Br18 | reverse complement strand
GCGGAAGCTTCAGGGAGCGGCCGAGCTCGAGCAGGGGTTCGTCGATGTTGAAGCCCGGCGTGTCGGTTGCCATTTCGAGCAGGGTGCCGCCGGGCTCGCGGAAGTAGATGGAGGTGAAGTACTGGCGGTCGAGGATCGCGGTCACGCTGTACCCTCCCGCGGCAAGTTCCTGCCGCCATACCTCCTGGGTCTGCTGGTCGGGAACGCGGAAAGCGATGTGGTGCACCGTTCCACCGGCCACCAGACCGGGGTCTCCGGACGGGTCCGCGACGATATCCACGACCGTCCCGGGTTCGCCGTCGTGCGTGGACAGGCGGTACCGGCCGCCGGATTCACCCAGCAGCCTCATGCCGAGGTCGTGGGTCAGGGTCTCGAGCGTGGGTTCCGGATCGGTGACTGTGAGCACCGAGGAGTGCTGTCCCCGGACGGCGTACTGCGCGGGCACCGAAGCGGAGTCCCACGGGTTGCGCGGGTCCGTCAGCGACGAAGCCACCAGATCGATCTGCAGGCCGTCCGGATCACGGAGCGACAGTCGCTCCTCCTCGGACGAGGCACGTGACACGGTGGACGCCACCCCGATGCCCTTGAAATGTTCCTGCCACCAGCCCAGGGTTCCCGAGGGAACGGAGAACGCGGTGGTGGTCGACTGGCCGCTGCCGACGCGGCCGCTGCGGACACCCTGCCACGGGAAGAAGGTGAGCAGCGAGCCGGGTGTGCCGGCTTCGTCGCCGTAGTAGAGGTGATACGTGCCGGGATCATCGAAGTTGACGGTCTTCTTCACGAGCCGGAGCCCCAGGCCCCGGATGTAGAAGTCGATGTTCCGTTGCGGGTCCCCGGCAATGGCGGTGACATGGTGCAGGCCCTCGGTTTTCGCAGTCACGGTAGTCCTCCTGGTTGCTCACCGGCCCCATGGCCGCTAATGTAGATGCAAACGCATGCACCCCTGATTTTGTTCCGCGCTCCTGCCCGGGCGGCCGTGCCGCGCGTCGAAAATTGGCGGCTGACTATGCAATCCTGTGTAGGTGGCAGCTAAAGAGCGGGTAGCCGGGTGGGTGCGGCGTACCGGCATCGAGGTGCTCGGGTGGACCCTGGTGGTCCTCGGCATCGCCGGACTGGTGCTTCCCGGCCCAGGGCTGCTCATGCTCGTGGGAGGGCTGGCAGTTCTGTCCCAGCAGTACGACTGGGCCAAGCGCCACCTCGCCCCCATCAAGGCCCGCGCTTTCCAGGCCGCCGCCGTCGGCGTGAAGACCATTCCCCGCATCCTGCTGAGCTGCCTGGGAGCCCTGATCATCATGGGGTTCGGCGTGCTGTGGATTGTGCAGGTTCCCGTGCCGGACTGGTGGTTCCTCGATGACGACTGGTGGCTGTTCGGGGGGTCCGGCACCGGAATCAGCCTGATTATCTCCTCGGTGATTGCGCTGTCGCTCATCGTTTACAGCGTGCACCGTTTCCGGGGAAAGCCCGGACCCGGCAAGACCGCTGTCGGGGGCGACGCCTGAGAAGCCCTGTGGGAGTGGATCGTTCAGGTGCGGCTGGTACTTTGACAGGGTGCTCACCGTAATCGGGGAAACCCTCATCGACGAAGTTGTCAGCGATACCGCCTCTCCCCGCGCCCACGTCGGCGGAAGCCCCATGAATGTAGCGGTGGGCCTTGCCCGGCTGGGCCACCCTGCCCAGTTCGTGGGCCGGTTCGGCGACGACGCCTATGGCCGCATGATCGAGCAGCACCTCCGCGACAACTCCGTCCTTTCCCCACTTCCACCGGACGTCCATCCCACGAGCGTGGCCACGGCACGCCTGGATCCCGCGGGGGGCGCTTCCTACGAGTTCCAGCTGGTGTGGGACCTGCCGGGACTCCGGGAGCACCTACCCGCCCTGTTGGACGGCACCACCCTGCTGCACACCGGTTCCATCGCCACCATGCTGGTCCCCGGAGCCACCGAGGTACTGCGGCTCGTCGAGCAGGCGCACCCCGTCGCAACCATTTCCTACGACCCGAACTGCCGCCCGACCATCATTCGCGATGCCGACTTCGCGCGCGCTGCCGCCGAGCGGTTCGCGGCGCTCGCCGGCGTCGTCAAGGCGTCCGACGAGGACCTCGAATGGCTGTATCCGGGACGGTCCGCGCTGGATTCAGCACGGAGCTGGCTGGCCCAGGGGTGCTCCCTCGTGGTGGTGACGCGCGGCTCGAAGGGGCCCTGGGGAGTATGTGCGGCCGGTGAGGCCGAAGTGAAGGCTCCAGCAACCAGCGTGGTGGATACCGTGGGCGCAGGGGACTCCTTCATGGCGGCACTGCTCGGCGCGCTCGTGGATCTCGAGCTCGACGGCGCCCATCGCCGGAAGGAGCTGCGCCGAATAACCCGTGAACAGCTGGCCGCCATTCTTGTCTACGCCGCACGGGCGGCAGCGGTGACCGTTTCACGCGCGGGGGCCAACCCGCCGTCCCGCACTGAACTAGGAGAACTTTCATGACGCGCGACCCCTACGCCGACCTTCCGAAGGTTGCCGATTTCCAGTTGACCAGCGACGACATCGATCACCGTGAGCCGCTCAATGCCGCCCAGGCCTCCGGGATGATGGGGGCCGGTGGTGAGGACGTGTCCCCCCAGCTGTCCTGGTCGGGCTTTCCGGAGGGCACCCGAAGCTTCGCTGTCACGGCCTACGATCCCGATGCTCCCACGGCAAGCGGGTTCTGGCACTGGGCGGTGTTCAATCTTCCCGTCGGCACCACGTCCCTGGCTTCCAACGCCGCAGGCGACGGCGGAGCAGGCCTGCCCGACGGCGCCATCCAGCTCAAGAACGACGGCGGCTTCGCCGGTTTCATAGGCGCGGCTCCTCCGGAGGGCCACGGTGCCCACCATTACCACGTGGTGGTTCATGCGGTCGACGTCGAAACCCTCGACATTCCGGCCGATGCAAGCCCGGCCTACCTCGGGTTCAACCTGTTCACACATGGCATCGGCCGCGCACGCCTGATCGGAACTTTCGAGCAGTAGCAGGGCAGGGTTTAATGGAGTGCAGATGAAGGAGCGGGGAATGCGGCTGGTCGCAAGCGATATGGACGGCACGATCGTGGGCACTGACGGCAGGATGAGCGCGCGGACCGTCCAGGCCTTCCAGGACTGCGCTGCAGCGGGCATCGACGTCGTCTTCGTGACCGGACGGCCCCCGCGCTGGCTGCAGCCGCTGCGCGATCAGCTCGGCCACCTCGGCACCGTGATCTGCTCCAACGGCGCGTTGACCTACGACCTGAAGGCAGAGCGCGTCCTCGACGTCCATCTGCTCGATCACCGGCACATCTACGAGGCCCGCGACATCATCCGGGATCTGTATCCGGCCGCCGCCTTTGCCGCCGAAACCGTTTCGGGATTCAAGATCGAGCCCGGATTCGCCGACCCCGGGACCTCGGAGATCCTGGGCAGCATCGAGGCCCTGTCCTTCGAGGAGTCGCTGCCCGGCGAGGAGGTGGTGAAGTTCCTTGCACGGGAAAGGGACGTGCACCCCGACGAGTTCCTGCACAGGGTCCGTCCGGCCGTGCAGCACCTGGTGTCGGCCACCCACTCGGCGCCGGCCATCGCCCTGCTGGAGATGGCGGTCCCCCATATCAACAAGGCCGTGACCCTCGCCGAGTACGCGGCATCGCGCGGAATTGCCGCGGCGGACGTCGTCGCTTTCGGTGACATGCCCAATGACATCCAGATGCTCGAGTGGGCCGGCTACGGCTACGCCATGGCATCGGGCCACGCCGCGGCCCTTGAGGCCGCGAACCTGATGGCTCCCGCGTTCGAGGATGACGGGGTGGCGCAGGTCCTCGAACAGCGGCTGGCTGCGCTCAAGACGGCCTGACGGCGCTTCTTCCGTGAGCTTTCCGTACTTCTCCACGTCGGGCTCGCACGGCTTTTCGGTCCAGGCGCACGACGCCGAAGCGCAGCCGCTTGCGCTGTCGCACCGCGGGTTCGCGACCGACGGTGACGAGAACTCGGCTGCGGCTTTCCTCCGCTCCGTCGAACTGGGCTACGGCTGGCTCGAGACCGACGTGCGCACCTCACGGGACGGTGTGGTGATGGTGTTCCACGACCGGATGCTGGACCGTGTGACCGATGCGTCAGGTCCCCTCGCCGACCGGACGCGGGATGAGCTGCGAAGCGTGCTGATCGGCGGCCGCGAGCCCATCCCGACCCTGGAGGAGGTGTTGCTGCGCTGGCCGCACCTCCGGTTCAACGTGGACGTCAAGGACGACGCGTCGGTGGAGGCGTTCGCCGATGTCGTCAACCGGTGCGGTGCTCACGACCGCGTGCTGGTGGCGTCCTTCTCCGACCTCCGCCGGAGGAAGGTGTTGCGCCTGCTCACCCGGCGCACGGCGTCGTCGGCCGGGGCGCTGGTGAACCTCCTGATCCGCGTCCTCGGTCCGTTCGGGCTGACACGGGCCATCGCCCGCGCGGCCCGTGTGGACGCGGTCCAGGTTCCGCTGCGCTACCGGGGGATCCCGGTGGCGACTGCCGGATACATCCGCCGGTGCAGGGCCGCCTCGCTCGAGGTGCATGTCTGGACGATCAACGATGAGCCCACCATGACGAGGCTGCTGGACCTGGGAGTGGGCGGGATAGTTTCCGACCGGGCGGACCTGCTGGCAGGAGTGATGAAGCAGCGTGGATTCTGGCCGCAGGGCCGCCCTGCCGCCCCCGAAGAACGGTGGAACCGGTCGGACAAACCGTAGCCAGCAGAGCCGGTACGCGCGTAGGCTCGACAGCAGACCGACCGTTGTCGGCCGAAGCGCGCACCGAAGGAGTTCGTCATGGGTTTGAGCAATATGATCAAGAATGCCGCCGGCAAGTATGCAGGACGGGCCGGCCGCCCCACTGGTGGAAGCCCCCGGACAGGTGGACTGAACACCGGCAGGGGAACCGCGGGTACGCCCGCCACTGGAGGGATCGGCGGG
>NZ_KI914851.1:56508-58367 GCF_000520555.1 Arthrobacter sp. Br18 | reverse complement strand
CCCGCCACTGGAGGGATCGGCGGGAAGATCCGCAGTATCCTCAACCGGCGCTGAGGCAGCCGGCCTTTTCGAGGGGCTGGGCTGATCACCAGGAGCGGGCTGCCGGAAAGGGAGCCCGCATTGCCCCGCGCCTGGTCGGCATGCACGAAGAGCCGCTCAGGACGGACGTCGTAGGGCCGCATCGCGGGTAGGGATCGCGGACAGGGCGGAGGGCGGACAGGGGATGCAACCGGCCGTGGCCATCGGGCCGCCCGTCATCGAAACCGACCGGCTCGGAAAGAAGTTCGGCCGGATCACCGCGCTCTCCGGCCTTGATCTCCGCGTCGCCTCCGGGGAGGTGCACGGTTTCCTCGGACCGAATGGGGCCGGGAAGTCGACCACCCTCAAAATACTGCTGGGCCTGATCCGCCCCACCTCCGGCGCGGCCCGGGTCTTCGACCTGGACCCCTGGACGGATCCCGTCCGGGCACACCGCGATGTCGCCTACGTACCCGGAGACGTGAGTCTTTGGCCGGGCCTGTCCGGCGGCGAAATCATCGACCTGCTGACCGGACTGCGCGGCGGCACTGACGAACGGCTTCGCCGCGAGCTCATCGACGAGTTCGATTTCGACCCGAGGCGGAAGTCCCGATCCTACTCGAAGGGCAACCGCCAGAAAGCGGTGCTCATCGCCGCGTTCGCCCGCCCGGCCCGCCTCTACCTTCTGGATGAACCAAGCTCCGGCCTGGACCCGGTCATGGAGTCCGTCTTCCGGCACCAGATCGAGCGGGTCCGTGGGGACGGGGCAACAGTGCTGCTCTCCAGCCATATCCTCAGCGAGGTGGAGCAGCTCTGCGACAGGGTCACCATCATCCGCGCGGGGACCGCGGTGGAATCGGGCACCCTCGCCGAGCTCCGCCATCTAACCCGGATCCACTTTCTGATCACGACGGCGGCATATCCGGCGGTGCTGGAGTCGCTGCCGGGCGTGCACAACCTGCAACCCGAGGGTTCCGGAACCGCGTTCGATGCCGACGCCGCTGACCTGGACTCCGTCCTGGAAGGCCTCGCGGCCGCCGGTGTCACCGGTATCACCGCGGCCCCGCCCTCGCTGGAGGCGCTGTTTCTGCGTCATTATGCCGTGCCGGACGGTCGGGAGGACTGATGCCCGCCGTCGTCCGCCTGGGCCTCGTGCAGGCCCGCCGGGACCGGAGCGTCCTTTCCGGGTGGATCCTGGGTATCGCGCTTCTGGGCTTCGTCACCTCCACCGCGGTAGCCGGGCAATTCGGGGACGAGGGGGAGCGGCGGGCAATCGTCTCCGTTGCCGCGGCGAGCCCGGCGTTCCTCTTCCTCCGTGGGCTCCCCGACGGGACCGGCGTCGGCCCGGTGGTGTTCTTCCAGGGCTACTCCTTCACCGCAGTTCTGGCCGGGTTGATGAGCACCCTCCTGGTCGTGCGGCACACACGCGCCGATGAAGAGCTCGGGCGCGCCGAACTTCTCGGCTCCACGCCGATTCCCCGTGCCGCTCCCCTCGTGGCCACGCTGTTGCTGGGCGCCTGCGCGAACCTGGCGCTTGCTGTGGCGGTCGCCGCGGGTTTCGCCGCCGCCGGCCTCCCCGCCGCCGGGTCGTTCGTGGCCGGGGCAGCGGTCGGTGCGGTGGGGCTGTTCTTCGTTGCCGCCGCTGCGGTGATCGCCCAGGTGCTGCCGTCCGGACGCAGCGCCAATGGGGCCGCGGCAGGCCTGGTCGGCGCCGCCTATCTGATGCGAGGCATCGGCGATTCCCTCGGCACTCCCGATGTCGGCCTGACGCGCGTCACCGCGGCGTGGCCTTCCCTGCTCTCGCCTCTGGGCTGGGGGCAACGGACACGGCCGTTCACGGC